>NZ_JAHKPM010000015.1 GCF_018860525.1 Vibrio hepatarius
AATTTTCCAGTTCCCAATTGGTCATTGGGTAAAGGATAATTTTGGGGGAAACATGCCGCTTGATTGAAGTATTGGCTAATCGCCAAGTTTTGGCCCAAACCAAGGTAGCTGGTTGAAGAAAGAGTGAAATTTAGATTTCCTACGTTGACATTGAAAAGATCATCGCCTGTTTTCGTTTCATAGGTGATCTGAGTTGAAGCCCCACCAAGATCCATAATACCCGTTGTTTCCTAGTTATTAGCAAAAGACCCATTGTAGTAGTTGGCGGTTAGCCAAGCATAAGCGCCTTCTGTTTGACCCGTGATTGTTTTAACTCTGATATCCGCATCAGGGAAGCGCTTGGCCAACTCTTTGATTAACCAAGTTTCTCTCAGTCGCTGAAATGGTTCTCATGCCAGCGGTAGAATAAAAGTACACGTTATCTGGAGTTGTTTTAGTTTCTACAAATAGGCTATCAATATAACTATCTAAGTTTGCCTCTTTGAGAGTTTGTATACCACCCTTGATACTTTGGTGTTTAATTTGTTCATCAATCACAGGTAGCCCATGATCAGATGATGTGTCTTGGTGGTATTGATATTCGAATAATCTCGAGCCTGAGCTGCCTGCATCAATTACAAACGTACTTTCTGCTAGGGCAGATGACGATACTAATATTGCGACTAAAAAAGATAATTTTCTTATATTCATGAAAGTGCTCGCATGAAAGTGCTCGGGGTCAGGTCTTTCATTTTGCCCTTCAACTAATCCGTTATATTCTAATTTAGTAATGTAGCTGACAAGCTTTTGTCCAGAACTGTGTTACTTAGTTTCATTAAATATCTGTTTCATTAAATATCCATGTTAGTTAAAAATCCGCTTATATAGTGGATTTTTCTTCAGGGTAAGACTCAGACCTTTCATCAAAAGTGTATAGGCACCATCCTATCGCACATTGAAAAACTAGTCGCAAAATAATACTGTATACGTATACAGTTTTTTGTGGTTTTTTATGTCTATTCGAAATCTAAAAGACGGCTCAAAAAAGCCGTGGCTATGTGAATGCTACCCACAAGGGCGTGGTGGTAAACGTGTTAGAAAAAGGTTTGCTACAAAGGGGGAGGCCAAGTCTTTTGAGTTGTTCACCATGAAAGAGGTGGACGATAAACCCTGGCTAGGTAAGAAAGCCGATCACCGTCGTTTGCAAGACTTGCTTGATACTTGGTGGTCGGTGCATGGGCACACCGTCAAAACAGGTAAGAACTCCTATGCTGTGATGGAGAAAACGGTAAAGATGCTTGGCAATCCATTGGCCCGACTGTTTACGGCGAACGACTACCTTCATTACCGTGCCAATCGTGTTAGTCACCACCCAACAAGGCCAGATCTCGTGATATCTGCAACCACTCATAATATTGAACTCAAAACTCTAAGAGCAATGTTCAATAAGCTTATCAAGTACGACTATTGGGATATGCCAAACCCACTTGCTGGTATTGAACTGGTAGCGAGCAGTGAGCGAGAGTTAGCGTACTTGACCAAAGAGCAGATCAACCCATTTCTTGAGCGTGTGCGGAACGATAATAGCCCTTCATCAGAGCTAATATATGTAGCTTGCAAAATTTGTTTGGCGACTGGAGCTCGCATTGGAGAAGCATTAGGCCTAAAGCGTTCTCAGGTAACGGCGCATAAATTATTGTTTACTGAAACAAAAGGGAAGAAGAACCGAACGGTCCCAATTTCAAAACACTTGCATAGTGACGTTCTTAGAGTCGCAGTTAGTGACTTTGAGTTGTTTGATGTGACGTATTATGCTGCATGGGAGTGTGTAAAACGTGCTTTGCCTGAACATGTGCCTAGTGGACAAGCAACACACATTTTAAGGCATACATTCGCCAGTCACTTTATGATGAATGGAGGGGACATTTTGGTATTGCAGCGAATTTTAGGTCACAGTAAAATTGAACAAACGATGGCTTATGCTCATTTTTCTCCTGACCATTTAATGCAAGCTGTTCAGCTAAATCCACTCGAAAATTAGTGGCGACAAAATGGCGACAGCTGTCAATTAACCTCGGTTTTAGTCGGTTATTGTCAGTATGTCGCCAATATTTAACTTACTTCTTTTCTTTATAAATCATTTAGTTATGCAACTTCGCTCTCTTCACCAATAAAACCACCCGTTTGATGAGCCCAAAGCTGAGCGTAAATACCTTCATTTTGAATCAGCTCACTATGTGTGCCTTGCTCGATAACTTGGCCTTGATCCAACACTATCAGGCGATCCATGGCGGCGATGGTGGATAATCTATGCGCGATCGCGATAACCGTTTTTCCTTGCATGAGCTCATTAAGGCTTTCTTGAATCGCAGCTTCGACCTCGGAGTCAAGGGCAGAAGTGGCTTCATCAAGGATAAGGATCGGTGCATCTTTCAGTAAGACTCGTGAAATGGCGATACGTTGCCTTTGCCCGCCAGAGAGTTTGACTCCACGTTCACCCACCTGAGCATCGTAGCCGTGATTGCCAAAGGGGTCATTAAGGGCTTGGATAAACTCGTGGGCATGAGCTTGCTTGGTCGCTCGAAGCAGCTCCTCTTCCGTCGCATCAGGATTGCCATAGAGGATATTGTCACGAATAGAGCGATGAAGTAATGACGTATCTTGAGTGACCATACCTATGTTATAGCGTAGAGAGTCTTGCGTGACATCAGAGATGATCTGGTCGTCGATTTTTATATTGCCACCTTCAACATCATGAAAGCGCAGTAATAGGTTAACTAAGGTTGATTTTCCAGCGCCTGAACGGCCGACTAATCCCACCTTCTCACCAGGTTTTATATTGAGGTTTAAATTGCTAATAACCCCATTATTTTCATCACCATAATGAAAACTGACGTTATCGAATGTAATGGCACCCTGCTTAACATTTAACGGCTTAGCCTTGTCTTTATCTTGAATGTCAATTGGCTTAGATAGTGTTTTCATACCGTCTACCACTGTGCCCATGTTCTCGAACAAGGCACCGACTTCCCACATAATCCACATTGACATACCATTGATACGCAGCGCTAGGGCAATTGCAATTGCAATTGCTCCAATACTGATGGAGCTGTCCATCCACAGTACAATCGACAGTGATGCCACAGCAAAAACAAGAAGATAGTTAGTAATTTCGACCGCAACATCAAATCCCGTAACCAGCCTCATTTGACGATATACAGTGTCGAGAAAGCCTTGCATGCCTTTCTCTGCATAGTCGGTTTCACGCTTACTATGAGAAAATAGCTTTACCGTGGCGATATTGGTATAGCTGTCGACAATTCGACCTGTCATAGTCGAGCGTGCATCCGCTTGTTTTGACGCAACTTTTTTCAGTTTAGGTACGAAATAAAGCTGAATACAGATATAGCAAACTAGCCAAACCAACATCGGAACCATTAAACGCCAGTCTGCCTGAGCTAATAATACGATGATGGCGGTAAAATAAACCGCTACATAAACAAACACGTTCATTGTCTTCATCACGGTTTCACGCACAGCTAGTGATGTCTGCATGACCTTGGTTGCAATGCGACCCGCGAAATCATCCTGATAGAAATTCAGGCTTTGTTTGAGTAAGTAGCGATGCGCTAACCAACGAACAGACATCGGATAGTTACCAAGCAGTGTTTGATGGATAACGAGGGAATAAGCGATAACTAGGATGGGCATTATGATCAGCAGCAACCCTCCATATAGCAGTAGTTCGGTTCTATTTTCCTGCCAAAATGTGTCTGGGCTGCTGCTTGACAACCAGTCAACAAGGTTTCCCATTGCACCAAATAACGAAACTTCTGCAATGGCTATTATCGTTGCCATCAGAGACATGAGTATTAAAGGACGCTCAAAGCCTCGAGTATAATATCGACAAAATGCCAAAACCCCATGGGGTGGCTGTGCTGGTTCTTCGTTAGGAAAAGGTTTTGTAAACCCTTCAAATATCTTAAACATAACTAGCCTTCAAATCTACGACGTTGAAAAGCCATTGAAACCAATAGCGTATTGTGTCAATGGTATCTTGTTAATATTTAGAATGTAACCATCTATCAACTTTTTGTTATCGAAATTGCTGCATAATATCCAGCCGTAAATCGTAAACATGCATATTTGCAGAAAAATTAACGGCTTTTTATGAAATTTTAAGGAATATTATCCGTTCTTTAACCTAAATGGGAGTGATTTCAGTGATTGTTATTTTAACATTTTGTCTACAATTTTCCCAAGTGAGTAATGAACAATGAGTCTATTGCAATGTTAAAACAACAACCAAAACAGCAAAAAGCCGTTTCTACAGTGCAAAACGCCAATTGTGTCGTAATGGTTCCACCTAAAGAATTTGCGTTTAATGCAGAGACTGCACTTGATAATGAGTTTCAGAATCAGGTAAACCAAACGACCGAGCAAGTGCGAAAATTGGCCCTGCAAGAGTTTCGATTGATGGCTGACCAGCTTAGTGATACTGGTATTCAAGTGATCGAATTTGATTATCCAATCGGTCAGATTGAAACGCCAGATGCGGTGTTCCCAAACAACTGGTTTAGCACTACATCAGATGGAGCTTTGTATACGTTTCCGATGGCGTGTAAGAACCGTCAGCAAGAGGTTAGGCCTGATGCTTTATGTGCTGCCTTAAAAAGCGCAGGGCGCAATGTTAAATCACAAGATTCACTCGTTGAGTACTTGGAACAGGATGCGCACCTAGAAAGTACAGGTGTTATGGTTATCGATCACTTGAATAGAACCATTTATGCGGCGCTTTCACAGCGTTGCGATCGTGAAGTGTTAGAAGACTATGCTGAGCGAATTGGCTACGATCGTGTGGTGTCTTTCCAAACCGCGCTACCTTCGGGCAAACCGATATATCACACCAATGTAATGATGGCGATCGGTGAACATTTCTGTGTTATTTGTGATGAAGTTATTCCTGAGTTTGAGCGTCGTTTTGTGACTAAGTCACTGGCGAAAGATAAGCAAGTGATATCGATTAGTCTTGAGCAGATGAACCAGTTTTGTGGCAATATCCTTGAATTGGAAACGAGGACTGGCGATAAGGTGATTGCGATGTCGCAATCGGCTTATGATGCCTTTTCTCCCACCCAGAGGGCGCAATTGTCCCGACATGCTAAGTTGATGCCATTTAATGTGCAAACAATAGAGTCAATAGGTGGTGGCAGCGTACGTTGTATGTTGGGCGAAGTTTTTTTGCCAAGTCGCTAGGCTTGGCTCATTGTTGGTGCTTTTAACAGCGTTTTAATCGCGGAAAGGTTGGCATAGAATATAATCAATACAAAATGTATTATTCAATAAGTCCGACTTCTTTATAGTATTTGAGTGCACCAGAATGAAGTGGGGCTGAGAGTCCACTTTTTACCATCTCTTCTTTTTTTAGGTAAGAAAAGGCAGGATGCAGTTTTTTAAAGTTGCTGAAGTTTTCAAATACTGATTTAACGACATGATATATCACATCCTCTGGTACTGCAGTAGAAGACACAAAAGTGGCACCAACACCGAATGTTTTAATGTTGTCGGGGTTACCTTTATACATACCGCCTGGTACATTAGCGTTTCTGTAGTAGCTTTCATCTGATAATAGCTTGTCAACTATAGGGCCTGAAACGCCGATGATTCTGCTTTCGCATCCTGTGGTTGCTTCTTGAATGGCTGCACTTGGGTGCCCTACAACGTAGATCATTGCATCGATCTTATCATCGCACAAGGCCTTGGATAATTCGGAAGCTTTGAGCTCTGAGGCAAGTTTAAAGTCGTCTCTAACCCAACCATACCTTTCCATTAACACATCCATGGTCCCACGTTGGCCTGAACCTGGGTTACCAATATTGACTCGTTTGCCTTTTAAATCTTCAAAGGTTTTAATACCCGAATCTTTTCGTGCGACAACGGTAAATGGTTCTGGATGGACTGAAAAGACGGCACGAAGCTCTTTAAATGGCCCAGCTTCGGCAAACTTACTCGTGCCTGTATAGCTATGATATTGCCAGTCAGATTGGACAACGCCTAAATCAAGTTCTCCCGCTCTTATGGTATTGATATTATAGATAGAACCTCCCGTAGAAATGACAGAGCATCGAATTCCATGAGTCGCTTTGGTTTTGTTGACCAATCGGCAAATAGCACCACCAGTAGGATAATAAACACCAGTAACACCACCAGTACCAATAGTGACGTATTTATCTTTTGCCAATACAAAAAAGGGGCTGGTTGAAAGAATGAAGGTAACAAGTGCTGGTAAGATGCCTTTAAGTAATGCCATAGTCATTCCTTTTTTCTTATGGTCGGCTACTAAACTAAAGTCTAGCTATTTGTTAGAACTCGTCGAAAACTATATGCATCATGGTAGTTAATATTCAAGAAATTGTCCGATTCTTTGAGGTGCCTCACTTGTTGAGCGTTATTAACTGCAGGCTTGCCATTGCGATCAAGGTGGTTGTTTTCAAAGCCAACGCGAACGTCCATACCTTGTTTAAGGGCATGAGTTAAGCATTGATGTTCTTGATTGCCAAAGGCACAAATTGCAATACGAATATCGCGCTGACGAAGTGCAGTGATTTCTAAATTATCCAAGTCTCGAGGGTGTGGATGCCCTTGCGTTTGGTAACGTCCTAAAACAATTAAGGCGTGTTGGTTTTGGCTAGGTAAAACACCCTGATCGAGCAGTTGTAGATAACGTGATATATCTGATTGGTCATAAAGAATAATTTGGCTGATAATACCTTGTTCTGCTGCCCAATGGAAAAAGGCCTGACTGTCATTGAAATCGGTGTTGTTTGGAAGTAACTCACGTAGCGCAAATGAAGCCGCTTCTGGCTTAACGGTTTTTATTAAGTGTTTTTGTTGGGAGGGGGAGTAAATACCGATCGCTTCAGTGGTTAATTGAACTATCATACTATCCCCTACTGCTTGCTTAACATGAGCATAAAGGTGATTATTAAGTTTTACATCAAGGCTGTGTGCTCCTTTAGCGTCACGGCAGTGAAGATGAACCATAGCGGCTCCAGCATCGCGACAAGCAATAACGTCATCAATGATTTCTGTATCGGTTAAAGGGATGTTAGGGTTATCTTGCTTGGTTTTACGTGCTCCGTTGGGCGCGACAATAATAGCTCTATGTGAGCCGTTGTTATCATATGATGAGGTCAAATCCATTTTTTCGACACCTCATTTAGAGTGCTTTTTAACTTGGTGACTATTTCTTCTATATGTTGGTCTTGAAGGATAAAAGGAGGGGCGAGTAGAATATGGTGGCCTTGTCTGCCATCAATGGTACCTGCCATCGGATAGCACATAAGACCGTTTTGCATAGCCTGAGCTTTTATCATGTTATGAGCTTGAGTCGTGCTGTGGAGCGGCGCTTTACTTTGTTTGTCTTTGACTAATTCAATGCCCAGCAATAGCCCTTTGCCGCGTATGTCGCCGACATTGGGGAGAGGCCCAAGTTCATCAATAAGTGCTTGCTTTAGCTTACTTCCCAAGCGGTTTACGCTGCTAATAAGCTGTTCATCTATTATGGCATTAATGGTCGCCAGTCCGCATGCACAGGCGACGGGATGCGCCATGTAAGTATGCCCATGTTGGAAAAAACCACTTCCATTAGAGATAGATTGGTATACCTTGTCGTTTGCTATTGTTGCCCCAATAGGTTGATACCCAGCTCCTAGACCTTTAGCAATACACACCAGATCTGGCTCGATATTTTCTAGTTCAAATGCGAACAAGCGTCCACTTCTTCCAATACCACACATAACCTCATCCAAAATAAGCAGCACATTATATTGGTCACAAATTTCACGGATACGTTTAAAGTAACCCTGTGTAGCTGGCACTGCTCCTGAAGTTGCGCCGACTATAGGTTCTGCAATAAATGCCATGACTTTTTGTGGGCCAAGCTCAAGAATCTTTTCCTCAAGCTGGTTTGCAGTACGTATTGAATACTCCAGTTCGGTCTCATCTTGCTGTTGGTAACGATACGCATAACATGGATCGATATGGTGGGCAGGTGAAAGCAAGGGTTTAAAAGGTTCACGGCGCCACTCGTTACCACCAACACTTAAGGCGCCTAAAGTATTTCCATGGTAGCTCTGCCTACGCGCTATAAACTCCGTTTTAGTCGACTGTCCTTGTTCAACAAAATACTGTCGAGCCATTTTAAGTGCAGCTTCTACCGCTTCAGAACCCCCACTCACAAAGTAGACGCGATTGAACTGAACAGGCATTAGAGAGCATAGCTTTTCGGCTAACTGCTCACTTGGCTGACTAGTAAAAAAACCTGTGTGAGCATAAGGAATACGTTTAACCTGCTCTGTAATTGCTTGTTTTACTGCTGCATGGTTGTGTCCTAGGTTTGATACAGCTGCACCTCCACATGCATCAAGATAGGAATTTCCATTATTATCAAAAAGGTATATGCCCTCACCATGGCTAATAGTAGGTAAAATGTTGTGGCAATGTCGATGAAATACGTTGGACATGAGAGAGCTCCATAAAGGTCGATACTTTAATACTGTCCAACAATGAGTAGTTCTGCAACTGACAAAATGTCGAGTGGTGTGAGTTTTAGAATGGTCATAGAGGGTGGACAAGCAGCAGATTAGCTGCTTGTAGTATGTGGATAGATTTATTTTTAGATGTTATTGATTTTCGGAATGTGTAGCGAATTTTTCGAGAATTAGAACTAAGGCAACCGCACTCAGCATAAGAAGAACAGCGACCGTTATTTGTGCCGGTTGTGAGGTGATCGCTTCAAAATCAAGTGGGGAAAGATTGCGCTCAATCAAAGGTACTTGCTCGCCGCTAGAGTTAGTTCTCCAAGTAAGTGTTTCTTTCCAAGGCCATATTTTGGGTAATGTACCGATCATTAATCCGGTAAGGAAAATCAAAGTAAGGTCTCTGAAATGTTTGAGCAGCCAAGTAAGTATGTGCGAAAAGCTTAGTAACCCAATAACGCACCCGGAAATGAAAAGTAGCAGAATAGGAATATCCACTGATTTTACTGCCCCTAAGACGGGCGTGTACATCCCAATGAGAAGGAGAATAAAACTGCCCGAGATGCCAGGGAGTATCATGGCACAGATTGCAATGGTACCAGCGAGTAAGATATTTATGCCAGTAGGTTCAAGCTGCAGTGGCTGGAGTATAGCAATACTGTACGCGAAGCCAATACCCAGTAGAAGTAATAGCAGTCGGCTGGGGCTTTTTTTCTCTATTTGCTTGAGCATATGAAAAACTGAAACCACGATCAGGCCAAAAAAGAAAGACCAAAGTGGGATTGGATGAGTGACTAGCAGCCAAGAAATCAGTTTTGCTAGGGTTGCAATGCTCGTGAAAACACCAGCAAATAATGCGAGTAGGAAAAGGCCGTTGATATGCTCAAAAGCTGTTTTAATTCCATCCCGCTTAATAATACCAATGAGCTGTGGATTAATACGGCGAATGCTCTCTAATAGAGTGTCGTATATTCCCGTTATGAAAGCGATTGTACCGCCAGATACTCCCGGGACAACATCAGCTGCTCCCATGGCCAAACCTTTTATGAAAGTTGATAAGTATTTCATTCTTTAGAGCAAATTAATGAGGGTATATGGATTATAGCGATAATGGCTATCAAACAGTACCAAATTATGTACACAGCTCCAGATTAATACGGGACTGATTTTATATTTATTTGCATGTATTTGCAAAATGCGATTAGCGATTTGCAAAAACCTTATAATATCAGGACAGAAATCTGAAGCAAAGTATCATTTTTATGGGTTTAAAATATTGGCACGCATAGTGCATTAATCAGGTTGACCCTTATTAAGCCGAGGGTCACCTAGCCAACTGACGTTGTTAGTGAATAAATTTGTTCACAAAATATATATGCCAATCGCAATTATTGCGGTTGGTTTTTTTTTATTTCTATCGTCGGTTCACTTTACACCAATAAAAGAGACAAATTTCTAGTCAGATCTCGACAAGTCTCTTAGATATTATCCATAATGTACGCTTTATTTTTGCATTTAAACGGCAGCTATTAGGTTGTTGCGTTTGGATGTATTGTGAGTACTGACAGCTGGCGATGGGTTTCAGTTATGAATTGTGCAACTAGTACTTGGTGATTAACCAGGGGATAAGTTGCCAAATATGTCGAAACGTTATGCAGTTGCCTAGTTATGGATGATGGGTGACAGACAACAAAGAGGTTATATGAATCAGGTAATTTCAGTCGGACCATTAGAGTCTTTCTTAATCGCTATTTGTGTATTATTTCTGGGCCATTTTGTAAATTCAAAGCTTCCCATCCTTAAGAAATTTAACATTCCAGAGCCTATAGTAGGCGGATTAATAGTCGCATTTGCCATTACAATGATGCACTTTGAAGGTATCAACCTAGAGTTTTCATTACCATTACAAAACACATTTATGCTGATGTTTTTCAGTACTGTAGGGCTTGCAGCTAATTATACACAGTTGATAAAAGGTGGGGCTAAGGTGTTTGTTTTTCTCGCGGTCGCCTCATTTTACATTATCATCCAAAATGCTGTTGGTGTTTCATTGGCAACGATTCTTGGCCTAGACCCTTTAATGGGACTTATTGCAGGTTCAATTACTTTATCTGGGGGACACGGCACTGGCGCTGCATGGTCCCAGACTTTTTCAGAAACGTATGGGCTAAGTAACACACTAGAAATTGCAATGGCATCGGCGACCTTCGGGCTAATTATTGGCGGAATTATTGGTAGCCCAGTTGCCCAAAAATTGATTAATAAAAATGGCTTTGAGTCTGACTATGGGAGCGGGGCAAACACCCATGAAAGGTTCCCTGAGTTGGTGACCTATAACGAGTACGAAGAAGATAAGGTTACAGCAAAAAAGGTCATTGAGATTTTGTTTGTCTTGTTAATTTGTGTTACCGGCGCGAAGTACCTTGAGCAATGGGTGACGAGCTTGCAAGTGAGTTGGTTAATGATCCCTGACTTTGTGTATGCCCTATTTATTGGTGTATTTATCACTAATGTCATGGAAGTGGCTAAAGTGAATCGTATGGATGTTGAAACCGTAGATATTCTCGGCACTGTATCTTTGTCACTGTTTTTGGCTATGGCTTTAATGAGCCTGAAACTTTGGAATATATTTGATCTCGCTATACCATTTTTAATCATATTGTCGGTGCAATCGGTGGTGTTAGGCGTATTTGCCTACTTTGTTACCTTTAAGGTCATGGGCTCGAATTACGATGCCGCTGTTATGTCTGGTGGCCATTGTGGCTTTGGTTTAGGGGCAACACCGACCGCAGTGATGAATATGGGGTCATTGGTGAGTAAGTATGGCCCATCTCCTCAAGCCTTTGTAGTTGTACCAATTGTTGGTGCATTTTTTATCGATATCGTTAATTTGATTATTCTGCAGGGCTATATATCACTCATTGGTTAAGTCAATTTTGAGCTTCTTTGAACAATAAGCCCCAGCTTGAAAGTTAAGCTGGGGCTTTTTGCATTATGAATAATAAATATACGGGTTTAATAATAGGAATACATATTTAATGGTCGAGATACAAATAGTTCTGCCAGCTTTTCATTCTGATCAGCACTTTGCGCATAATCGAAACATGGGTGAACTTATTGGAATACACAGCGACTTCAACAGCAGTACCCATTGGAAGGTGGTAACTAGATAGATCATCAGTAATTTCTAAGGTGACAAAAACACGGCCACTAGTGCGAAGTGCCTCAGTACCCAATAGAGATCCACGAGCTTGAAATTGGCTCTCACCGATGGCAGGCAATACATCGACAACCTTTCCTTTGAACACTTTACCTGGAATGGCTCTAAAGAGAAATTCAGCTTCATAGCCGGGTTGTAAGCGTTGCAGGGAGTTTTGTCTAAATGCGGCGGCGTATTGGGTTTCCTCTGTATGGACAAAAGTCATTACAGGGGCAAGAGGAAGAGGCACTGCCATCACACCAGGTCGCAGGGCGAGTTGGGTAGCAAAGCCATCCGTTGGTGCTCTTACGATGGTTTGTTCCAAATCGAACTCTGCTTGGCGAAGTTCTGCAAGGTATTGAGCAACCAAAGTATTTTCACCACCTATATCAGAGTTTAGTGCAATTTTTGCTTGGCTAACCCTCGCTTTTGATACATCGACAGCGGCTTCGGAAGCTTTGTATTCTTGACGGCGTGTGTCAAGTTCTTGTTCAGTGAACGCCCCTTTTTCATAGCCACGTTTGTAGCGCGAAAATTCTCGCTGTGCCTTATCCCGATCAGCAATCGATTGGGTTAAAGCAGCTTGGGCTTCAAGAACATCAGCTTGAAGGCTAAGAGCATTTTGACTGGCTTCTTTGATCTTAGCTTTTAACTTATCGACTTCTGCTTCAAAAGGCGTAGGGTCAATAATAAATAGTACATCCCCTTGTTTGAGAGGTTTATTGGCTTCAACAGGCACATCAATAACTCGTCCTCTAACACCAGAAACAATTGGTGTGGTGGAAAACACCTGATTTCCAAGCTGAGTGAAAGGGTGGTTATAATTCATTAGTAAGATCAAAGTGCCGACAAGCACAACACCTCCTAGAGCTGCTGTGGGTACGGTCCACTTATTGAGAGGAATATTGAATACTTTGAAAACAGCTATACATAAAGCGGCGTACGTTAAGATAAGGAGTAAATCCATTATTGTTTCTCCTCATTACTCTCAGAATATACATCTGCCTGGGGCTTTGATGTGGTATTTATCGTATCAAGCTGCTGTTGTAAACGGCCTAACTGTTCACTAAGTCGGTCCATTCTATGATGAATATCATGTTGCTCTTCTTCGAGTTTTTGGAACCCCCAACCTCGTTCTTGTCGCCATAAAGTCGCCCATATCCAAAGAAAAGGCCAAATTGTATGGAGTGTAAATAAACTGACCCATCCTGCATAATGGATGGCATCTTGGTGCGGATGCTGCCTTTCTTTTGCAATCTCATAGGGGATATCGTGGATCACAATGATGCCGTAAAATATGACTAGCGCGACAAAGATCAAAAGACCGAGTGCGAAGTAATCCAAAAACATAAACCTGCTCCCTTTTTATGTTTGTTACCAGTATTAATGATGATTTAAGTGGATATTTTATTAAGAATAATGAATTCGTTATGTTTTATCGCTTTCTCTCTTAACAAATTGAGAAATTTGCTACTCAGTACAAACTTGATTTCTGCCGTTTGCTTTAGCTCGGTAGAGTGCCTTATCTGCACGATGAAAGGTTCGTTGGGTATTTTCGCCTTCAAGGTGTAGGGTTATACCTATACTAACACTTAGGCCTCGCTCGCCGAGTATGGCTTGCCAACCATACTGAAAAATACGTTCGCGGTAGTTTTCTGCATGCATTGAGGCTTGCTCAATAGTACATCGTTCAATGATGACTAGAAACTCTTCACCTCCAAAGCGTACACAGGATGCTCCTCTGAATTTGAAGTAAGTAGCGAGTTCACTTGATACATTTACTATGGCTTTATCACCGACTAGGTGACTCAATTCATCATTAATCGATTTAAAGTGATCGATGTCGACGATCAGCAAGGCAAATGGAACATCATGCAGCAGTAAATCTTTAAGCTTCACGTCTAGCCAACGCCGATTATTTAGATTGGTTAGGGGGTCAGTAAATACATCTTGTTTAAGTTTGGCAACAGTATTTTTCTGATTTTCTGTGGTTTCTTTCAGCTCTCGATTTTCTATTTCAGACAAAATGAGTTTTAGGTGTAACTCAAATCTAGCGAGGCGTCGTAGCTGAGATGCGCCAAGTTCGGCAATAGGTACTTGCTTCATCAAATCGCTTTCAATTCGAAATGCGCGTTTTTGGCATTCTAGCGCTTGTTTGAATTTTTCTTGCTGTTCATATAGCTCACCCAATACCGTATTAAATTTTAGATCAAGAATCGGAGATGCATAGAGAGTCATTTTTTTTTGTGCTGAATCCAATACCCAGTTAGCAAGGTGTGGCTTTTTTGTGTTGTTTAAGCAGTGGGCTAATTCAAAACGAACCATTTTTGATAACCACATTGAATTCATATTCCCAGCCGTATATTGAATATTACCTAAGCACTCCATAGCTTGGTTATACTTATTTTGTTTGCGGTAGAGCTTGGCTTGATAAAGCAGAATTTGACTCATGAATGTTTTATCGCTAACCAATATCGCAAGCTCTGAACATTCTTTGAGGGTATCTTTGGCTGCTGCTGTACGATTGAGTTCAATATAGCAAGCGAGTATGTAAAGTTTGTATTTTAGACGTAGAGAACGACTGGATATAGCATGATCAATAGCGTCAATTTTTTGGTAGTACCTCAGCGCCCGGGCATGGTCTCCATAAGTTCCACATAAATTCCCCATACCTACTACAGCTAACACGTAGGCATCGATATGACTGTTATCGACGGCAATAGTGGAACAGCTAATGTATTCTTGTAGGGCTGCAGAGTACTCGCTGTTTTCTACTAGTCTCTCTGCTAAACAGTGTTTAATTTCAAGAATGAGATCAGAATCATTGGGTAAAATGAGGTGCTCTATCGCAAGTCGGAGCTCTTCAATACATGATTTTGGTTGTTTTAATCGTCTGCGATATTCGGCACTGATGACTAAACACATTGCTTTTTCTTGAGCCGTTGTGGCGATATGTTGCAGGATGTGATTCCAAAAAATAATTGCTTCTTCACCTAATATTGAAGAGGCATCTAACCCAGACTCAGAGATTTTTTTCAGTAAGTCTTCCATTTTATTCTTCCATGAGTTGGTCGTCTTCTAACTGTTCTAGGGTGAAAGGGAACATTAAGATATCTTGTAGTTCAACTTGGGGTAGGGGCTTATCGAGCCCTTTTCGATGCCAAGGATATATTTCGATCATTTTGGCTAACACATGATACACCTGCGTAGCGGGATCGCCTTTTTCAGCGAGGAGTATGCCTAACCGATCGCTGCTTAAACGAGAAAGTAAATCTTTCTGGGTACATAATGAATGGGCAAGTTCAGAGCACACTTCAATGTAGTCGGAATCGTTATGTTGGATAGTAATCACAGCATGATTGGACCGCTTCAATTCCATTTTAGATAGTACTAATTGTTCCCACCAATAAATTTCAGAGACCATCTGGCTGAGCTGTTTTTCTGGGTCATACTCGTGCTGTCCACGAATTCGATTTATGAGTTTACGTGCTCGTTGCTCTAATTGTTTTTTAGATGAGCGAGCTTTATCATTTGTGACCCGTGCAGTCTGTTCTTTTAAGTTGTTTGTCGAATATTTGCGGTATTTCTGAAATGCGTTGAGAGCAGCTTTGTAATCGCTTTGCTCTTCGGCAACTCTTGATTGCTGAAAACAGATTTGCGAAAGTAATTCGCCATTGTCAAAAGTGTGGGCAGAGCGCTCAGCCTGAATTAACAGTTGCGCAGCTTTATCTGGGCATTTTCTCATCAGTTCTAGACGTGCCAAACTGACATAAGAATTTGCCTTCATCCAGACGAGATTATACTCCTCAGCAAGAGCTTGTGCTTTTTCCGTCGCTACTTCTGCATCTTCTATACGTTTTAGCCCAAGTAAAGCAAGTCCTCTAAAATCCCAAACCTCTGCCTGCCATGTTCTATCATCATTTTGTTCTAGTGCCTCAGTCGCCCCATCGAGTATCGTAAGCATTTCGACATAATTGCTGAGAAGATAAAGGTCCCAAGCGAGAAGTACTCGAGCCTTGCCCTCGAGAGAAGTAATACGTGTATTATTGGCAACGGTAACTGCTAGCTCATGAGTCGTTTTAGCTAGGTTGTATTCATGGGTGATTCGCCAAACATTGCCCAAACCAATTAAGCATTCAATTTGAATCTTAATCTCATCAACCAACGTCGCTTGCTCAAGTGCATTGATCCAAAACTGTTGCGCGGAATAATATTTGGCTTGTCCCCAAAAATGGAGGGCGTGGATATGGAGTATTTCAGCTAAATAGTCATCGGTGTCTAGCGTATTGAGTGTATTGTGGGCTAACTTTATGTATTTGAGTCCAAGTTTGTAGTCCATCAAGCACAATGAGCATCGAGACATAATTATCAGGCATTGCACAGCTCCTTCAGGGTATAAGACCTGATTTGCACGAGTGACGCATTGTTCAGCAGTCGCTAAAACTTTCTTCGGTTCATGCTCAATATGTGCTCTAAGCTGTTCAATTTCTGTATCTAAAAGGTTCTGGTTTTTATCCAATGAGCCAACCCCTTCACAGCAAAATATACAATATGTATTCATCGCCATTACACAAAGATTGACTAATACGACTACAGCACGAATACACTCAAGACTTAATGGCTTGCTTCAAATATAGCAACTATGAAAGCAGTTCTCTAAGCGTTAGAGGTGTTTGAGTCAAACCAAGACTCTGTGCTGCTGTCATACCACTCTTACCTTGGTAGCATAAGTTATGCCATGCTCTAAATATATCTAGTAATGGTAATAAACCTCCAGGGCGGAGTTTACGTCTAGGCTCATTGATAAAGTCTTCAAAAAGTGCTTGAAATCTATGCTGATAAAAGGCGGTTTGACGCACGCTCGCTTTGCTAAGCCATTCTTTAGGTTGATTATTATCTCCAGCAAGGTAACAAATGCCCTTAGAAGCGCCATCGGCTGTGGTGATTGCCCAGCGGTCTCGCCACCACCCCATATGAAGGATATCAATTTTGTCGATACTATTGCTACTCCTCCAGCCTTTATCTTCCTCTACATACATCAGGTCGATATTTTGACGCTGGATTCTTGATAGGCCAACGCTCAATGCTGCAGAGCGTAACACAGGATCTTGAGGGAGATACATAGTCACTCTTCGCTCATTGTTACAAAGTGAAAGGACATGTAAAAAATGTGCGTATGAAGTATAGGGTGGCCTGATTAGAGCGCCTTTGGTTGGGTAATGAAGATGACTTAAATTGCCCATGGGATCTTCGACATTACTCCTAGCTAGAATAGCTTGGTATTTTTGGTCAATTCGCTCTTTCAATACCAAAGATCCTGAGGGAATCGGTGTATATGCCTCTAGAGAATATTCATGACTTACAAGCCGAGAAGAGGGTTGGTAGGGATCGTGGTCAATACTGCCCTGCGGCTCTTCATTTCCAGAGTAATTAACGTGCTGGCATAGTATGTAGCCAGTTTGAGCCTCACCAGTAACGAACCAAAGCACACCATTATTGCTTTTAGGTTGTAATGGTAGGTAATCGGATGCTAATTCATATTGATTGGCGTGATTAACCCAGCGAGCATCGAACATAGCCAGTTTTCGACGGCATCTACTGGCAATATGATCTAAATGGTCATAGAAGGTTTTTGGGTTGATTTCTAACTTGCGACAAATCTCACGTACAGAATATCCAGTGAAAAGAAACCCCAGTAAGCTTTCTTGGAAGGATAGTTTATGATTTGTGCCAGACCATTTATCAACAAAGGTTGATTGACATAGTTTGCAACGATAACGTTGGCGGTCACCACTATAGCCAAAAGCATGATATACGTGCTTGTGAGTGTGAACGGAAAGACCAAAGTGTTCACAATAACTATTTCGGCAGGCGGGTAAACCGTCACTGTGAAGTTGTCTTAAACGGTGTAACTCGTTTATGACTTCTTGGTTGTTAAGTAAGGGGGGAAAAGCGCCACATTCCCGACAAACCATCGTAGGTCGTTTGGGATTAGCATGTTGCAGCACATATCTATACGCTTCGCTCAGTCCAAAATTACTACACGCCAATGTTTTACAAAAATTGAGTTGCAACCCATCTGCTTCCATAGGCAGTTTGCCAGATATCACTATTTCCACCTCGGAATTATTAAAGCTACCGAAGCAACCCGCTTGGTAGCAAAATATGATTCGTTATATGTTGATGGCTGTTTCTAGTGCCACTTTCATCATGTCATCGAAAGACTCCTGGCGTTCTTCTGAACTGAGCTTTTCTCCACGTATAATGTGATCAGAGACAGTTAGAATCGTCAGCGCTTTTGCTCCATGATCGGCTGCAACGCCATAAATACCAGCAGCTTCCATATCAATACCTAAGATACCGAGCTTCTTCATCTTTTCGAAAATCTCAGATTCTGGGGTGTAAAAAAGATCAGCTGAGAAAACGTTACCAACTTTGATTGATACATTCTGTGAACGTGCTTGTTTAACCGCTTCTTCTAATAAACCAAAATCTGCAATTGCAGCAAAGTCATGATCATTGAATCGTATACGGTTTACTTTGGAGTCCGTTGATGCGCCCATGCCAATAACGATATCCATTAAATTAACATCATCTCTTACCGCACCACAGCTACCTATACGGATAATATTTTTCACACCATACTCTGTGATAAGTTCATGTACATAGATACTAGATGATGGGATCCCCATACCGTGGCCCATAACAGATATACATTGTCCTTTGTATGAGCCTGTATAGCCGAACATGTTGCGTACATCACAAACTTGTTTGGCATCTTCAAGAAAAGTTTCCGCAATGTATTTAGCCCTTAACGGATCGCCTGGCATTAAAACCGTTTCTGCGAAATCATCTGGATGAGCATTAATGTGTGGGGTTGCCATAGTATTTACTCCGAATAATTAGTCAATATAACTTCTGATCACTAATTGTGTTGATTTGAAAATCGGTAGGGGAATACTAGCCAGATCTGGTTTGCTGCCATGAGATGCACATCACAAAAGTCACTGTTATCGTTACTGTTACTTGTGGTGATAACGTTTTATGTTGAAAGAGTTAAAGCAATCGATTTGCAAAAAAAGATTGTTTTTTATTTGACCTCAAAGTGTTGTGAACAAGTATCTAACCTTAACTTATACAAATTTAAATATTGTACAAATAAAAGAACCTGTGCTATTTCTTATACAAGAATTTTTTTTGTATACCATTCAACTGAGGACTCAGAACATGACAAACTCGATTAAAGTGGGTATCAGCTCTTGTGTTTTAGGGGAAAACGTTCGTTTTGACTCCGGGCATAAAACCAGCAAATTTGTGACCAAAGAATTAACGCCATATTTTGAATTTGTTCCTGTATGCCCAGAAGTTGGTATGGGAATGCCTGTTCCGCGTCCTACGATTCGTTTGATATCTGACCAAGAAAGAGTTGCATTGGTTGAGACCAAAAATCCTGACATTGAACACACGGCTAAAATGCTGGATTTTTCCGAGCAAAAAGTTGGGGAACTTAAGAACCAAGATTTGTGTGGATACATAGTTTGTGCTAAGTCGCCTACCTGTGGTATGGAACGAGTTAAAATATATCGTAAAGGTGGGGCGGAAAACACCGGTGTTGGGCTCTTTACTCAAGAATTGATGAAACAAATGCCGTGGTTGCCTGTAGAGGAAGACGGCCGTTTAAATGATCCAGTGCTAAAAGAAAATTTTATCGCACGAATATTTGTGCTGAGAGATTTTTATGACTCGATGGGAGACGAGCCTACCGCAGGAAAATTAGTTGCTTTCCATTCACGATACAAACTGACTTTGATGGCCCATCATCCTCAATCCTATAAAAATTTGGGCCGATTGGTCGCGAATATTAAAGATTATGACTCAAATACTTTTTACCAAATGTACAGAGAAGGTTTAATGAAAGCGGTTGTTCATCGAGCGAGCAGAAAAAACAACACGAATGTGTTGATGCATCTACAAGGCTACTTCAAACGAGCTCTCGGTAAAGATGAAAAAGTTGAATTATGCAGAGTGATAGAAGATTATCGTCAGGGAATTTTACCCTTATTGGCTCCAATTACTTTAATTAAACATTATTTGGCGGCGTATCCAGATGAGTATCTATCAGAGCAGAAGTTTTTACAGCCTCACCCTCAGGAAATGAGGCTGAGGTACGGGTTATAAAATGAAGAAATACGCCATTAGAGAAATCTCTGAAATGACCGGGGTTAAGCCAGTAACCTTAAGGGCTTGGCAGAGAAGATATAGCTTGATTGAACCTGAAAGAACGCCAAAAGGTCATAGACTCTATACCCAAAAGCATATTGATTTAATTGATAAAATTCAAGGATGGTTGAACAAAGGAGTATCAATAGGTAAGGTCAAAGCTCTTATAGAAGCAGGCAACAGTGAATCTATCAATATGATAGATAATGATACTCAGTTAGAGGATGTTGAATCTGTACTAGATGCCTTAGCCAACTTGAACAAAGGTCAGGCTGAAACTCTTATTAATGCTGTGGTAAAAGAGTATCCGCTCAAGGTCGTCGATAGTCAGTTCATTCAACCAATACTGAAGGCGCTGTTTCCCGTCAGACAATGTTTGCGTACACTTCAATCAGGTTTGTTTCATTCATTAATGTTGAACAAGTTGAACTCGGTCATTGAGTCTGAGAATAAAGCAACTCGCTCTGGCAAGGCTCTGGTTATTAGCATACTTGGCAATACCGATATTGGTTCTCGTTTGATGGCACTGTCGTTGGTTGGAAAGGGGTACAATATTACCATGTTGGATGAAGTTGATGATTTATCGGGATTAGTTATTCATCCTGCAGTTGAGGAGTTTTCTCTTATTAGTATCTACAGTGCTAGAGCTATCAGTGAATCTCAATTGGCGGCGCTTAACCAATTAGAGGCTACGTTTTCTGGGCAAATAATGGTTTCTGAACTTCTACAACAGTTACGGTGTGAACAGTGAAGCTTGTTTGGTTAAGACGAGACTTAAGAACTGATGATAATACGGCTTTAATTGAAGCCCTCAGTTATGGTCAACCTGTCGTCTGTATTTATATCGCAACGCATGAAACATGGAAAAATCATGGTTTAGCACCTATTCAAGCCGACTTAATATTTCGAAGGTTACAGCAACTTAGCCAGGAGTTGGCAGCGCTAAACATTGATTTGTTATACGACGAGGTTCCACAGTTTTCAGATAGTGTATTGCGGGTTGCCGATGTTGCCAAAAGCCTGAAGGCTGACACAGTATTTGTAAATCGTGAATATGAAGTGGATGAATGCCAGCGTGATGATTGCTTGGTCAGCCAATTATTAGCCGATAACATCCATGTAAAATGCTGCGAAGATAAATGTATTTTTGCACCAGGAACAATAATTAATAAGCAAGGTCGTTACTTTAAAGTCTTCACTCCGTATAAAAATGCATACCTTGCCAAGCTTGGTCAACAGTCGTTCGAGGTCAAAAAAACGCCAAAGGGAGTAGTATTACCCACACCAGAAGCGGTGAGGTCATTGCTGTTCCATCAAGATTCTTCTTTTAGCTACCCAAGAAAAAACAGTACGGCATGGCATGCAGATACGCACTCTATTATTGCTGAGCTAAGAGACTTTGATGCCAAGCATGTAGATCGTTATGCTAGTGATCGTGATTTTCCATCCATTTCTGGCACCAGTAGACTGTCCCCCTATCTCGCCATTGGAGCTTTATCAGTTCGTCAATGTATGGCTCGACTTATGTATGGTCAAACACTACCTTTAAACCAAGGACGAGCAGTGTGGCAAAGTGAATTGATATGGCGAGAGTTCTATCAACATCTTATCTATTTTGAAGCTAAGCTCTGTAAAGGACGTTGCTTTCTTACTTGGGGTGAAGGTGTTACTTGGCACAATGATAGTCAATGGATTGAAGCGTGGAAAATGGGTCAAACGGGCTACCCCATAGTGGACGCTGCTATGCGACAACTTAATCATACAGGATGGATGCATAATCGTCTTAGGATGATTGTTGCCAGCTTCCTTATTAAGGATCTCCATATTGATTGGCGAATAGGTGAGAGATATTTTATCAACAATCTTATTGATGGTGACTACGCCTCCAATAATGGAGGGTGGCAGTGGTGTGCTTCTACTGGGTGTGATGGACAACCCTATTTCAGGATCTTTAACCCTATTACGCAAGGAGAGCGATTTGATCCATCTGGAGCCTTCATCCGACACTGGTTACCTGAATTAGCCGAGGTACCAGATTCCTATATTCATAAGCCTTGGGCGTGTCCGGATGTAAGAAACGTGTCATATCCTGATCCAATAGTTGATCATAAGGTCGAGAGGGAAGTAACCTTACGCCTTTATAAGGAAGCTAAGGACGCTTAACATGCTGCGTATTCTTCTCCCTCTTTTATGTTGCTTTAGTCTGAATGTGTTGGCGGTAACTTATCAAATGCCAGCAGAAGGGAGCAATATTGTTGGGCGAACCCAATATCACCAAGTGGTAGAAGGTGAAAGCCTTTCAGACATAGCAAAGCGCTATGATGTCGGTTTTTTATCTTTAATGGCGGCTAACAAAGGTGTCGACCCTTTCTTGCCTGCTGAAAACTATGTCTTGATTATCCCAACTCGTATCATACTTCCGAGTGTACCAAGAGAAGGTATTGTTATTAATCTTGCTGAGCTTCGCTTGTACTATTTCCAGCCAGAAAATAATGTGGTGCATATTTTTCCAGTGGGGATTGGACGAATTGGTAGGGATACGCCGGAAATGGCGACAAGTATCAGTCAGAAAAAGCGTAATCCAACCTGGAAGCCGCCAAAATCAATTCGTAAAGAATACCGAGAAAAAGGTATCGACTTACCAAACATTGTGCCAGCAGGCCCTGACAATCCGCTTGGAGATTATGCAATGCGATTGGCTTATGGTATTGGTGAGTACCTTATTCATGGAACAAACAAAGATTTTGGTATTGGACTTCGTGTAAGCTCAGGTTGTATCCGTATGGATCCGAAAGATATTGATTGGTTGTTTCCCAAAGTGGATTTAGGCGAAAAAGTGAGAGTTATTAATGAGCCAATTAAAGTTGCACTTGAGCCTGATCGGAGTGTGTTTGTTGAAGCACACGAGCCATTGACCCGAAGCGATGGTAGTAAAAAGCCGTTAGTGTTACCTGAGGAATTACGATGGTGGTTAGACGAATTCGAGCTATCTGATGTTAAAGCAAAAGCGGTCATCCTAGCCCAAAATGGTGTACCCGTTGAAGTGGTTTCACCTGATTTTATTGATTGATAAATTTTGACTAAAAAAACAGAAAGGGCCTGTGTTCACAGACCCTTTCTAATCGAATATTGACAGACTTACTTTGTGTAAGACTGGGCAATGTTGTCGATGCGCTCGTTAGCACGTTCAGCTTCTTCACGAGCTGACATTGACTCAGATTTAAGTGCCTGAACATCTTGGCTTAGCTGGCTAACCTGATTGCTTAGCTCGTCAAGTTTTGCTGAAGATGCGTCGTCTGGGCCTGAAGCACAACCTGCGAGAAAAAGTACAGAAGAGGCCGCAGCTGCGATCAACATTTTGTTCATAGAAGAACTCCTTGCATGTAAAGTATCAAAAAGACGTCCTATACTTTTACGCTCATATAGTGACGATTCCTAAAGTGTAGACTCTATTCTGCCTGTCAAAAAGCAAGGGAAAGTCAAAAAAACCCAAGAATTTAAGCAATTATCGAATTAATTGATACATGTCTCACAGCCAGTGGATGTAAATGTTAATGTTCTAACTAGAATGAGTACCAAACCAAGATGAAATGGAAAATTTCTGTGATCTCTACCCACTCCTACACTTTCAGGGTATCATGGCGCGTTTTTTTAATTTCCGTGTTTGGGTTTAAACAAAAGTAAGACTGAGACACACATAAACAGGAGAATACTTTGCACTTTAGAGAGTTAGGGTTAGACAATCGCTTATTGAAAAATCTTAAGCATTTTGATTTTAAGCAAGCTACAGAAATCCAGCAGCAAGCCATACCGGTGTCTATAGCTGGAAAAGACTTGCTTGCTTCTTCAAAAACAGGCTCAGGAAAAACGCTTGCGTTTGTGTTACCTATGCTACACAAGTCCTTAAAGAACAAAGCATTTTCTGCCAAAGATCCCCGAGGAGTTATTCTTGCCCCTACTCGAGAATTGGCAAAACAGGTGTATGGTGAGTTACGCTCTATGTTGGGTGGGCTGTCTTATGAGGCGACGTTAATTGTTGGTGGTGAAAACTTTAACGACCAAGTTAAAGCGTTGCGCCGTTACCCAAAGTTTATTGTCGCTACACCCGGTCGTTTGGCTGATCATCTTGAACATCGTTCGTTGTATTTGGATGGGCTGGAGACTCTGATTCTAGATGAAGCTGACCGTATGTTGGATTTAGGCTTTGCCCCTGAGCTGCGCCGGATTAGCAGTGCAGCCAAGCATCGCCGTCGCCAAACTTTGATGTTCTCAGCGACACTTGATCATGCTGAAGTCAACAGCATTGCGTATGAAATGTTGGATGCTCCAAAGCGAATTGCAATAGGAGTTTCAAACGAGCAGCATAAGGACATTACTCAGACATTTTATCTTTGTGATCACCTCGATCACAAAGAATTGGTTTTAGAACGTATATTACAGGAAGCTGAATATAAACAGTTAATTATATTTACAGCAACTCGTGTTGATACTGAGCGTCTGACTGAAAAACTCAATGCAAATAAATTAAAAGCTGTCGCCTTAAGTGGGAATCTTAATCAAACTCAGCGAAACACAATCATGAGCCAATTTGAACGTGCCGTATTTAAGATTTTGGTTACAACGGATGTTGCCTCTCGTGGGCTCGATATCGCCAATGTGACTCATGTGGTCAACTTTGATATGCCAAAGCATACCGAAGAATACGTCCATCGTGTTGGCCGTACAGGTAGAGCGGGAAATAAAGGTGATGCCCTTTCTTTAGTTGGCCCCAAAGATTGGGATAGCTTTAAACGTATTGAAACCTATTTACAGCAGGATATTACTTTCTCTGAATTAGAAGGCCTCAAAGGGAAGTTCAAAGGCGTGAAACCTAAAAAAACAGACTACCGAGTTAAGAATAAAGTGGTTAAGAAGTCTAAGCCAACTAGTAAAAAGCTGAGCAAAAAACCAGTGCAACGCGACAAAGGTTTTTACCAGAATGTTGCTGTAGGTGATTCGGTCTTTATTCCGAAAAAGAAAATTTTACCTAAAGATGATGATTAAATTTATTTAGTATTTAAAAAACATAAGGTTGAAAGCGAAAATCTTTACTCTTTCAACCTATTATATCTATAAAAACCACCACATTTGGTGGTTTTTTTGTTAGTTACAGCTCAAACTATATTTAGTATTTAAAACTTTAGATAAAACAAAATTTCCCCATACTTTTCATAGGTATCGAGTGCATAAAAATTTCATTTTTAACGGGCAACTATCCAGCCTCTACATAGAGAAATTTTTATCCTAATGTTTGAATTTTTAAATGAAGCCTAAGAATGAAAAATATAATGCCAAAAGATACTTACTGTCTGGCTGCATTTTGATAAAAATAATGATTGCATTTAGAGTTCTGAATGTTTAAACGAGTTCAAACTTTGAGCTTTTAATTCGTTAAAAAGTTCTTTGTCATCACGTTTTATAATTAAGACTATGAATCATATCCTTTAATTTATTTATAACAAATATGAAACATATTTAGTCTAAATTTTAACCGTAAATTCAGATAAAGGAAGATAACATGAGTTTTAAGCTGTGGAAGATTTTGCTAGTTTCACTCGTTGTAACGCCTGTTATGGCAGATACAGACGTATACTTGACCAATAATTCATCACAGCCATTAACCATACAAGTTAGTCATGATGGCTCTGACACATTGGAGTATGGGAAGGAGTGGCAGCAACCTGTAGAGACACTCGGTCCATGGGAAACGAAATTGGTTTTGAGTTTTAATCGTTGGGAAGGGGTAAAGTCGGGCCAAACATATAGATTTAACACAGTAGTCTCGAACTCTGTTGGAGAAGCTATAGAGCTGAACCAAGTGATGGATGGACATTGGTATAATTCATCAATCCAATATGGTGTGTCATCTTCAGATCTGGAACTTGCATTGCGAGATGACCGAGAAGTTCACCGGTTTAGTACTTCTGCATTTGGTGAACACAACTCGGAACTGAGCTTTAAGTCTTCTAAAACTGCTCGCTATGATGACCTTCACTATACGATTACGCCAGTGAAAAGCGGAGAGGTATCCGAACCGGACGAAAATACACTAAAAATCATGACGTATAATATTTGGGCTTTACCTGTCATGGCTTCCCATATAGATGATCGCTTCGATATTATTCCTGATCATGTATTGGGTTATGATGTTTTGGCCCTGCAGGAAGTGTTTGCTAGCGGACGTAATGAATTTTTGCGTGAGTTGGCGAAGGAATACCCTTATCAAACTGAGATGTTAGACAAGAAGGGTGCGAACATACACGATGGTGGTGTCATCATTGTAAGTCGTTTTCCTATTGTGGAGCAGGCTCAGTATGTATTTCCAGATTGTGCGGGCACAGATTGCTTCGCGGATAAAGGTGTTAACTACGCAGAAGTTATTAAAGGGGGTAAGGCTTACCATGTGTTTGCTTCACATACGGCCTCTTCTGATACAGATAAAGCTAGGGAGTACCGACAACGTCAGTTTAAACAGATCCGTGCCTTGGCTAAATCCTTAGAAATCCCTTCCCAAGAAACGGTAGTCTACAGTGGTGACTTTAATGTTAATAAGCTGAAGTTCCCCATTGACTATCAACTTATGATGGAAAATTTGAGTGTTATTGAGCCAGACTACTCGGGCTACACAGAATCAACGTTCGACCCCCGTGTTAATGACTTTTCCGGTAAGGCTTTATCGGGAGGAGAGCATGTTGAATACCTCGATTATGTCATGGTGAGCAACGAATATGCAGTGAAAATGCATAATAATAATCGCGTAGATGTCCCTCGTACTACCGATGAGAGGCTCTGGAAACACTACAACTTGTCAGATCATTTTCCCGTTAGTGCAGTGATCAAGTGATGGCCTATCATTATATTTTATTTATGCTCGCGGTTATCGCGGGCATTTATCTTTGGCCAGAAGAGGAAATGCAAGTTGATGTCGCGGGCAAGGCCAAGATACAGCAACCTAAGCTGGGTGTGGAGACCATGGACAATCACTCAGCTAACCGAGCAGTCCAAACGGTTTCCCCTCATTCAGTTGAGGTACTTACAACCCCTTCTAAGACACTATTAGTCAATAGCCAAGGTAGAGATTTAGTTGCAGCTTTGGAGCGATTTTGGCGTGATTGCCGGCACCTTGATGATTGCTCTCGCCAACTCTCAAATTTAGAACTGCAATTACCTGATTTTCGATATCAGCTGCTCTTGCGCTACCTCGAACTCAATAAAGACTGGCAACAAATTTGGGGAGGTACTGAACTTAATCGTTTCATTTTACTGGCCGATAAAGTAGAAGAATTTAAGCAGATTGCAGTAATGGTTTGGGGCGATTTTGCCGATGTGATTTTTGCCGATGAGTTTGCCTTTTATGATTTCAGTCTTGAGCTGCAAAGTCTTTCTCACGCTCCCTTAGAAGATTTTGTCGATAACTACCAAACATTATTAGATAAATGGCATCCTCAAGCGGAGTTATTGGCACTTGTATCAAATAGTGCAAAATATGAGAAAGGAATTAGTTCAATCCCCAGCTCATACTCTCTAGAACAGGTTCATGAGATAAAAATCCAATTAGCGAAAAAATACCTGACTGATGAAAGTTTTACGGCGATTAAAGCTAGAGAAAAACAAGTTACTCAGCAAAAGAATAGCGTTGAGCAATACCAAACCAAGCTTTTAGCTCTTCAAATATCGCTTGAAAGCCAAAGTATGATGACAGAATTATCAGATAGTGAATGGCAAATCTATGCTGAGCAACAAATTAGTCAATTTCGCAAAGACTATTTTCGCTATCGATAAATTACCGCCATCCCTCGGGACTCTCTCCAAGAGGTACCTCTCATTCATATTTACAATCTTTTGTAAAGATAGAGTATTTGCTCTTCATATATGCCCTCAAACAAAAGAGCTGTAAAGGCTGTAATATTGGATTTACAGCAAGGTACATTTAGCCTCTAACTTACTAATTTAAATGATAATACTATCCCTTGCATATTAACCGATTAATCAATTTTAAAATTCCAAGTCGCCATAGATTGAATTTCGAACAATTTGTTCATTAAGTGATCTCTATCTGAAAAATAGAACAAAAATCGATCGCTTTTGTTCCACTTATTGATACAGGTGATAGGTTGGGAGGGGTAGGGCAAAGCTCTATTAGGGATAAAAATTCAAATAAGGATCATTTTTATGAGACCAAACCTACCTATCAGCTTGATGCTTGCAACAACTATGGTTGGCTTCCAGTTGAACGCAAAAACTGTAAACACAACAGACGCACAATCAAAATCTGAGGAGATTGCACAACAGAAACAAGCGCTTGCTATGCACATCAGCGCTGTCTATGACGACTTAGAGGAATCAATCAAATCACAAATCACAGAGAAGAATCTGGCGACTGGTTTGGATTCTGTAGACAGTGCTCAGCCATACTCTGCATTCAAACAGCAGATGCAACAGGCCGACTTTCAATACCGTCAAACTAAAGGCATTACCCAATATACTGATTCAGTTATGGAGCTAAGAATTGCTGATGCGTCAATGATCAAAGATTGGAAGGGAGGAGAAAGCCCGCTGTTCGCGTTTGAACCTTCTGGTGATGATTCAAATTGGCAATATATCGAAGCTTATGATGTTTACGGGCAAATCCATGAATTGGATATTTACCAAATGCCAGATGTCCCTGTGCTTGTGGTTGACAGTAATGGTGCGAAAGAGCTTCGTGCAGGCTTAATGGCGATGCGGGCAGAAATGAATCGTTTAGGTCAAGATTCTAATTTGATTACCGATGGTAGTTCTACACCACTGACTAAATCCCAGCAAGGCGTTAGGCGCTCGTCTCAACTTAGCGATGTGGAACCACTCAATACCACTCAATTAACTAAAATTCGCCTTGATGATGATGAAGAGCCATGGATCTCAGGCAAGGCAGAAGTGTACGCCATCATTACAGGTGTTGATCCAAGCCGAGTTGAACCTGAAATTGACTTGGTCGATATGCCGTATTTAGATTACGATGGTAAAGATTACTACCCAAGCCAAACCATGATTTTCTGGCCACGTTATCGTTGGGGCGCTGTTGATATGATATTGATGGAACAAGACGACGGAACGGACTATAAAGAGCTAGCGAAAATCTTAGTTAAAGCCGCAGGAGACATTTTGAAAATGATCCCTGACCCAGAAATTCAAGGTTATGCCATCATTGCTCAAATAACGAATAGAATTATTGATGTTATTCCGGACGGAGTATTAACCAACGATGATGACTATCTTGATTCTTACTATACCCTGATGCAAAACACCCCTTATGTTGAGCGACCCGGGGCTGGTGGTAATGTTGTAGCAACCTTTAAGCCAGTGACGATTTCTCCCACCGAATAAATATCGATGATAAAAAAGTAGCGAAAACTAATAACATTCGCTGCTTTTTATTTTTGAACATTTAAATGTTACTAAATAGTAGAAAAACTATTTTACATCCTAATATCATCTGATCTGATGAAATCATCAATATGTATATATCATACATGAATTTTAAATATTAAATCCTGGTTTTTATTTAAAATACAAATAAATCAATCCTATTGAAATCACCGAAATTATAATGTTAAATATATTATTTACTGAATCATACGTCGTCATTATGCTTATGAAATATATATTTATAAAAATAATTTTAATGTGTTACCTGCGTCCTAAATATAAAATAAATAAAATTAAATAGGTAGTAATTATCACATTCAAAAGTCAATTTAACTGCTCATATAGTTATTTTTTTTAGATAAAATTCGAATTTAATGTTTATTATCAAGTTGTGTCTGTTTTTGGTGTCTATTTTTAGATAATTTGCCGTGTTGTTATTCGTTTTATTATAAATATAATTTTTATAGTTTCTCTCAACAAAAATATTCACTATGCCGGGTTTTGGATCTTTTAGAAAATTAATATTTATCGTTGTAACAATATTAATTCTTAGCTCTTGTGGAGGAGGGGGTGGAGAAGATTCATCCCCTCGTTCTCGAAAAATAGCAACAATTACGGGTGTGGTTTTTGATGCGCCAGTATCAAAAGCTGATGTGACAATATACGAATTTAACAATGGTTTGCTAGGGCGTGAGTTAGGCACAGTATCCACTTCTGTAAAGGGGGAGTTCGCCATAGATGTGGAATCATCATCTATGCCTTTATACATTGAAGTGAAGGGAGGGATATATGAAGATCCTCTTTCGGGAGATCACGTAGAGTTTAGTAATGGTAAACCGATACATATGGCCAGTGTATTCAATTATACAGAGGGAATATCTCAACAGGTTATGGTAACCCCTCTGACTTACATTGTTACTGGCTTAGCTGAATTTAAGATAAAAAGTGGGATTCCAGCGGCAAAAGCCATTGATGATTCGATAAGTATAGTGAGTTCTATGTATGGATCTGAAGAGCTTAACGTTAATTCTGTTTTACCCATTGATATCACAAAAGGTGGTGTTTCTGGTATTGCAACTGATGGGCATTTATACGGCGCGTTACTAACAGCATACGCCTCATTTGCATACGATTTATTAAAAGAAGGCGCCAATGGTGGGGATGCGTATACCTCTATGAATTTATCCGACATTGGCTATCGCGATGTATTAGCTGATGGATATCTTGATGGGGAAGAGTTAGATAGAACAGGCTCGTTTCCGCAGCCTATCTATTTTGGTAATGAGCGTATTGATACAGATTTTTATACTAATTCGATTGCTCAGCACGTAATGATTGTCGTCACCGATCCAGAGATTAACTTAGCATCTGGGCTAGATAGTGAACATTTTGACGAATTTATGGATGGTGCGGCTTTTGATCGTTACCAGAGCATGGCAAATTATCTTAATGATAGAGGTGTAGGAGCCAATGAAGGGGTCATTTTATCCAGAACTAAAATAGAGATTGACGAAACTCCCCCTAGCGCTGAGCGTGAAGGCAACTCTGTTCTCAAAGGTTTGGATACAGTAGAATTGCTTATTAGCGATGATATAGGAGTGTCTGATACCCAAATCACCCTACGGCATAGATTCGATGAATCAGAGCAATGGAACGACACCACATGTAGCTCTAACGAGGATAGAAATGATGTTTTATGTTGGGTTGATGACAGTGATTTTGTTGTTGGACCTAGGGAAACCAGCCTAAAAGTCAATATAAATACGACATATTTAGATCCTGAGGATGAAAGTTTATCTCCAGAAGCCTATTTACTGGTTCAAACTTCTGATGTCATGGGTAATGAAGATATGTCCGGCACTTTATTACCATTCACATGGGATAATATAGCGCCGATTATTCAGATCACTTCGGCACAAACCATTAATGAATCAACACCGACCTACATTCTAGAAGGGTTAGTAAAAGAAGACCCCGAGTCGTTAGTTGATGGGTTTGTTTACGTTTCACTATCGAGTGGAGCGCCACAACCTTATTTATGTACGGCAAAAATCTTTGGTTCTCAAACATGGTGTGAATTTAAAACTAATGGCTACTCTACAGCAGCGTTTGGGGATACGGCCAATTTTAAGATAACGACTGAAGACATAAATGAGAATATAGGTGAATCCTACTTTACTTTATATAATGATAACGTTGCACCTATTTTGCAGCTGAAATACCCAGAAGAGTTCTTTAATTTTGAAGATGATCAGGGTATTAGTTTTGAAGCGGAGTATTCAGAGGCAACGTATAATAACTTGTCTGTCGGAAGCTCAACTCAGTATCTGAAGATACTTTATGATTATGCATCAAGAGGGGTATCGGTAGTTCATCCAGAGTTAGATTTTACCGATTTTAATGAGCAGTCATTAATTGATGTCTCCTTACCTTTTGTAAGCGCTACAATCTTTGACGATACTAGTGATGACAATGTCTATGGTTCATCTGCTGATAATTTGACTTTAAAGGTCAAGTATTTTTCAAAGGAACAAGGGGGAGATTCATTCATCTACCAGACAGAAACCACGCAAAAAGCTAGTGACGCTGCATCCGGAAAAAATGTAGCCATTCCGTTTAAGGCTCTTAAGTATGATGTTGATGGTAAAGTTCCTCTAATGACATACCACATACCTTATTCAAAGGAGGTCCTTGATTTATATTTTGGGGATAAGACTTCCGACGATATACAGAAGTTGGCTATTTCGGTAATTGATGCATCTGGCAATGAGAGCGCTCCTCAAGAAGTTTATTTTAGGTCAACATTTGATATGCCAGAGGTGACGATTGTTTCACCCTTTATAAATGCTCAAGTAAGGCTCGAAGGACTTAAGTCTAATGGCGCATTCAATTATCTTAAATCTTGTACTACACAGCAGGTAGGTCAAGCACATGATGTGGCAAGTTGTACGATAACTTATGATTCGGCTGACTATGAGTTTTTCCGAGTATTTGTTAAGAGTGATGGTCGTACTCACTACTATCAGTGGAGTAAAGATGAATCAATACCAGTTGCTATTTCTACAAATGATAACCTTGGTGCGTATTTTTCTTCTGCAGATAATACAACACTTTATATTACCGAGTTTTCAAGTTACCACACAGGATTGTTCGATAGCCAATGGGATAGTTTGGATTCAGGTGAAAAAACGGTAGCGAAGGCTGAACAAATATTAGTGGAGGTAAACAGCGCTTTGAACAATCAAGCAAACTCAATGCTTGGTTTTGATCCTGTTCGGACTCCTTATGCGACTAATGAAATGCTGAGTTCTAGCCTTCCACCTATTTTGAGTGACGAATATATCTACCGCTTTTTACTTGAAAGTTTGACAGAGATGGCACATGAAAACAGCGCAAGTGACGCCAGCTCCATTGATTACGCTAGCGCTTTTTATGAAGACTTATCTTATGATGGTATGGCTGATGGGCAAGGAGAAAGCGGTCAAATCCTTGTTGGTTTTGATGAGCTGAGTTCTGAAACTTATCGTGATAGTTTGGCTAGGTATTATTATGAGATAGTCACTGATGCGGGTATTGAATCTCAGTATGCACTTACTCAAGCCGATCACTTTGCTACAGCAAATCCTACATTTGGAAGTGGTACTGTATTTGATGATGCTGGAAGCAGTATTGATCAAGAACCGCCGCTAGTTACTCTTGCGCCAAATGAGGTACAAGAAGAAGGAGCATTTATTGCGAGTGACTTTGGTAATGATTTTAAAATAGCAGGTAAAGTCACTTCAACATTGATAATTGAAGATTCATCAACAGTTGATGTTGAGAGTTTAAAGGTTTTTGGTGTCGATAATTCAAAAAAAAAATTAATTACTGATATTGATTTTGTGAATAGCGATGAGTCTACAAAATATAGGAAAGTTTATGATTTTATTATTGATTCTCAAGAAGTAATTTTTGAGGATGTCAAACAATTTGAAATTGAAGTCATTGCAAAAGATGGTGTGGGAAATAGAGTCAGCCCTACCATAGCATCAACTTATTATGTTGATAACCAAGTACCACAAAAAGTAAGTGTGCTAGTATCTCCGGAGTTTCCAACTCAGGATGACACCGTTTCTTTTACTATCGAGTTCTCAGAACCAGTAGCTGATGTTGAAGCGACCTTTGATGGGATTGATGTCGTCTTTGAAAAGGCAGATGAATATCAATTAGTTTGGACTGGTGAGACGTCTGAAGCTATCACCCTTAAAGCTGATGAAGTGTCAAAACAACTCATTGTTAAAGAGACTTACCATGATGAAGTGAATAACCACCATCAAGAATTTACCGAAGAAATTCTTGTCACTCCGATGATTACAGTTGATGACGTTACTGAAGACAACATTGTTAATGGTGAAAATGATGATGACATTACACAAGTTACTTTTAGTGGCACAACAAAAGGGTATGAGAGTGGCACAAGTTTGCTTGTCAACGTGCTTTCCGATAAACGTCCTGAAGATAAATTTGGTCCTATAGAGGTTACAACCAATGGCCCTGATGGTAGTTGGATAACGCCTACTCAAAATATGACTTTTTGGGAGGAAGCTGATTTTACAGTGCAAGTCACGGGTCCAGAAATTCCCTCGGTTGGTCAGGCCACCGTCAGCAAACGCTCTAGGTATGAAGACCAAATCCAGCCCCAAGTTGTCCAGTCTGTGATAGAAGTATTGCCTACTACGCTAGAAAAAGTGAGTGACATACAAGAAGTACTCATAGATGGTCAATCCGCTTTAGTCACCTTGACTTTTAATGAGCGAGTTACGCAGCCAACGGCAATACTAAATGGGCAAAATGTTATTTTTGAAGATCAACCTATGATCGAAGACGTTTCAATTAGCTGGGTCGGTAGGGTTGATGTACTGGAGTTACCAACTAATACCGCTACATCTTCATTGGATGTGTCTGGGTATGAAGATACCGCTTTGGAGTCTCATGGAGGTATGATGTTCAGTAAGGATATAGCACTCAAGCCTTTAACTCTCATGGACTCTATTGACGATTTACTAGCAGGTGATACAAGGATAATTTCTGTATCTGGCAGTTCAAAGGGATTTGAAAATAATGCTGAGCTAACGATAAGTGTGACTACAAAAGGCATTCCGAGCCAGAATTATACAAAAAAAACAAATGTCGGGTCTGATGGCCTTTGGCGTACTACTGATGAAGATATTTCTCAGTGGCAACAAGGTACATTACTCATCACAGTAAATGGCGAGAACAGCGTTGGTCAGGTAGCAGATGAAACAAGCCAAGAAGTTCTTTTTTCTGATGAGATAGTACCACCAGTTGATAAGGTTGTGTCTCCCTAACATTTGGATGTAAGGTATATCCAACATACCGGAGTGTAATAGATACAAAACGTCATTTCTGAATAAAAAACAATCAATAAAGCTCAATGGGCATAATAAGAAGTAGACCCCATTGAGTCTTATCACACCTAGTTAGCTCTTTTGGCAAAAAAGGTTGTTTGATTTTGGTATTTGTTACAGTTCTCGACATCTTCACTTCCTCACTGGCTTTGAGTTCTTTGTTGCTCTCGAGATGAAAAAACTTAATTCTCATCACAGTTTTTATATTTTTATTTTATAAACTGCACACTTGATTTTGAGATAAATAAGACCCTAAGGACTTTGCATGAACAAAACATTGATTTCGCTACTACTTGCAAGTGCATTGACACTCGGTGCGTCAACACCTGCAATCGCAGATTCAGAGCAAGCCGTACAAGCCTCTGCGCAATACACAGATTTGGTAACAAAACGTGAGGTAGTCGATAAGCTTTTAAATGATGCGGTAAGCGCATTTAAGTCGCCTGCACGAGTTTCTCACGCTGGTTTTACAGCGAAAATGCCAAGCAATATGGAAATAGTGACCGATCGCCTCTTGCAAGCATACCAACTCGAACCTTACCGAACGGATCTGTTGATTTCAGCGGCGAATGCGCAAATCTATAACAAGAATGTTGATCGAGCGATTGAGTTATTTGAGCAAGCTTTATCAGCCGCGCCTGATGATATTGATTTACACACGTATTTGGCTGTGTGGCAAAAATTTAAGGGTAACGAGGAAAAATCACAAAAGCATAGACAGGCTCTGACTAAACTCAATGCTGGAAAAGCGCAAGACTTAAGCAAAATTTTCCAAACGATTGACCGAGTAGTTGCGACGCCGCTGAAAGATCAAGCGGATAAGGGCGTGCTTAGTGATAGTGGAGCGATCGTAACTTTGGGGTATGCGTTAAACCCTGATGGCTCAATGCACCCAATTTTAATTGAGCGGCTTGAGACTACGTTAAAGCTCTCCAAAGCGAATCCGAAAGCGCTTATTGTTCTGACAGGGGGTGTACCGCAAAACCACAAAACGGAAGGTAAACTCATGGCTGATTGGTTAATTTCCAAAGGAGTGAGTTCCGATCGTATCATTGAAGAAAACTATGCCACTAGCACAGTGGGCAACGCGTTATTTAGCAGTTATGCCCTTGCAAGACACAAAATAAAGCATGCGACAATCATCAGCTCGGCCAGTCATGTCCGTCGTGGTCAGGTGCTTTTTGAGGTTGCAAGTTGGCAAACAGGACCAAGTGGTATCACCTTTGATACACTGGCCTATCCAGATAAAACACTTAATGATCTAAAACAAATCAGTGGTAGTGAACTACTTGGTATTTATCGTGACGCTTTACGCACTTACGGTATGTGGAGCTATCGCTCATACCCGTTGGAATCAAGGTAATAAAATGTTTCACTGGACCAAGTTGTTAATGATTTACTCTCGCCCGAAGAGATTTAGTTTGAGAGCGAGTTCCTTTCGATCTTAGGCGCTTTTCGTTAGCCGCTCTGCTAGGTTTAGTTGGGCGGCGTTTTTTGGGTACTTCTGTTGCACTGCGTATTATCTGTGTGAGTCGATTGAGCGCATCTTCCTTATTTTGTTCTTGCGTCCTAAATTGTTGGGCTTTAAGCGTGATCACGCCTTGCTTTGAAATTCGGGTATCACTGAGTGACATTAAGCGTTCTTTATAGATGGCAGGGAGTGAAGAGTGAATAATATCGAACTGGAGATGTATCGCAGAAGAGACTTTGTTAACGTTTTGCCCACCAGCACCTTGTGCTCGTATCGCAGTGAGCCTAATTTCCCAAGCCTGAAGTGTAACCGTATTTGAAATTTTAAGCATAATAGATTGATGTGTCGGATTGGCACTTAAAGTATAAATTAGAAGTGTATTCAAATCTATCAGTTTTGCTTAAAAACTAATCTTTTTATAGATCTTACTGATTTTTAATATTTATTTTAATATTTCTATTATTGTTTAAATAACAATACATTAAATCATGTATTGTTTTATTTATATTTAAACCTTTAATGTTAGTGGATAATAATCACATAAACATATTAATATATTGTATTTTTAAATTAATACTTGAAAGAGTTCATATAATATTTGATATTGCACCTTGAAATTAAGGAGTAATGAATGAATAAAAATAACCTACTAGCAATATTATTTTTTTCTGTACCATCTATTGCTGATACATTATCTATTGAGCCAGATATAAAAAATGGTTTACCTGCTATTATGAGTGAGCCTGTTTTATACCAAGAACCTCAATTTGATTATTTCGATTTGACAGAAGGTTATTTAGAGCAACGTGCGGAGGCAATAGCAAAACTTCCTATTGCTTTGACTAGTATTGAGCGAGTGTGCATTCAGACATCATACAGTCATATCGATCAATATACGGAATCACCTCAATCTGGTGTACTTATTTATACTTATGCACAAGACAATAATGGAAAAAAAGTCAACAATACGACTATCGGTGATAGAATCAACTTAGACAGAGTGTCTGAACATTGTATTGATGAATCTAACTGGGTATACGAGAATTGGTTAGCCGACAAGAGTATGACCTTTACTCCTTATAGCTCATCATCGTCCGTTATAAATGATGTACGTGTCATTGTTGATGGTACATTATCGTTATCACAGATACCTACAGACTTTATCCAGCAATATTATGATTTTATTAATAAAGTTGGATTTGATCAGTCTGCGGCATTTTATCACCCCGATGATATTAACAGTTTGAAAGACATGGTTGTATTGGGACTTGAAAATAATGATCCCAGTATGAAGCTTATAAGAAATATGGCTTTTGGCAAATCGATCACTAAGGAAGATATTGCTCTAATGGCAGGGGTTGATTTTATGAACCAGTTCCTTTCTATTATTGCCCAGTCATCAGGTAATAACACGGCTAACTTAGAATCGTTTCAAGTAATCAATGTATTTGAATATAATGATAAGAAATATATTAATGTTGAGAAAAGAGAAAAATTAGTTGGTAGATTAATTACAAGGAATGAAGTGGTTATTTTGAGAAAATATGGGAGTTATTGGTTACTAGAACTTCCAGAAAGCTTGACAGGCATACTGAGAAAATAGGGGATAAATATGGTGATGAGCCGTAAGGCTATCACCATTGGATTCCATTAAATAAATCAATAAATTTTTTATTATAAATTAATAGGAAAGATAAAGTTTATTTTTACTCAGATCTATTATTTTTAACCACTTATTTGATTGTTTTTAATTTATTTGATACTTATATTTTTTGCTTTCATTCATTTAGAAATTATATGAAAAAAACAATCGTATTAACGGTTTTATCCTCACTATTCTTTACGTCGTATTCGGTTAATTCAAACGATAATAATGATATCAATTCAGTAAATTCTAGCTATATATTAAGTGTGCCCTTAGATAAAAGTCAATATCAGAAAGGATTTGATGCATTTCTTGATGTCATGCGAAAAACACGTAACAGTGTTATAGCCAGTTCTACAAACCAACAGCTTATACAAAATATTAAAGCCGGTTTAGCCAAAGACGGTCATTGGACGATAAATACGCGGCAAAACTATATCTTGCTTAAAGAAAGGGTACACCAAAGCTTTTATGATGCTTATTCCTCAGATAAGCCAAAGGTGTTACAGCCACTCACGCAGCAGGAAAGTGAAAATGTATATCGGCTATTAACTGAGAAAAGCCAGTCATCAGAACATTTCCGAATCAATATTCAGGGTTTTGATGAGAGCTCAATTGCTAACGTTAGGCAGGATGATTTTATTCGTTATGCCACATCAGCACGTTTTATACCGGAAACTTTTTATACTGAGCCTGAAGTTGATGCTTTGTTCACTTCAAGGTTGACGCTTAACTTTTCAAAACAATATTTACCCCAAATCATCGACGCTTTCTCGAAGCTTTACTCTGGTGATGTTGTTGACGTTGTGAGGCAGGCAAAAATCCTTGCCCCTGCTAAGTTTGGTTCGTTAACAGACCAAGCTGTAATTTACTTAAATGGCGCTGATATAGATAATGCCCAACGAGTGGTCGCGTTTTTGCATCAACATATTCCGGAACAAGCGTGGATTGAGCATACTCCGCTTGGTATGGTGGCGTTAGCAAAAGGTCAAAACTATGCAGAAAGCTCACGCATGGCTTATTCAAGCCACGGTGGTTCAAGATCGGTTGTCGCAACCGATGCGATTCTGGAACACTTTTTTAGTGGTGAATCACTTGGCGTCCTTTTGCCAGAGACACTAAATAAACATGGCTATGATTCGGCTCGTATCCCCTTATTAGATCCTTCTTTCGAGTACAAATCGAAGCAAGCAGCATTTTCTGAGGCATTTATAGACTTTACTCGTGATCCGCAGAGTTTCCTGAAGAACTTTACTTTAGATGTGACACCACTCATGTCTCAATATGCTGTAAATCATGGTCAGCCAATTATGCACTTTGGTGCTGATGGGTATCAATTAAGCATTGTACAAGATGACGTTTTGACGGGTGATAAGCTTAGAGTGCTTAGTGAACCCTTATTAGACAACATGCCGTCTTTTATTGATGTGAAAAAAAACGCTAAATATGGTCAGATGGTTATCGCACCTTCTAATGATGGAGGGACAGTTGTTGTCGTTGATCATGATGCGGACCACTTTAGAATCTATTTCGATAAGCGGCCCCACGCCTATCCACTATATGACAATGTGGTTGCTCTTCGAGATCTCAGTTCAGGGTATCGTGTGGCAGACAGTATTAAGTTCGATAAGGGACTAGATGTTACATTCTTTATCTACAATGAGCAGGGGTGGCAGAGTCTTGTACAGAAGCAGTCTTTTAATAGCTTTAGTGATCTTGAAGTAAGACGTACAGGATCGACGACATCTGTTCCTTTTTCACCCGTTAGTGAAAATTTTGGTCAAGCCTTTGTCGAAAATCGCACAGTCATTCAAGCTCAGTTAATTAGCTTGGCAGAGCGTCTCGGTATTTCAACGGCTAAGATTACTGACTTACCATACAATCCAGCTGAAATAAAACAAATAGAGACACATTCGAGCCTGACCATGTGGAGCGATTTGCGCGCGAAAATGAACAGTAAAATCTCAGCGCAGCGACGGTCACTTGTTAGAGAGAGAATGGTCGAATTGGCCAAACTAAAAATTCCTGGATATCCCAACAAGGCTGCAATTAAGCAAAAGCTTTCTTTATTGCGTTCTAGCCTGCTCGAATTGGATACCAATACCCAAGGTTTAATTGATCTGTCTCGGGGTATTGACCAGATGTGGCTTAATACTAAGCAAAAACAAGAGCAGGGAACCGCTGGCCTTATTGTGGCGGATGAGAGTTTACGAGCGGGCAACTTCGATAAGGGTCAGATTCATCAACAATTTCTAGTTAAAGAAAGAGCAATTCGAAATTTATCTGGCAGTAAGCGAGTCGCTTTTGATGATGGTTATGAGAATTATCACTCAATAGAATTGCCTGATTTTGATGAATCTATGTCCCTGAGCCAAAAACAACTTCTGCTTTTAGGTTCAACCGAAATGGATGCTCGCCAGCAAGGAGCTCTAATACGTTGGATCAATGAGAAAATGAGTACAGATAGGCTTTCTCAAGCACTCAATTCAACGGCTAAGTTTAATCAAGCAATGAAGCGCTTAGGTGGGAAAGTAATAACCAGTATTCCTCAAGATTTTGTCTTAACCTTAATGGGTGACGGTAGTGGTCGTTGTTACCCACTTGTCAGAGCTATGTCGGTTGCCATATCACGCGGAACGGATTCAATTTACCATCTTTCCAATAAACTTTTTATTGGTGCGGCAAATCCTAGTGCGGTTGAAAGTCAGTTTTTTCTTGATGCTCTGCATAATTTGCATTCTAGTCACGAAGCGCGGCAAAGCAGCCAATTGTTAGGGAGTTTCGATATTAATGGTATGGTGGCATTACTAGACAGGAGTTTGTCAGAAAAAGGACGAGTGTCTTTTTCCGTTAATACCAGTATTCATTCTGTTGGTGTCTCTGCGGTAAATGATATGGGGACTAAGCGTTTTTATCTTTATGATCCAAACTTTTCTTTGGTTGAGTTTCCTTCGTTAAAGTCATTAAAGAAAGGCTTGGAAACCCACCTTGTGATGAATGGTTTAGCTGAGTACTACATGGCATCTGGCACTAGAGCTAAACCTGAGTTTAATATCGTTAACATTGATGTAGAAAAAATGGCGCATGTTGAGGTGTTGCCTGGACAACAAGTGGTTGACCTAACCATAGAGCGGCCCTTAAGCCCTGTAGGAGATGGTGATTCTATTGTCACTATTAGTGATGAAGAATCTATAGTGACCATATCTGACTCTGAATCTATTATGACGATTGATGATGATGAGTCAGTGATCGTACTGGAAAGCTCTGAGCAGCAGATTGAGCAAGATTTATCCTTGAGAATGAGTTTAACCAAGATCGCTGCGTATGATCATGCGCGAAAATTGTCTAATGCAGTCAGTAAAGTACGAACTATGTATAGTATTCCAGATGACTGGCTACCAGTTATCGGTAGTATTGCTCAGCCGAAAGAAGGGTTCTCTGCAATCACGTTTATTTCACCAGATAGAAGTGAAGAAAATCGAGTTCAGCTACGTGGATTGGAATTGTTTAAGGTCAGTGAGTATCTGCGCAGGCAGTTCTCAAACATCAATACTCACTTCGATCTTAGAACAGGTCGAAGTACCCAGCCCCTTGGATTTGAGGATGTGCAAGGTTTTGACGGCTTAAATGCAGGTTTTGCGGTGCAATCTGTTATCACGTGGTTTCAAAATGAGCAGCGAAGTCAAGTTGTCGATCAAAGCCGAGACTCCCTTCAACGCGCATTACAAATTCATAGCTACGTGATGGCTGGACAGATAGCGCATGGGTTACTTAACGATGTAAATCATATGGTTGAGCTCTTCAAGGTTGCGACTGTAACTGATACTGAGCTGATTAATGTCACCATGAGTAGTATTTCTGGGATTGCAAACCAAGGTATTGGGCTGGTTTTTGGAGTGGTTAACGTTGGTTTAAGCTCCTATGAGCTTGCGAATGCTAAGAATGCTCAGCAGAGAGCGATTTTTGGAACCCAGCTAGGTTTTAATTCGGTTGGAACGGCTTTAGGCGGTGCTGCCTTAGGCGCTGGTATTGCGGGGGCATCAACGACGGCAATTGTGTTAGGAGAAGCAGGAGCAATAATTGGCGGATTGGCGGTCGGTTTTACCGCTTTGGCAGAGGCGTTTGGAAAAATTGCCCAAGATGCTCAGCAGGTTGGGCATTATTTTCATCAAATAGACAAAGCATATCGCAACGGAGGGTATCGATATGATTCTGATAATGACATTCTTCTTCCCATACCTGGCGCAGTTGTGGATCGGATTGATCTTTCTCATGGAGAAGTGGAATTGGGTAGCCAAGCACTCTATTCCTCAAAGCATGGAAAAACAGGTTCTGGTTGGCTAAATTACTTTTTTTGGGCAGGGGATTTACCTAAGGCGTTGAGAGACACGAGTAAGGCCTTGTCTGTCAGAGAGCGTTTGGGTTATGCCGCTCACCACTCAATAAACCCAAACAGTTCGAAGATTTTACTACCTGCTACTGGGTTTTCATATATTGATTACAACTATGAAATCTTACCAGGTTCTACAACAAGGCATGATGAAGGATTTGACGTTCTTAGATCATTAGAAACTCAGCTTGATTTTGATTTCGACTTCTATGTGTTTCCATCTGAATACGTAATTCGCAATATGAAAGAGGAGTTTATTGCGCATACTGTTGACGTTAATCTTGGTGCTGACGATAGAGTTGTCTTTACTCCTAAGCTGGCTAAATTTGGACATCGTAAACTCCACTATCGTTTGAGTGCACAGGGCGGAAATCAGGAGTTAATCGTGCAGTCTCATGGACGCTACTCTTTAATTGATGAACAGGCAGAAAGCGTTGACTGGGTCATTGATGCTCGTGAGATACAAGATGCGCAGCCTGTTATGAAAGCGAATAAAATCGTTATTGGTTCGGTTAGTTTGGATATTGAATATCTGACACGTTCGACGATGACAATTTATATTAATAACGGAGAAGTTTGGCAAGTTGTAGACTCAAATTTATCTTTGTTACAGGTTGAAGCAGACAAAGAAAATAGTGGTGATGATGTTCTTCATCATTTAGAACAGGTGGCTGCGCAGCATAAATTGCTTGGTGATTATGTAGTCGTAGAAAACTACCAACAAGATCAGCAGTTATTTGGGCGGGCTTATTATGATGTCAAACAAGACAGAATGATTGCTACAAAGGATGTTTCAGTCGAGTTATCCTATTCTGCTCAGCTTGTGAATGATTCTGATGAAAATGCACTGTTTTTTAATTCTCACTACGGTCAGCTTTGGAAGACTGATATTGCCAGTGGTAAAATGATCGAGTTTTACTCCCTTCATCAGCCCATCACACAACCTATATCGGCGGAATTTAATGCTTGGACAGAAGCTGGGTCAGTATTGGTGGCGGCGACTTATCATATGCCAGACCAGTCTCGAATTAAATATCTTTACCGTTTAACGCCATCGGGACTTACTTTAACCGATATCCACGGAGATAAGCAGCTCTATCAAGCATTAAACGATTCGTTAAGTGAAAGTCATCGGCAGTTAATCGCTTTATCTATGCATTCTATGTTGCCATTTTCTATCGGCTTAGATCAAGGCAAGCAAGTGCCTGCAGTGTTATCCGACACTATTGAGATAGGTAAACCATCGAAAACTCCAGTTTGGAGTATCTTATCTGAAGATCAAGTCATTAACGTTGGGTTAAGACGTCCGGTGGAGGACTTAAAACTCTTATTTGTGAATAAAGATACTCACTATTTCTACACTCAGAATCAACAAAGTATAGTGATATTAAATGACACGGGTTTTAAGAAGCTGTCTCTTTCTCCTGGCGATAAAGTCAGTGCCCATGAAGGAGTTTATGTTGTAAAACCCAATGGTGAAATACATATTGTCACCGAGAAAGGTATACTGAATATAGTCGCGCTTAATCGACAATGGCTGGAGACACATCGTCACACTTGGCAAGACAAACTTAGTGTTACACTCAAGGGTATAGCGCATCAAATCATGATATTTGGTTTAACCGATTACGATCAAAAACCGCTAAAAGCTTGGTATTTACCGTCAAGTGATCAATTTGTTTTGCTATCAAACCAATGGAGTGACAAACCGTTTAAACTGATAGGGAAAAAAGATGATCAATCAGTTTGGCTGTTTGATCCCACAACCGGAAAAGCATATACCCAAAATACTTTTACTGTCGATCAAATGTATAATTTTACTGCAGATTTTCGTCTTATTACTGATGGTTTAATTACTATGCCTGAAGAAGTGGAGTTTACTGAGGAAGCCCTTGAGAATTTCTACGTCAGTCACGATGGTTACCGTGTTGTAACTCGTTCTGGACTAGTGTTTGAGATTAGGACGGATACCTCAGCATACCTTACCAAAGTTACTCAGAATTGGTTGAATGGTCATCAAAATGCTCTTGATTTGCTCTTAGATACCTTTCCAGCCAAACCTGTTATCCAATTGGGCGATGATGGTGGGCGTTGGCTCGTTGCTCAAACAAGGCAGCAGGTTCAATTAGCTCATCAAGGAGAGGCCATTTGGATAGGCTCCACTGAAGATAGTCAGAAGCAGGTATTTTTCATTCCTGAAAATGGAGAGCTTATTCGATCCGATCGAGAGAGAGGTAGTGTTTCTCTAGGGTTTTATGATGATGCCTTTAGGAATGAAAAAATTTGGACTTTAGTTCTTAAAGCCACTCAATCAGGCATGACGGAGGCTGTTAAATTGGCCGGAGTCGACACCTTGGTACTTGCGATCTCAGGGCGCAGTAATAGCTATGGATTAAACGATGTTGTAGGTCAGTATAAAACGGTTATTGTTCAAGACTCTGGTTATTCAACGGTTATTGATTTGTCTGGTTTTCATCACAGTCAAGTGGTGGCTCAACATGATCAAGATAAGCTCAAACTTGTGATAGATGGAAGTACTTTAGTTATGGTAGATAATGCGTTTTCCTCGTCCAAAAATAAGCTTGCTTTAACGTTTGCAGAAGATACGCAGCCGATGCGCTTACTAACGTTCCTCATTAAGCTTGATGCTTATTGTATCGATGGAGTAAGTAGGTTAAGTGATATACTTAATTGATTATGTGTTGAATTTATTTATTGATTCACAGAATGAAAATTTAATCCTTAAGCATGATTGTAATTGGTTCACAAAACAGGCATTAAAGCGTTAATAAAATCAATGTAAGGGAATACAAATGCCGCTTTCTTATGTGGATACTCAAAGGCTTAGGGATTTATATAAAGTGTGTACTGAAAGTCAGCATCAGATGCTTGGTTATCCAGTCGCAACTGATTATGACTATCGGGATTTATGGTCGTTTTTTCAGTTTTCGATTAATAATGTCGGTGATTGGGCAGAGCCATCAAATTATCCGCTGAATACCTTTGAGTTTGAGCAAGATGTAGTTGAATACTTTTGTCATTTGTTCGACACCACATTTGATGAAGCATGGGGCTATGTAACGAATGGTGGCACTGAGGGTAATATGTATGGCTGTTATCTTGCCAGAGAAAAATTCCCATCAGGTATTGTCTATTTTTCTGATGATACCCATTATTCAGTGATGAAAATTGTCAGATTCCTAAATATTGAGTATCAGATGATAGCATCGAGTGCTATGGGAGAAATGGATTATGACGATCTTGAATCTTCGCTCAGAGCAAATATAGGTAAATCACCGATTATATTTGCGAACATAGGGACCACTATGCTGGGTGCCATTGATGACTTGAAGCAAATTCAGCAGCGTTTGCAAAAGGTCGGCATTTCTCGCGAGAAATACTATATTCATGCCGATGCTGCTTGCCATGGTATGATCGTTCCATATTTAGATAATCCTCCAGGATTCTCATTTAAGCATGGCATTGATTCTATATCTGTTTCGGGCCATAAAATGCTGGGCTCGCCTACTCCCTGTGGCATAGTTCTAGCGTTAAAAAAGCATACGGACAAAGTCAGTCACCAAATTGAGTATATTGCCGCACCAGATAAGACATTAACCGGTTCTCGCAGTGGCTTAACAGCATTATTTTTGTGGAAGTTTATCCGAAGTAGTAGTGAACAGGAAAAAAAGCAGCGTGTGTATGACTGTTTGGAGCTTGCAGAGCAAGTAGTTATAACATTGAATAAAAACGGTATTGCTGCGTGGCGTCATGCAAACTCTCCGATAGTCGTGTTTCCGAAGCCCTCGGAGGAGTTGTGGCGTAAATATCATTTAGCGGTTGCCAACAATATTGCGCACATTATTATTGCTGGACAAACTGCCGCAAATCCCACTCAGCTGTACCAAGTTTTAGATGAATTGATCGCAGAAAATCAAAGCGAGATGCAAGAAGAGGGGATAGATGAAAGGGTAATAGACAATGATTTAGTAGTATAGTATTAGGTATGGTTGATTCAGCAGAAAAACTTACTCCCAAGAGTAAGTTTTTCTTTTATTCGGTTTGCGTTTTTTTGCAACTTGAGTTGCGCAGAGATAATCTTCACGAAAATCGGGATGCTCTTTTATGGCGTGTGGTACAAACAAACGAATTTTAGTTCCAGCAATGACCGTTGTTCTTTTACCCATCACTGCGATATCACCACTGTGCAATTTGACCCCTTTTTTTGTCTTAACTGACTTCGGATTAGTCGAAAACACTATCGGGTATCCATATAATGTGAGATCTTGATTATTAATAGTCACCGTTTCTTTAAATGTGACCTCTACATATTGCTCTTCAGAACGAATAATATTTTCTAGTTCACGTACTTTATTTTCTACAGACGCTGAAAAAACCCACTGACCGAGAATGGGTTCCCATTTCCCCCCTAATTTCAAACATTTCTTATAGATAAATTGATTCTTTCGCCCACTGCTTAATGTGCATATATCGATATCTTTTTGCTCGGCTAAGGGTAAAGTGAGCTTAAAAATAGCCTCGTTTGAATAGTATTTATATTTATTGGAGACTTCTTCGGCATGAAGCGAAACCTCTCCAACTGGCAGATCTCGGCTAAAGTCATCGATAATGATTTTACAATGAGACTTACCCGTCGAGGCGAGAAAAAAATCTCTATCTTTCTTTAAAATATTAAACGTTCTCATTATCACCGTTAGTCTCGCGTAGAATTTGCTCCATTAAAGCTTGCTGTTCATTATCAATTTTCTCTTTGTTAACATCTTGGCTTGGTTGAGCTGAGTTTTGCCATAAAGGTTGAGGCTCTTGAGAAATTGGGCGGTGATCATGGCGAAGCTTGTCGATTCGTGAAAGAAGGTGACCTACGTTTCCATTTGGCCGAATGCCTTGCTCTATTCGTCGCTGCACCTCAAGATCGATTTGAGTCGGTTCTATTTTGAGGACATTTTGTTCAACGTCTTTTTCTTTTTGGTTCAAGCTCAGATCAAGGTTATTTTGTACTTCCTGATAGGCGCTGATATATAACAGCTTGAATTCTTCAGAAAGGTTCTTCTCGGATAGGGACTTGAGGTAGCTGGTCTTACGATTAAAAATATACTTTTCCACTCGAGTGGCCGGTTCTTTTTTGATCAATATTCTGTGGCGAGCTTCCAGAATCTCAGTATTGAGTGGTAAGTCTTTTAACATTGAAAGCAAAGCGAGTGCAGGCGGCCATTCTTTACCAGCGAGAAGACGTTCACGTAGATGATGAACGATCCTTTCAACGTCCTCGATAGACAATTGAGAAGCAAATGCGGCAAATTCGTCGTCAGGCTCAGAACCATACATATGTGTGAATTGAGTGGAAAAATTTTCCTGCATTTTGCCAAAAAAAGCGATGATATGCTTGCGTTGATCCACTGAGTAAGGGCGTAAGACATCTTTTAGATTCTGATTGAATTCACCACTTATTTGCATTGGTACAGGAGATGTTGTTACAGACGAAGCTGTTGTTACGTTTGTGGTATTTTCTTTTTTAGTGGTTGGCTTAGTAACTTGAAAGGATGTACCTTGTCCTTTTTCCTGCCAATTAGAGGCGATTTCGTTGATGTTTTTCATTGCTTACCTAATCGTCAAAATCAAAGTTGAAGTTCGCCATCTTTTTCTTGAAGGCCTGATTGGGTGACATTTTGCTCGTATTTTGTTTGTTTTTAAATCCTTTATTTTGTCCATAGCTTTTTTCTGAATGTAAATGAGCATGAAGGCGGCTATTAATATCATCTTGACTCATCAAAGGCTTTCCAAGATCTTTCACTTTGTCAACAAAACTTGCCCAAATATTGGTTTGGTTGGCGAAGCCAGATCTAAACATAATCACTTCAGCCCAAGATTCTATAATATTCGGAGATAGCTCTAATATGTTGATGGTTTTTACCGTGGATTCTGATTTCTGTAGCGGTTTAACTTGCGTTTTATGAAACTGAGGGACTTTTGCAATAGGCTCAGACGTTGCATAAACAGGGAGCGAATGTTGATTACCGACATTGATTTTGCATTTGATACTTCCCTGTTTACGAGTCTGTGTTTTGCTCAGTGATATAATGGCTTGCTCAATAGCGAGCTTTCCTAGTATATGATCAATGTTTGATTCAGATCCATTGGTCATAGTCTGTAGTTCGGACATTGTGGTTATAACCGCCCCACTGCGATCAGACAACTCTGCTAATGCGAGCAAAACGAGTTTCTCTTCCATAGTAACGCAAGAGTGAGACCAAGCTCGTTCAATAAACTTTGAAGACATATGCTGAATCCAGATACAACAGGCTAATAATGAAATTATACGATTTGCACGAGCGAACACCAACATTTGATCGCCTTCTTAATGGTTATTTTGAGTACAACCTGACCGTTCAAGCAAATTGTACTCATATTCAATGCCTATAGGCCTATGAGGTATAGCTCAAACTATATTGATAATTACACATTCAGAAATTTTGAATGAGTGGGTCGATGATTTGTGATTTAGTTTCCGCTTTTAAGCAATAGACTGTAGATATCAAAACAGAGGAGCTTTGTTATGAATTTTCGAAGAGATATTGTTCAAATCATCCGTTCTCGACTGACTTCTGATGATGAAGGGGTGAAAATTAATCGTGTTACTGGATTTAGTCAACCCAATTTTTCTCCATTCCTAATGATAGATGAACTTAAGTCAGATAGCCGAGATGACTATATTGGAGGTTTTCCACCGCACCCCCACCGTGGTATAGAAACCTTAACGTATATGAGAAAAGGCCACTTTCAACATAAAGATCATATGGGCAATATTGGCGAATTACGCTCAGGTGGGGCTCAGTGGATGGCTTCTGGTAAAGGGGTTATCCATAGTGAAATGCCGATTATGGAAGATGGTGATCTGCATGGTTTTCAAATTTGGATCAATCAGCCAGCAATAGACAAAACAAAACCAGCCCAATATAGAGACTTTCAATCTGAAACCATCACCGAATATACAGACAGTGAGTTAGGGCTTGTTCGTGTATTGGCTGGTAATATGTCTATCGGTGAGCATGTATTAAGTGGTCCACTTAACCAAACTGGAGTGCCTTTATCTGTATGTGACTGGCAGGCAAAGACTAACCAAAGCTTAAAAATGACGACAACGGCCACATCTAATCTCATTTTATATGTCTATGAGGGACAGGTCGATGTTCATGATCAAAAGTTAAGGCAAGGTGAACTCGCGGTATTATCATCAGGAAACTACATTGAAGTTATGTCTAGAGAGTCTAGTGGCGTAATGGTACTTCAAGGTGAGCCGATTGATGAACCTATCGTACACCACGGTCCCTTTGTTATGAATTCAATGCAGGAGATCGAACAAGCAATATTAGACTATAGCAATGGAGAGTTTGAAACGTATTGAATGAACCAACTAAAGTTACAGGTGTATTCTAAACTCTATGTACATGGATTTTCATGTTTTTTATTCAGTTTTTCAACACTATTGAATAGTTCATTGTTGGAGTATTATTGTTTCTCCAATTGTTTAGCCTTTGCTAGCGATCTACGCGACTCGACTAACCGTTTTGCTGAGCTTTCAAGTCGTTCAAGTAGATGAACTTGAGAGGAGTGAATGTAGTGATAAACATTCTCTTTGGATATGATAGGGCTGGATATCTTGATATCTGGGTAAGCATTTTTCACTAAATGATAGCTCGGCAATGGTGCGAGCCAAAGGTCAGCTCTTCCCTTGGTTAACATCAGCGCAGCTTGCTCCTCCGAATGGATTAAGTGTAATTTTTTAGTATGCTTTAACGTTTCTATATAACGTGCACCATGAAGTGCAACAACAGTTTCATTTTTAGCCTCATCGACAGTATTGATGAAGCGGTCACCTCTTGAGAGAAAATAAACATCAAATGATCCTAAAGGTACATCGACTTTGATGATATTATTTTCACGTTCTAGGCCATCTATTCTTAAACCAAGCGCATCATATTGTCCTGAAATCACAGATTGAATGGCACGTTCATTTGGCAAATAGATGAATTCGAAGTCGATCTTGGCACCTTTGTACAGCTGAGAAAGGTAGGACTCGACATTATTTCGATTACTGGGTACTTTCGCTAAACTTTTATGCCCTTCTCCTATAGCGATCCTAACTATTCCCTCGTTTCCGGTGACAATACAGGCCCATGTCATAGACATAGTGAATAAAATCATATGGGGTAACATTGAAGTCAAGTTTTGTGTTTTCATCCATTAAACCTCTGACTGCTGGTGATGTTATTTTGTTGCCATCACACAAGGCAACGCCTTATTTAGTTTAGCTGCTGTTTTGGTGGAAATTTAATCATATTCACAAGTTTTCAGAGCTTTTTCAACTTATATCAGGACTGAATCTCTAGTGTGGTCTTTGTCTTAAAATTATGATTATAAAGTATATTTTACTAAAACTATTATTTCACAATGATTCATTGGCGCTGTGAGTAACGAATAATTAGTATAAGCACAAAGTTTAATCTTCACCTGTTAATAGTTAAGAGTTATTTGAGAGGAATAACAATGCCAGATCTAATGATTGAGCAGATTCAACCTTCTGTGCTGGAAGAAACCTTCAATAATGTTGGCGAGGGTTTTCAAGAGATTCTGGATAATATTGATCAAATAAATGCTAATCAAGAAGCAATGACGGTTCAGGATACTTTTGCACTTCAACAATCTGTATTTCACTACAGCCTTTTCCAAGAAACGGTGACAAAAATTGTATCTAAATCGGCAAATGCCATCAATGAAGTGATGAAGGCTCAATGATGAAAAAAATTTGGTTTTTACTATTACTTGCTCTCACTGGTTGTGGTGAACAAGGTTCTATTCAAATAGCCAATTTTGAATCTGCTGATGTCGCAAACAAGGTAATTGTTCTGTTGGCTCAGCATCAAGTTCCAGCCAGTTTGTCGTCTGAAAAAGAGAACTTTCAGATTTATGTTGACAAGCCAGATGAAGCGAAAGCTCGCGAGTTATTGACTGAGTTTAACTTTTATTTTCAACGTGAAGACCTTAACGACTTACTTGAGTCCAAATTTGCTAGTTTGAGCAAACTAGAAATGGTGAAAAGTAATTTACTTGAGAGCCGTGAAATCTACAACAAGTTGAGTGTTATCCCTAATGTCCTTCGCGCTAGTGTTGTAGTTACAGGTGAAAAGAGTAAACGTATTTCAGTCTTGATTATGAGTCTAAACGAGTTTGAGAGTACAAAAAAAAGTAATATCGAGCGATTTCTGAAAGGATTGGTCGCTGAATCGGACACATTAACAGTAAGCTACTTTGTTCAATTGGCAGGCAATGAAAACGTATAAAAAGCGTCATCAAAAGTTACTTCATCATTGCTTGACTCAGCGCCAGCTGAGTCAAGACTCATTTTTGGTACTGACCTCTCTTACCGATGAAGAAATTTATTTGTGGCTGTCAAGTAGCGTAGGACAAGTCAGACAAATCGTGATGACTTTAGGTTATTTGGTTGAGTACCAGCTTTATCGCAACACAAGAAATAGCCAGGCTGTATTGGAACTCAGAAGTATTTTGGAACAAAGGATGTGCCTTTGGTCCAATGCAGCGGGTATTCAAGATGTCCCACAAAATATGAACAGTTTACAACTTGGGCTTTTGATGCTGGCACATTATAACAAAAGGCTCGCAATATTGTGGTCAATTCGTTTAGGTATAGATATACCATCTAAGCCTTTGAAGACTAGTAGCCCCTATCGATTGTCTAATGTGGTTCATCAAGTATTAGTCCCCATACTCGTCCAGTCTGATGCGATTTAATTGCAATTATTAAAGGTGAAATAAAATGAAAAACCAAGCGATTAATTTTGGTAAGCCAGGAGATGATTTTTTTTCTTTACTTGATGGTGATGAAATTTTACAGGAGATCGCTGCACAGCGTGATTCCAACAAAATCACAACAACTCACTTAAAATCCATCTTTGATCTTGGCGTTGAGTTTTATAATAAGTTTCAGTTTAAAGAAGCTGAAATTGTCTTTGTCTCCTATTCATCACTGAACCCATATGACCATCGGGGACCTGGGTGTTTAGCAGCAATATACCTAGAAAAAAGCGAGTTCAAGAAAGCGTTAGATATGTTGAATATTTTAAAAACCTATCCAACGAATGACCTTAATGAAACCATGCTCAATATTTCGCTTTGTCATTACAAACTCAAGGATAACATGCAGGCTGCGGTTCATTGGCTGATTGTTAAGCCTGAAAATTTAAGTGAATTTAATATCAAGCGTTACGAATTTTTAAAGCAGCAGCTATCACCTCATTTGTCCTAAATGATGAGTGAGTCAGGGAGTACAAATAGATGATTAACAATATCAATGATCTGATGTTACATGACGTTTCTAGTGTTGATGAAACGATAGATGTACAAGCGCTGAATAAAAAGATTGATGCAACTAACAAGGCCGAGACAGAACTGAAAAAGGCCGATAATGCCATTACTGCTATAGGCGCTAAACCTGCTGATGCAGAAACCTTAGCTATGATAGCGAATCACCAAAAACAAGTGGTGATGACAATGGCAGGTGGTAACCCTGAAGATGCCATTGCGATTCTTTTAGCTCAAGGAATCGAATCGTACAGTAAACAGCTAGAAATAATTAAAGGCTGGACTACACCAGGTTTGCCCATGTTTGAGAGTGCCATGGCTGTGATGTTTGAAGGTATAAAGAATGGTGGTGAAACGTCAGGTTATGCACTTGAGGACCTATTTCAGCTTGCCATTATGGATTTTATGTCTCACGGCTATGGTGAGGGAAAACCCGGATATAGCGGAAATAACGGTTTTGAAGCACAAATGCGCCATTTCCTTGAAAGTACGGGCTCGGGTTCTCATGGTTACCATGAAAGCTACAATGGTAGCCGCTTTGCGAGTGAGTGTGAAAATATATATAAATTCATGATGGACAATTCACCACAGGACAGCTTGTGCCATGAAATCCTTACGTACATGGATGATAAATGTGGTGGAGTCTCTTCGCTAAAAAGTCAGTATATAAACAATTATGACGATGCTGGTGGTTTTGTCTGTGATTCGGGCTATTCTGGAGATTTGTCTCCTATGCTCCGGATGGCTTTGATGGCGGGGTATTTGGCCATTGAGCCAAAAGTTGAACAATCCGTGATTGACATGTTTCTTACTGCACCTATTAGCGAATTAGATAAGTACATTAATGAGAACACAGCTAATCCCCATTACGATTCCGCAATAGATTTTGTCTTTGATAACGATGGTCAAACTGGTAGTGATGGTTGGAGGGAAGTAACTCAAAATGACTCTAGCGGTAATTCTCACCAAGTTATTGATTGGTATGGTAACGGCTTGGGCGCTAAATATTTTGAAGATATGTATACCAACTTCCCACAGCGTGAACTTACGGATGAAGATATAAAAGAGATTAACCGTATCGGTGACCAAGTTAAGATGCTTCAGCAAACGCTGAAATACTGGCTTTCCATTTGTCGAGATGAGCAAATGGCCATCGCTCGTAATATATAGCGATTAAATGACAGCATAAATGGGCATGACATCGCCGGGGACATGCCGCTCAATCATTGAGAGTAGAGAGCATGCCGGTTTGGCTGCTTATTCCCGGCCTAATACATGAAGGGAAAACGTAATGAGTACATTCATGAATCCCGTCTCAGCAACGACTTATGTCGCTCCTGTAGATGATAGCACCAGCGAACAGCCTGGTAATGCTGAAAAAGTGGCAGCAGAACAAGCGTCACCGAGTCAGCCACTGCCGGGTAGCTCCGTTACGCTAAGTGCGTTATGGCGCTTACTGGAAGAGAGTAATAAAAAAGTTGCAAATGCGGTTTCACAAACAGGCGAAGCCAACTCTGAAGCGAAGAAATCGTTGATTGATCTGCAAAGAGATTCAACTATCGGTGCAATTAGGCAGCAATCAGAAGACCTTAAAGAGCAGCAGAAGTCTGAGAAAAAACGGGGACTGTTTGCAAAAATTGGTATGGCTTTGGGCATACTTGCCGCTGTTGTTGGGTCAATTTTGACTTTTGGTGGTGCAACTGGACTGATAATAGCGGCTGTCGCCGTTACTTTGGTCGTTTTACCGACTATTGCTGATAAAATTATGGAAGCTTGTGGCGTACCGGAAGAAAAACGTCAGAAGATAAAAATGGGCCTCGAAATCGCCTGTGCGGTTGCTGGGCTACTCATTGCTTTCAATCCAGCCAAGCTAATAAGTGGTATTGGTCAGGCTGCAACTAAGGCTGTTACTAAGGCAGCGACACTTGCCAAGCAAATCTCTGAAACACTGGTGAACATGCTGACAAAACTTAAGTCGGTTAACTTCGCAACCTTACTCGGTAAATCAGCATCGAGCGCGCAAAAAGCAACTAAGTTACTTGATGATGCAATTGCCGCAGTTAAATCGTTTAAAGATATTGCTACTACCGCGACCAAGCAGGTCATACAAAAAGCGGGAGACATGGCATCTAAAGCGGTGAATAAAGCTCTTGAGGCAATTAGCCAACTAAAAGCAAGTGTAGTTAAAGTATTAGATACTGCTTCCGACGCGGTTAAATCAGCTGGGAAAGCCGTTCAAGATGTGTTGGCTGGAATCAAAGATGTTGTCGCACAAGCATCTAAACTGGCTGATGATTTCTTTAATGCAATCAAGAACCTTAGCCCTGCGAATATGCTTAAACAGCTAGAAGCTCTTGGCAGCAAAGTGTCTGAGATGCTTGTTACGCTGAAATCACTTAAACCAAGTCAGCTTCTTAATAAGGCTAAGAAGATGTTGGATGATGTTCTAGAGTCCATCAAAGATATTGGGAATTCAGAGAAAGCTGCATCTCGTGGAGCTCGCGTTGCGCAGGTGACAGAAGTTAGCTCCACTGCAGCTGATGTTGTGAGTACTGGCTATGGCGTTAAATCTGCCAAAATCATGGAAGATATGGAGAAAGCACAGGCAGAGCAGGATGCATTGGAAGCGGCTATCCAGCAAATTATGAACATGCTTAGTCAAGCTATGCGTGCGGTTACCCACGCGTTTGAGTCTTTGTTTAATACTAACCAATCTCATCGTGAATTTAACGATAAGATGATTTCAATTCATATGTAAAGGCTAGGGGATAATTTAATGTTAGATACCAATATTAGTGTATTATCAGCTGCGAATGCTGAAAGTGTACAAAATGTACCAGCGACATTTTCTTCACCAGAAGCTAAAGCGTCACTTAAGCAGCTAGGCTCACTTCTTAGCACTGTAACAGGTGGACAGATCACTCAAATCCCTAACTCTGTGATGGAATTGCTGGTTACTCAGGCTCAAAACCCAACCAAAGAGAATCGCAATAAGGTTGACGCTGCACTTTTAGCGTACGTACCTGAGACTGGCGAATATGATGCAAATACTGATCAAGTGACGTTCAAGAATACCTCTGGCGATACAGTGTCAGTTGTATCACTTGCTGAACTTCTTGCTTTGTTAGCGCAGATTATTGAATCAGAGCAGAAGCTGCGTAATGAAGTGATGCAGAATAGCATTGCGGAAGGTGTAGCAATCAAGGACTTTGCTCAACTGATTGCTTCAGACAAATGTGGTGATGCCCAGCGTAAGTTTGGTATTACATTGGCAGTCTCTGTTGCGACAATGGCTTTGTCTACTGCAGCAACCGTTAAAATGGCACAGCCAAAAGCTTTATCAGATAAGCATCTTGCCAGCACTTCTGGTCAGTATAAGGACGCTGCTGATCTTAAGAAGAATAATCCCAAACTGTTTGATGAAATGAGCGCGACATTACAGCAAAATCGCACGCATAAGTATCAATCAGTGGCACAGATGAGCAACACTGGTGGCCAGATGGCTGGTAATGCCAATGAGATCCAACATGCTGACCAAGTGCGTCAGCAAGAGGAAATGCAAGCTTCTAAAGACTTCCAAGAGAAGCGCGCGGCTCAGCTTAATGAATTCATTCAAAACCTGACTCAGTCTTCGTTTAAATGGAATGACGTTCTTGATGCAGTTGCTAAAGCAAGCTTGGCAACGAACCGTTAAGGAGCAGAGCGGGTTCGCCCGCTCTTTTTAGACTATGCGTAGTGTATCATTTTCAATGCCGCAAAGAACCGAGCGTGTTCATGACGTAACGCCAACAAAGCAAACTCGGGAAGAGAGTCAAACCAAGCGTGTCAGAGATGTAAAGCAAGCAGAAAAACGAACCAAAAAAAAACCACGCTTGTTTCGTATTCGCCGTAAGCCGATGACGCCTCAACATCAGAGGCAATTTGCGAAAATGCTGAATAGCTATCAACTTAAAGCGCTGCGTGATTGGCATGGTTTTAGTGAGGCACTACCAGATAAAAAACTGCTTAACGATGCACAGCTATTTATTTTACAAGCAGCCAATCATTGCCAACACCTTTATCCTGCTTCCTTACGCAAGAAGATGAAGCAATATCTAGAGTCATTGGGTGAGCTTGGTGAGGGAATGGAAGCTGATAGTGAAGCATTGCAGCAGCTAGTTGCTTATGAGCACTATCTTGAAGGTCTGCTGTCTATGCTGGTGCTTTGCCGCAAATATGACAAGCGCGAGCGTAAATATAAAAACAAGCAACGCAAATTAAATGATGTAGAAGAAGGGGAAAACGATGAGCAGCCATACTCGTATCGCACATTGTGATTTAAAAGATAGACCTCTTGACCCGTATGAGATGATCAAGAACAAATCACAGCGCTTAAGTTGGAACCAGATGTCGGATGCAGATGTATATTTAGATAAGAAAGCTGTGATTGCGTGGTTTGAACGTTTGCGCGACTACTCTGAAAATACAGTAAAATCCATTGTTATTGATGGAATTTTAGAAAGCGAATTTCATAACATTACGTTTATTTTACGATTGGTACAAGATGATGATTTTAGAGCGATGACTTCTAAAGAGACCTACCAATTGATTTATGACTTTGTGTGTGAAATCCCCCAAGGAATAAGGGATTGGGTAGATGAAAAGGACTATCTTATGAGTCGTGATGTTTTGGCCTTGTTGTCTCGAAATCGGTGAATATTATGAAGTATGATGCGGTAAACATAATTCCAAGTTGCACTATATCGAATGAAGTGGCGAGCAAAGTTAACCTTGTTGCGGGAACGCGCTTTGATAACCAAGCAATAAATATAGACTTTCGCCAGTTAAAGTTAAACTCAGGTGAAGGACAAGACTGGATAGAAATCAGCCTTGTTCATATGGGTGTTGAAGCAAAAGGCTATTTGCAGGTAGCGGAAATTGAGCGCCTGTTAGGCCTTGAAATTAAACATCTAGATAAAGAATATATTGCGTATCTTATTACTCAGAATTTGGCACCACATGGTGTACATTATGTTGGCTTTGTCGATCAGACAGACAGCCTCAATTTACCGCTGCGTATTGTCACCATTTTTGAATGCGAACGCATAACGACTACTCTGTATCTTGATGTAGAGTCCATCAATATTGATGGCGATTGTCTTGAGCCTAAACCTCAAGCCCTGCCAGGAGACTTAAAGCTTACTGTAAGCTGGACTCCTTTTGAAACCGCATTAACCACGCATGAATTATCGGCTTTATCGACCGATGATGTGGTTATAGTTTATCCCAAATAATATGCAGCCAGCGTTAAACAAAATCGAAATCTTTCTGCTTAAAATTGAGCAAAATGAAGAAGCTGTATTTAGCCAACATCCAGATTATGTGCTTTATCCGGTTGTGCCTTTCTTCCAACTTGTCCATATACACAATATTGAGCAGGTAATAGAAAAATTACACCAGTTTGAGACCACATTAGGTGGCTTCCTGATACGCGTTGATGGCTATGTCACGCTTGCTTGCCCTGAGTTTAGTGTTTTAGAAGAAGATCTTCGACGCTTGACCATACAATTATTAGAAATAATGAGGTTCTAAACATGATCTTTAGATCAACATCTGTCCCTAACATCGGGGCTAATCACGACAGCTCTTCACAGGGAGCGGACGGTAATGGCCCGCGTTTAACGCGAGCAACCTCATTGCTTGATGAACGTCAAATGCAGCGCATTATCGAAAATAACTTGATGGCCAAACAGCAAACACCAGATTCTTTTTCTCTTGGGCCTACACCTTTACCAAGTGACAATGAGTCTCATGATGCTGATAGTGAGACCGATTCTGACAAAGAAACTGGTCGAGGAAAAGCGCAAACGAAGAAAAAAGTCGAAAAGGCGTATAGTGGTAAATTTAGTCCAGAGAGAAAAGCGAAAATTCATCTTGGTCTAATGGTGCCAGGTGGTATTTTAGCGCTTGCCCTTGTACCTTTTTGTCCAGTAGCTGGCGTTGCGATCGCGGCTTATATGAATACCATACTCTGTGGTATTCACGGTGGCAAAGTGTTTAATCTCGGTGATCAGCCGGAAAACAAATCCAAAGACGAAAAACCAAACGAAGATAAGCCCGAAGAAAATGCATCGGAAAGCCCTAAACCAAAAGATCCAACAAAGGCTGAACCCGAACCAAGGCCGAACATTGATCCTGACAAAAAGGATGACGAGCCCGAAGCGGATAAAGTAAAACGTGAACGCGAGAATGATTCTCAGGGCTCAGTAATAATCAACAATACTTACAACATAGCTGGTGATACATACAATATACGTGATATCTACCACGGTGATATCTACGTCCATGAGCGAGATGGTTCTCCACTCGGTGACACAAATACTGATGGTGCGGACAAACCAAATCTTCGTTTAGTGTCAGTCTCTACAGTTACTGATAAGGACTTATCCGATAAAGTTAAAAAAGAGTTTGGTACTCAAAGTGACTCTACTCATCCCGAGACGATGTTTAAAGCAACGGTTACTGATGGTTCTAACCAAGCGGATGTATATGTTCGGACTGATCAAAATCTATGCAACCTAATAACTCGTGCTGTTCAAACCGATGACAATACATCGGCTAATACAGCGATAGGTCCAGATGAGTATCTATCAATAGATAGTGCTATCGATGAATATGACTTGATCGGCCCGTTGCCGATGACAACAAAAGATATTAGAAATGCAGATCGAAAACTCCAACCTCAATTTAGCACAGTAATAGATGGCTATCGAAAAGGTGAGGATGGCAAGTGGGAACCAATTAGTCCAGCAAGTGACTTTATTGGTGGTCCTGATAGTGCGCAGCGTATTTCAACTCAGCCTAAAACGCACAAAGATTCAAAAGGGGTAACGGCGAACCCAACTATAGGTAAAGAGCAGAGTACTCAGGGTGAAGAGACCAGTACTGTGGGAGCTGACATGCCAACGGCAGCCACAACGGGTGGTCAGCCTTCAACGAATACACCGGCAGACACAGTAATAGATGGCTATCGAAAAGGTGAGGATGGCAAGTGGAAACCAATTAGTCCAGCAAGTGACTTTATTGGTGGTCCTGACAGTGCGCAGCGTATCTCAAATCAGCCAAAAGCCCCCAAAGATTCAACAGGGGTAACGGCGAATTCAACGATAGGTAAAGAGCAGAATACTCAAAGTGACGATACCAGTACTGTGGGTGCTGACACTTCATCGACGGCTAAAACCGATGGTCCACCATCGACCAATACGGCGACAGGCACAGTAGTAGATGGCTACCGTAAGGGCCAGGACGGTAAATGGACACCGATTAATCCAACAAGTGATTTTATCGGTGGTCCTGACAGTGCGCAGCGTATCTCAAATCAGCCCAAAACCCCCAAAGATTCAACAGGGGTAACGGCGAATCCAAGCATTAGTGATGAGGCACAAACAGCGAAAGTGGTTACACCTCAAACGCCGGTTCAATCCACGGCAGAGAGTCATTCAATCACGCCAGAGCAAGCTGAGACTGACGGTCCATCAACACCAACGACGGGAACTACATATAAAGATAGAGCAAGCCCAACCCCAGAAGGTGAAAGTACTACCCCAAGTTTAGCTAATACTCAACCATCAGAGGTTGCGAGAAATACCTATGTTAATGAAGTCAAACTACAAGTTGGCGCTTATGATACTAATAGGTCGGCAGACGCGGTTGCAACTGAACAAGTAGATGAGACTTTAGAATCTCATACAAGTAGTACTCATATTTCTTTTATTAAGAAGGATATTAATGTAAGTCATGAGTTGCAAACTGAGATACAGCTAGCATCGACTTCTGAAAATAATGAGAATGCAGTTCAGGATATGAATGATTCTGATAAAAGTGATAAAGCCCGCACTTTCATTAATGAAGCATACATAGATTTTAAAATGCCCATAGCAATTAGCAAACCAGCTAGAGCCGTATCAAACACGTTTAATGGTAGACTTGAGCGGCAAGAAATCGATGGAAAGGTTAAATGGGTATTAACAAATCCTGAAGGCGAAAAGAGTCCTAGAGGTAATAAGACGGTTATTTTAAGTCATGGTAGTTCCGTCAGTGCTATGGCACGCAATTACACAAAAGTGACTAAGAATGGCGAACCTCTTTTTTATAATGTGGTCGATATAGATACAAGCAAACGTCATCACGTGAAACAGATCAATGGCTGGCTTACCAATACTAATGAACCTTATAAAAGCTTCTTTGGTAGACACTTTGCTAGTCCTCGCCAAGATAAAAACCTAAAATTGGTTTCGTGAATAAAGCTGCCAAAATCCTACATACCGTAAAAAAAGACTAAGTTCAGATTTAGTCTTTTTTTTTCTTTTGGGCCATGAAGACCTTGTCCAGTAAGCTTAGCGCACTGATGAAATGAGGTGTTTCTCTTGTACATTGAACTTGAACCAGAGCAGCGAGTGATTCCTAAGATCACGTTTAAGCGCAGCCATAATTCTAACGTAATTAAAAAGTCAGAAGTCCGCTGTTTTCAAGAAGCCCAAGCCCTTGTAATGGCTATGCAAGAGCGCGCGGAAGAATGTCAGACCATTCTTGAGCAGCAAGTTGTTCAGATGATCGAAGACAAGGAAAAGGCGCTCAACGAATATGTTGAAGAGTCATACAATAATGTAATTGAAAACTGGGTGGAATGGCAAAATGACTGGTTTGAGAATGCTGAATCTAAGCTGGTTGATTTACTTAGTGCGCAACAGAGACAGCTTAATGAACTCAAAGAAGAGCTAAAAATCTCCGTCATCAAAGCGGTAAAAGAGCGTCTGGTAAAGCTTAATCAAAGTGAACATCTAATAAGCCACCTAATTGAAGTACTTCATGCTGAAGTCGATGATGAATCTAAGAATTTATCGGTAGAGAAAATTACTCAAGAAGATGGCGTCACGTTAACTATTGAGAATGAAGATAGTATTGTTAGTATCAACACAGCTAGCCTTATTACTGAGTTGAGATTGAGTTTGGACCAATTATGAAGCAGCTTTTTAAAGGTAAGTCGTTACTGTTCAATCCGAGTAGTGTCATTATCGCGTTGCTATTGCCAACGATCATATTGGTTACCCTACCGGGCGGAGTCATAGATGCATTTATCCTAGTCAGTTTTATTAGCTCAGCGTTATTGCTTGTGATAATGCTAGAAAACGATGAGCCGTTAAAAGTGACTTTCTTACCGACGGTAGTACTGCTCCTTACCACTTTCCGGCTACTGCTTTCTATTGCGACGACTCGAAATATCATTGCTAATGAAGATGTAGGTGATGTGATCGAGACAGTCGGTGAGTTTGTTATGGGCGGAAACCTAATTTCTGGTTTGCTGATTTTTGTCATTATCACCATAGTTCAATTTTTGGTTGTGACCAAAGGTGGTGAACGTGTTGCTGAAGTTGGCGCTCGTTTCTCTTTGGACGCTTTACCTGGTAGGCAGATGACCATAGATGGCGATTTAAAAAGTGGTCTAATCACTGGTGAACAAGCACAAAAAATGCGTGCCGACTTGAGTACTGAAAACAAGTTGTTTGGTTCCCTTGATGGTGCAATGAAATTTGTAAAAGGCGACTCAATTGCGGGTATTTTGATCAGCTTGGTTAACCTATTTGGTGGGATTTACGTTGGTATTAATCAGTTTGACTTGTCTTTATCTGAGAGTGTTAGTCGTTTTTCAGTGCTGACTATCGGTGATGGATTGGTTTCGCAAATACCGAGTTTACTTTTATCCATGGCATGCGGCGTATACCTTACTCGTATTAAAGGATCTGAAGAAGAATCGAGCTCATTTACTAGGCAGCTTATGACCCAGATAGGCTCATTTTGGAAAAGCTTACTGGTGATTGGTGGGGTGATTCTTGTTCTTGGCATTTTGAATAGCAACTTACTTTATGTATGTGTCCCGCTCGCGTTCCTCTGTATATTTGTTGCATTTCTACTATGGCGTAAGCAGGAGCATCCAGTTGGTACAATGAGTTTTGAACCAACAGGTTCTGGCTTATATGAGTCACTTAAATTTGTGCTTCGTGATAGCACTCACCAAGTGGTTGTACAACATAGAGTCGAGGACATCGAGCGTGTTCTTTGGGGCCAAGCTCTAGGCACACCAGCGATTGACTTTAACAATCAGATGGAAAGTGATATCGAGGTATATATCTCTGACATCTGCGTATTTAAATTCAATCAAGAACAATCACAAGATATGATCGAAGTGTTAGGCGATGAAGTCTTTGTTCGTCAAGACGACGCAATTGTGAATGTTTCGAGTGTTGCCGATTATTTCCTTAGAAAACGTATGGTGGAAAAATACAACCTGCAATATACGAGCAATATTATTGAAGGTCTAGCAGCTCAAAGCGAAGTGATGAAAAATGAGATTGATTCTGCGATTGGCCTTAACCGTGTTCATGATGTGCTAAAAGAAATGATACGTGCGCCAGAATTTTATTTGGATAGAGTCAGCTTTTTTGAGGCTCTAATTTACTGGTCACGAGTGGAAAGCGAGCCAAAAAACTGGCTAATTCGCATACGCAGCCAGGCTCGATATGAAATTACTTCAAGGTTATTAGCTGGGGAAGAGGGTATCCATGTTGCCTTGTTAACTCCAGAAATCACAGAGTCTATTGAATCTTATGTAATGGGTGAGGTTGAAGATGTCGACCGTTTACTCGAGATCCAACAAGGACTAAGAAAGGAAATCCTACGTCTAACGACCCAATATGGTCGCAAGCCAGTCTTAATTGTAAACGATAATGAAATAAACCCAGTGAAAGCATTCTTCCAACAGGTAATGTCTACGTTATTGATATGCAGCCATGGTGACATTACGGATCAGTCTTATGTAACAAGCTCAGAGCCCCTTGAGTTAGTATCTTAAAGGGGCATTAAATGGAGTCGACTGAACCTAAGAAATACCCACCCACGGAGAAAAAACTCCGTGACCTTAAGAAAAAAGGTCAGTTTCCAAAAACTGAATTGGCCGAGCCAACTTTAGAGTTGATCGTTTTTTCTACCGTGTTTATTAGCGTTATTTATTTGATGTTTGAGAATGCTAATTACTGGATAGAAGAGATGCTTTATTCCGGTATAAATGTTGGTTTTAAACTAATGTACTCTCTGATTGCAGCAGTGATTGGAAGTTTAATGTTAGTTAAGTTGGTCATGGCAATTATTAACTGGGTATTGATTAATAAAACGGTCATTAATACAGAATCTCTAGGGTTGAAAATGGAAAAAATTCATCCTGTAACGGGATTTAAAAATATTTTCGGCATTGAGGCAATGTCGCGTTCACTGCGTAAAGTCTTGGAACTACTTTTTCTTCTATTCCTGATGAAATATGTTTTTGATATTGCAGGTGATGAACTTAACACATTAAAGCAGGTAAACAATTATAGTTTTTTTCTTTATAACTTTGTGTTTTACCTGCTCTTGTCCTCCTTAATATTTTTTATTTATGGCGTGTGTGTGGGTTGTGTGGACTTCTTAATTGAGCAGTATCATTTTAGACGTAAAAATCGGATGACTTTTACTGAAATGAAGAATGAAATGAAAGAAACAGAAGGCTCACCTGAAATTAAATCTGAGCGCAAGCGTAAAATGCGCGAGGTGATGGAAGCCCCGATTACCAAAGGAAGAAAGCCTACTTTTGCATTGGCTAACCCAACCCATATTCTAGTTCCAATATGTTATGACAGGAGTATAGATAAAGCGCCTGTCGTTTTAAAAATTTGTACTGACACATTAGCTCAGGAAGAGAAAGCACGTCTGAAAGCCATGAATATTCCCATTATTGAGCACAAACCATTGGCTCGGGCTTTTTATCGTAAGATGAAAAATGGTGAAGACTTTATCCCTAAAGAGTTTTATCGGGATGTTGCCATGATACTTTCAGCTCTAAAGAAGCAGCAGAAAAAATGAAAATGACCAAAAAAATTAGTTTCACTTCATCATTGTTACTTTTGCTTGGTGGATGTAGTAACCAGATTCGTGATGACAACCTTATTCTTGACTATGATTGGAAGCCAGACGTTTACAATTTAGTTTTAGTTGAGGTTTCTGATGCAGATAATTTTCAGTTCTGGGTACGCAGGGCACCAGAGTACGCTGAAGGTTCACCTCACCATAAGGCATGTGTTGAAGTGGCAGAGCCAACAGAACCTAATCGCTTTTACATTGCTAACCTTAATACCTATGGTTTGACTGAAGTAAAAAATTGTGAAGGCGATTACTTCGCAGTGAGTAACATCGTTTCTCCTATAAAACACCGTGCTTTTGGTGGTGATCAGTGGCAAGACGTTTACGGAGTGTCAACAAACTTGCTTGATAATTCGAATGTGTTATTGAAGTTTGAGAGTCTGTTCCCTGTTAATGAGTATCAGCTCACTCGAGAAGGTCGCACTACATTATTTGCTACTATTGAAGAACTACAGAAGTTGCCCCTAGAGTCTCTAACTATATACGGTGTGGCTGACTCTTCTGGAACGTATAAACATAACCGTATTTTGGCAGATAACAGAGCCAGAGTAACACGTGATTTCCTTATCGAAGAGGGGCTGAGAAATGTGCCGATCTATGTAAGGGGCAGCGTTGAAAATGGTTTATCTACTCCAGAGCAAAGAGTAACCCAGAGACGCTTTATGATTGAGGTAAAACTAAAAAATTATGAAAAATAGAAAATTCTCTCTGTTACTTAATGAATTTGTACAGCTAAATCAGGGTGGTCATCTCCAACTTGATGGTAGTAATGTTTTGCTTTGTCACTACGGAGAGAGACAAATTATTGTTGAAGATGGATCTCGAGTCGGACTTGAAGGACAGCTAATTTTGTTGGCAGAATTAGAAGAAAAGCAGCTATCAGCAGATTTGGCGGTTAAGTTTAATGCTGATTTTAGCGTGACTACAACCGGTTACATTGGACGAATTTCAGATAAAAATTATTACATACGTAACCTTGCTCTCCCAGAGCATCCTCAAGAACTTCAGCAGCTGGTAAGTCAGTTTGCTGCACAAGCTGACTTATTGCACGGTGAGATCAAAAACCATGTGGCTAATTGAATTTATTGATGGCCATTTAAATGGTATTTGCCTACCTTTTGAGCAAAAATTTTCTCTAACAGGTAATAAAGATGCAAGGGCGCAAGACGTCTTGTCAGTCCCTGAGTATTTCTCGAGTGGTACCGAGATAAACTTCGAAGTGAAGGACAAGAGAGTCCAAGTCACAGGGTTCCTGAACAGAAATAAAGTAAAACGGCTCAAAGAGAATCGTATATATAGATTTAAAGGATTAAGTTTTTTTGTTTTTCAAGAGGGGACAAGGCGGCCCGCATTACGTTGTTATCGTTTTAGGCAATATCGACTACTTGTTGCTTTTACTGTCCTACTAAACCTCGCTTTTTCTTTGGCGCTTTATCTGGGTTTTATCAATCATCAGCAGTCTCAGGTTGCCAAGTATATAGACGTCATTGGAGCCGGTTATATTAAAGACGGTGAACTGACAGCGTTCGATAAAAGTGCGGTGTCAAGTTTACCAGAGTTTTTGCAGCAGAATATTACGCTTGTTGAGTCAAATAACTATCTAAGAGCGAGTCGACTCGACGTCGAATTAGTTTCTGAATACACCGGCAAGCCGATCACTGGCAGGTTAGTATCTAAATCGGATAGAGATGAAATAGTTATCGATACCTATGAGCGAGATAATCAAATTATGTCTCTGTTTGGTGACTATGGTTTAAGTTTTACCAAGAGTGGTGAACATTGGTTAGTGTCCGATCGAACCAAAGCTAGTCAAATATTGAAATCAGCGGGCTTGAGTTCTGTGATTGTTCAGTTGAAATCTAGAAAAGACGAAACGCAGATTATCGCGAGTAGCGAATTTCCATATTCGATTTTTTATTCCACCAAATCTGGTGGCTATATTTACGACCAACAAGGGAGATATTGGGAGGGCAGTACTGTCCCACGTCTAGGTGTCATTCAATCCATCTCTCGCGACAAAGTCGTATTTAAGGATGGACAACAAATTCGAGTTTATCTCATTCAACCTTAATTAGGAGAAATTATGTCAGAAGTGAACTTTGGAGTATCTCCGACCGTCACTGCGTTAGAATCAAGCAATGATATGGAAACTGTGATCGCGCAAAGTAGCCCTGTGGTAAAGCGAGCTGCGGCAGCCAATACGGAGAGTACTGCATCAACATCTCAATCTCTATTTTCACCAGGTTTTAGTGACCCCCTTGATTTAATCGATGACCTTTTGAGCACATACATTGCTTCGCAGACCGCTTCAGCACAAGAATTGGCTGATGAAATCGAGAAAAAGTCGGATGCTATTGCTGAAATCAACCGGCTTTGGGGCCAAATCATGATAGATGGATTGGATAATAAAGATCCAGACGATTTTGGTCCTGCGAAAGAGGGTACAACTAATATTTATGATCACGATGGCGATAAAAAACAAGACTCTGCTTACGCCGAGATAGATAAGATCATTTGTGAGCTAGAAGGGCTTCCTGATCCTGATCCTGATGGTGACGGTGTTACTAATGGAACAGGCATAGCTTATATTACAGGTGGCGACAACCATCCTACTTATGATCAGCTTCAGGAAATGAACGCTAAAATGACGGCTTACTGTGACAAAATTCAGGTCGAACTGGATACGCAGCAGCAAGAATTTAAAAATATGATGACAGAAGTTTCTTCTGCTCAAGAAGAGCTACGTGATGTAAGACGTTCTGTCGTTTCTATGTCACAACAGGGGTAAATTCTAATGAAAATTGCTGTTGATGTTGTCGTCGGACATACCACAATGACACTAGATGAACTTAATCAACTTCAGTCTGGGCAGGTAAAATCACTAACAGATTTTGTTCAATCACAAGTTATGCTCAAAAGTGGCAATGAATTAATCGCAACAGGTACGTTAATTAAGGTTGATGAGCAATATTGTGTATCAATTGACGAGATTAACGTGCAAAAAAATTAATCCTTAAATATCAATCATTAAGGCAGCCGTAATCGGTTGCCTTTTTTTATGTTTTTATGTTTATATATATTTTTATTGTCAGATCTAACAAAATCACAGTTTTTTTCATAATTTTTTCATCCTTTTTTTTTAAAACTAGTACATTCTCTGTCTGGCCAATGTCATGGTCCGCTAGTACGCGAATCTTAATTACAAACTGAATCAACAAAATCAAATATGATATTGGCCTTGAGGTTCTGAGCTGTTAAATAGTTGTCTCTTAACAGTTTGGGTTAATAGCATAGGGTAAAAATAACTGGAAGTAGGGTTGAATAATGGATAGAAATTACGTTCTGGGTAATCAGGTGATTTTTGACATTCTAAAGCGTGAAATAGTTGCGAGTGATCAAGCTGTGAGCTTGGGAGGCCGTGAGGCTGCGATACTGAAGTTGCTATGTGAGCGAGGCAACAAAGTAATCAGCAAAGATGAAATCCATGAAGAAGTATGGGGGAAAGTATTGGTTAGCGAGACTTCCCTTACCAAAGCGATTTCAAATCTGCGTAAATCACTAAGTATATTCGAAGGTCTTGCCTGCGAAATAAAAACAGTACCAAAAGAAGGGTATATGCTTATTATTGACGAAGAAGCTGTGGCAGAATTCTCCGTTGAAGATATCCCTACATTATCGATAAAAAGTATTGCAAGTTCGGTCAAACCAGTGCCTTCTTCACCTCAATTATTACTGGAATCTGAACCTGTTGGAAATATATCAACTGGGGGAGCGTTCTGGTTAACCTTAGTTTTCTCTGCGTCATTGCTTTCTTCAGCATTAACCACAGGAATTTTACTGATGGTCCGCTGAAAATCACATTTTTGCAAGGGTAGCACCGTTCTGGTTGCCCTTGTTTCCTGATATTTTAAATCTTAGGTTGAAAGAAAAAAGAGCACAATCTATCGGCCTGAATAGCCTTTAAACTTTTTTCAGATAACGTTTTTCAACCCTTACCATAATTAATAATCGTTTTGCGTGCATAGATAGTACCTGTTGGTCAACAAATTAACAGGTACACTTACGTCACTTTCTTGCATACATTCGTTGATCACTTCAATGCTACCGGAAGTAATATCATATTCTTCGAGTATTACTTTTCAGCCTGTAAAACGCGAGTTTTTCCAGAAGATAGCAAAAGGTTGATGTTGTCTACTTAGATGAAACTCTTAAAGGAAGGTTGAAAAAGCAGTTTGACTTATGTGTTACTACATTCACTAAACTAAGTCCGAGTTTTCAAAGCGAACATGGTTCTTATGATCAAAATTTGAATCAGCGTATCACGAGTATCCATAAAAGTACGGTTCACCTCTCCAACCATCTTAACTTTATGAATATGCCTTATCGAGCTTCAGCTACAAGCACTTTTAAACAAATGATAGAGTTTTATTCTGGAGGTGCTAAGTTTCTGAGAGAACTACGAGCTTCGGCTCAAAGTCAAATGTTAAATGTAAACAAATCTTCAGCTGTCATAGCGACGGTCAATTATCAAATGTCTATGAGCATTTTACTTTGGCAATACCAGCAGACTCTAGAGCAGATTGAAAATACTGATACTAGCAAAATGGCGCTGAAAACACTTCAATGGTTAAATCAGCTTTTAAGCAGAAACAATGAGACTTCATTCATATTCAATGGAGCTGGTATTGGCATTAAGAATAGCCTTGATGTATCGATTGTCAGTGCATATGAATAGTTTCTCCTCACATCTTTCGACATGATGAAAAGTGACTTTTGTTGCTGGTGCTTGTCTTGGCGTGATTTGTCACCTTTTTTCACTTCTTTCAGGTATATGGGGGGGGTAAAATTTGTAGCTCCAAAACCAAACTAGAGGTAAAGAATATGGCAACAGCCCCTGTAGCAGCACCTGGTACCAACGGAGACGAGCACCTTACTACTTCGGAGGTTAGTGATAACTTTGAATCATTTATCCAAAATGCTGACCAAGCAATCTCAGATTTTATTGATGACCCTGCTCATCAATCAAATGGTGCGCTTCAGCTTTCGGCATCGCAGTCTTTAGAACTTCAGCAACTAATGGCTGATCAGAGTATCGCGGCACAAACGGGTACTTCAACCCTTAAAGGTGTAAAAGACTCTATTATTGCGGCGGCGCGTAATATTTAATTTGGTTGGGGCCAACTAGCCCCGCTAATCAAGTGGTTACGAGGATAAGTTATGGTTCAGTTACTCAGCCCAGACAATGCGTTTTCCGGTGCTAACCTTGTTTTACTACTTGTGTTAGCACTGCTGTCTACCGTGTTCTTTATTTGTTTCTCTGGCTTTGTAAAATATAACATTGTCCTAAATATTATTAAAAATGCAGTAGGAACGCAGCAGATCCCGCCAACTATTGTAGTGAACCTGCTGGCGGCTTTAATGGCGTTAAACAGTATTTGGCCAGACATCAAGCCAGGTATTGAACGTATAAAGCCCTATTTTGCCGAGATACAGCAAGAAGAACAATTGAATCTTCCTTTAGATATTGGGCTTGAAGAGGAGAAGCCGAAAAATATTACCATGTATTATTTGGCAAGTAATATTTTTGACTTTTTCCCTGAACTTCTCAAACGAGCAGAAGATAAGACAAACCAACTGACTGCAATGATTGATATTCCGCTGAATTTTGATGAGGACAGTGACACCTTTAAATTCTTTTTAGGTAATTTGATCCTTGATTTATATCAGGGTTTTGAGCTTGGTCTTAAGCTGTATATGGTATTTGTCAGCATCGATTTTCTTATTGCTGTAGTGCTGAGTGGTGTTGGTATGACCATGTTATCACCTACTGTTATTTCTACACCAATAAAGCTTGCGGTGTTTTATTTCTCGGACAGTTGGACCCTGTTATTTAGAGCGCTTGGCTAGTATGGCTGAGCTACTGTTTCCAAATTGGATGCTGTTTGCTGGTTTTTTTCTTTTTCTTAAGATCTATAACCCTACTCGGCTCTACTTAGACAACATCACCTGCTTAGCAATATCGATAGCGATGGCTATTTTTGTTGATGTCAGTCAGTTTGACCAAATGCCGACTTTTGGCTGGGTGATTGCGGTATTTATGTTCGCAGTTTTTTCTTCTGTGCCGTATTGGATAAGTGGCACAGTCGGCAGTGTAATTCAGCAGTTGCTGCTTTTGAATGAACAGTCAGTACAGGATAGACGTTTTACTGATGAATCTGAGGCGTTAGCAAAGCTTGGCAGTCTAACATTTTTAGTATACGCGTTGCAGAGCGGAACTTTGTTCCGTCCAATTATCGAAGTTATTACCCAAGGTAAGACAGATACGGGCGACTTGGACTTTGAAGCGTTGTATTTTCTGGTGACCAATAGCCTAAAAATGATGGTTATTGTAGCAGGGAAATACATCATCATCATGCTCACGATTACAGTGTGCTGTGGATATGTGGACTTGTTTTTTAAAAAGGCATCGTTATCGCTATTTGTGACACCTAACATTAAAGCGATAGTGGTGATTGTGTTGTTGAATCTCTGGTTGTTACATGACCAGTTTTATGTGTTTAAACAAATGATGCACGAGGTAGGTTATGACTAGAGTTGATATGGTTAACACAACGGCACTAGCTGCGAAGAATACGGAACAATCTGAGTTTGATGCTATTGCTCAAGAAATCGAGAAAAGCGAAAGTATAAATAATCAAATTTCCACTGAAAATGGAGATGAGCCAACAGTTTCTGATGAAGAAATCGCTGATATGATAGTGACCCAAGGTGTGATAAACACCAGCATACGCCAAATGAAAGAAAGCCAAGAACGAATGAAAGAGATCCTCAATGAAGAAGTATAAAAAACTAATACTGCTTTGCTTGGTTCTGTTTGCTCCAATGATTCAAGCTGAAGTATTAATTAAACAGCAAGACATAAACTTACAAACGGCATTAAAAGCAATTGCTAAAGATATGCAAGTTAAATTAGTGGATGATATTGACAGTAAAACAGAACGTCAGTTGATCACACAGACACTATCAGGCAACGGCCCAGATCTTTTAGAGCAGCTTTCTGAAGTTTACGATTTCGATTGGTATGTCTATGGTGGGACCCTGACAGTACAATCTGGTCAGGCCTATATCAATTATTCGTACAAACCACGTAACATAAAGCCTAAAGCTTTACTCAGAGAACTAAAACAAACATTCAATATCAGCGCAACAACCAAAGTTAAATTGGTTGAGCGCGGTAATTCCATTTTGTTCTCTGGCACAAGAAAATTTGTCAATGATGCAGTAGGCTACGCCACAATGGTCGATCGAAATCAGTTTTTAGAAAATGGTAACGATCTGCAATTGGCTCGAATTAACTTTCATTACATTTCTGTAGTTGATCGTCAGATTGACACATTCGGTAATTCGGTGGTGTTTCCAGGTGCTATGAGTTTAATTTCTTCTGCGATTATCAATATTGGTCAATTCCAAAATGTGAGTAACGGCGAAGCGGTTGAGAAAGCGTACAAAGTAAAGCTCAAAAATAGTGATAAACAAGAACTGGAAGAAGAAGAAAAAACATCAAAAGTGCAACCACTCCCAGGTTCTAATGCATTGTTAATTCGTGGAACACCTGAAGAAGTGAAACTTGCGAAACGCATCGCTGCTCTGATCGATGTTAAACGTAAGCAGTTGTTATTTTCACTTAAGGTTTATGATATTTCGGTGACACGTGGTGAAGATCTTGGCGTAGATTTTAATGGTAGTAGAGGTATCTACGACATTGTAGTTAATCCGTTTACTGAAACAAAAGAGTTTCTACAAAATTTTCAGGCACTTTCGTCTAACGGCGCAGCCCGTGGAGTGTATGAGACCAACCTACTGATTCTTGAAAACCAGCAAGGCCACTTTGGGAAAAAAGAAACCGCAACGATTAAGCTTGTCTCTGTTGAGGAAGTACAGACGCAAGAAATAGAAGCTGATAACAGTTTATACGTCACAGGACGCTTGTTACCTTCTGGAAGTGTTCAGGCAAAAGTTCGTTATGTAGAAGAAGCATTAGACGATGATGATGACAGTGACTCTGCTGCGGCCGAGCCACCTCGTGTGAGTTCACAGTCTTTAGAATCAGAGGTTTACATTCACCCAGAGCAAACCGTTGTCTTAGGCGGATTTGATAATACTGAAACGCAATCAACAGAGACGGGTGTACCAGTACTGTCAAGCATTCCATTACTTGGGGAGCTGTTTAAGAGCACCAATGAAACTAAGCGTAAATATAAACGTTATGTTTCTATTTCGTATGAGGTCGTTGAGTAATGTTAAACCATTTCTTCAAGGTTAAAGAGTCTTATCAGGACACGGTTATTTGCCATGTTTCGGTAGATACTTTTGTCGGGCAGGAGTGTTTTATCAGCACAATTACCGGTGAACGCATACGCGGTGAAGTTATGAAAGTGGCAGGGCTTAGAGTGGAGATCAAACTTCTCCAACCTGGTGCTGTACAACGTGGGGCAAGAGTGGAGATCACTGCTAGGCGTTTTTGTTTCCCGCTTAATGAAGAAGCACTAGTTGGCAAAGTTATAAATTGTTACGGAGAATCGATCTATGGTGACGATTATCTAAATCAGCCCGGTCAGTTTGCAGATTTACCGATTGCTGTTGAACCTATTCCATTAAATATTCGTGCTCCAATCGAAACTGTGTTTCCAACTAAGCTAAAAATTATCGATGGCCTTTTCACTATTGGTGAAGGTCAACGTCTAGGCTTATTTGCCCCAGCGGGCGCAGGTAAAACGACTACAGTGTCCATTATGGCCAATAATATGGATGCAGATGTAGTCATATTCGCCATGATTGGAGAACGTGCTCGTGAAGTGGTTGAATTTCTTGAAGGGGAAATCGGTCCTGAGGTTATTCAAAAGTCAATTACCATTGTGTCGACTTCTGAAGCTAATCCCTTGGAAAAGGTACGCTCAGGGTTAGTGGCGGTATCCATTGCTCGCCATTATATGGAGCAAGGTAAAAAGGTCGTGTTGTATTTTGACTCATTGACTCGTTTCGCTCGAGCTCAAGCCATGCTTGATAATACTCCGATTAAAGGGGGCATACCTATTGGGGTGTCACTCGCTTTATCACGCCTAGTGGAAAGTTGCGGTAATTCAATTCATGGCTCGGTGACAGGGATATTCACAGTTCTTATTGAAAAAGAAATTGATGACGACCCTATTGCGCACGAGGTGAAGTCATTAATTGATGGACATTTGGTGTATTCAACGATGATTGCTTCAACGGGGCGTTATCCTGCAATCGATGTTTTGAAGAGTAAGAGCCGCTTACAAAATAAGGTTCAAAGTGATGACTATGTCCGATTGTCTGAGCGAGTAAAAGACATGGTATATCGATATTTCAATGTCGAGCTCTTAATTCGGGTAGGTGAATACGAAAAAGGAAATGATCTGGAAACAGACGAGGCGATAGATAGATATCCTCACATTATGTCGTTCCTAAAACAAGGATTCGATGGAGTAGAATATGAGCAAACCCTCGAAGCAATGGAAGGAATTTGGTCAGCTTATTGATATCGTTGACATTCGCATCGGTAAGCAGCAAAGGAAGTTAGTTAAGCTAAAAAAGCAGTATCAAGATCTAATGAGTGTTATTGAGCAGAAGTGGCAGCAGATAGAGCAGCAGCAACAGCACTTAAAGGGACTTGATGTCACTGATGAGCAAAATGCGCTTAGGCTTCTTTTTATGAGGAGAGAGAGCACGAAATCGGCGATTGAATCGCTTTTTTTCGATGCATCGATCAACCGTCAAGATGCGGAAGAAGTGGCGTTGGAAATAACAGAAGTTGAAGCTGAAAAGCGAAGGCTTGAAAAACGCAAGGATGCACTGAATGAACTTCGAGAAGAGTTGAGGTACGTAAAGTCATGATTAATGTGTTTGAGGGAATAGTTAGACAGGATGTGTTTGGTGAGAACGGAGAATTTGAACAGCTTCTAAGCCAGACGGAGCAGGATATAAGTCAGCCTGGTTCTAGTCCTGCTGTTGATATTAGTGAGGCTGACGCCGCACTTGGTATCGATTCCCTTGAATCTAGTTGTGATGATATACGTCTTTTGGAACTGAAAGCTACCTCTACGCCTAAGGGGAATATTTCTGAGACGAGTACGGGTGTGCTTGACAATAAACAATCCGAACATGGTCTAGGCTTGGGCACTACCATCGCACACAAGATGCTAGCTAAACCAGCAGAATATCCGGTGATCAAGTTAGATAAAGCATCGTGGCAAACTTCAGTGCCAGCACTAATAAAGCCGTTAACGGAAAAATCCAGTGCCAGTAGTACGATACTCAAGGATAGTTCTAACATCTCATCAGTGATGACCACGCGAATAGATAGTAAGCCAGAAATATCTAGGACCTTGGCTAATGATACGTACTTACAAAAGCCATTTTTAGGGCCTATGCAACATGGGGATGTAAAGAATCATTCAAGCCTACTTTCTAGTAAATCTATGCCTATGCGGGGTGGAGAATTAGAGACTAAGGTTAAAAATCCCGCTATAACGCTTGATCCATCGGCACAAAATAGAACTGAATTGAAATTTACTGATCGTAATTTTGCATTTAATAGAGGCACTATTCGACCTTCGCATCATGCCGATAATAATGAATTATCAGGCAAAGTGGTCAATGTGCATAATAAACATTTAGTTTCTAGCCCAAGTGAAGTTTCACTCGCGACTGAGCGTGTTAGTTCAATATCATCATTAATGAAACCAGTACCACTTACAGAGATGAGCTTTCCTAATTATCAATTAGATCCTGAGTTGTTTTGGCAACATCCTAGAGTGAATAGTTATGTGGTTATGTACCGAAGCAAATACTATCTGTTCGAATTTGATGAACATAAAATGATAAACTATCTGGAGTATTCAGATGACCGTAATTGATGTCACTGCCGCCTGTTTAGACATAGTTAAAGACGCGATAATAATCTTCTCTTTGAGCTTTGTGATCACAGGTGTTGTTGTCGGCTTACTCCAAACAGTATTTAGTGTTCAAGATCCCGGCCTTCCTATGGCCGCAAAATTAGTCGTTTTTATTGTACTTTTGACTCAGGTCGGCGGCAATATTTATGACCAATTTCACCTGCTTTTTAGGCAGTTGTAATACATTAAACTATTGACGTCTTTCGAGGAGTTTACGTTGAAAAAGTTGCGAGAAATAGTCTTTAAGACTTTGGTAGATATTTTAGGTGTACCAGCCAATCTTTTATCGCGGATTGAAGGTGATGAACCAATTGGTATTGAGTTAGTTGATGGGGAAGAGATATTTATTTCTCTACATGATAAGACTATCAGAGCTTTTGTTGAGATCCCAGTACGTGATCGAAGAGTACTGTCAGTTAAAGCTTCAAAATTAATGGAGCTACTTGTATCTGATGATCAAGTTTATATGAGTACCACCAAAGACAAGCTTATCATGGTTTCTGAATGGGAAGTAAGTGTAGCGAATGTTGAAAGAAAACTAGCAGATAAATTAATGCTGTTTAATAAGGCAGTTCATTGTATTAAGGCTTAACTTTCAAAGTTAAAGAGCTTTTATCGACGAATTAATGTTGATAAAAGCTCTTATTGTCAATACCGCTTCATAGCCAAAATCTGGCCACCGTTTAAGAAGGAGATGATAATTATATAGTCATCATTTCTATATTTGACTTCAACTGTATTTCGGGTCGATAAATAACGTTCAGCACTGTAAAAATTACTGCTAATCGGAAGTTCTGGTAAACGCTGATTTTCAAGAAAATTGGAACTATGCTCGTTATAGCTAAAAGTGTATATGTTCCGACCATATTTTTTGAATTCGCCTTTGCTATGACTTTCAAAGTAAACGGGTTGATGATCCTCGCCTATTTCTTCAACGACCCATTTAGACTCAAATTCATTGCCATGCATATAGAGCTGCATTTTGCTTTTGCCATGATAGCCACGTGACATATGTTTAATACTATATTCAACATCATAAGCGATTCCGGGTTCTCCACTGAGACCATATACGACTAAAAGCAGAATGTTAAAACAAGCAATAATGATCAGACTAGCGTAAAACATTGTCTACCTCACTGATCACCAGTTGAGTAATTCGGCTTAATTCTAAACCATCATCTAATAAAATGAGTTGGTTGTTTACATTTCCATCACTATCGACAATGGCTAATGACAGATTTTGATTGAGCAGTAAAATAGCCACTTTCTTTGGTTGGATATTTTTTTGGTTGAGCCAGTTTACGACACCTTCTCCGATCATGGCAGCAGCATAGAGTCTGTCAGAATATACTTCAGTGACCCCTTTAGAATAGCCGACTTTGGGGTATTCTGTAAGTTGCTCAGGGCTGATAAAGTGGTGATAAATGTTATAAGACACATTTATTGTTGTTACCAAAAGTACCACTAAGATCGTTATTTTGAATCTTGATTGTTGCTTTGAATCACCAAAAAAAGAATATCTATGAGTTGATGACTTTTTTGAAGGAACATTTACTTCTAGAGGGAAGTCATCTTTGTCCATCTCTTTCACGATAGAAGAGTCGAGCATATAGCCAACTTTTGACACCGTTTTTAGCCATCGCTGATCCTTACCATTATCGCCCAAAAGCGTACGTATATTGCGGATTGATTGTGTGAGAGAACTATCAGAGACGATTTTTCCGGGCCATCCCTTTTCAATCAATGTTTCTTTAGAGACCACTTCTCCGGCATGGCAGCAAAGCTCATAAAGTGTGAGTAGATCATGAGTTCCCATTCTAAGATCTTGATTGGCTCGCAAATCGTTTTCAGACAAAGCGTTGCCAACCAAAACGAAATCTAGTATCTGAAAGGTTCTTGTGATTTTTTTTTTCGCTTCAGTCATATAGTTAGAGAAACTTAGTATATTGTTAATTGTTATGAAAGTTCCAGAGTATTCAGCAGCTGATGTCTAGCCGATAAATGAGATAATGTAGCCGCATACAACCCTGTTAACCTGTATGTAGCCATACTCACCGCACCATCAATACTATATATAATATGCCTGACATCAAATATGCGCAAAGACTTCTAGTAATACATGCGGTATAGGCCTATACCTATCAGTAATGAGAATCATTGCTACGTAAAGATTGCCGCTAGTGATGATATTATTACCTAACTAAAACTTTAGTTCCAGATTTAACTTAGGATAACCTCTGGAGTAAAATGTCAGCAATGGAGGTTTCTTAACATTCTTATGTCAGTTTTACTAACTGAAAATGTATTGAAAGTTAGTTCTATCCATTGTGAGTAGTAAAAATAGTCAGAGTGTATCCATGGCAATGCTAACTTTTCCATTTCATACTTGGTATCTTAAACAATTAATTTTCACATCAATTGATGAAATATAGTTCAGCGACCTATGCTATATGGTCATTATTGGGTATTTATAAAATAAAACATTATATTTTTTTAAATAAATAACTGTTTACAACATGAAAATATTAATGAATTGTATTGACTAAGAAGAAATATATAAATATATTATTACTTGATATAAATTTAAGAGGTACTTTGTAATGAATGGTTTTAATATTACCCAATATTTTCTAAGACTCATGTTTTAAGTCATTTATCTTAATGTCAGGAGTCAGAACATAATTGTTATATTATTATTTAGTAAGCATAGTATGGAAATTTTATGTTTTTAACATAACACTTTAATATAAGAATTTAAATGAACTTAAATAAAATTTTAATTTGTCTAGGTATCACCTTTGTTATATTAATAATTAAGAACAGTGATGGAAAACAACAAAAGATAGTTAATATTGGTGACCTAAGTTTCACCCTTGATGAGGAAATTATTGGAAGTGCTTGGGTGAGTGAAGAAGGTGATTACTTATCTTTTGACCTTTCTTTACCAGATCTGAGTCCATATGATCAGAAATACCATGGTAAAAATAAGGTTAGAATCAATGTAAAAAAAATCCAACCAAATCATGTGGCCTCAGAAGAAAGGTTGGCTAATGTAAAAAAACATTTTGGTGCGATTTTTAATTATAACAATCCGTATAGCGACTTAAATTATTATTCTACTGGAATAAAACATCACTTAGAATATTTTACTATTGAAAGTAAAGATGAATTTTCAATGGTGGATTGTGATAAAATAAAAGAACCTTTTACGCCACAATGTAAAATAGCATACATATATTTATCAAATAATGTTATAGCTAAATATTTTTATCCTCGTATATTTTTATCTAATTTCAAAGTAACACATTCAGAAATTAAATTACTATTAAATAACTTAATTAATAAGGAAGGTTAATGTATCAGTTAAATGTTCAGCAGCTAAGCTTACTTAAGAAACATTATCAAGAAGGGCAATATGACGCTGCTTACACAGTCATCACCGATAGTGTCAGTTCAGATTACAGTGCCTATAAGTGGTTTGATTTAGCGACTTCTTTAGCGATATTTTTGATGATCTATCTTCATTTTTTGGTGGTGAAACTTCAATATCAACACCTTCATCCACTTCTCTGGCAACCAACTATCGTGTTAGGTCGACCTTGAATGTTCCTAGTGTAGACAGACTGGTAGCCGCAATGTCGAGTTTTGATGTGCCAAATTCTGCAGGGAGTATTATCCATCATTCCTTCAAAGAAGATATACGGCCTATCTTGTTTGAGAGTTTGCAAGCTCGCTAGCATAGTAAAGTGTTCAACAAGCCGGAAGAGTGTTTTCGGCTTGATTGATTAAATGGTAGTGTTAAATTTTGTTCGAGCACTGGCTGTCATATGTTATCAATCATGTCCCAAGTTTATTGTTCAATTATTTGAAAAATAATATAGCACTCTTTCTAATTTTGCCTTTGTACTCTCAATCCGCTAGTCTTTGCGCCTAAAGTAGTCGCCAGCTATGGCATAGAAAGAAACTCTGCTTGTGAGGTATAGATATTGAATGACCCATCAACTGTCGTCATTATTGAAGACGAATCTGCCATCGCTGAGAACCTGATTTATGTTTTAGAGATGGGTGGCTACCATGTAGAATGGTTTAACACGGCTGGCGAAGGTTTGACATTTCTACAACACAATTTGGCCGCGTTAGTTGTGCTGGATGTCGGCTTGCCTGATGGGAATGGTTTTGAATTGTGCAAAATCATCCGTGACTTTTCTGATGTCCCTATTATTTTTCTCACTGCTAGAAGTGATGAAATTGATCGGGTGGTTGGTTTGGAGATCGGGGCTGACGATTATGTGACCAAACCATTTAGCCCACGTGAGATGCTGGCTCGAATTAAGCTCAGAATCAAAACCAAATCCTCGCTGGCAGAATTAAAGCCAGAGGCGAATCTCCTCGTTGCACAAGTGCAGTCTCGCGATGATTTAGTGGCACAAAACTTTGATTATCGTGTCGCTGGCCAAATGCTGGGACTAACCGCTGTCGAATTTAAGGTTCTGGATAAGTTGATTTCAGCGTCGTCCAATGTATTGAGTCGAGAGCAACTCATGCGGGCTGCGGATATGGCACCAGAGGCAGCGTACGAGCGAAATATTGATACCCACATTAAAGCCATTCGCCATAAGTTGAAACCGTTCGACATGTCTGAGCGAATTTGCACCAAACGCGGATTTGGTTATTTCTATAGCGCAAAAGGTAGAGCATGAGTCGCTGGCCAAAGATCCCCCTTGGGCTAAGGTTGTTTTTTCTCTATTTCATTTTAGTCGCAATGACGGCTTATATGGTGAGTAAAACCCTTGTCCAAGAGCTTAAACCCACCGTCCGTAAAACCACCGAAGAGACATTGGTCGACATGGCGAACTTAATTGCCGTGTTAGCGCAAGAAGACTTGGCCAACGGACAGCTATCAGAAAGTCGCTTTTCCACACTGTTAGCGACGTATGGTAAACGAGAGCCTCAAGCGCGAATTTGGGAGATTGGCAAAAAAACGATTAATCACCGGATCTATATAACGGATCAACAAGGGGTTGTGATTGCCGACTCTTGGCAGCAAGATGTTGGTAAAGACTACTCACAATGGAATGATGTGTATCTGACTTTACGCGGTCAATATGGCGCGCGCAGTAGCATGGAGGATCCAACAGATCCACTCTCATCAGTCATGCATGTGGCCGCGCCAATTTATCATCAGGGTAAAATCATAGGCAGTGTCACGGTAGCGAAATCCAATCGATCTGTGCAGCCCTTTATCGATCTCTCTAAACGTAATCTGCTGTTTTGGATGGTGTGGATGAGTGGCTTAGTGCTACTTGCAGGTGCATTGTTTGCTTGGCGAATCCACTCGGCCTTGAATAAGCTAGAAAGCTACGCGACGAAAATGGGTGAGGGTGAAAAGGTCTCAAAACCGACTTTTCGCATTTTCTACGAATACGGCACACTCAGTGATGCGTTAGAGAAAATGCGTAACCAGCTTGATGGTAGGCAGTATGTCGAAGAGTACGTTCAGACGCTGACTCATGAACTAAAAAGTCCGTTGTCAGCGATTAAAGGGGCAAGTGAAATATTACAGATGCCCTTACCTAAAGACAAGGTCGCCCGATTTGCGAGTAACATTGAGCGAGAAAGTGATCGTATGCAGTCCTTGATTGATAAATTGCTTGAGCTGGCTCGGCTTGAGAAACGTCCAGAGCTTGAAGACATTGAACCGATTTCAGTGAGACAAATAGTGAGTGACGTTGTGCAAGCAGCAGATGCTCGTTTAAGTGTTAAATCGGTCACGGCGCAGATTAAGATTGAAGAAAACCTCATCATGTTCGGTGATCGGTTTTTACTCCAGCAAGCTTTGTTTAATTTAATGGACAATGCGTTAGACTTCGTTGTTGCTCAAGGATTGATCGAATGGGAAGTAGACGTTTCTAAACAGAATATACGCCTGTCGATTTTTAACTCTGGCCCGCATATTGTCGATTATGCGATGCCTCGGCTCACCGAGCGTTTTTATTCTCTCGTCCGAGAAAATGGCGCTAAGAGCACAGGGCTAGGGCTCAATTTTGTCGAACAAGTCGTCAAACTGCATAAAGGCACATTGCGGGTAGAGAACGTTGCATCCGGCGTGAAAGTGACCCTGACGTTACCAACTCCATAGAAACTCCACATTAGCTTCATTTATTCTCCAATTTGCTGATTTAGATTATTGATATCAGCATATGGAGAATAACAAATGAAAAAAATCTTATCTAATCAACTTGGTATGAAGTTCGCCTTTGTGCTGTTTTTGTTTGTCTTACTACAGATCCCACTTTCAATGGTGGCAGGGCTCATTTCAGAACGCGCTGAACGCCAAGATGAAGTCAGAAAAGACATTGCACGCAGTAGCAGCGGTGAACAACGCATCATTGGCCCTTTCATTATGGTGAACTACACCGAGACCACTAATCGAGGTGAAAAAGTACAGATTAAAGAGCGCCGTAAATTCCTTTTACCCAGTACGTTTGATATGAGCGCCAATATGGACAGTTTTGAAAAGTATCGTGGTATATATCGTGCGCGTTTATACAAAGCCCAAGTAGCGCTAAACGGCACGTTCGATGCTGGAGAGTTACAAGCTCTGCGATCGCTCGATATCGAAAACATCAGCTTAGTGGTAGGTATTAAAGACAGCCGCGGATTGATTCACCTAAATGACATGACACTTGCGCAATCTGATATTAAATTGATACCGGGAACAGGGTTAGATACCTTGCAACAAGGCTTTCATAGTCTGTTGCAATTGGATGACTTAAGTGCTGAAAAACCTTTGGCATTTGATCTTAACTTCTTATTGCAAGGTATGGGTCAACTGCAAGTTACTCCAATTGGCCACCAATCTCGTGTTGAATTATCGTCTTCGTGGCCACATCCGAGCTTTATCGGCGACTACTTACCCGTGTCATCTGACATATCAGAAAATGGGTTTAAAGCGCAGTGGGTGAGCAATAATTTTTCTACTAATATTGTGCAATTATTCAAGAGTTGCTTGTCATCGAGCAACGCATGCCAAGAGCTTGATCAGCGACAAATGGGGGTGGATTTGATTGACCCTGTTGACCATTATTTAAAATCTCACCGAGCGGAGAATTACTCCCTCTTGGTTATTACGTTAGCCTTTGCGAGCTTTTTTCTGTTAGAGCTTTTTCAAGCGCGTCCGATTCACCCAGTGCAATATGGCTTTACTGGTTTGGCGTTGGCACTTTTCTATCTGCTACTGATTTCGATGAGCGAGCATTTGGGTTTTAATTGGGCTTATGTGGTTTCAGCGGTTGCGTCGACAGGGTTATTAAGTGTGTATGTAGGCGGTATGTTAAACCAAGCTAAGCATGGCGCTATATTTGGCGCTTGTTTGCTCACGCTCTACGGTTTGTTGTTTGGTTTGCTGCAATCAGAGAACTACGCACTAGTGCTCGGTGCATTGCTATGTTTTGCGACGTTGAGCTTCACTATGATAGTCACGCGTAACGTCGATTGGTATGCCCGCAATAACACAGACGAACAAAAAACAAAGCCTGCTGCTAAAGAGGTTTAAGCTAGGGAGTCGGTACTAAACCTGATAACATCGATGTCTTCCAGTAATCATGTTGATAGCACTGGATTTACCTAACACTAGGAATTATTTTGACCAATAATGATATTTTACGCCGTGTACGTTATACATTTGATTTAAAAGATAATGTAATGACTGAGATTTTTTCTTTAGCTGATTTTAAGGTGACAGGTGAACAAGTCACTAGCTGGCTGAAAAAAGAAGAAGATGAATCGTTTGTCAAACTCAGTGACACAGAGTTAGCCATATTTCTCAACGGCTTAATCAATTTTAAGCGTGGTAAACGGGAAGGTGAGCAGCCTAAACCGGAAGAGAAGTTAAGTAATAATATCGTATTCCAAAAGTTACGTATTGCCTTGAACTTAAAAGCAGAAGATATCTTAGAAATCCTGAAACTGGTGGATTTTCGGTTAAGTAAGCATGAGCTGAGTGCTTTTTTTCGTAAGCCAGAGAACAAACACTACAGAGAGTGCAAAGACCAAGTTCTACGCAACTTTTTGTTAGGCCTTCAGTCTCATTTACGTCCAAATGGTGGTGAGGCTGAAGGACAATAAAGGGCTAGAGTGTCTGTCGCTTAATGCTTGGGATCAGGCATCACACATAAGGCCATCTGTGGTCATTGACTTACATGACAGCCATTTTCCTTACGTAGGTATCAATAGCGCGGCGTCGTTCGGTTTCTTTGCTTAAGACGTTGCTGTTATTATTGTTGCGTGTAAGAGGGGCTTTAATTTCTCACTTCAACACCAGTTTGACTATCGAGTGCCCTTGTTCATCTTACTTCAAGGGCTTTCACCTTATACCATACAGCATATTCAGAGCTTCTAACTTCCCTTTCGCGTGATTTTTAAAGTAGTTATTGAGAATTAAGACAATCTTTTCAGCCTCAGGGTGATCTTTTCTAACTGCGGCATGAAGGGGGGTGGAGTCAAAATGGGTTTTACTGAAGTAAAGCTTACCTTTTGGTATTTTCATTCCGCGAGCGATCCACTTACCAACAGATTCATCGGCCAAAATAACATCGGCTTTGTTGGCAAGTAAATACCGGAGGCTATTAGGTAAGTCTAGGGTGTTGATCACTGTCATATCTTTATATTGGCGCAAATCGTTGGCGTAGGCATAGTCATTGATTAACGCTACTCTTAGCCCCTTTAAACTGTCGAGTGACTCATACTCAAATTGAGACTCGCTAAGAGAAATGAAAATTACATTATTATGCGTATAGGGCTCAGTGTATAAGAGAAACTTTGCTCTTTCCTCAGTTTTCCAAAGGGAAATAATCACATCACTTTGACCAGACTTGGTTTCTTTAAGTACCCTAGTCCACGGCTTCACCGCGTATTCAAGATCGTAACCAGCAGAGATTAAAGCATCGGCAACAATATCATGGGCGATCCCACTGCCTTGCACAGAGTTCATAATGTAGGGTGGCCATAAATCTTGCGACATTTTCAAGGTCGCAGCCGATGTTAACTGGCTCGCAAGCAGCAGTAACAATGGGCCTAAATATGATAGTGTTATCTTCATCCTAAAACTCCTCCAGCGACTTATTTCAGTCCATAACAAATATTTAACCCTACCTTTGCAGAATAGCGTATATCTAGCGGCTTACCTATGCATTTGCGCTTTGTCTGGGGGGATGGACATAGATAAAGAGGAGTAAATAGTGTGTTTGGCTTAGTAAGCACATACTTTTGTGTGATTCATACTTAATCTATAACACGATTTTTTGGTAAATATACCAAATGTTTTTTAGCTGAAGGTTTTTGCTTTTATCTCAGTTCGCCACATAAATGCCGCACTTGAGGATTATGAATTGACAACATTGGAAAACCCTAAATAATCGAGAAAGAGTGAGTTAAAACTCACTCTTTGATAGAAGAATTAAGGACAAATAAATTAATACTTCGCTTTACACATTGCCAAAATCGCTGTAGCCATTTGCTCAGAGCTTGGTAATTCAGCACCCATAGATTCATAGCCTATCCCTTGTAGTTCCATATTCATACTTTGGAATAAAGAATTAAGTGCGTTTCTTCTCTCTGGGTTACGAAGCTCTTCAAGTGATGCAACCGCACAACCGCGCATATCTAATGTCGCTGCTCTTTCGATCAGTTGATTTTCTTGATCTGTCAATGCAGCAGTATTAGCCACTGCACCAGTTGAAGCGAGAAGAAGAGTAGCTAGTAGCGTTGTTGTCATTTTCATAGTCTTAAACCTTGTTTCATTGTGAGTTAAATTGATAAAATAAACTATTGATTTAATTGAACTTAATTGAATAATTAGTCAAATTCAGAATAGCTATAAATGAAAATCATGGACAAAAACTCTGAGATATTATGCGAAAGATGTGAGTTATGATGCGGCGAAAAGCAACCATTAAGATTGTAAGTGAAGTTATTTGTGATGTGCTTGGCTGTGAGTGATTCAAACTACCATGTTGCGAAATACGTAGCGGATAGACTGATAGATACAGACATGCCTGTTTTAACGGATTTCAGCAAAAGCTCAGTGGGAAGAAAAATGAAGCGCTTCCATAAAAAGAAGATCCCTTTTGTTATTACTCTAGCGTAATATCACCTTGTTTTTCAGAAAGGTAATACGCGTTTGTCCCCCTCACCAGCCAAATTATAGCTAGTACTGATTAAAATCAGTATTTCTCAATCTTCATTTTTATAAAAACAATTGTCGGAATTCGCGGTATTTTCTATAGGACAGGATTCCATATAAGGGTCATGAGGTACGCAGAAGGTATAAGCGCCATCTGTTTCTGCACGAGTACCTTTCTCCCAATCATAAGACCAATTATTGTACACAGCATATCGACTTCCTGGTTCGTTACTCTCTGCACTCCACACATACCGCTCATGCATGGGCTCTTGATCTGCAGGCTTGGTATTTTTGTCATTAAGATAATCGATGATGATTTGATAGGGTGGGAGCTCCCAACCACTATTAGCGCAGCGTCCAGAAGCTTTAGAAAAATCTTCCCAATCAACGTAATACTCGTAGGCTCCATTTAGGAGAAAGTACTCGCTACATACCCACACTAAAGCACCATGAGAATTGATTTGCGAGCATTGCTTCTTTTTAACATTAGAATATGAGTTAGTAGACCATGTTTCCGAAAAGTAATCCGATGGCGGGATATAGGCATCATAATCTATCATAGAGCCAACCTTGTCACCTGGCGCCCATGACTTTCCGGTTTCGTCGGTACAGGCTTTATTAACTGTGTGGGTAACTTCGACATGTGGCATGGGTAGTCCAGCGACACTGATCTGTTTGATATGCGTAGTTGTTGAGTTATCAACGGCAGCGCATTTTCCAAACCAACTAAAATCACCGCTCCAACTTCCTTTTATCGTCCAGCCTTTAGAGAAAGTGCCCATATAGCAATCGTCGCAGCCAATTTCTGGCTTTTTATCCAAGAAGTCACAGGTAAAATTACCTGGCGTACTCCATGAATTGCATGAGAGGCGCGTAGACGTTTGAGAAGGCTCCGATGGTTGTTCTGCAAGGCTCTGCGATTCATTCGCATTGGCTGTGGTAATAGACTGAGCAAGAATCAAAGATGCCCATAGCAAAGTAAAAAATCGACTGGTTTTCATATCTTACCACCTACCAAATTCGCCTAACACAACTGACTTTTGGCGACTCAAACAATGTTCAATGTTTTGCGAAACACCGAATAATGACATGTTAACAATATTCTAAACTACATTAATTGAGTTAATAATCAATAAAAATTTAGCATGTATTGGTATGGAGTAAAACTCTATATGGGGTGTATATTTATGTTTCCCATGAATCTTAACTTTATTCACTGATGTGGTGATGGGACTCACTATGCAAGTCTGTACCTTGTTTAAAATCCGTCACTTTTACGGCTAATCGTATCATCTAAAGTCAATATTATCAGTGACTTGCTTTTTTATCGTATTCCATGTTCTTGATCAACTCACATGTACTTATATGCGTTTAGGTTGTTATTTGTGGGGAGTATGATGACTGCCAGTGGTAGAAATTGTTGTACTGGCGATGACTTTATTTGGGGCAGGTTTTCGTTAGTTAGCCACGTAATAATGAGTTCCATAAAAACGTTGAATAAAGGAAATCGACCATGGTAACCGATGCAGTAGAAACCAGAGAATCTGAACAACCAGCTGTAGAATTACATTCTGAGAAAGTTGGACTGTCATTTTATGATTACAGTTCAAATGGTTGGCAAGACTCCCCTTTGACCATCAGTACTGACGATAATGTCGGGGCACTGAATAGTGACGGGTATTATAAGGTCAGCAAGTTAAGGCTGAAGTATATGTTAAGAATTCATATCTCCAAAGCTGGAAAGGAGCAGATAGGCAAAGCAGGTAGTACTGTTATTGATTACATCAAGAATCATCTAACTTTACGCGTTCACTATGGTGAGCGTAGTGTCGTCGCTGATAACTACACTCTAGAAAATGACACGGGAAAGATAGCCTTTAGTTTCGCGAATAGATTGTCACCTTCTCCAGCTACATTTAGCGATATTGTTTCAAACGAAGTGGTTAGTGAAGAGAGACAAAGTGGTCACGATCGGGATTATTACTATTACCTTTCTTTTGATATTTCTGCGCAGCCTGACCACAATTTTGAAATAGGTAGTAGCCTTTCGACAGCTAAACCTATTTGGTTCGCCATGGAGGATATAGCCAATAATTTCTTCTCGGCAATAAACATAGAGCCGATCCACTTCTTTTATAACGACCATTCTAACGCAGAAGTAAGCGCTAGTAATCAGAGAGACGTTGTCACAAATCAGAACTTTGTCGTTTTTTCAAAAGAGCTTGAAACGTATCCAAGAGGCCCAAACCAGTCAGGAAGACTTCAGCTAGGTCAGAAGAACTATTATGGTTTTGACCCTTCTTTTACCAATCTCAGTGGTTGGACGCAAAATGATATCAATCTCGAAACGACAGAGGTAACCACTCAGCTCAACCTATTGGCTAAAGCGTTAGTCGATGCAGGATATGAGGGTACAAGCTTTGAGTACACGAGTGATTTAAGCAAGCCTAAGCTGGTTTTCAAACGAGATCCTAACCAAGCATCACAAGGTGCATACACCATCTTCCAGAATGGGAGAAATGAATTTATCACCAATACCGGTAGGCTGTTTACTTGGAACCACAGTTACCATGTGGTGATACATGAAGCATTACACGCATTTGGTCTGCGACACCAAAGTAATCAGGTTCAGTCGATAATGAACTATAACAGCCTGCCTAATGGTGGCCTGATATCGTACCAGGATAATGACGCTTTTTCAGATTTAGATAAGCTGATGATAGATAAGCTTTATCAATCAACCCATCCAGCAGCAAGCACTGATTAAAGCGCCGTTGAGTTCTCAGATGAGCTGGTCAATTACTCTAAGTAAAAGACAATACAGTAGTTGGCGCAGCTCATTGAGCTGAAAAGGTTCAATCGCATAAGGATATTTGTCCTCTCCTTACAAGATATTCCTTCTAAATACTTAAAGAATACCTAGAGCACAGTAACTCTCTCGGCTAAGTCCTGCTCTAAGGTTAGAATCGTCAATTACTTTATTTTTAGCCCATTCCATGTTCTTGATCAGTTTATGCGCCCAAATGTGCATTCGATTTTTTATTTAAAGGAAGTATGGTGTATATGCTTTGGTTTTAGTGCTTGATGGTGGTTTGGTTAAAGTTTAGGTAATTGGAAGAGCGAGACTGCCCGTTATTTAGAATGTTAAGCAACAAAATTAATCAATAAGGCTAGATATTATAATGAAAGATAAACAAGATGTTTTCGGCAAAGCAAAGTTTGATGTTGAACATGCTTTAGATATGTATGCGAACAGCTTTTTTACACTTCCGGCTGAATTTATATATGAAAAACAGGCTTTAGAACAATATAAAGATATTATTTCTCGTTGTCATATTTACATAATAGGTTTTCTACCCCAAATTGATTTTGATGGTGCAGAACAGGTTGAAAGAAATCTGAAGCTCAAATTCATAGTTATTGGCGAACAGATCGAATTAGAATTTCCTTTGCCTGAAGGGCTCAATTTAAAAGTTGAGGATGGTTGCTATCTGTTGGAGCAAGATGGTGACCCTGCCAAGCGAGGTTGGTGGAATGGATTGGAAATGCAAAAGATGGTTTGTGATTATGGAAAAGAGATCCAATTTGACATCAAATATATCGGGCAAGCATATGGTTCTGATGGTAAGAGAAATGCTCTTGATAGACTCTTAAAACATGAGACCCTTCAGAAAATTTCTTTGAAAGGTGTTCCTGATGGTTACCGCCTATCGCTTCTTTTATTGGAGGTGCAGCCAGATAATAGGCTTGTATCGGTATTCAATCCGTTTGCGCAAGAGAACGACGAGAACGGTGAGCGAATTCGAGCTGGCTTAGATAAGCTGAGAAATACGACGGAAGCCGAACGAATCTCTCTGTATGAAGCTGCACTTATTCGCTACTTTTCCCCAGAATTCAACAAAGAATTTAAGAACAGCTTCCCATCAACGAACCTTAAATTGCTTCAAGATTGCTATGAAAAAGACTTCTCTGCGGTTATAGCTCAAATTTGTATTGATGAACTACCTTTTAGGTTATGCTCAGAATTGGTGGAACCTAAGGTTTACCATATATCTAAGCACCCTTTACACAAAGCAGAAGATCGAGACGCATTCTTCTGTAAGTGAGTAGTTGTCGGCTAACAAAACACTATAGCGCCAATCTTTAATTTTTGGCGCCGCTTAACCCTCTTCGTAAAATCAATGCTTTACATTTTAAATATTCTTGTAACGCAATCTCCAAAATACCCCTTCTAGTACGATGTATTTCAGGCTGGGAAAGGCCTGAGTGCTACAAAAAGGCCACTCAATGCTGATCTAGCTTCCCCACTTGATACAAACTAACTGACTATTTATATATTTTTTATGAATTATTAACCAAAAAATGATACCTATGCCACACTATTGTTAATATTGTTAATATTGTTAATTTATTTGTTTACTATTGATTCGACTTATGTGATCACTATTGACTGAATTAACAGTAGGAGTGTGAGCTATGAGAATATCCAATACTTTTAAAGTTTTGATTCCATCCGTGCTTATTTCCGTTTTGTCTGCAGGTGCGCAAGCTAAGATTTATCCTGACCAGTTGGTTACTGACCAACTAGGTGAAGATGTCTGCCGTACAGGCTACCGCCCGATAGACCGCTTAGAAGCAAATGCACAAAAGGACTACATTGTTTCTCGCATGGGTCAGTGGCAAATTACTGGGTTAAAAGATGACTGGGTGATCATGGGACCTGGTTATCACGGTCGAATCAAGCAGGATACTCCCAATAGTACCACTTGGTGTTACCCTGTTAATGCGGTGTCTGAAATTACCACTATGCCTAAGGCATCCATTCCTGAAGGCGATGAGGTAGACATTCAGTATGCGCTGGTAACTGATCACGCTAACTTTGTGCGTCCATTGAGTTATCTTGCTCATTACCTTGGTTATGCTTGGGTTAGTGGCAACCATAGCCAATTTGTCGGCGAAGATATGGATGTCAGACGTGAAGGCGACGGTTGGGTGATTCAAGGCAATAAGGATGGCTCGTGCGACGGCTACCGCTGTGATGAGAAAAGCAAAATCACAATCAATAATTTTGCGTATACTCTCAACGATAGCGACTTCTCCCACGGTGACATAACCGAATCTGATCGCCAGCTGGTAAAAACCGTGACTGCGATTGCTCGTAATAGAAGTGACATTCCACAGCAGGTGGTGGTAGATCTGTCATTGAATGAGTCAACCAATTGGTCTAAAACTGACACTTATGGTTTTGCTCAATCGGTGTCCACAGAAAATGAACTTATGTGGCCTTTGGTTGGCAAGACTAAGATTTCGATTTCACTTGAAGCTAATCAAAGTTTCGCCAAGACTAATGGCGGCTCGACTAGCGAACAAGTGGCGCTCCAAGCAAGACCAACCGTGCCTGCTAATTCTGAGCTCCCGATTCGTGTCGAACTTTATCGCTCGAGTATTTCTTATCCATACAGCTTTGGTGCGGATATAAGCTATGATGTTGAATTTGATGGGTTTTTACGCTGGAGTGGCAACGCTTGGCATTCTCACCCAGACGACCGTCCTAACGTAAAACACACTTTTACTATGGGACGTGGGAGCAATGAATCAGCAGATATTCGTTATCAATGGGACCACCGTTATATTCCGGGTGAAGTCAAATGGTGGGATTGGAGCTGGGCTATCACTGAAAATGGCTTAGAGAATATGCAAACTGTGACGGGAGAGAGCCTACGTCCATTTTACTCTCGTGTTTCTGGTGATTTTAACGCGGAATCACAATTTGCTGGTACGATAGAAATTGGTCAAGCCACACCGATAAGTAACCGTACCAAACGCTCTACTGAAGCTCTGGTTAGTGAACAAATTGGTGATATAGAAATCACAACCAACTTTGATTCACAAGAACTTGAGGCACTTGGCTTTGATGATGCTCATCTGACTATCACACCAGCCGAATAATTTGCTTACAGCAATCAAAACTAAAAAAGGCGAACCAATCGGTTTGCCTTTGATTTTTTATACTCTTTAAAAATAACCAAATTGAAAACTTCAGCGTTTCATTCCGTATTGCGAGGTTAAACGCGAGGTAGAAGATTCTGTTGCTAGGATTTCTCAAAGCGTATTTACTCGCTACTTAATTAATTTCACTTATTGTCCTAAAGCAAGTTCCATAATTTATTATTGCTTGTTGTTTCTTGTTGCTACAACACCTTGATTTTTTAACAATCCCTGCCTGACATCAAGTCGACTGTAATAAAAATAACACATGTAAAACTGAACTTTATATCAAGCGCTTTAAAGGAGTAAACGCTATGACTAAGGATTACAGGCATAATACGCCAAGCCATTTTCCCTTACACCCCTCTCAAGAAGGTATTTATTTTGAGCAGCTAATTAAGCCTGAATCTCCTGCTTACAATATTGGTGGGTATGTCAAGATAAATGGGAGATTAGATGTCGATCTTTTTGAGAAAGCGCTTCATCTCGTAATTGATGGTCTGGACGCCTTTGGTCTTAGTTTTGACTGTAATGGTTCCATTTCAGAGCAGAGTGTTAAACCAAAAGAAATGCGGATAAAAGATCTAGATATTACTGATCTGTCAAGCGAGAAAGACCCAGTTAAGCAAGCACTAGTTGAGTTACATCAGATCTTTTCTGAGCCGCTCAGTCTTCAGTCAGACCGCCTTTATATAAATAAACTCTTTAAAGTTCAGCATGAAGAATTTTGGTGGGTCTGCAAAGCACACCATATTATTGTTGATGGTTATGGTTATGCGCATTTTGGAAGGCAGGTTGCTAAAGCCTATAGCTGTATATTGTATGGAGAACCACTGGACTGGCTGGCTGACCTGCCCTCTTATCAAGTAGCAACCTTGAATGCTCTGACGTATATGGAGTCAGTTCAGTATCATAAAGATAAAGCATTTTGGTTAAAACGTTACGAATCTCTACCGGATCCTTTGTTAGATATTCACTCGAGCAAGCGAGAGTTATCAAGAGTTCAGCACTGTGAAATGACACTGCCCGGAGAATTAACACAATCAATCCGTAACGGTTGTAGCGACTTAAACGTTAGTATCCAGCAGCTGAGTTTGGCGGCACTATCTATCTATTATTTTAAGAGTACTGGAGCCAAGCGGTTGTGTTTTGGTATTCCCTTACTGAGTCGTCATAATCGGCAAGAGAGGCAAACAGTGGGGATGATGACTGATATTATCCCTAGTTTAATTGATATTTCAGATGAAAGACAGGAGGTTGGGGAGTTTATTCGGTCGATCTCTGCGCAGCAAAAACAAGAGTACCGTCATCGACGCTTTCCCTTGATACACCTTAAGAGAGCATTAGATCGAGCCACGGGTACTAGTGGGCTATTTGATGTTGTAGTGAATTATGAGCCTTTTGATATTGATTTAGAAATGGGTTCTTTAGAAAGCAATTTTCATCACTATTCAGCTCCTGAAGACTCAATCCCTTTACAATTTCGATGGTGTGATTACGGCGATAAGGGTTCACTCACACTAAAAGTCACTTACAAGCCCGAATGTTTTAATCAAGATGAAATAGACCTACAAATAGAACGCCATTTTTCCATTTTGCACTACCTTTCTCAGAATCCTAGTTCAGCTATTTCAAACGTACCGATTTTAAGCCCAGATGAGCAAGGCCTGCTGCAAAATTGGAACGACACCCAACACGATTTTCCAGGCGAGACTTGTATTCATCAACTGGTTGAAGCTCAAGCCGCTCAGCAGCCTGAAGCGACCGCTTTAGTCTTTAACCATGAGAGCCTAAGCTATGGTGAACTCAATCAGCGAGCCAACCAGTTAGCGCATTATTTACTGGAGCAGGGCGTGCGGGCCGATACTTTAGTGGGCCTGTGCGCTGAGCGTGGCCTTGAGATGATGATTGGGCTGTTGGGCATACTAAAAGCCGGGGGCGCTTATGTACCTTTAGACCCAAGCTACCCGAGTGATCGTCTTGGTCATATGATCGAAGA
>NZ_JAHKPM010000067.1 GCF_018860525.1 Vibrio hepatarius
GATACAGACTATTTCAAATTGAAGATCAGACAAACATCGGTTCCCGATACACACTCAACTTTTTACCCAAATATCAAGCTCACCTAAGCGGAGAAGAGCCCTTTTAGTATTGCAAAAACCCGTGAACAGGGTGTGAATGAGTAAAAAGTCTAGCTAATAAAGGGGCAAAAACGCCTTATACTAACAAAACCGCCAGTCTTAACTGGCGATTTAATGTTAATTATTACTCAATGGTTACAACTCATCTTCTAATGTCGAAAGTCGTGAATTTCTGGTTGGGAAAGCCGTGATAACATAACCATCACTGCCAACTACAATGGCGACATTGGTAAACAGATAATGATAACGACCATACACAAAAGTGACGGCTGCATAGTCTCTGCGTTGACCGCCTTCGCCTGTTCTGGTTGTAATTCTAGGGTTACCGTCAACACTGGTTAGTGCTGCCATGATCATGCGTGCTAGCATCTCTTGGTTGTGGAAACCATGCTGCATAAAGTCTCTTTGGTGCCCACCATCTCTGTTGGTCCATATGTGAGTTAAGCCAAAGCCAAATCTATCACGCCTTCCATCATTGGCATCTGATAGAACCACAAATCTGCGGTTATTGCCCGCAGGTGCTCCATCATAGGCAATAGCCCAAGTATTAGCACTGACTTCATTTCGGTTCATACGTGAACTTACACCGCTATTATTAAAGGCCAATACCATGTTGTGAAAATTTGAAGAGTCAGTACTTCTAGTGAAATACTGTCCGCCTGTTTGCAAAAGTGGAGGCACACTCACCACTGTTTCTGTAGGCCTTATATTTGCTCTCCTTCGTATTTTCTGAACACATTGGTAGCCATCGTCATCTTTGACTTCTGGATCGTTGTTGGCACAAGAGCCGGTAAGAACATTGTCATTACGTTTCTTGCCTTTTTTGTTCCTTCGTGAAACGAGTTTATCGGGTTTCACATTTGACGCATTGGCAACTAGCATAGCGCTATTTAACAGGTCTATGGCCGCTTCAGGGTTGTGATTGATAAAGTCATTGAGGTGTTGATTGCCAGTATCAACTGATAGCGCGGGGCCTGCTCCTTGCGCTGCAAGATTAAGATGCTCTTGGACATCATTAATGATAGTTCCTAGCTGAGTATGGGTAAGATCACCCATAAGGTTTATCGCTTCATTTTGCTCTGTGGTACATGTCCCTTCATCTGCGTCGGTATTCACATTGTCATCACAAGCTAATACATTCATCGCTGTGTTAAATGCATCGGGGTTATCACTGTGTGGCTGAGCCTCTATTACTTCATAAACCACATTACTGTTGTTACCAGTTGGTTGAGGCTCATCAACAATTAAGGGAGGAACATTAGCGATTAGTTGATGGTTTTGAACACCACAGACGCTTGGCTCTCCCAGCCACCTTGCGAATGCCCAAGCTCCAAGGCTTTGTAATGATTGTATGAAATCTTCAACACATCTCTTTTGTCGGCGATGTGCTGTGGGAAGCTCCAATGGTATCGCAGTATGTTGAGCTAATATGAGGTTTTGTAAATCGTCGGCATACTTATTTTCTTGAGTGGAATTAGAAAGAGCACCGATATGTTTTCCGCTGAAATAGCGCTCATCGATTGCCTCAGAGCTTGCGCTGTAAAGTAGATGATAAGAAGACCACTGATTTTGTGAATACTCATCGGTTCTAAAGTGGATAGGGCTACTGAGTAGTGAGTTACCCACAACGGTAACACCAGTTTCAGGGAAATACTCAGCATCATTCAGTTCCAAAGAAATATTCGTTTTCTCAAATAGCTGTTTTTGCGCTTTATCAGAAAAAACATTAAGTGTAGCAAGTACATATCCTTCTGAGATACTTTCCTCTAGATTCAGTTTAAACTCCCAATACTTCATAAGAGGGTAACCTGAACCTGGAGTAAAAAGGAAAGAATCTAAAAGTCGTGGCGTTGGACCAAGTGCACGATCTCCTGTACCGTTATAGCGCATTCGAAGCGTTTTACCATTAATTGTTCCTGCAAGGCCAACATAACCTAAATTTCCATATCCATCGACAGAGACTTGTGGATCTGGTGTTGGATTTTCCCCAACCGCTCTTATCATGAAACTGGTACGATTATCTGTGGCTACTTTTACTAGGACTCTAATTCGGCTAATCAGGTTTTGGCCATACTTGATATCTGACACCTGATCCGTTGTCGTCGTATGCAATACGCCATCGCTAAGATCTGTATCAATGGCTAGCTCGTTGTAAATAATTTTTTGGTACTTCGTTTCACTACTCGTATCAATAGCGTAGAAATTCCCTTTTTTCTTGGTACAAAGGCTTTGCCCTGTTGGGATACTAGGATCATTGTCTGAAATATTAGTGAGGTACTCAAAAGCATCATGGACCACGTTTATACTGTTATCTTGCGTGATCGACAGTGTTTTACCATTATCTAAAAAATACCTACCCCAAACATCAATCTTGTTTTGGTTATATAGTTGTATAGATAATTCTTTAGCCTCTGCTGGCTTTATTAGTCTATAGCCATTTTCACATTGCTCGCCCTGTACTTCAATATGGCTAGGGGTAAGGTCGATTATGGCTAGAGAATGTGTTGAATATAATGCGGTTAGGAGAAATATTATCTTTGATTTATTCATTTAAATTACCTCTTTGTAGTAATAAAAAAATGAGAGCAAATTTTTATTTATTAAATAAATACCAAATTTAGTCTGTAAACAAAATTAAAAACATCTAAAGTATGATTTATCACCCAAAAAAATAAAAACAAATGGCGATATTTAGTTAACCGATACGTGTTATATTTCCCTTTTTATTTCTAATTAAATTATTGAAAATAAAGGGTATTATTTTTGTTGTAGTGCTTAAAGATATTGTGCTTTGATTAGGAATCGAGAAGGAAAGCTATGATATGGAGAGATAAGTGTTTAGGGGATAGATATAAACCCATATTGTTATAATTTTTTTAAAAAAATTATAACTCATTATAATGATATAATAAGTTAGTATAAAAATGATTTAATTCTGATTATGACTGACATCCATAGCCTTAGTTTAAAATCAGGATTTTTTACATAGAAACACATCCTAACTTATGATTTATACTATTTGTGTAGACTATTTTTAACGGTTTAGGTTAATAGAACGGTCACTTTTAAAAATTAAATGTTCTATTAAAATAATCAGCGAGTAAAAGCCTGAGGTTAGATATAAATCTTGCCCCTTGAATACAGGACAACATCACCTGAAACGATCACATTTTCATCACTCACATGGCAATAGACTACGCCGCCACGTCGTGATGCTTGGTAGGCTTTTAAATGGTTTCTGTTTAACTCTTTGGCCCAAAATGGCGCAAGAGATGTATGAGCTGAACCTGTAACAGGGTCCTCACAATCACCGACATCAGGCCAAAAGTATCGCGATATAAAGTCGTAATTCTGACCTTTAGCTGTAACGATAAGATCATAAGGAGCAAGTTTCTCTAAGTACTCTCGTCGCACTTTTACCTGTATTACTTCCTCTTCATTATCAAAAACGGCAAAATAAGCCTGTGGTGTTTTGAGTACTTTTGTTGGGCGGATGGAGAGTGACTCAAAGACCTCGGCCGGGCATTCGGTTTCTATTGGTAACCTATTAGGAAACGTCATTAGAATTCGACCAGAAAGGTCTTTTTCAACCTCCAAAGTACCAACTTGGAGAGTATCAAATAGAATCTTGCCTTCTACATCAAAGAATTGATAGAGGCCAAATGCAGAGGCGAGAGTGGCGTGACCGCAGAAGTCTATTTCAGAACTTGGTGAAAACCAGCGGATGGCGTATTGGTTAGCCCCCGTCGGCTTGATAAAAGCAGTTTCAGAGAGGTTGTTTTCAGAAGCAATATTCTGCATGATCTCATCACACAGCCATTCACCTAAAGGGACTACGGCTGCAGCATTGCCTTTAAAACGTTGAGTGGTGAATGCATCGCAGATAAATATTTCGAGTTCCATATCTAATCCCTTGTGTCTTACATGGTTGTTACAGGCATCATATGCACGGCAATGGGAATTGTAATGCATTACATTGCTGTAATGTGATGGTCACTACTGAAAGTCATACTTTTATTGCATTGTGCTTTTCGAAAAAAGAGCTGAGAGTCATAACCTCAGCCAAGATCTCAAAAATTGATTGATAGCTAGTCATTCGAATTTATATGCGCATTAACGAATCATGATTTAACTGATTGATGTTATTTGCGCCAGTTAGTGTCATAGCTACGCTCATTTCTTGTTCATAAAGATCAAGCAGGTTTTCAACACCCGTTCTGCCTTGAGCGGCTAAGGCATAAATATAGGAACGTCCTAGCATGGCACAATCCGCGCCTAAGGCGAGCATTCTGACTACATCAAGCCCTGAGCGAATCCCGGAATCGACCAATATTTTCACATCTCCTTTTACGGCATCGGCTATGTATGGGAGCGCTTTGGCCGAAGATAGTACGCCATCGAGCTGTCGACCACCATGATTAGAAACCACGATGCCGTCTGCGCCAAAATTGACAGCATCTTTGGCGTCTTGTTGATCTAAAATACCCTTTATCACCATAGGGCCTTGCCAAAAGTCACGAATCCACTCCAAGTCTTTCCAGCAAATTGAAGGGTCAAAGTTTTCACCTAGCCAGCCAATGTAGTCTTCAAGCTTGGTTGGTTTACCTCGATAGGTAGAGATATTACCGAGATCATGGGGCTTTCCCATTACGCCAACATTAAATGCCCAATCAGGGTGACGCATTGCCTGAAAGACTCGTCGCATCGCGGCGTTAGGTCCACTCATTCCAGAATGTAAATCTCGGTAGCGGGCACCTGGGATGGGCATATCGACGGTAAACACCAGCGTACTTACCCCCGACTCTTTCGCACGTTCAAGAACATTTTTCATGAATCCACGATCTTTTAGTACGTAGAGTTGGAACCACATCGGCCTTTCAAGCTTGGATGTCACTTCCTCAATTGGGCAAACCGACACGGTTGACATGGTAAAAGGGATACCTTTTTGCTGCGCCGCAAGTGCGGCTTGGACTTCACCACGTTTAGAGTACATCCCTGTTAAACCAACAGGGGAAAGGGCAATAGGTAGATTTAATGGCTCACCAAAGATTTCGATTGATAAGTCTATTTCAGACATATTCTTTAGCACTCGCTGCTTGAGAGCTATTGTTGCTAAGTCTTCGCTATTTCGCCTTAACGTTTGCTCGTTATATGACCCGCCGTCAATATAGTGAAATAAGAAAGGCGGTAGTTTAGATTTTGCGGCTTTTCGATAGTCGGTTGCAGATGAAATGATCATAGATAGTAGTCCTGATTTAAACATCGGATAAAGTTAAGTTGTTCTTGACGGATATTTTTATAGCATTAATGCATCCGTAATCTTTAGGCCATAGATTGCAACTAGCCCGATGATGCCTGTGAGAATGAGGTAGTATAATGTCGGTAACACGGTTTTTCGGAGTGTAGCTCCCTCTCGACCCAACAACCCAACAGTGGCGGACGCCGCGACCACATTATGTATAGCAATCATGTTACCTGCCGCTGCACCGACAGCTTGTAAGGCTACAACCGTCGCACTTGAAATAGACAAGGTTTGAGCAACTTCAAACTGAAATTGACTAAACATCATATTGGATACCGTGTTAGAGCCTGCAATGAAAGCACCAAGGGCACCGATGGCAGCACTTAATGCTGGAAAGGCATCGCCGGCTATACCTGCAGCGAAATTGGCGGTAGTGACTGGCATACTTGCCAAGTCAGCACTATTCACGCCTGAGTTAATAAAAATTCTCACCATGGGGATGGTGAAAACCAATACAAAACCAGCACCTATTAAGGTTTTACTGGATTCACTAAACGCTTTAGTTAATGGTTGAGCACTGCGTGATTGAATCACAACAGCAATAATAGCGACAAAAACTAAAATGCCCCCCGGTAGGTAAAGTGGCTGTATGGCAGCGCTGATATCTGCTTGGGCGAGTATTTGGTTAAATGACAAACTGAAGTTAGTAAGTAGAGTTTTGAAGTTGCTACTGACACGACTAACGACTAAAACGATAGCTAAAACTACATAAGGAAACCATGCTAACCACATGCTCATGACTTTGCCATTTGAATCATTACGCTCTATTTTGAGTGAGCCTAACCACTCCTTAGGCCACTGGCTCTCACTTTCAAAATCCCAAGTAGTACGGGGAACTAAAATTCCTTTTTTAGCGGCGAATACCACGATAGATAATCCAATCAACCCACCTATTAGTGATGGGAATTCAGCACCGAGGAAAATACCAGTTAATGCATAGGGGACGGTAAAAGATAAACCCGCGAAAAGAGCAAATGGAATTATATCTAAGCCCTCAGTCCAGCTTTTATTTTTGCCAAAGAATCTAGTTAGCATAATTGCCATGAGCACTGGGATGAATGTACCAACGCAGGCATGAATAATTGCAACGCTTGACGTTATTTGTTGCAGATAGCTGCCCCAGTCAGAGCCATTGGCAATGAGTGATTGGCTGATACTGTGGCTATCTAACCCCTTATTTACCCCCACTATGATTGGAGTACCAACGGCACCAAAGGATACAGGAGTAGATTGTATCATCATACCCATGAGTACGGCGGCAAGGGCGGGGAAACCGATGGCGACTAATAGAGGGGCAGCAATCGCTGCGGGGGTACCAAACCCTGATGCGCCCTCAATGAAGGAGCCAAAGCACCAAGCTATGATAATTGCCTGTACTCGTCTATCTGGGGATATGTTGGTAAAACCATTACGAATAGTGGAAATAGCGCCTGTATATTTTAAGGTATTAAGGAGAAATATAGCCCCGAAGACAATCCAAAGAACCGATACAGTGATAACTAGGCCCTGTATTGTCGAGGCTAGGATTCTAGTGGTTGACATATTCCAAATGAAAAAAGCTATTGCAACGGTTAAGCCAAAAGCAATAGGCATGGCGCGTTTTGCTGGCCAGTTAAGGCCAACCAATAAGACAGCTGCTACCACTATTGGTGAGAAGGCCACCAAGGCCAGTACTGTTTCACTCATAGGTACATCCTCGTACAAGTGGGCCTTAGGACTCTCCAGAGCCTCTCAGGTTTTATAATTGTGATGTGGGTGTTAAATTAGAGTGAATTTACCGCTTTATTTTTAATGGATACAGGGAAATAATGAAAATAATTAATTCCAAAAATAGCATAATAATATGAAAGCAGACGATATTATTCTATTTTCTCAGGTTGTTGAACTGGGAAGCTTTAGTAAGGTTGCTGAGGCAAATAACCTTACAAATTCTGTAGTTAGCAAAAGAATTGCACGTTTAGAGCAACATGTTGGTACTCAACTCTTATTCAGAACAACACGTAAATTAACCTTAACCGAGGCTGGTAAGGCACTAGTGCAGGGTGCAAAAAGTGTGAAGCAAGCTGCGCAAGAAGCGGTTGATTCAGTATCTGGATTTGGAGAAAGTATCAGCGGCCATATAAAAATGTCTGTACCCTGTATTTCTGGAGATTTAGTCTTAGCAGATGCTGTTGCTGAGTTTTGTACTTTATATCCTGGATTGACGGTCGATATGTCACTCGATAACCGTTTTGTTGATCTCATTGATGGTGGCTATGACCTCGTGATTAGAACTGGTTACCTTGAAGATTCAAGTTTAATCGCTCGACACATTCTGGATTCTCAATGGGTTGTGTGTGCTTCCCCATGTTACCTTTCTCGTAATAGTAGGCCAATGAATCCACATGACTTAATTGGTCATAACTGCTTGCAATATGCATATCAGTCTACTGGAGCGTCGGATTGGGAGTTTAAAAGATCATCAGGGAACTATGTTGTGAAGGTTTCAGGAAGCTTTTCCACCGACAATGCGATAGCGTTACGAAAAGCCGCTCTTGGAGGGCATGGTATTGCCTACGTGCCACGTTGTTTGGTCTATCATGATATTCGAAATAGTCAATTAGTTGATGTTTTCCCCGAATTAGTGGGTAAGTGTTTAGGGATTTATGCGGTTTATCCTTTTACACGCCAGCCTCCCAAAAAAGTGAAATTGCTCATAGAGCATATACGTACTCGCTATCTTGAAATTGCCCATTATTTTTAGAAAAAGCTTCAAATTAGGGTTTTAAATGAAAATTATGAGCACCAAAAAAGCCGATGTATAAATGATTACATCGACTAGATAGCTAGGTATGGATTACGCGGCTTCGATGTCGTCTTCGTCTAAATCAAAGGAAGCATCAATCAGTTTTTTGGTGTAATCATTTTTTGGAGAGTGGAAAATCTCTTCTGCTGTTCCTTCTTCCATCACTTCGCCCTTTTGCATCACTAAAACGCGATCAGATAAAGCTTTAACAACACTGAGGTCATGGCTGATAAATAGAAAGCCAATGTTGTGTTTCTGCTGAATATCTTTGAGCAAGTCAATTACTGTTAGCTGTACAGAGCGATCTAATGCAGATGTCGGCTCATCCAATAAGATGAAGGAAGGTTCTAGTATTAAAGCGCGAGCAATGGCGATACGTTGACGCTGCCCACCAGAAAATTCGTGTGGATAGCGGTTAATCGAATGGGGTTCTAAACGAACTTCTTCTAGTGCCTTACGCGCACGCTGCATTCGCTCTGAGTTATTTAGCAGAGGTTGATGTACCGTTAACCCCTCTGTAATGATATCTCCAACCGTCATTCGAGGAGAAAGAGAACCATAGGGGTCTTGAAAGACCATCTGAACATCTTTTTTTAGTGCAAATCGTTCTTTGTTGGTTAAGAAAGCTATATCTTGACCTTTAAATGCAATATCGCCTGTATAAGGCAGGAGACCAATAAGAGCTCGGCCAAGTGTCGACTTACCTGATCCAGACTCACCAACAATACCAAGAGTTTCTCCTTGCTTTAGCTCAAGAGATATTCCTTTTACAGCCTCAAAATACTGATTTTGACTCGAGATAAAGTGGCTTTTAATTAAGAATTTCACTCGGATATTATCCGCTTTAAGCAGTGGAGATGCATTTGACTCGATAGGGTGCTTGCTACCCTTAGGGACAGAGTTTATTAGCATCTGGGTATATTCATGCTGAGGATCACTAAAAAGGGTGCGACACTGTCCCTCTTCTACTACGTCACCTTTACACATGACGATGACGCGATCGGCAAGGTGTTTAACAACGCCTAAATCATGTGTGATAAATAAGATTGCCATGCCCATTTTGACTTGAATTTCTTTGATTAGATTAAGAACTTCAGCTTGGACTGTTACATCTAGCGCAGTAGTAGGTTCGTCTGCAATGAGTATGTCGGGTTCATTGATGAGCGCCATAGCGATCATTATACGTTGTAGTTGGCCCCCAGAAAATTCATGAGGGTATTTGCTGTATGCTTGTTGCGGGTTAGGTAAGTGAACAAGCTCAAACAGCTCTAATACTCTTTGCTTTGCTTGCGATCCTGAGACAGGCTGGTGGCATGTGAGCGCTTCAGCCACCTGAATTCCAACTCGCATAAATGGATTAAGTGACGTCATCGGTTCCTGAAAAATCATACCAATACGATTGCCACGAATTGTTTGCATGGATTTTTCTGACATATTCAGTAGCTGCTCTCCCTCAAATACAGCAACCGATTTTTTATCTACAATGGCATTTTTAGGCAGTAGTTGCATTACAGCGTTGGTTGAAACGGATTTTCCGCTTCCAGATTCACCTACAATAGCGAGTGTTTCTCCTTGAAACAACTCGAAACTGACATTCTTAACTGCATCAACAATACCATCATTGGTTGTAAAACTGATGGAGAGGTTCTTAACCTCAAGAATCGGCATCTGTGACATTTAAATTCCCTGTATTAATTATTTAATGAAAGCTGTCCATAGCATTGTCATGGCTCTTTAATGCTGAAAAATGATGATGGGCTTTTTGAACCAGTTCAAACTCTAACATCCACTGTGCATTTCGCTGAGCACTACAAAATGCGCCCATATGTAATAAAAGGTCGTTACAACTTTTATCTAATATTGAATGGGTAGCTTCTACCAGTTCGGTAGGTTCAATCGACATAAACTGCAGCAGCCCATAACTTTGGTTTAGTAAGTCGAACGCATTTTGGTATTGACCCATTTTATTGAGTATTTCCGATTGCGAAATCGCAGCATCCCTTAAGCTTCTCAGTAAGCAACCAAATTGGCATGGCTGAGTTTGGTTGTCATTTAAGGCGCTGTGAATATGACTTGGCAAATGAGTGAGAACTTGATCATACAAATGATGGGCTTCTGGCCAATGGCCTTGCTCTAACAACTGCTCTGCTTTTAGATAATAAGTCCAGCATTGTTGTAGATCCATATTTGATTAACTCCCTCAAAGTTGCTACTGATACCATTTAAATGTAATTCGTTTGCTATTGCAAATAATTATCATTTAATTGTTGTTTAATAATGAAATTGAACGATATTTAACCACTTGAACGCTGAGCGTGCCTAAGTCACTAAAATATAAATAAAACTAGCCTACACTTGGACGATATAAAGCTAAAAAATATAACGATAAGGAACATAGAGATGGCAATTCAAAGGCTTGAATCAAGCCAGCTGTACCATGCTGCGCAGCTAGAAATGCTGCCAAGCAAGTCGACGAAAGAGCTGGCACCTATTGACGAAATTGTTGGTCAAAAGCGCGCGCAAAAGGCAGTAGAATTTGCAATGTCCATTAAGGAAAAGGGCTACAACATCTATGCTATTGGTCAGAACGGATTGGGCAAGCGCACTATGATTTTGCGTTACCTAAATCGCCATCAACATGATGTCAAAACACTATTTGATTGGTGCTATGTGGCTAATTTTGAGGATATTAGGACTCCAAAAGTGCTCGCTTTACCGCGTGGAATTGGTAATCAGCTTAAGCAAGATATCGAAAAGCTGATGTCAAAATTGGTTAATGCTATGCCATTAGCCTTTGATAATGAACTTTACTACAGCCGCGCAGATAAACTAAAAAATCAGTTAGCCCAGAAGCAAGAAGCAGAGCTGGCGATTATTACGAAAGATGCAAAAACGAAAGGAATTAGTCTAACTATCACCAATCAAGGCGACTATCAATTTGTTGCAATGAATGATGACGAAATGCATACAGAAGAGTCGTTTGAGGAGCTGTCTAAGAAAGAGCAGGAATACTTTGGATCCACCATTGATGAACTTGAAATTAAGTTGCGAGATATGGTTCGTCAATTGACTGAGTGGGAAGAAGCGTACAGTGAAAAAATTAAGAAACTCAATGATGATGTGACCCTCGATGTTATTACTCATTTTATCAAGCAATTAAAAAAAGATTACTCAGGTTACGCGGCGATAAAAACATACCTAACCGATCTTCAACAGGATATCGTTGATAATGCTGATATTTTTTTGGAACAAAGCGGTGAGCAGGGTGAGGTTGCAACCGCCTCATTGGATAAAAAGCTACCAAGACGCTATAAGGTTAACGTCCTTGTAAGCCGAAAGACAGATGACTTTCCGATAGTTGTTGAAGAAAACCCTAATTACCACAGTTTATTTGGCTATATCGAGACGGCAACGTTCAAAGGCACGGTATTCACAGATTTTTCACTTATTCGCCCAGGCAGTTTACACAAAGCGAATGGTGGGGTGTTAATGATGGATGCACAGAAAGTCCTGGAACAGCCTTATGTTTGGGATGGATTAAAACGTGCGTTGAGAGCTCGCAAGTTAAGTTTTACTTCTCTTGAAAAAGAAGTCACCTTAACAGGTGCTGTATCACTTGACCCAGAAGCTATTCCACTCGATGTAAAGATTATCTTATTTGGTGACTACCGTACTTATCAATTACTGCAACATTATGATCCAGAATTTAGTGAACTCTTTCGTGTCACGGCTGATTTTGAAGATGAAATGGTTCGTACCCCAGAGTCGGAGCTGCAATATGCTCGTTTTATTTCAAGTGTGGTTAATGATAATAATATGCTGCATTGTGATAAAAAGGCGATTGCACGAATCATCGAACATAGCTCTCGATTGTCAGGAGATCAAACGAAGCTTTCGCTCCATTCAGCAAATATTGCTAATTTGATTAGGGAATCGAATTATGTAGCTCGCCAAGCGAACTCGAATATGATCCGTTCGAACCATGTTGAGGAAGCGCTTGCAAATCAAGAGCTAAGAGTGAGCCGTTTAAAAGACAGTGTTATGGAAGGGTTTATCAATGGCACAACACTATTACAAACTCATGGTTACTCTGCTGGGCAAGTTAATGCGTTGTCGGTGCTGAGTACCAGTGAATATATGTTTGGTGCACCTAACCGAATTACTGCAACGACCTGCTACGGCGATGGTGACGTTATTGATATAGAACGTAGCGTTGATTTGGGTGGTAGTATCCATTCAAAAGGGGTGATGATACTGACGGCGTATCTTTCTTCTGTTTTTGGCAAAACAGCTAAAGTGCCTCTCACAACCACAATTACATTTGAGCAGTCATATGGAGGAGTAGATGGGGATAGTGCCAGTATGGCTGAGTTCTGCGCGGTCGTTTCTGCTTTTTCAAAACAACCAAATTGCCAAAGTATTGCGATTACGGGTTCTATGAATCAATTTGGTCAAGCTCAGCCTATCGGGGGGGTGAACGAAAAAATTGAGGGTTTCTTCGATGTATGTGGAATAAAAGGTCGCAGTGACCACCAAGGTGTCATCATACCTAGGGCCAATATGCATAACCTTATGTTGAGACCCGATATTGTAAAAGCAGTCGAACGTGGTGAATTCCATATATGGGCGATTGACCATGTGACAGAAGCGATAGAGTTATTTATGGGTAGGCCTGCTGGAGAGCCAAGTGATGAAGGCAGTTATCCCATTGACACTATATTTGGTATTGCGCAGGCTAAACTTAATGCATTACGTAAATAGAGATATGGGCTTTCGTTAGAAAGCCCTTTTCTTTATTTAAAGCTTAATCAGTTCATTCCCTGATGCTTTATTGTGGTGAAAAGCATTAATATTACCGAGAGTTGTATCGGCTATATTGCCCAGAGCTTCGTCAGTTAAAAAAGCTTGGTGGCCGGTGAATAAAACATTGTGACAGGCAGAGAGGCGGCGAAATACGTCGTCAACAATAATATCATTTGATTTATCGCGGAAAAATAAATCTTTTTCATTTTCGTATACATCTAGCCCAAGTGCGCCAATCCTTCCTGTTTTTAAAGCCTCAATTGCTGCTGCTGCATCCAGCAGGCCACCACGGCTGGTATTAATGATCATGACACCATCTTTCATTTTATCGAAAGCGCTATTATCGAGGAGATGATAATTATCTTCAGACATTGGACAATGCAGCGTTATGACGTCACTTTTCTTGAAAAGTTCTTCTTTACTACAGTAAGTTGCCCCAAGTTCTAATGCGATTGGGTTTTCAAATGGATCATAGCAGAGTATCGTCATGCCGAGTCCTTTAAGGATCCGCATGGTAGCGATACCTATTTTACCTGTACCAATAACACCAACCGTTTTTTGATGGAAGTTGAAGCCGACCAGTCCATCAAGAGAAAAATTAGCATCTCGAGTACGTTGATATGCCTTATGGAAACGGCGGTTTAAACACATCATCAACCCTAACGTGTGCTCAGCAACTGACTCTGGAGAGTAAGCCGGCACTCTAACGACTTGTATGCCTAAACCCTCAGCTAAATCAAGGTCTACTCGATCAAAACCAGCACATCTCATTGCAATTAGCTTAACGCCTTGTAATGCTAGTTCTTTCAGTACTGGAGCTGAAAGGTCATCATTAACGAAGGCACATACTACTTTACAACCGTGTGCCATCTTGGCGGTTTTTTTCGTGAGCTGGAAATCATGAAAATGCAGCTCAAAACCAAATTGCTTATTTACTTTGCTAAAAGATACTTCGTCATACGACTTAGCACTGAAAACGGCGACATCTAACATATGAACCCCAAATAATTGATGGTGAGGAAAAGGTTAGTGGTATTGAAGCGTGAAATTACACAAAGTTAAAGAATTAATTATTGATAGAAGTTTATACAGTCCACTAAAAAGGCAATATCTACTGATGCTTGTAATGTTAACTTTGTTATTAAAAATAAAACTGTATAAATTACATACAAATTATCAATAAAGATCAAGATTTACTGCTAAATTATTAAAGATAAATTAAATAGCTCTTGGCTTTATTGTCATTAAGTTAAGTTGATGTTGTAGCTAGGTGCTAAAAGGTATTTATTCTCTGGCTAGGATATAAAACATGATTAAAAAAAAGCTATCTGAAGTGTCTATTGCGACACGAGCATGGTCCATTTTAGGCTTATTTGCTATTGGACTATTAGCAAATACGTTTCTCAATATCGATAAATCTCGTCAGCACATGCGGGAAAATTATGAGCGTGGTGTTTCCACCCTTGTCGAGGCAGCTACCGGTGTTGTGAAATATAACTACCAACAATACCAAACCGGTAAAATTTCTGAGAGTGAAGCACAAACGCGTACACTGAAAGCAATATCAGCGATGCGATTCGATGGCAATAATTATATCTTTGTTGTGAGCCGTGAAGGTGTTCAACTTGCGTCTGGAGTTGAATCACTGGTCGGTAAGAATATTCGTGACTTACAAGATAGTGAAGGTCGCTATTTTGTGCAAGATCTTTACGGGTTAGCACAAAAAGGTGGTGGCTTTGTTGACTATTATTGGAAAAACCCTAATTCGACAACAGCTGACCTTAAAACCAGTTATGCGACCATCTTTCAACCTTGGGGGTGGATGATTGGCTCGGGTATGAATATGGTGGCTCTTGAGGCGGATATGCATAGCTCCGAAGCGGCATCAACTGGTTATGCGATAGTGATTCTTATTTTATTATCCTTAGCAATAGGATTCTTTATTCAAACCATCACTGCCCCTTTAAACCGAACTGTAAGGGCAATGAAAACCCTGTCTCAAGGTGAAGGCGACTTGACGCAGAGGCTAGAAGAGAAAGGCAGCAAAGAGTTAATCTTTTTGGCAAGATATTTTAACCAATTCGTTGGTTCAGTTCAGGACATCATGCTCAATATTAGTGACTCAGGCAGTGAAGTATCAAGTGCTGCCGGTCAGTTATCAAGGTCAGCATTACATATCGATAATAGTTTGAATCAACAGCAAAGTGACGTTGAAACTTTGGCCAGTGCGATGACGCAAATGTTAGCAACTGTGGAAGAAGTAGCTGCGCGTACTGTTGAAGCTAATGATGCAAGCCGATTGGCTGCCAAGGAGGCCAACCATAGTCATGACATTATTGACAAGAATGTTGGCGGCGCTAACGAACTTGCAGGGGAAATACAGTCTGCCAGTCAGGTTGTACAGCAACTGGCCACAGATGCACGCAATGTTGACACCGTTTTAGAGGTGATTCGTGGTGTCGCTGAGCAGACTAACTTGCTGGCATTAAACGCAGCAATTGAAGCAGCAAGGGCAGGTGAGCAAGGACGTGGGTTTGCTGTGGTTGCAGATGAAGTCAGAAGCCTATCTTTAAGAACACATGAATCGACGCTTGAAATTCAGAATATTGTCGAGAAACTTCAGGTAGGCGCTGAAAATGTGGTTAAAGCGATGGATAATGGCACGGCGAGAGCGACTAATGCATCTAAGCTATCAAGCCAGGCTGGCACGGCCATTAATAAGATTAATCAGGAAGTACACACTATTGAAGAAATGAACCAACATATTGCCACAGCAGCAGAGGAACAAACGGTGACAGTGAATGAGATGAATCGAAATATGGTGAGTTTAAGTGATATGGCTTCATCGGTGTCGGCTGAATCAGCACAGATGTCGAGTGCGAGTACAGAACTTGATCGTGTCTCAGACAATTTGATGTCAATGATCCATCGCTTCAAGTTAGCTTAGCTTGAGGCCTTCAACGGATATGGTAGAATCGACTTAGATTGATCATTATTTAAGTTACTGATGAGAAAATTAAAAACGTCTATCCATCCAGATATTGGCCATTTGGACGATAAGGTTGTCATTCAAAGAAATGCGGCTAGAGCAGTTGTGGTTGATGGAGAGGAGATTCTACTACTTTACACACAGCGCTACCATGATTATACCATTCCAGGCGGTGGTATTGATGATGGAGAAGATATCATTGCCGGAATGATAAGAGAGCTAGAGGAAGAAACTGGCGCTCAAAATATCCATACTATAAAACCATTTGGCATCTATGAAGAGTTTCGCCCATGGCATAAGCCAGAGGCTGATGTGATGCATATGCACTCCTACTGTTATACCTGCAAGGTTGATCGTGAGTTGGGAAAACCAGCTTATGAAGATTACGAGATCAAAAACGGAATGAAAGCGATGTGGATCAATATCCACATTGCTATCGCCCACAATGAAAAAACCATTGCAAACAGTCCTAAAAAAGGTATGAGTATTGAACGTGAAACGTTTCTTTTACATTTAATTGCCAAAGAAATGCTTTAAGCGACATATTGCACTTGGTGTACTTTATTATTCGTGCCAAGGCACATTTTTGTTGCGAGTGTTTCTATGGGTGCGGTATAAGTACCTATACTTATTTAAGTAACTGAATTAATAATAATATACCTGAGGTTGGGAAGGATATTGCTTATGAAGCAAATACGCTGCATTCTTTTGGGGGCTATACTCGCGAGTTTAAGTTCCATCGGACAAGCTAAAGTGATCGAAACAACCAGCTTGGTCGGATTTGGTAAAGCTAAGTACCCAGATAATTTTACCCATTTTGATTATGTAAATCCCAGCGCCCCAAAATATGGCAAGATAACTTATGGCAATATTGGAACCTACGATAACTTCAATCGTTATGCATCAAGAGGGGTCCCAGCTGCAGCTACTGGAGAATTGTATGATTCTTTGATGTACTCCCCCAGTGATGAAATCGATGCGTATTATCCTTTAATCGCCCAAAGAGTCAGATATTCCGATGATTTTACTTGGCTTGAACTGGATATTAATCCCAAGGCTCGATTTCATGATGGAGAGCCAATAACAGCGGAAGATGTCGCTTTTACCTTCGATAAATTTATGACCGAAGGGGTGCCTCAATATCGTTCTTATTACAAAGATATCAAGTCCGTTACAGCAAAAGATAAATATACAGTGCGGATTGAGATGGCGACGCCAAATCGCGAAAAACTTTTCAGTTTTGCTCAATCCACTCGAGTATTACCGGAGCATTTTTGGAAAGATAAAAACTTTTCAGAGCCTTTATCTACTCCCTCCGTGGGTAGTTCTGCCTATAAAATTTCTGATTATAAGGCTGGCCAAAGTGTAACCTATGCTTTGGTAGAGGATTATTGGGCTAAGGATCTTCCAGTTAATGTTGGCCGACATAATTTTAAGCAAATTCAATACGATTATTATCGTGATGATACCGTTATGCTTGAAGCATTTAAGGCGGGTGAATTTGATTTTCGCCTCGAAACCTCGGCGAAATTTTGGGCCAATTCATATACTGGTGCCAACTTTGATAAAGGTTTTATCACTAAACAGGAAATACCCCATCAAAAGCCTGAAGGTAATAAAGGATTTGTTTTTAATACTCAGAGGGAAGTGTTCAAGGATGCAAGAGTAAGAGAAGCATTGAGTTATGCGATGGACTTTGAGTGGATGAACAAAAACATGTTCTATGGGCAGTATTCTAGAACTCGTAGTTATTTTCAAAATACCGATTATGAAGCCAAAGGCTTACCCAGTGAGAAAGAGCGTAAGGTTTTGGAACCGTTCAAAAATGCTATTCCTCCACGAGCTTTGACACAAGAGTTTGAGCCACCAAAAACCGATGGTTCGGGGCATATCCGTGCGCAGATGAGAGTCGCGTTCAAATTGTTAAAAGAAGCGGGCTGGGAATTAAAAAATAAAGTGCTTACCAACAGTAAGACGGGTGAGCCCTTTAGCTTTGAGTTAATGATTTACAGCCCGACGGATGAACGCATTGCTACACCGCTGCAAAATAACATGAAGCGTATGGGCATTAACATGAAAATTCGTACCATTGATACCACGCAGTATACAAAGCGATTAAGGGATCGAGATTTTGATATGATCTCCAGAGCTTATTCTGCAAATCCATATCCTAGCCCTAACTTACTCATTATATGGAATTCTAATTATATCGATTCAAGTTACAACTTTGCGGGAGTGATGGATCCAGTTGTTGATAGCTTGACGATGACAATTGCCAAAAAGCAGCAGGACCCAGAAGCTTTGCTTACTTTAGGGCGAGCGCTTGATCGTGTTTTGCAGTGGAACTTTTACATTATCCCACAATGGTACGTCAGTACATATCGTGTTGCCATGTGGGATAAATTTGCTCGCCCTGAAACGATACCTAAATACGATCTTGGGGTTGACACTTGGTGGGTCTCGAAAGATAAAGCGGCCAAATTACCTGTAAAACGACGTTAACGCTGAGGGATATATATGACAGCTTATATCTTTCGCCGACTATTATTGGTTGTCCCCACTTTATGGGCGATTATAACGATTAATTTTTTTATTATTCAAATAGCTCCAGGCGGCCCAGTCGAGCAAGCCATTGCTCAAATTGAAGGGCACAGTTCCGGAATTATGGAGCGTTTTGCAGGTGGGGGTAGTGAAGTTTCTCTTGATTTAGAAAACGATGTTAGCCTAAGTGGATATAAGGGTTCAAGAGGGTTGGACCCTCAAGTCGTTGAAGAAATTAAAAAACAGTTTGGTTTTGATAAACCTATCCTTGAGCGCTACATAGATATGCTTAAAGATTATGCGACCTTTAACTTTGGAGAAAGCCTTTTTAAAGGTGGTAATGTTATCGATTTAATTGTTGAACGCTTACCTGTTTCTATTTCTTTAGGCTTGTGGAGCACACTGATTATCTACTTTATTTCGATCCCCTTAGGTGTAATGAAAGCAATACATCATGGGTCGAGATTTGATATTTGGTCGAGTGCTATGGTGATTGTAGGCTATGCGATACCAGGTTTTCTGTTTGCTATTATACTGATTATTTTATTTGCTAGCGGTAATTACTTTAGTTGGTTCCCATTACGTGGCCTTGTTTCAAGTAATTTTGATCAAATGCTGTGGTATGAGCAAATTATTGATTATTTCTGGCACTTGACCTTGCCAATACTCGCCATGGTAATTGGAGGGTTTGCTACTTTAAGTATGTTAACTAAGAATTCATTTCTTGATGAAATTAATAAGCAATACGTTGTTACCGCTAGGGCCAAAGGTTTAGATGAGAGCAGCATTCTGTATAAGCATGTTTTTCGTAATGCTATGCTGATTATTATTGCTGGCTTTCCTGCAGCATTTATCAGTATATTCTTTACAGGTTCAATGCTGATTGAAGTTATTTTTTCACTCGAAGGTATCGGTTTACTCGGTTTTGAATCCACTATCCAAAGAGACTATCCAGTGGTATTTAGTTCACTCTATATCATGACATTATTGGGTTTGGTGTTGAGTATTATTTCAGACTTAACATACACTTGGGTTGACCCAAGAATAGACTTTGAGGCCCGTTAAATGAAGAAAAACAAGGTGACTAATCCATTAAATCAGGCACGTTGGTACAGGTTTAAGGCCAACAAACGTGGTTTCTGGTCGCTGTGTCTATTTATGGTGTTATTTGTCGCCAGTTTATTTGCTGAATTAATTGCCAATGACAAACCGTTACTAATTGAATATGAAGATGCTTGGTATTTTCCTATTGTCACTCAGTATTCCGAAACCGTTTTTGGTGGTGAGTTTGAAACCGAAGCTGATTATAAAGACCCATATGTCGTAGAGTTAATTGAAGAAAAAGGTTATATGATTTGGCCTATTATTCGATTTAGCTATAGTAGTATCCACTATAATACATCCGGATCTATTCCTTCTGCTCCCGATAATGTTAATTGGCTGGGGACGGATGATAAAGGTCGTGATGTACTTGCACGCATTATCTATGGTTTTCGAATTTCCGTGCTATTTGGCATGATCCTGACTGTGATTTCGAGTGTTATTGGCGTCATTGTTGGCGCAACACAAGGGTATTACGGTGGCTGGTTAGATTTGTTTGGACAGCGTTTTATTGAAGTTTGGTCAGGGATGCCAACACTGTTTTTGTTGATTATCTTATCCAGCTTTGTCGAACCAAATTTTTGGTGGCTGCTGGGTATTATGGTGTTGTTTAGTTGGATGAGTTTGGTCGGAGTAGTGAGGGCTGAATTCTTGCGTTGTCGAAACTTTGATTATGTTAGAGCTGCACTAGCTATGGGAGTGAGTGATAGTCGAATTATGAGAAAGCATATGTTGCCCAATGCGATGGTAGCGTCTTTGACTATGATGCCTTTTATATTATCAGGTTCAGTGACCACTCTGACATCTTTGGACTTTCTGGGATTTGGTCTTCCTGCTGGTTCACCTTCTTTAGGAGAGTTACTGGCTCAAGGTAAGGCGAACTTACAGGCCCCTTGGCTGGGCTTTTCAGCTTTCTTGGTATTATCTATTATGCTTACCCTTTTGGTCTTTATAGGTGAAGCAGTACGAGATGCCTTTGACCCTCACCATCAAGGCAGCTAACTATGGCAAAAGAAATACTTAAATTGAACAATTTGTCAGTAGGGTTTGGTGTTGGTAAAAATATCGAACAGGTGACAAAAGATGTATCGTTTACCATTTCTCAAGGAGAAACATTAGCATTAGTAGGTGAAAGTGGTTCGGGAAAATCAGTCACAGCAAACGCCATACTCAAGCTTTTACCTAAAGGATCTGCTCATTACTTAGGGGGTTCTATTGACTTTGATGGCTCAGACATACTTAACTGTTCTGAACGTGAATTAAGAGGTATTCGGGGCAAGCGTATTGGCATGATTTTCCAAGAGCCGATGGTCTCTCTTAATCCGTTACATAGAGTTGGACGTCAATTGGTGGAAACATTGGCGATACACAGCGGTGTTCGTCAAAACAACGCGCAAAAACTCGCGATTGACTGGCTTGAAAGAGTAGGGATTCGTTATCCGGAAGTGAAGATCGAAGCTTACCCACATGAGTTATCTGGTGGTGAAAGACAAAGAGTCATGATCGCAATGGCATTAATAAACAGGCCGGAGCTGTTGATTGCAGATGAGCCTACGACAGCGCTAGATGTCTCTGTTCAGGCGCAAATATTGGACTTACTTAGAGATTTACAAAAAGAAATAGGCATGGCGATGCTCTTTATTACCCATGACTTAAGTATTGTTCGCCGAATTGCTGATAAAGTGGCTGTAATGCAAAATGGTGAACTGGTTGAACAAGCGGATTGTTACTCATTATTTTCAGCCCCTCAGCACCCGTATACTCAAACACTTATTCATTCGGATCCTAGAGGTTTACCTGTAGATGTAATGGATGAACCTGAAAGCCTTGTAACGGTCGATAAGCTCAAGGTTTGGTTTCCAATCACGGGTGGGTTATTTAAACGGGTAGTGTCGCATATTAAAGCGGTTACCGACATGGACTTTGACCTAAAACGTGGTCAGTCTATGGGTTTAGTTGGCGAAAGCGGCTCTGGTAAATCAACCACTGGTATGGCAATTCTACGCTTGGTCAATTCCGAAGGCTCAATACGCTATCAGCAACAGGAGTTGCAGGGGCTAGGCCGAAAAGAGTTGCTGCCATATCGGAGTAAGATGCAGGTTGTCTTCCAAGACCCATTTTCTGCATTAAATCCTAGAATGTCTGTCGCTCAAGTCATTGGGGAAGGTCTTTATGTTCATCATGACTTAGATGAATTGGCAATTGAGCGAATGATTTGTGACGCAATGGAAGACGTTGACCTTGATCCAGAGACGCGCTACCGATTCCCGAACGAATTTTCTGGTGGCCAACGACAAAGGATTGCTATTGCAAGAGCTTTAGTACTCAAGCCTGACTTCATTCTTCTTGATGAACCGACGTCATCTCTTGATCGTACGGTTCAGGCTCAAGTACTTGAATTATTGAAATCCCTCCAGCAAAAATATGCTTTGACCTATTTATTTATTAGTCATGACCTAAACGTAGTAAAGTCGCTATGTCATCATACCATTGTGATGAAGCAGGGTTTAGTTGTCGAAAGTGGGAAGACACTAGACCTGTTTGATAACCCGCAGCAATCTTATACGCGTAAATTGGTCGAGCTATCAAAATTTTGAGTGTAAAGTAGTAAAAGCTTCAGCCCTAAAACATGGAGTTAGGGCTTCAATGGATATTGATTATAGATCCTGCTCTAAATAAGCTTTTATAATTCCGTCTAACTCTCCAGTCTCTTTTAGTTTTGTGAGCACTGAATTAAAAGTAGTAACAAAATCATCTTTATAGGGGTATTTATCGGGTTGAATTGTAGTAAAGCCTAAGTAGCCTTGTTCAGCACTCACGACGGCTCCCAATGTTAGCTTCCAATCACTTGGTAATAACCCATCAGTCGTCATACGCCTGATTTCCCATAAAATTGACAAGCGGTCATTCATGTAGCAATCAATCTTATTCTCGTACAATTTGATAAGACTGGGTCGGCTCCCTTTAGCTTCGGATACTGTGATTTTTCCTGCTTTAACGGCATTCCAAAACTCATTGCCACCTAGTGAAAAAGCTTCATTTACACCAATAGTCAAACCCAAATAATCGGCTGGCCATTTGCTCAGTGGACGATCTTTAACACTGGCGTTGTTGCAAAAAACAACGACTTCTTCATTTAAAATCGGCGTTGAGTATGGCGAGATATAAAATCGTTTATCGGCGTAGTAGTATGGTGGGAATAGAGCGAACCCTCGTCCAGACTTGAGCATTTTCAGCCCTCGTTTCCATGGTATGGGTACGATTTTAATTTGATAACCAGGCATATCTTTAAAAACCCGACGAAGAATATCGCTATAGATGCCTTTTGAAATGCCATTTTCTACATAGCTGTAGGGAGGGTATGCGTCATCGCCATAAACCAATACTTTTACGGGTGGTTCGAAAGCAAAGACACGCCACGAAGCAATGAGTAAAATGATTGTCCATTTGAGCAAAGCGGATCCCTTTAATGTGCTCCTTCTAGTACTAACTTTAGTTTATTTATTTCACGATAGGCATTAGACTTTGCTTTTTTCACCTTTAAATTTAAGCAAAATATGACAGAAGACGACAAAAATGCTCAAGAAATTGAAATTGAAGCGATTGGGGTGGATGTATCAAGTCAGCCTGTTGAGTTGTATAAGGTATTTAAACTGGCTAATTTAGTTGGTGGTGGTGGTGAAGCAAAACACTTGATAGCGGAGGGTTATGTTGCCGTTAATGGTGATCTTGAGACAAGAAAGCGTCGAAAAATGTATCATGGTGATGTTTTTGAGTTTAATCAGGAGTTTTATGTCGTGATTTGTGATGATCAGAGTAGTGATCAAGAAAGCTCTGAAGGTGGTGTTTCTGAATTCAGTGGTGATCATGATATGCAAGCGGCAAAACCAGAGAAAGCAGATAAAGGGAAGCGAGAAAAGCGCAAAAAGAAAAATGACATAGGGCGTACTGATATTGATTTCTTCTAGGCAATAGTAACTAGGTAGTTGACCTAGGCCCATTCAACGTTCACACATAAAAAAGCCCCGTTAGTTTGAACGGGGCTTGTACACTTAATACCAAAAACCTTCAGGGCGCACCTTACTTTCAGGTGCATAGGAATCATCATTATTATTAGAGTGCTCAGCTTTGTCTCGCAAGTACTCTAATTGATGTTCAAGCATTTGGACAGTGTCGTAATCACCCTCTGAGCAAGCGATGTATATGTGTTGCTCGATAGCTCGAATACTATCCCGAATACTCATGCCCTACCTCCTGCGTTAACAAAACGGCCGGCCGAATAGATTTATCTATTCTCAAAACGATTATAGTCAAGGAGGCCAAATTCGATAGGATGATTTTCTTTGTACCATTGGTGAACTCTGTCACTAAAAGGCCAAAAGTTGTTTGAGCTTCTTCGGATTGCAAATCTATCCAATAACTTAACGTAATCTTGTTCCGACCTAATCTTTTTAATCATGTTTACCAATTGTGGAATGTCATTTTCAGCTAGTGAAAGATATGCGGCTGGGTAGCTACCTATGATGCCATGAACTAATGTAAAATCGTCATTATTGAAGTCTCGGTTATTCTCTTCATCGAATAAACTAGAAATATTGGTATGAGCGTTATTATGCAGTAGAGTAAATACTTGGTCTTGTCCTGAGTTAGATTCGATTAATAAAGTGACAATTTGAGGGAAATAAACGACGTTCTTTCCTTTTAAATTGTCAATTGATCTCAAAGACTCCTCGTGTTGTGGAGATAGACCGGTATTTTTAATTGAGTAGCGGCTATTTAAAACAGGAGAAAGATGTGTCTTTAGTATGTTATACAGCTCCTGCTTTGGGTTATCAGACTGGTAAGGGACCTGACTTGGTTGATTAAATGGTTTTATATTACGCTGGAGAAAGTCATTAAGTTGCGTGCTTTGGTTTTTGTACCAACTCGACTGCTCTGCATGTCGAATATCTTTTGGTAATAGAGCCACAAAATTACTTTCTCCTTCGAGACGGAGGAAATCCATAAACATACGTGTCATTAATTGATGACCGAAGTTTCCATATACGTCGAACCCAGCAACGAGTAAGTAATGAATTCTTTCAATTAAAGTATAATCGAGTATCCAAGCTGTTTTGGGCGGTTTTCCAACCAACCCCTGTACGACAGAAGCGCTATCAAAATGTCGAAAGACGGTTAATGCAGCATTTGGATTTGTTTTATTACCTGTCCAAATGACATCGGTCGTTAAGTTTTTCCCGTTTTCAAACCAATGATTGATAAATTCTGATTTTGCTTTTAGGTACCGAGCTTGCTGACGAGCATAACTCACCCAGTTTGTGATAGGAACGGCATTGCTTTCTAGTTCGCCTGGAAGTCTAAGATTGTCGGCTTGAGAGCGATAAAACTCGTTTACTTCGGGCACATCCGATTTATCTGGGTCTAAAAAGAATACCCAAAAACGGTCGTTAATGACATTGAGTGCCAGTTGACCACGGCATACTGGGCCTTTGATATAGGCGTTAATGGTATTTTGTGCATTATCTAGCATGAACTTGAAACGTGCTTTTACTGGTAAATCAATAAAAGCGGTCATTGGGTTTGCTGCCACTTCAACTGAATAGTCGGGTAGTTTAGCGACATCATATTTTGAATCGATAAACCATTGTTGCCAATTAGATAGGCGTTGCTTATTCAATGCGAAAGGCATATGTGTTTTATCGACGATGCTTGATTCGACGGGAATCAGTCTATAATAGACTCGATTGACTTTTGGATCATCATAAGGGCGTCGTGTGGATATTCGATTTATTGGCTGCCCTGGTGGCGTTGAAGAGCGAACTAAGGTAAAGAAGCGTGGCGTGGTCTCATTGAGTTCAGAAAAGTACAAATGTGATAGAAATAGGTGCTCGTAGATATACCTTGCCATAAGTTGTACTTTACTTGAACCTGCATTTAAGAAGTATTCGTAGTTATTGATTAAACTTTGGTGTTTGAGGGTCACCGGAAGTGGGTTATTCATAATGGCGCCATCTTGAAGCCACGACATCAAAGTTGAATATTCTGCCGAAGTTAAATTAGGCATTCCATAAGGCATTCCCCAGTCGGGGTACTCGGCTTCGTATTTATTGTATTGTTCGATTGTGGGACACTGCTGTTCTCGATTGATTGAAAAATCAAACCCTTCCAATTGTGTTTGTTCAGGTTGAGGATGTTTTTGCTTCTGCATCAGCATTTTTGCTACCAACCCAGCTTCTATATTGGCAATCGGTGACTGCTGTCTTTCATTAAGCACAGGGTGGAAACCAAAAGCGCGCCATTCAGATGTGTTATGAGCATCTTCGAATAAGCGAGTTGGAGTTGCGGCAGCCAGACGCGAACCTTGATAAATAATTGCTTTGCTTGCGCCGCGATCAATTCCAGCAGTAGAAGACAGCTTTAATTGGCATGGCGCATCATAACAAGCATGGCAGACAACACAGCGGTTATCTATGATAGGTTTGACCTTGTTAAGAAAAAACTCGCTCGATGTGTTAGATACTTTGGTGAGCCTCTCTCTGGGGTAGGCATCACCAAATAGTTTGTCATAATTAAGCCCTGCATAAGAGGCACAACCTGCAAATACAGTAATAAGTGAGGAAATGAAAAGTTTACGTATATTCATAGGATAAATAATGACTCAAACCAGTGTAATAATTGCAGCAGAAGGATACTGAATTAGCAAATAAATCACCACCCCCAACGCTATAAGCCACAAGTTTTGATGACAAAGCGTTCGTTTGTTTTTTTGCAATAAAAAAGGCTTAACATTTCTGTTAAGCCTTTGGAGAGTTAGAATAGTGGTTTGCTATATATGTAGTTAGGCGCCTTTTAATCGGCCTAGCTTGGCCATTGAGATCGGCTTGGTGAAAAGAGCTATCGCAATACAGGTTGCCATCATGAAAGCAGAAATCGTATATGCGAGATTGTAGTTCTCACCATTAGCCACAGAAAGCCCTACTACTGCTGCACCAATTGCACCTCCGATTCCCCATGCTGTGTATAGCACTCCGTAGTTAGTCCCGTAGTTTTTAAGGCCATAGAACTCAGCGGTAATCGTTGGGAATACAGCCAATAACGTACCGTAACCGACTGCAGCAATGGCAGTTCCAATAATCAGTGTGAACTCGCTATCGAATGTAGCAAACAAAACCATATTGATACCCTGCAGAATAAAAGCCAGCAATAAAGTCTTGATGCCACCAATCTTGTCAGCAAGGATGCCAGCTACAACTCGGCCACCAGAGTTAAATATGGCGAGGATTGACGCTAGATAAACTGCATTTGGTAAGTTTGCTTGTACACTGGCGATTGTAGTAATGTTTCCAATGATCATAAGACCAACGGATGCCGCAAACGCATACATGATCCATAGTGAGTAAAACTGAGGCGTTTTCAGCATGAACTTCCAAGTGAGATCATGAGTATTAGTACACTTAGCTGAGGAATTACCGGTTTTATTGTTTGGTAAGGCTGGTGTATAGCCAGTAGGTGGATTGTTGATTGTCGCCGCAAGAGGGACAGTAATAGCTAAAATCCCAATCCCGAGTACAATAAAGCTAGATTGAAAACCCATGCTATTTATTAGAGCTGATGTCAGTGGCGCAAGATAAATAGCTGCCAGACCAAATCCGGCGGCTATGAGGCCGTTAACCATTCCCTTTTTCGATGAATGGAACCATTTCATTGCTGACGGAGATAGGCAAGCATAACCAAAGCCAATTCCAGCACCTGTCAACACACCAAAGGTGAGGTTTAACATCAGTGGAGAGCTTACAAAACCAGATGCTATCATGCCAAATCCAGTCAAAGTGGTACCAAGGATAAGGATTTTACGTGGGCCCATTTTGTCTTGGAGGATCCCAGCAATAAGAAGACAAGCTGAAAAGGTAATGGTCGCAATGGCATAGGGTGATGAAGCCTCAGCAGCGCTCCAACCTGACTCAGTAACTAAGGCTTTATTAAATACGCTCCAGGCATACAGAATGCCAAGACAAAGGTTGATACAGAATCCAGCTAATAGTATTCGTGTCGCTTTATCAATCTTGCTCATTTTTCATCTCATTTTACCTCTTTAATCAGAGGCCAACGTTAAGGTAGATTTATTCAAATTTAGTTTGCGCTTATCAACAAAACGCGTAATGGGCGCGGATTATACCCAATATTGAAGTGATTGAAATCACTTTTTTGTATGGAATACTTTTCTACAAGTGGTGTTTATGCAAATGTTGACAGTTCAGCCTTTTTCACCTTGAGAATGATAAATTAGCAAGCTGGCGCATAGGTGATTTACTACTAGTATTATAAATATCAATTATGTCATTTGTGCGTACAAAAAGCAGGAAAAAGTAAGCGACCTAAATGATTCAATTAAGGAATAACAAACCATGTTCAAAGGGCAATGTGATGGTGCGTATTAGTCTATTTATTTGCACCTTGTTGTTTCCGATAAATTTAATCGCTGAGCAGTTACAACCAAAACCTTTGATTGTAACCAATTCCAAAGCGTGGAAACCATTTTCTTATATAGATGATGATCAGAACCCAGCTGGCATTCTAATCGACTATTGGAAACTTTACGCTCAGAACAATGGCATTGAAGTTGAATTCCTTCTACTTGATTGGAATGATTCATTAGAAGCAGTAAGAACCGGAAAAGCAGATGTACATGCAGGTCTTTTGTGGTCTGAAGGAAGGGAAGCCTATCTAGATTACACACCTTCGATAATCACCATCGATACCCAGATGTATATAAGCCGAGAATTGATTGGTTTGGATCTAAACGAGTTTATGTCAGGTTTACATGAATATAAGGTAGGGGTTGTATCGGGGGGATACGAAGAAGAGTTTACTCGCCTAACTTATCCAAACCTCAATCTGGTATCATTTAGAAATAACCAAAAAATGATTGATGCTGCATTTAGTGGGGAGATTTCAGCCTTTGTAGCTGATCTACAGGTGGGTAATTTTTATTTGCTCACCAGCAATAAAGCCAATGCTTTTATTGGTGTAAGAAACCTTTATTCAGGCGATCTTAGAGCAGCGGTTAAAGAGGGCAATAAGGTCCTACAGGATCAGGTCACCAATGGTCAGGAAGCGATCACGATAAGCGAAAAACAAAGGATACTCAGCCGCTGGATGCACATAAATACCGTGTATCCTGCTTATTTAGCGCCAATTTTAATCGCGATAGCTGTCGTTGGTGCTGCATTATATATTGTTGCTCTTAGGTATTCTGTGCGGATGAAAACTCGTGAGCTGGCTGAGGCAAATGAAGAATTAAAAAAATTGTCGGAAACGGATTATTTGACAGGCTTGAGTAATCGTCGGCATTTTGTATCGGAGTTTCATGAGCGACTTGGTAGGCCGGGTGATGTGTGTGTTATGGTATTTGATATAGACGATTTTAAAATGATCAATGATACCTATGGTCATCAAGTTGGCGATCATGTTATTAAAACAGTTGCTGAGACGATTAAAGGTAGTGCAGGTTCAGAACAGCTCTTGGGGCGAATTGGGGGTGAAGAATTCGCTTTAGTCATGAACAACCAAGATGAGCTGAGAGTCAAAGAGTTATCCCATTCTATCTGTGATTTGATTCGAAATCTTGATTTTGACGGCCAAGCGCCTCACAAGGTGACACTTAGTTTAGGCTGCGCCTATTATCCAAACTCAAGCGCTGATATACAGCTGTCAGATGCTGATGATTTAATGTATCAAGCCAAAGAACAAGGAAAAGATAGAGCTGTAGTACGTAATATGGCGACTTAATGCGCTATTGAAGCATTGCTGAGGTTGAAAAAAGGCCAGTTTGCGCACAAAGCAATCAAACGGACCAATATAGCGAAAAAAAACTTTTCTTTTCATATTACTGTGGCATATTAGACGTGTTCCAGCGATGCGGCGTGCATCGTATAATGGCATTACCTCAGCCTTCCAAGCTGATGATGTGGGTTCGATTCCCACTGCACGCTCCAATTTATTCCCCATTCGAAGCACATTAATTATTATTTCTGATAGAAATAATAATATTTTCAGTATTAGCCTTTCTAAATGTTGTTTAAAATCTACCATATTCCTTTTTATTGATTATCTATAAATATTTATTTTTTATTCCCCTCTTAGTTATGATCTTTTATTACTTCAAATAATTAATTTTCTCAAATGTATTAAAAGCAATGGTTTTACTGGTAATTTACTAGTGGTACTTAAAAAGTAATCAATTTAAGTTTGAAATACCTCTTGTAAGCAACTAGTGATACTTGATCGGGGCGGTTATATTTTGTTCTATACAGCACAAGATTATAAACTGAGTGCTTGTTATGGAAACAAACCATGGACGCATTGCCTTAAATAGTGAATCCTTGAAACTATTAAGAAAAAAAATGGCCTTAGCCAAGAAAGGTTGGCAAACGAATGCTCTGACAGGCAACTCCACGTGTCAGTTGGCTCAATCAAGATACCGAATTAAATCCATTATTCTTTAAAGGGCTAGGCCAACCCCAAAATGAGTATGTGGCGCGAGAGATGAACTGGCTGCTGAGTAATGTCGACAACAATGAAGTGTATACCCTAATTACCGATTCAGAAGACAGCATGCGCCAGTTTGTTGCAGAACTTGTGTTTTAACCCCAACCCAAGTGGTCCAAACCCCAACGGCTACCAGTTGGTGAATGTGGAGGTGGTTACTGATTGGAGTGGTGATAGGTTGGTCTCTAAGCTGATATTTAATTATCAGGGCATTAATACTGGTGCAAAACAGAGCTGGTATTCAACGGTTGATGTGACGGGCGAATACCCCTTTTCCCTAGCTAAGTGGAAACGGTTTTTGCCCCAATATTAATCATGTATGAATACAGGTAGGCTGTATTACGGATAGTAGAACGATAAAAACCTTGGCTTCTTATCACTATTATCGCTAGACATTATGTGTTTCATATTGCACAGTATTTTTAACTTCATAGCTAAAAAAGGAATAGCAATGTTCAGTCACGTTATGGTCGGCGCAAATGATATTAATCAATCCAAAATTTTTTATGATGCCGTGATGGTCGTTTTAGGATATTCAGAAGGTATAATTGATGACAAAGGTCGCTGCCTCTATGTAACAAAGGAGGGTGTATTGGGTATTACCAACCCCATAGATGGCGAACAGGCGACTCATGGCAATGGAATGACAATCGGGCTTAAAGTCAGCAGTCCTGAACTGGTGGATGCATGGCATGCCGCTGGTCTAGAAAATGGTGGCACAGCGTGTGAAGCGCCTCCTGGTATACGTGAAGGCGGAGGGCGGAAATTATATTTGGCTTATTTGCGAGATCCTGCTGGCAATAAACTTTGCGCTACTCATATTGAACAATAAGGATATTGATGTCAAAAGTCGTTTTAAAGGGCTTTATTTTGGTCCCTGAATCAGAATTGGGATTGGTTAACAGTGAACTTATCGACCATAAACGCCTTACGTTAGAAGAAGAGGGCTGTATTATTTTTCAGGTGACTGAAAACTCGCAAAATCCGCTGCGTTTTGACGTTTATGAAGCGTTTATCGATAGGGCAGCTTTTGACTATCACCAAGAACGAGTCAAAGCATCTCAATGGGGAAAAATAACCACTCATGTTCAGCGCTACTATGAAGTGTTTGAATGATTTGCTCGAAGTTTATTCATTGAGTTAAAAAGGACTGGAAACTATCAGTCCTTTTTTGTTTTAGTTATCGATTCGTTATGTTCTTCAGACTGAAAGTCAGAACTACTGCACTAACTTAAACACTAAAGCACTTACCGCGACGGCACCTGTTGCGAGCACAAAGAAAGTGGATAATTTACCCTTGTAAATATGCAAGCTTTTTACTTTGTAGACCGCAATCATAGGCATTATAAACAGAATCATGGCAATTACAGGGCCAGATAATGCCTCCATCATCCCCAAAATGCTTGGATTGATAATGGATACAGCCCAAATACTTAAAAAGAGCACTAATATACATATACCATGTGCGTGACGTTGAGAAAGAGAAGTACTTTTTGTCAACATACCAATTAGACTCTCCCGCGCACCCAAAAAATGCCCAATAAAAGAAGAAGTGATTGCAATAAAGGCGACAATGGGCCCAAGCGTTGCAATAAAGGGATTATCTGTAGCATTGGCTAGATACGATAAAACCGATACATTCTGCTCTTTAGCTTGTGCTAATTGATCGGGTGACAGTGTTAATATACAAGAGATAACAAATAACATAACAAACACAATCAGCATTATGCTGGTACGTCGAACGATATCTTCCGATTTAGAAGTAGCTTCTTTGCCGTAATGTCGACGTTGAGCATGAGCGAATGAAGAAAGAGCGGCGACATGGCTAAAGGAAAAAATCACCACAGGAGTGGCTAGCCATAAAGTACTGGTTAAAGAAGGTAATGATGGAATGATGAATTCAGGTACGTGCCAGCTTGGCATCAGGTAAATTGACAAAAATAGCAAAATGGCAACTAATGGATAAACCATTATTGAGAATGCTCTAAGCATCGCTTTCTCACCGGCTAGCATGATGGCAATCAATCCAGCGACTAAAACACCAGACAGCCAAGCTCGGGGCATAGAGGCCATATCTGCTTGATTAACCATGAAGCTATCCACGGTATTGGTGAGACCAACCCCGTATATTAGTAGAACCGGGAAAATTGAGAGAAAATAGAGTAGAGAGATACCCTGTCCAGCGGCCGGGCCAAAATGTTCGACCACTACATCGGTAAAATCGGCATCAGGTCTGCGAGAGGAGAGAACAAAGCGGGTAAAACCGCGGTGTGCTAGGTAAGTCATTGGATAGGCAAGTATGGCCATGATGATTAATGGAACCATTCCTCCTATACCTAAGTTAATGGGTAAAAATAAAATACCTGCACCGACTGCAGTGCCAAATAAACTCAGAACCCATTGAGTGTCATAGGATGTCCACGTACTTTTCTTAGCTGTTAACGTATTTTGAATGTCGCTCACTTGCGCGTTACCTTTGTCTATCATGGAGTCGCAAAGGCTATATATTTTGTTAATAATTATCATGCAATTTATACATTATGGTGATCCAACTCACGAAGTAAAATGTTAAATAGATTCAACTGAATACTTATTAATCATTACTACTGTGTTAGTCGTTAGTGTAGGTGTTTAGTGTTGTTTATGTTAATAGGTTGGATGTTAAAGACTAGAGAGATAGATTTTCGGCTATTTGGCTATTTGGCTATCGGATTGGTTTTCCTACCGATGATTTAGCGGGAACTCGGATCTAGGAATAACGAGTGATTGGTATTGAACACTATTAAGATGAAACTGGAGATCGTCGTCATTTTCCTCTAAAAAAGGACATGTAACAGAGCTCTGCTGTTTGTCACATTAGTTTTTTTCTATAATTTTATTAAACATCGTTGATTGACGTATAAACTGAGCATATATCTGTTCTCTGAATTCAAGTTGTTCTCTACCACTGAGTTTACTGTAGTGTTCAAGTGCTCTTTCAGCTGATGCAGAATTAGGGATTGTGGTAAATACGCTCAATGCCGTTATTACAGATCTTGCCTGAGTTGATTCTAGTGAGAAAGAAATCTTTTTTGCTTTTTGTACCAAAGCATGAAGTACTAGTTCTCTTTCAGCCTGTTTTGCTTTTGACATTAGTTCATTTTTGACACTAGTCAGCCCAGTCTTTTCGAGTTTTTTAATTAATTCTTTATCCATAATCTTTCCCTTAAACACTGATTATTTGTGCGTAATGATTTTAAATGATGGTTAGTTACGCCAAATTGGCTGTTTGTGAAAGAGTAAATTCTGGTATAGAGATCAACGTTTCTATTACGCTTTTGGTAATCACAGGTCTATTTTCAATGATTGGAAAAATCAACGCTTCGCCACATCCTAACGTTACTTGATAGTGTGTTTCCACTGTGCGACTTTGCCCAGATTGTTGAACGTTTGAGACTAAAGGCTGTACATCTTTTATTGATAAAAAATGTCCTTGGAAGCATAACTCCACGTCACTTGCTACGCAGATCTCGCCCAGTATTGGCAGCAGAGCATTTAAATCTTCGAGTTCAATTGTCACCATGTATACACCTGTATGTTGTTTAATCTGTACTATTACTCCCTGTACTTTTAACTACTCAGGTGCAGAGCTTAAATTAGGCGGTTAATTATGAGTAATAAACATAAATGAACTTTTATGATCTTTTTATTCATCCTTATGTCATTAGTTTTTTTTCAAAAAATTTTATCTAGTTTCAAATAGGTATTATTTGTAATGATTGCTAAAAAGCGTGGTAAAGAATACTTGCAGAAGTAAGGGAATGGATTTGAGATGAAAAAACAGCCAGTGGTGGCACTGGCTGTTTTGAGTAGTATTAATTATACGTCGTAAGTTGTCGATGCGGTGTCACCGCCTGTCCCTGTCCAATTTGTATGGAAGAACTCCCCTCGTTGGCGATCGATGCGTTCATAGGTATGCGCACCAAAATAGTCTCGCTGTGCTTGAAGTAGATTAGCAGGCAGTCGTGCTGTAGTGTAACCATCAAGGAAAGTCAGGGCTGAAGTGGTACACGGCATTGGAATACCCGCTTCAAGAGACTTAGCCGCCACTTTACGCCATGCTGTCAGACTGTTTTGTAGGATGTCTTTGAAATAGTCGTCAGAGCCTAAAAATGCAAGTTCAGGTTTTTTCTCGAATGCATCACGGATATTGCTCAAGAATGCAGAGCGGATGATACAACCCCCACGCCACATTAACGCAACGTTACCATAGTTTAGATCCCAGCCATTCTCATTTGAAGCCTCACGCATTAGCATGAAGCCTTGAGCGTAAGAGATAATTTTAGAGGCAAGTAGGGCTTGACGAAGGGCGTCGACCCACTCTTGCTTGTCACCTTGAACAGGTGCAATGGTTTTACTAAATAGCGCCTCTGCTTGTACACGCTGGTCTTTCAGTGCAGATAAGCAACGAGAAAATACAGACTCTGAAATCAGAGTGAGCGGAATGCCAAGATCTAGCGCATTGATGCCTGTCCATTTACCAGTGCCTTTTTGACCAGCGGTATCCAAGATTTTTTCAACCAATGGCTCGCCATCGGTATCTTTAAACCCAAGGATATCAGCCGTTATTTCAACTAGGTAACTGTCAAGTTCAGTCTTGTTCCAATCAGTGAATACGGTTTTCATTTCGTCAGCGGACATGCCCAAGCCATCTTTCATGAATTGGTAAGCTTCTGTAATTAGCTGCATGTCGCCGTATTCAATACCGTTGTGAACCATTTTAACGAAGTGCCCAGCGCCATCATTACCAACCCAGTCACAGCATGGCTCACCAGCCTCGGTTTTTGCAGAGATTCCTTGGAAGATTGGTTTCACGGCTTCCCAAGCTTCTGGTGTACCACCAGGCATGATAGATGGCCCAAAACGTGCGCCTTCTTCGCCACCGGAAACACCTGTACCGATGAAGTGAATCCCTTTTTCACGAAGGGCAGCAACACGGCGGTTAGTATCTGGGTAGTTGGTATTACCACCGTCAATGATGATGTCACCTTTGTCTAGCAGTGGGACTAAAGCGTCAATGAATTTGTCGACTACATCGCCAGCACGAACCATTAACATCACTTTGCGAGGTGTCTCAAGCTTTTCAACCAACTCTTCGAGTGAATAAGCGCCAATGATGTTAGTGTCTTTTGCGGGGCCTTGCAAAAACTCATCTACTTTAGCAGCAGTACGGTTATGGGCGACCACTTTAAAGCCATGGTCATTCATATTTAGGATAAGGTTCTGGCCCATTACTGCTAGACCAATAACACCGATATCACCTTTCATTGTTTCTCTCCAATTTTTCAATAGACGCTCGTGTTACGCGATTTTTTCTGCAGCGTCAGAATCTAAGTACCACTCCGTGTCACCAGCTTGAGACTGGATTTTCGCTGCGGGATAGGGCAACTCTGTTGCAGGAGTGGTATGAATTTCGTGAACAATTTCTACTTTTCCAGCACCAAGTACAAGGTAGCTAATTCGTTTGGCAGCTTGTAAAACCTTGGCCGTTTTAGAGACACGAATTTGGCCTGACTCTGGGTGGGAAGCTAAAACAGAGAGCTTCTGTTCCTCATAATTAGTCTGGCCTGGAAATAAGGATGCGGTATGGCCATCTGAGCCAACACCGAGTAATACCCAATCAAAAACAGGTGTGCCGTTATCTGTTGGAATGACTTCTTTCATCTCTATAGCAAATCTCTCAACTTCTTGCTCGGGCTTCTCTTCACCACGAATTCGATGGATATTTTCAGCAGGAATATCGATTTGACTAAAAAGTAAAGTGTTCGCTTCACCATAGTTGCTTTGCTCGTCATCAGGAGTAACGCAACGCTCATCTCCCCACCAAAAATGAAGGTTTTGCCACTGAATAGACGTTGCGTATGTGTCTGATGCTAACAACTTAAACAACATTTTTGGTGTGCTGCCACCAGATAAAGAAATATGTACAGGACGGCTAAGCTCGCTCAGTACCTTAATATCGTTAGCTAGGCTTTCAACGACCTGTTGAGCCGTTTGGAAAATCTTATGGTTGATCATAGTTCGCAATAATCCGTATCTGTTAAATTCTTGCATGGGAAACGCCAAGCTCTATTGTCACGTTTTAAGAGCTCATCTGACTCTTTTGGCCCCCAAGTACCACAGGCATAACCGAATAAGGCTTGTGGATCTTGTTTGAAGTCTAGAATTGGCTGCACATATTGCCAACATGCTTCAACGGCATCACTGCGAGCAAATAGAGTTGCATCACCATTAAGTGCATCAAGTAACAGGCGTTCGTAGGCCGTTAACATTTGAGTTTCGGGTAGATCAGCATAGTGAAAGTTCATGCTCACCTCTTTTGCATTAAATCCTGCCCCTGGTTCTTTAAGACCAAAGCTCATCTGAATCCCTTCATCAGGCTGGATTCGAATGATCAACTTATTCTCAGGCGCATTTTGACCAAAAACGGGGTGCGGTGTCTGTTTGAAGTGAATGACGACTTCAGTGACTCGAGTTGGCAGCCGTTTCCCAGTGCGAACGTAGAAAGGTACACCATTCCAACGCCAGTTATTAATATAGGCCTTTAGACCAATGTAGGTTTCAGTTCGAGAGTCATCGGCAACGCCGTTTTCTTCACGATACCCAACAAGATGTTGGCCACGAACATCCGATGCAGTGTATTGTCCGAGGACTAAGTCATTTCTAAGTGCTTGCTCATCTAGAGGCTTAAGGCACTGCAGCACTTTAATCACTTCGTCGCGCATTGAGTCAGCATTGATTTGCGCGGGGGGCTCCATGCCAACCATAGCGAGTACTTGAAGTAAGTGGTTCTGGAACATATCACGAACCGCTCCGGAACCATCGTAATAACCACCGCGTTCTTCGACGCCAAGATACTCAGCTCCGGTAATTTCCACGTAATCGATAAAGTTACGATTCCAGAGTGGCTCGAACATGGCATTAGAAAACCTAAATACAAGTAGGTTTTGAACCGTTTCTTTACCTAAATAGTGATCGATACGATAGATCTGGTGTTCTTCAAAATGTCCGTGGATTTCTTTATCGAGATTTTTTGCTGAATTTAAGTCATAGCCGAATGGCTTTTCTATGATAAGACGCTTCCAGCCATTCGTCTCCTTGTTTAAGCCATGTGCTGCTAAGCTCGCTGGGATCACACTGTACAAGCTTGGTGGAGTGGCTAGATAGAAGAGAGTATTATGTTGCTCAAAATGATACTGTTGTGACAGTTGATCGAGGCGGTTAACCAGTATGCTGTAGTCTGCGGTATCAGAGGTATTGATGGCTTGATAGTGTAGATGGTCAATAAACGCATTGAGCGTTGCAGGCTCTGTTTTTTCCATTTCCTGAAGTGAATGCTTCAGTTTTTCGCGGTAAGACTCATCGCTATATTCCGTGCGGCTGACACCAAGGATGGCGAAATTTGTTGGAAGCTGCTTACTCGCGTAAAGGTGGTATAAAGCTGGGATCAACTTACGATATGTCAAGTCTCCCGAAGCACCAAAAATAACGATGCTGCTGTTTTCTGGTATTACCATCATCTTTCCCTTAGAAACGAGGTAGTTATCATATGTCGTTCATACAGTGAACTCAGAGAGCCAACCCTATCAACGACAATTTAAAATTGATAATTGGTCATGCCTATTAGTCTAATAGCTTGAAATGAATTATTTCGAGCTATGAGATAAATCATAACTAGGCAGCGTATTGTCCATGAGTATTGGATATACATCAACCTCTGTGAAGGCAATCGATTAAATATTGACTGAATATTGGCTGATTCAGATGTTAATGCCACCTTTGCTACCGCTGGGTTGCTCGTTTCGTGTTGCGAGAGCGCATTCTATTTTAGATGATGTTTTTAGAACGATGCTTTTAAATGAGCTTTAACCTCTTTTATATAGTCTTCTCGAGCGACCGGTACGATTTGCGACGAGTCTAAGAACATTTCTGCGTATTTTTGGTCAATTTCGTGTTCAAGGAAGAGAAGGTATAGCTTAGGATCAATATGTCCTGATGTGGCCATATGGGTCATTATTTTAAGTGATTCGGAAAGGTTTTTGGCCTTTTTGTATGGCCTATCACTGGATGTTAATGCTTCGAATACGTCAGCAATTGCCATGACACGGGCTGGGATCGAAAGCTCATTTTCACTTAAACCTCTCGGGTAGCCTTGGCCATCGATTCTCTCATGGTGCCCACCCGCAATTTCTGGAATGTTTTTGAGATGTTCTGGGTAGGGAAGGCAGCCCAGCATGGTTAGGGTTTGAATGATATGATCGTTAATCATAAAACGTTCCTCATCATTCAGAGTTCCGTAACGAATCGATAGATTGTAAAGCTCTCCACGATGGTATTTAAGTTTACCCGGTTCTAGGACAAACTTTTCTGTCCAAACATCTTGTGGACTTTCACCTTTGGACCAAGGTATTTCATGAACTTTTTTATCGCTCAGTATCGATTCTAAAACAGGGAGTGGTTGTTTCTCTCCTGCACGTTGTTTTTCTATCCAAGATACGCCAGCTTGATCATCGAGCGTCCTTTTCCATTGCCTTTGCGCGATCTGCTTAAGTTTGTCTATGGCGCTCTCGTCCATTTGTTCACTACCAATGTTGCATTCGGCAATAAAATGGAACTCCTCATCCAGCGAGGTTTGTGTTTCTTGAAGTGTTTTCTTTAAGCTAGCAGCGTCACCTCCATTATGTAGACCTTGCCAATAATCGACTTCTGCTTGAACTTTAAGGAGCTCGAAGCGCATTCTTACTTCGTGTATGCGGTCATAAATAGTTTCAAGCTTGGTCGCCTTATCTATCACATATTCAGGTGTTGTGACTTTTCCGCAATCATGAAGCCAAGCGGCCAGATTTAATTCTTCCCATTGGTCTTCAGTCATCGCGAACTGCGGGAAATAGTCTTTATCTTTGTGGGCTACATTAGTTAACATTTGGGTTAGTTCAGGTACGCGTTGACAGTGGCTTCCTGTGTACGGTGATTTGGTGTCAATCGCGGAGGCGATAAGTTCGATAAAGGCATTCATCATATCTTTTTGCTGCTGCATTTGATGAATGTTTTCTTTAGCAATTTCAGCAAAACTCAAGAGTTCTTTTAAGAAAGCATGTTTATCACTTTGTTCTTTAGTAATGGCTCTTTCATAGCCAAGAAGCAATACTCCGACAAGTTGAGACTCACGATTAAGCAAAGGGAAGAAGTAGACATCTGAGTTATAGAGATTATCGATATATCGACTGAAAGCGTTATCACTGCGGTTCAAGTGGACAATTTCACCTTGTCGTAAATCCTTTTCAAGCCATGCTGTATCTTTAAGAAATTTATTGATATCGATTTTAAATGGAATGATGGCGTGATTTGCGACAATGTCAAAACTGTTCTCTTTTTCCTGTACAGAGAACAGAACAATAGTTTCAGCGCGAGTGACCAGGTAGCTTTGATGAGTAATGGTTTTACCTAGAACGGAAAAATCTTTGTTACTGGCGGTTTCACGCAGCAAACGGAGAAGGTCATGTAATGTATGCTCCATTAATTCAATAGATTCAGTAAGATTGGAAACTTCACGAATTAAGCTCTTCGGATAGCGAGTTTTTTTGAAATCAAAACGAGCGATATTATCAGTCAGTTGGACTAGATTCTGTAAAGGGGTTGATAGTTTGGTTGCGACTAACCAAACGGTCATAAAGCTTATGACCAGCATTGCTATCGCTACACTTATCTGTCTGTTTCGCATTGACAATAAATCGCCAAGTAATTCTTCTTGTGGAATGGCTTCCGCGAGAAGAAGGCGAACATGTTCGTTTAACCATACTGGTGTTAGAGTGACAGACCAGCTGTTTCCATCCCGTTCAATTACTTCGTAGAGTGTTTGGGTGCTGTGTCGGTTTAGAATAGGTTCAAATAAACTATCTTGGATGGCTTGTTGAACGACTGGTGGTTTTTGGTCTAAATCGATACTAGTTTGATGTTGAGCCAAAAGTCTAAATTGAGTATCAAACAAAGCAACTTGAGTTGTTTTTGACAGGCTGAGTTCAGCAATCTGGTCTGAAAGTGATGAGAGAGTAAAATCTGCCGCTACGACCTCCTGGCCATCTGCAGATTTTCGTGACAAAGTCACCCCATTGGTCTTTAAAAAATAAAAGAAGTAGGGTTCTGTTAGGCGTATTTCTCCATCAGATTCTGCATTGATATACCAAGGTCTTACTCGTGGATCGTATTCATTATCGTTGGTTTTCTTATAGCCAACTCGATTGTAATCATAATCTAAAAAGTGAAATTCATTCAGCCCTTCCGCTTGTGTGAAATTAATCATCATCCTAGCGTTTGGTGGAGCTTTAAACCTGTTACGTGATTGTTCGTCATGAAGAGGACGAATCATAATGAATTCGCCATGTTCATTACCGTAAAACAAAGCAACAAGTCCTTGATTTCTTTCAAATATAAGATTGCTTGAGGCAAGGAAGCGCTTTGCCTCTATAGGTGGCTTTCGATCTTTAATCACGGCACTTAGTGCCATAAAATCAAGCGTGGTGAGAATAGGGCCAGCACGTACTTTAAAAGTGGATTCGAGTTTACGGCTGTTTTCGTTACTCAGCTCCTTAGCACTGACGGCTAAAAGCTCTTGAGAATGGTGATAACTAATAGCAATAAGAACGATACCGACCAGAGTTGTCAGTACTAGAAATAAGCTTGTGATGTGAATACTAAGCGAATAGTGGTGCTTCTTCATTGAATTACCATTTAGTGATTACCCAATAAGTATCGACCAATATGCCAATCATGCAAAAGTAAAGATTAATGACTTAACACTCGTGTCCTTAGTTTGATGAAATTCAGATTAAATTATTGCTATATCGACTATAACTAGTATTGAAGTAGTTAAATGGAAATGATGAGATGTTAACTCGGACGTATCAAGTTGAAGTGTTGGCGACACCAGAGGTAGTTTGGCAAGTGCTAACGGAAAAAAAATTATATGAAAAATGGGCAAAAGCCTTTTCTCCACGTTCACAGTTTGAAGGTGAGTGGAAGGAGGGAAGTAGTATTTACTTTTTCGACCCAGATCTTGGCGGTACGCGAGCGATCATTGATCGAATAGAAACCTATAGAGAGATTGCATATACACATATTGCTATTTCTAATCCTGAGCACGTAAAAGATCTTGATAGCGATACAGCTCAAAAATGGATAGGGACTCGGGAGCACTATCAGATAACGCCTAATCAAGAGTCTGTGAGTTTAAAGGTGGTGATTGATACACACCCAGACTTTGTTGATATGCTTGATGATGGATGGAAGAAAGCCTTCCCATTGATAAAGGTAATAAGCGAGCAACAAGGTCGTTAGTTTGGTAAAATAGAGTTTTACTCTGTGCTGCAATCAAGCAAAATCATACAATGAAAAAAATAATTATTGCCTTTACATTTATATTCTCAATTCAGGTTTTGGCGTCAGACTTCGATTTGAAAGCCACGATGAAACAAATGAAAGTTGAGTTTAAACAAGCGATACAAGCGACGACTGTTAGTGATATGAAAACGTCTGTAAGCAGTATGTCACAGCTCGTTGAACAAGCTAAGAAAGGGGATTACCCACCAGAGAAGTTCGACACATATTTTGAGGGTTTTAGTAAACTTTCCGTAACCATCGATAAAATTGAATCTCAGCTTGATGCAGGGGACCTCACTGCCGCCAAAGAATCATTGCGCCAAATCGATGAACTTCGTGTCGAATACCATGAAAAACGTAACCCAAGTATCTGGAGTAAGATATTTGGCTAGTATGCCCTCTTGCTTATATTTGGCGGAGGGGCTTACAGATATTTACGCTAAATGTGAAAGGTTCATTAGTTCCGTTTTTGGCTCTATACGGATTTGTTGCCGTTAACTGACTATAGTAACTATGCTTCTGCCAAGGAAACTTAATCAGGTAATGCTAATTATCAGTGCTCTTAGTTGGGCGCTGATTGTTTTGATGCCGGTTATTAATGCTCATGGTTCGAATGCTGGAGTTTGGGCAAGCTTATGTACGCTCAATGGCTTTAAGCTGGTTCAAATCGAAGAAGGGCAACCGGAAACTCAACACGGTAAGGCTTGTCCGTTTGGTCACTTTTCTTGTTTTCATCAAATCACTTTTCCAACCCCATTTTGTGTATTACGCTGCGTATACATAAGTAGTGAACCTTATGCCTACTTGGCTCTAAATGTACAATATCAGCTTGCATTCCCACGAGCGCCACCTTTGCTCTTACTTTAAAAATCAAAATCAAAATCAAAATCAAAATACACATGAAAGTAATCTGCGCGTTAGCAAGGGATTAGGCCGTAATCTAAGTGCTTAGCTGCGCGTTATAAAAAGGAAAGAACAATGTTGGGTAGTGAAACTACGACCTCACCTAAGGAAGCGTCAAGTTCAGTTGCGGACAAGACCAAAATTAAATCTCGTTATTTTATGGTTTGGCGCTGGCATTTTTATGCTGGTTTATATGTTGTTCCATTTATTCTCATGCTCAGCCTTACAGGATTAGTTATGTTGTTTGACGATGAAATTGAGATGATAACGTACCATGATGAGCTAGTCGTGCTGCCAGAATCTACAACCCTTCCTGCCTCTCAGCAGTTAGATAAAATACAAGGAGCTTATCCACTAGGCGCTGTCACTCAGTACATTCCCTCTAAGGCTGATAATTTGGCGAATAAGTTTGATGTCCGGTTGGCTGACGGCCGTTCAATATTGGTAACTATTAATCAATATAATGGCGAAATATTAGGTGAAATTGACCGGAGTGATAGCTGGTATCAGCTTGCAAATAATGTCCATGGGACTTTGCTAATGGGTCAATGGGGGGATTATCTAATCGAAATAGCCGCTAGTCTCAGTATATTGTTGATCATTACAGGAGTGTATTTATGGTGGCCACGGGATAATGCCAGTAAAGCAGGTTTTTTAAAGCTACGTTTTTCGAGTATGCGCTTATTCATGCGAGATGTGCATGCTAATTTTGGTGCGTTATTCTCTCTTATTTTGTTGTTGTTCTTATTCTCTGGCTTAGCTTGGACGAGTGTGTGGGGTGGGAAGTTGGTTCAGGCTTGGAATACATTCCCAGTTTATTACACTTGGGGAGATAAACCTGAATCCAATCTTAATCATGTTGATCTTAATCACGGTAGTGAGAAAGAACTGCCGTGGAATCTTGAACAATCTGCATTGCCTGAATCCTCTGAGCATATCCATGGGGCAACGATCCGTCCTGTTGCTGATGGGAGTGACGTTGTTGCGGAGAAAAGTATAGGGATTGATGCTGTTATCAAACAAGCAAAAACTCTTGGGTTTACCCAATTCAAGTTATTCCTACCTCAGTCTTCAAAGGGAGTCTACACATTAGCGGCAAATTCAATGGGAGGAGATATTAGTGATCCCCGTTTGGATAAGACAACTCATATAGATCAGTATTCGGGGGATGTCTTAGTGGATGTTACTTGGGACGATTACACAATATTGTCTAAGTTGATGGCAGCTGGGGTATCCCTCCATCAAGGGGATGTTAGCATTGTTAACAAGGCATTAAATACACTATTTTGTATCGTGTTTGCTTTGGTAGCCATTTTAGGTTGTCTAATGTGGTGGATTCGAAGGCCATATGGGAAAACTCGTATAGGGATACCCTCGAAATTTGCAAGTGATGGACTGTGGAAAACGGGTATTGTGAGCTTAGCTTTAGTCGCTGTGTTTTTCCCTCTCGCTGCAGTGGCTATTATATTATTTGGACTGATTGATTGGCTTGTTTTCAAGCCCAAAAATGAGTTAATTAAGTGTTGAATGAAAAAGGCCACATCTAGTGGCCATATTTTTAATTATAGGCTTACTACTTAACTGTCCAATTGACCATTTCGCCTGCTCTAATGGGAACAACAATATCTTGACCAAATGGCATTGACTCAGGAACCAGCCACTCTTCTTTTGTGAGTGTTACGGTATCATGGTTTCTTGCGAGGTTGTAGAAATCAGGACCATTATGGCTGGCGAAAGCTTCTAAGTTTGCTAGTTTTCCTTCTTGTTCAAACACCTCGGCGTATAACTCTAGTGCAGCGTGGGCAGTATAAGAACCTGCGCAGCCACATGCTGCCTCCTTCATACCTTTTGCATGTGGGGCAGAGTCTGTTCCTAAGAAGAATTTATTACTGCCGCTGGTAGCCGCTTCAATCAAAGCTGCTTGATGAGTATTGCGTTTAAGAATAGGTAAGCAATAAAAGTGTGGTTTGATCCCACCGACGAGCATATGATTTCGATTGTAAAGCAAGTGATGGGCGGTAATAGTTGCAGCTACATTGCCATCAGTATTCTTAACGAAATTAGCAGCGTCCGCTGTTGTGATATGCTCAAGGACAATTTTGAGATTAGGGAAATCTTGGACGATAGGCGAAAGTACTGAGTCAAGAAATGCTTTCTCACGATCAAAAATGTCTACGTCATGATGCGTAACTTCCCCGTGAACTAAGAGCAGCATTCCCACTTCTTGCATGGCTTGAAGCACGGGGTAGATTTTTTGGGCAGAAGTTACTCCTGAATCTGAATTCGTTGTTGCTCCTGCGGGGTATAGTTTTGCAGCGACGACTTGTCCACTTGCTTTAGCTTTTCTTATCTCATCAACCGAAGTATTGTCTGTTAGGTACAAAACCATCAAAGGCTCAAATTGTGAATTGGGCTGCTGAGCCATAATGCGCTCACGATATGCCATTGCCATTTCGGTGTCAGTTATTGGTGGGATGGTATTTGGCATAATAATGGCTCGGCCATTATAGCGACTTATATCGCGCACGGTATCTGCCAAGACATCGCCATCTCGCAAGTGAACATGCCAGTCATCGGGACGAGTGATCGTAAGTGTTGTCATTGTTGCTCCCACCATAGTTTTAGTTGTCTGATTGGAGCCTAAACGAAAGCGATAAATGTGAAGGCAAACGCTTACGTTTAGGCGACAGGATGATAGAGCAAAGTGCTGGTAAATGCATCTATTTTTTCGTGTTATGAATTGTATTTATCGGCCTAAACGAGTTTTTGTGTCAGTTTTTATCAATGTTCACATCTAGATAACAAACCTTATAATACTTAGGTATAATAGCCAAAATAATTAAATCCTCAGGGATAGCAATGTCAGCTCCAATTCTCTCACAAATAAATGTTTATCCGGTTAAGTCTTTGGGTGGTATTACTCAGTCTACTTGTTGGGTTGAGAAGCAAGGCCTTATGTTTGATCGCCGTTTTATGATAGCGTTAGCCGATGGTTCCATGGTTACAGCACGAAAATATCCTAAAATGGTGACCATCCAATCAAGTTTAACAGCCGAAGGTTTAATTTTTGTTGCCGAAGGTAAGCCTCCGCTCAAGTTGCGATATGCTGATTTTAAAATGCAAGAAGCGCCAGCTCAGGTTTGGAAAGATACTTTCACTGCTTACACGACAACGGATGAAGCTGACGATTGGTTTAGTGATGTCTTGAACCTAAGGGTTGAACTGCTGTTTAGTGGTGAGCAATCGAACCGAGTACGCGAAAAAGTCGGCCACAATGTCAGTTTTGCCGATGGTTACCCTATGCTAGTTATCGGACAAGGCTCGCTTGATGAACTGAATCGCCGTAGTCCAGAATTGCACGCTATGGACCAATTTCGCTCAAATCTTATTGTTTCAACCGCTGAGCCTTTTGCTGAGGACAGTTGGAAACGTATTCGAATTGGTGAAGTAGAGTTTGAATCTGTTAAGCCTTGTGAACGTTGTATCATGACCACGGTAGATGTGAGTATAGGTAAGCTCCGCGAGACTAAAGAGCCACTTAAAACCTTGTCTCAATTTAGAGCAAACGAGCGAGGTGGTGTATTTTTTGGTCAAAACCTTGTCGCCAAGAATGAAGGCATGATTCGACAGGGGGACGTTGTTGAGGTGCTGGAATATAAGGAAAAAGAGTTCTATCCAGATAATTCACCCGAGCGATTTAGTATGACATGCGTTGAAAAAGAGCGTTTAGCTCGGGATTTTGTGACTTTCTGGCTAGAGCCTGAACCAGGGTTGACGCTTAACTACTTACCCGGTCAACATCTGCCGATTTCGATAAAAATAGGTGATGAGCATGTTGCAAGGCATTATACATTATCATCTACCCCATCAAGACCAGGAAGGTTGTCGATTTCAGTCAAGCGTATAGAACAAGGTAGAATATCTAATTGGCTTCATGATCATTTTAACGTAGGTAGCACATTGGAGTGTGAGTCTCCAAAGGGGAGCTTCCATCTGGGAGAGCAGCATGGTAAACCAATCTTGTTATTGTCTGCGGGAAGTGGTGTAACTCCTATGCTTTCTATGTTGAGGTATTTGTCTGATAATAACCAAGCCGATGATGTGATTTTTTATCATCAATGTCGGAGTGTCGAAGATATCCCATGCAAACAGGAGCTTGATGAACTTAAGCGTAAGCATTCCGGACTAAGAGTATTAATTTCTTTATCTCAACCACCTGCTGATTGGTTTGGCTTGAGTGGCCGTTTGACCTTGTCTCATCTTAAGCAGATAAAAGAGGTAGAAAAAAGGCAGGTTTTTGTATGCGGTCCAGACGGTTTTATGCAGAAGGCTAAAAATATGTTGTTGAACAAAGGTTTGCCTGAAGAGCACTACCATCAAGAAGCATTTGGGGTGTCACAAATTAGTACTAGACCATTTCAAGAGCTTAAACTGAGTGTCAATGGTAGTGTGTTTACTGGAAATAACCAAAAGCCGTTGCTAGAACAAGCAGAAAATGCTGGAATAAACATTGCTAACAGCTGCAGAGCGGGTTTATGCGGTGCATGTAAAGTCACTATTGAATCAGGTAAAGTGCACCAGCCTGATGTACCTGGATTGCAGGACTCTGAACGTAATATGGGTCTTGTACTAGCATGTTGCTGCGTGCCTGAAACCGATATTGAGGTTACTAGCTAAAGGCTTATCCTCGGTGTCTTAGCGACTCAATAGAGAGCTTATTGCCAAAATATGCTCTCCTTGCTGTTATTGGTTTATGATACGACCACTTGAAGTGTGGTGTCATTATCCTTGGCATAATTTTCAATATCTTTGGGTGCTTTTCTATCGGTAATAACAAGGTCTACATCGGCTATAGTACCTAATTTTACCATGGCGTTGCGGCCAAATTTGCTATGGTCAACCCCGAGAAAAACAGAACGGCTATTTTCGATGATAGCACGTTTAACCCGAACTTCATGGTAATCAAAATCAAGTAGGGAACCATCATAATCAATGCCAGAAATACCTAAAATACCAAAGTCCAGTCTAAATTGTGATACAAAATCAAGCGTCGCTTCACCCGTTACACCGCCATCTTTACCTCGCACTTCACCCCCAGCCAAAATGACTTTAAAATCGGGCTTGGACATTAAAATTGTTGCTACATTAATATTATTGGTCACGACACGTAAATGATGATGGTTGCTAAGTAGAGCACGAGCAATGGCTTCTGGTGTTGTCCCAATATCAATGAATAACGTTGCCCCATCTGGGATGTGTTTTACTAGCTCAAGTGCAATTTTTTCTTTCTCTTTGTGATATGCGACTTGGCGAGTTTGATAGGATGAGTTTTCTGCACTTGATGTGATGGTTGCGCCACCATGGTTTCTACGGATCTTATTTTCATCGGCTAATTCATTGAGATCTCGGCGGATAGTTTGGGGGCTGACGTTGAAACGTTCTACCAACTCATCGGTGCTAACAAAACCTTGTGTCTGAACAAGTTCGATGATTTCTTGATGACGCTTAATGGCTTTCACTAACAATGTCCTTATGTGAGGGAATGGCGCAAGTTTACGTCTTACGTCAGCTAAAGCAACGTTTTATATGGGGCAATGACCAAATAATATAAGCCGCATGTCAATATTTATATCGTCAGATGAGTATATTAGATAGTGGAATGTTGACTTTCTACCTGCGGCTTTTCTATCAATTAATCAAAGTTTGCGACAGGCACAATATGCAGTAGGAATCCTATACTACACTTTTGAATACAATAACTAATATACGATGCTGATATTGCATCAATTAACTAGCGTCAGGTAATACTATGAATCAAATCACTACGAATACTCGGCCAAATAAAGTGTCGGTTGTTGCAAGGCAGCCAATTATTGATATTAACAAAGAGTTGTTTGCCTTTGAGTTATTGTATCGAGAAGGTGACACAAACTCGTTTAATACGCCTTACGAGCAGAGGGCTACGATGCGTTTATTATCGGAGCAGTTTCTCACTTTTCAAAAGCGAAACCTCAATGACAAAAAGGGTTTTGTTAATTTTGAATATATTGATTTGATAGAAGGCGTACCCTGTGATTTTTCTCCCGATGACATTGTCGTTGAAGTGCTAGAGACGTGTTCACCAACTCAAGAGTTATTTGACGCTATTGTTGACTTAAAACAAAAAAACTATCTTGTTGCATTAGATGATTTCGTACCCACTCCCGCGTGGAATCGATTTTACCCGCTCGTTGATTTTATCAAACTTGATGTAAGGGAGTTATCATTTAAAGATTGCGCAGGCATTATTCGTGATTTTAAAAATACAGATATCCAATTTATCGCTGAAAAAGTTGAGAATCACCAAGAGTTTATCCAAGCACAGAAATGTGGTTTTCACTTATTTCAAGGATATTTTTATCAAAAACCTGAAGTGATAAAAACACAGAAGTTAACAGCATCTGCTATGGATATATTTAAGCTTTCAGCGCTGGTGGCCAAAAAAGATATTGATCTTCTAAAAGTGAATAAAATTGTTGAACGTAATCCTGTACTTTCTGTGCAATTACTAAACTTTGTTAATAGTGACTCTAGAGTGAGTTCTAGAATCGAAAGTACAATGCAGGCACTTTCGTACCTTGGTGGAGATAGGGTGAGAAAATATGTGACCTATTCAATGGCCTCAGCACTTTCTCCAAGCAAACCATCTATTCTAGTTAGAAATTTACTGACACGAGCCAAACTTATGGAGTGTCTTTCTCAGTATGTGAACGATCCCTCTGTATCTGAATCTGCCTATTTGTGTGGGATGTTGTCTTTGATTGAGGGTTTGTTGGATATGGCCTTAAAAGATGTGCTTGCATCTCTAACACTCTCAGATTCTATTGTTTCAGCTTTAGTTAATAATGAAGGAGCTTTAGGAGATTTACTGGGCATAGCAGAAGCGATTGAGAGGTCGGACTGGAAAACCCTTGAACATTTACAATCTAGAACATCAATAGACGATAAAACGATAATGACATGTTTAGACAAGGCAAATAATTGGATAAATGACTTTGCAGCGTAAATGACCAAAACAATATATATTATAAAAGGCTCACTGAATAATTAGTTGAGCCTTTTGTTATTGCGGTATATGACAAGTTATGCCACTTTGAAACGATTGACCAAGTCTTGCAAGCTACCTGATACTTCAGCTAACCCAAGTGCGGCGCAATCAATCTCCTCAGATGCATTTCTAAGCTCACCCGATGAATCTTTTACATTTGAAATGTTTCTATTGATTTCATCACAACTCACTTTTTGTTCTTCAGTAGCCGCTGCCACAGTCGCATTTATGGTTGCTAGTTCATCGATTTTTGTACTTAAATTACGTAGGTTAATGCTTACGTCATTAACAAGGTTTATACCTTCTTGAGCCGAAAGATTACTTCTCTCCATCGAGTTAACTGTTGAGCGTGTTACTTCGGACAAGCGAGAAATATTACTTTGTATATCGACTGTACTGTTTTGTGTTTTGGTTGCCAACTGCCTAACTTCATCGGCTACGACAGCAAAACCTCGTCCACTTTCTCCCGCTCTTGCGGCTTCAATAGCTGCATTCAAAGCGAGCAAGTTAGTCTGTTCAGCAATACCCGTTATTACCTTCAAAATGCTGTTAATTCTTTCCACTTCATTTTGCAGCTCTGAAAGGGTTTCTGCAGAAGATTGTACCTCATGACCAGTTTTTTCTACAAACTGTGCAGCTTGCTGAGCCTGTTCTGAATTAAGTAATGCGCTTTCTCGGCACTGATGTGTATAGTCAGAAGCAGTCGCACTGCTTTGAGATACTTCGAGCAATGCTTCGTTAAATTGCATCATAGACTCTGTTACATTGCTCGCTTGTAGTGTTTGATCCTCCGCCGCTTTGTAAGAGTTGTCTGTAATTTTGCTCAGCTGTTTACTTGAGTGTGTAATTACATCGGTACTGGCTTTTACTGAATCAATGATCACTTTTATGTGCTCGATAAAGGTGTTTACACTTTGTGTGACCGAGTCAAATTCAGGAATATTTGACATTTTAAGGCGAGTATTTAAATTCGCATCTCCGGAATTCAGTTCGTTAAACTGATGTTTGAGAACGTAAAGTGGCTTAAGTAAATAACTGACTAAAGCGATAGATATTCCCCAAAAAACAATGATCATCATCACTGTTGTTGCAGCACCTGCTGAAATAATGTAATTACCAAGTTGCTCTTTGGGTGCGAAAGCTTCTTTTTCGTCGACTTCAGACATGATAGCCCATGTGTGGTTGGGTACTTTTACAGGGCCATAGGCTGATAATACAGGAACGCCGCGATAATCCTCAAATATATCAAAGCTGCTGATACCTCTCAGTGCTTCTGTTACGCCTGGAGTACTTACCGGTTGTAAAGAAATGCTGGTGTTTTTTAACTCGATATTCTTAGCCGCAGAAATCCCTTTTTTTCGAATAGTATCAAGGTAGGCACTTTTGTCTTCTATTAGGAATCGGCTTTCATTGCGTAATGTACCGTCAGATCCGACTAGATATATTTCACCTGTGTTACCAAACCCTCGGTCTTTCCATTGACCTTCTTGTGTCATAATTTTATTGAGCTCATCGATTGGCATCTGGAATATGAGTACGCCAACTAGATTTCCTTTGTCAAAAATTGGGGTCGACATAAAACTGGCGGGGGCGTTATATGAGGGAAGGTAAGGTGCAAAATCAGTTAGGAATACTTCTCCCTTTTTGAGAGATAAGGCCTGTTTAAAAGCTTGTCCTATCCCTGAATCTTTATATGGGCCACTTTTTAAGCTTGTTGCAAAGTCGAGTTCTTTAAAGACACTATAAACAATATGGCCACTTTTAGGGTTTACGATAAATATGTCATAGTAACCAAATGTTTGTAGAAACTGACGAAAAGTATCATGGTAATGCTCATGTTCTCGAGCATATCTTGATGAGTTTTCCAGAACAGTAAGCTTATCTTTGTTACCGAGTGGATTTGGATTGTCGGCAATAAAGTCAAATTGCATGTTATAGGTCAAATCTGATAAACCTGAAAACATGTCAGGAACGTTTACAGTATCTTGATTGAGCTGGCTATATTGAATGGCAAACTCTTTTGTATAATATTCATTAACAGTCGTTCTGAGCTTTGAGTTGTTGATCTTTCGAATGGGTTCATATGTTGAGAAGGCTTGGTTGAAATCAACAGCGGCTTCTTTCGTTGCGACATTGTTAGCCATGGAAGTGATTTGTCCCTCAATATCTGAGAAATAGTTTTCTACTTCGGCTCGGACAAGTTCTTTTGTGGCCGTCAATTTTTCTCGAGACTGCTGGAGCAATACTGAGCGCATTTCTTCCATCGATAAATAAGTACTGATGGATGTACTGGTTCCAAGAGAAAGAGCGATTGCACCTAATATAGCAAGTATGAACCTGAGTCGTAATGACATCATGAATCTCCATTTTTCTTATCAAAAAAGTGTTTTCTCAGAGCGCAAGAAAACTATAGGACTCAAGATGTATATTAGGTGTTTGACATTGAAACTTTCGTTTGGAAATGAGACTTGGATGAGGTTTTATCGTGTGTATTTTAGAGGGATAAGATTTCGCGATAACCTTGGTTTACCCCTTTTATTGGGGTATTTGTGCTCAAAAATTTTTCTGCCATCAACATATGCGTCCTTATTCATACTATAATAATAAGCACGGATACCTATTCGAGGAGGTTTGACTTTGGAAGTTGCAGAACAAAAACACTTAAATAGTCAACAGGACTTAAGTACTGAAAATGCGGATAGCGCAGGAGCCGCATCCACTGAAAAACATCAAGATTTCAGTAGTTCCTCGCCAGAAGCGGCAAGTTCAATTTGTCTCGGAGAAGATGCTTTCGATAAAGTGATGCCACTTTGTGATGTTGCCTGCATTGTTTCAACACCAACTGGGAAAGTACTTAAGTGCCGAACTAAATATATAGGTTTGCATTCTAAAAGTATTCTTTTACTTGAAATGCCACTGGTCTCGCCTCAGGAAAAATCAGTTTTTATGAGACAAGGGTATCCCCTTAAAGCTTGTGTTATTTCTTCTAAAGGGGAAGGGGCTCGAGTCTATTTTAAGACTAAGATCGAATATGTATTAAGTGGTGGCGATACTGATTTGCTGCTCGTTACTTTACCTTCTGCGACACAGGTTGTTGTTGGCTTGCGTGAAAGTGCCCGTTTAGAAATCGATCTTGATGGTGTTCTTGAGCCCTCAGACAAAAAGTACCCATGCCAAATTAGAGATATCTCCCACCAAGGATGCTTAATCGTTGTTGAAAGGGATAATGTTAGTTACCGAGTTGGTTCTTTGATAAGCCTCAATATCTGCAGTTCAAATAAAGATGTCCCCATTATTGATGGCACTCTTCAGGCTATAGTGAAAAACATCGCGCAAATGGGGCGTTATTATAAGTATGGTGTCAAGTTTGAAGAAGAAAGCCTAGAAAGTGTAGATTCTCTTATTGAGGGGTTAAACTTTTGTGCTTTGCAACAGAGGTTTACGCTGTGAATTAGTAATTGTCAGCTATTCTCTAACATTAAGCTTTTCGACACCGCCTCGATAATATCTTAAACTGCACGACTATCTGCATCGGTCTTTATAATATCAAGTGTCTTTGTAGGGGACATTTATCGATAGGATAAAAAATGTGAGAAAGTCGGTTAAACATCTGCATCCGTCGTTAACCATTAATAGAGCACCTTCGGACTTTTTTATGAATTTCGAAGCTTTTCTATCTAATACGGAAACACGAATACATAGCCACCCTTGGGGGCAGGTTCAGTTAATTAGTGGTGGTATTCTTGAAATGGAAGCTCAAGGGACTCGATTTCTTGCTCCTCCCCATCTCGCGATTTGGGTCCCAGCTGGAGTTTTGCATACCAGTTATAATCGAAAGCCTTTATCATACTGCTCGTTAAATATTGCTGAGCGACTAACAACAAATTTTCCAAGTGTTACTAGTTTGATAAAAATCACGCCAATTGTGTCTTCGATAATCGATGACTTTCGTAATAGAGCGATTAATATAGCTAAAAGTGATCAAGACAAGAGGTTAATGCAAGTATTACTTGATCAGCTGGCAACTCAAGATACTCAACATCATTTTTTACCCTCTTCCGACAATAAATATTTAGTCAGAATATTAGCTGAGGTAGAGGAGAACCCGCTTGATAACACCAGTCTTGCGCAATGGGCAGAAAAAGTGCATACCACTGAGCGGACTTTGGCTAGGCACTGTCAGTCTGAGCTCGGAATGAGTTTTACCGAGTGGAGGCTAAGAGTTCGTTATCTCTACTCGATGGAACTGCTAAGAAGTGGCCACTCGGTTAAAGAAGTGGCACTCACTCTCGGTTATAACCAAGCCAGCCCTTTTATCGCTATGTTTAAAAAGTACGCTTTACAAACTCCCGAACAATACAAAAATAAACTTCGCTAATAAAAATAGCCTTTGCAGAGGTGATTATATTTTAGTCAGCACATAGTCTAAGCCCCCCTTGATGGCAGCGACTTGAGCTTGATTGCATTGCTCTGCTGTTACTTTTGAACTATCAGGGTAAACTTCAGTCGTCGTACTATAGGTACAGTTTGCTACGCCGCCACATAGTCCAAGTTTCACCATAGGATAGTTAATTACCCCTTCTTGGGTGACTTGTGAACCAATAATTTTCCCGTCTTTATCTGCTGGAGCAATATGAGTTACAAGGCTGACTGATTGGATAACCGCAGCTTGAAAATTGGATTGAGGGTTTTCACTATTACCGACGGTGTAAAAACCATCTGGAATTGTTCCTGGTGTAAAGTCTGCACCATCTCGAGCTGCTAGAGCGGGCCTAAATTCAGTTTCATCAGTATCGGTGGTTTCATGTAAGTCGAAATGAACCAGAATAGCCTGTCCTATTGTATTTACTAGCTTGATAAGGTTCGCTGATTCTTCGGCAGGACTGTCAGTGAAGAAAGAACGGTTTGGATCTATCGCCAATGGATTCCATCGATTTATTGTCTCGTAACCCCAAGGGCTAATGCAGGGGGCGACTATGATATTGAAATATCTGCTGTAGTTTTCCATCTGGGTGTCAACAAATTGAAGTGCACCATGAACACCGCTAGTTTCATAGCCATGAACTCCACCTGTAATTAACACAACAGGCTTGTTGCTTTCCCAGCTATTACTCTTTATACAAAACAAAGGATAGCGCTCTGAGTCATAAGATAACGCGCCATACTGTTCGACTTTAAATCGGTCTGCGAGTGCGTGGATTTTGGTGACCACTTCTTGTTGGTAGTTACGTTTCACGGAGGTTTGATTTCGCCACAATTGATACTCAGCGTCTTGCCACTTTTTACCAGTAATCCCGATTGGATAAAATTCCTTAGCCTGCATTACATATCCTGTTGTTTTTGAGCATTAGTAATGCAGCATAAAATGCTCTTCTAACAGAAGCAATTCATATAATCTCCATCGATATTATTGAGCTTATAGTATTTATATCAGTAATTGAGTTTAAGTATGAGAATCTAGGTGGTACATTTAACAGCATATCAGTATGTTTAAAGAGGCCCCTTATGGCTGGTGCGAGCTTATTAACGTTATTGGATGATATTGCTACAGTATTAGATGATGTTGCTTTGATGTCGAAAGTTGCCGCAAAGAAGACTGCTGGAGTGCTCGGTGACGATTTAGCATTAAATGCTCAGCAGGTATCTGGCGTTGCGGCGGAACGAGAAATCCCTATTGTACTAAGTGTTGCCAAGGGATCTTTTCGCAATAAATTAATTTTAGTACCAACAGCGCTCCTCATTAGCTCTATTGCTCCTTGGTTAATTATGCCTTTGCTCTTGATTGGTGGTTTATTTCTTTGTTTTGAAGGTGCAGAAAAAATAGCGGAAAGCCTATTCCATACTGATCACGTTGAAGAAGACGAGGTTCCGACCGGGTCGATTGAAGAATATGAGACACGCAAGATTGCAGGGGCGGTACGTACTGACTTTATTTTATCGGCTGAAATCATTGTCATTGCTTTGGGTACTGTGCAGGGGCATTCAATGATGACACAAGTCATGGTCGTCAGTTTTATTGCGATACTAATGACCATTGGTGTTTATGGCTTGGTAGCAGGTATTGTTAAACTTGATGATCTGGGGTTTTATTTAAATCGCATTTCCCAGGGTAAGGGAATAAGAGCTTGCCTTGGTCAAATCCTTATCGCCTTTGCCCCAAAGTTAATGAAATTCCTTGCAGTTGTGGGGACAGCAGCCATGTTCTTAGTTGGCGGTGGCATTGTTGTACATAATGTTCCTGCGATACATCACTGGATAGAGCCGGTGCTATTGAATCTGCCCAATGTACCTTTAGCAGATATTCTGATGCCATCAATTCTGAATGGTTTGATAGGCGTGCTGGCAGGGGCTATGGTACTACTTGTGTGGACAGGTATAGAGAAAGTTCGCCACAGACATTAAGGTCGTCTAATAGATCATACTGCTTCACTATCTGTGTGATGTTCCAAGCTGGTCATAGGTCTGTGATGTCTATGAGTGATTCGACTAACACCTGACTAGGTTGTGCGCCAGAAAGTAGATGTTTTTTGTCTATTATCATTGCTGGTACAGCATTAATGCCAGCTTCAATCCACTGGTGCTCGGTGGAAGAAACAGCTTCAGCCCAACTCTCATCTTCTAAGATGCGTTCACAAAGTTTTCTTTCTAGTTCAAGGGAATCGGCGATTTTAAGCAATACCTGTGGGTTGCTGATATCTTTGTTGTGGGTAAAATACGCTTGAAACAAAGCCATTTCTAACTCAAATTGTAGATTTTTCGATTGTGCCCAAAGCAATAACTGATGAGCCTTACGGGTGTTATAAATCCTCATGTCGTCTGTAAAGTTGAACTTGAACCCTAAATCGTGACCTAGCTCGGTAATGGTTTGTCTAGCCGCTAAGCTGGCATCAAACGGGGTACCATATTTCTCGGCAATATGCTCTCTAAGGTTCTGTCCTTCTTGCTTCATCATTGGGTTAAGTTCGAAAGGATGCCAGTAGATTTCAGCTTTGAGGCTATCAGACAATGTCAAAAGGGCGCTCTCAAGGTTTTTAAAGCCTATGATGCACCAAGGGCATACAATATCTGATACGAAATCGATACGGACACTTTTAATCATTTTTGACGGTTAGCCCCCTGTTTGATTCTATTAAGAAAAAAAAGGTTTGAGAGGTCTGTTATTAAGAAGCGGCTAAAGCCCTTTTAATTAAGGGAGGGCTTTAGCACAATTAAAGCTTGAATTTATTGAGTATCGCATCTTGCTCTCTAATATTTTCGGTCTGAGCTTTCATAGCAACATTGGCATTTTCTGCTGCTTCAGCGACTTGCTCCGATAGATCTTTTATTTTAACTGTATTGTTATTGATTTCCTCGGCGACTAAATTTTGTTCTTCAGCCGCCGATGCAATTTGCATATTCATATCACTGATGCTCTGAATGGCACCACGAATACTGTTCAGTGCATTATTGGCTTCTTCTGCGCGTAATACTGCGCTATCGGCCGTTTCTTTACTCATGTTCATTGCATTGGCTACTGATGTGGCACCAGATTGCAGCTGTTCGATCATACTACGAATTTCTGTTGTTGACTCTTGGGTTCTCTGAGCCAAGGTTCTTACTTCATCAGCGACCACGGCGAAGCCTCGTCCAGACTCACCCGCCCGTGCGGCCTCAATAGCGGCGTTAAGTGCTAGCAAGTTGGTTTGATCGGCAATGTCATTAATAACCTTAAGGATGGTTTCTATGTTATCTGTTGCTGACTCTAGATTTTTGACTTCTTCTACTGCCTCATCAATCCGTTGGGAAAGTTCACTGATTGATGCAGAGGTATCACTGACTACTTGTGTGCCAACTTGGGTTGCGTCATCGGCGTCTTTTGCTGCTGCTGCTGCTCCTTGGGCGTTATCAGCTACGTTTCCTGATGTTGTTGTCATTTCATGCATAGCAGTTGCGAGTTGTTCAAGCTCTTGAAGCTGATCCTGCATCGCACTAGCTGACCCCTGTAGGCCCGATGAGGTCATTTCTGATCCTCTAAGGATTTCCTCACCAATTGATTTCGATTGAGTCAGGAGCTGTTGTAGAGTTCCAACAAATGAATTAAAGCCCTCCGCTAACTGGGAAAACTCTTGGTCTGTGGCCGTGTCTAAACGTTGAGTTAAGTCACCATCACCAGAAGCTACATCTTGGATCGCGTTTTTAAGCGTGCCTAAAGGACGCATAAGCGCTGTGATTACCACAAGCAAAATAGCCACGCTGATCACCAAAGCTATTGCCGTGTATATTATGGAGCTATTACGTAAGTCTGAGAGTGATTGGTAGGCGATTTCTTCATCCAAAATGACACCAATATACCAGTTTTCTCCAGGTACTTTTGAATAGTCGAGAGTATATTTTTTACCTTCAATCTCTATTTGTTGAGGATCTTCTTTAATAGTCACTTCACCGAGGAAGTCTTTCATCGGTTTGCCATTCATTTCGGTATTCGGGTGAGCGATAGTTGTTCCATCACCTGATACAATAAATACATAACCGGCATCAAAAAGTTGAACCTTATTCACCAGCTCTGCTAATCCTGCCAAGCTCACATCGTAAAAAATAGCGCCGACAAAGCTACCATTGTCATAAACTGGAGTTGCGATAGAAACCAAAATCTCACCGCTTGCTGAATCTGCATATGGGGCAGTGATAATTAGCTTTCCAGATTTTTTTGCATCTATGTACCAAGGTCGGGCACGTGGATCCCAAGTCGGGCCTGGGCTCCAACCAGGGTCATTATTAATATTGGAGCCATCCTTTTCAAATCCTAACCCAGCTAAAAGAAAGGTTTCTTTTACAATGGGGCGAGTAATGACCATTTCTATTGAACTCGGAGAAAGATTAGCTTCCAACATACTGGTCGCATAATTAGCAATAGTCTTTCGGCTATTAATCTCTGCTTCAGTTGTGTCCCTCACGCCGTCAACAATTTCAGCAACACTAGAGGTTACGAGTGATTTGACTTCGGCTTGGACTGTGTAGTACTGCTGGAGTGTCAGTAATGATACCGTGGCTAGAAATAGAAGAGATGATGCCGCCACTATTTTATGGCTGAATTTCATTGTCGACTTCCCATGTCATTAAAGCTTATTTCTTCTATTATAGTGCTATAGTGAGCAAATGCTTATTATCAGTATGTGGCAAATGCTATTTTTTCTTTAAATAGAGAAGGGTGGCCTGAATTATTTTGTTGTGTCTGCTTATTATAGTTGTTTATAGGTGACGTCATAACCATTTATATTGGCTTAATATTCAGATGCTTACATGACATTTGAACGTAAATCGCACTACAAAGCTACGAATTTGTATGAGTCGTATACCCAAGAATGCTTTGTTCTAATTGAGTATAAACAATGTCATTGTTTTCGAATAAATCGGCGATAACCTTGGACCTTTTTACACCTGATTGCATTCGTTTGGTCGCTTCTCTTACCTTGAGTGCTAGGTGCTGTTCTGCCAATAGATTACTGCCGTTTATTGATGGTGACCACTGTTTAAGGTAGGCAGTCAGTCTATTTTCTCTTAATTCAGGCTCTAAGGTTACAAGGTCATCTAATAGTACAGCGAGGAGCTTTTGGTGCGACTCATGAGATTGCCGACTATTTAAAAGTCTAGTAAGGATTGCTGAGGTTAATTCGTTGAGTTGTACGTAGCCCCCTTTTTGGGGTAGCAATGCTTTAACTCGAGAGGATACTTCAACTTTTTGAACTTGAGTTCTTGGGAAAAAAGTAAGGGCACATAATGAATCAAATGGGATCCAGACGGTTTGACCCTTTTCAATGACATATTCAACTTTACCGAACTTTAGTAAAGCCATTCCTTGGACTACTTTTAGCAATATATGTTTAAAGCTTTTTCTTCTAGGTTGCACTACTAGATATGGAAAATCATCATTATGATTCGAAATTGTGTAATGCATAGTTTGATTTGGACTCTTTATGGTGCAAGAAAAGTTAAGGGTAACGTTTCTAATGATAAAAACCAACTTAACAATGAGTTTTAACCCATACAGCAAAGTTGCGCTGGTCGGACCTTAGATATTATCACGAACTATAGCTGCTAATCCCCCTATCTCAGCGTAGAATAGGCATGTTTCCTACGAGAATAAGTACTACATGACTGCTAATAAAGACCCGTATTTTGACATTCGTCCATACAATGACGATGAAATCCCAGCTGCGATCAATCGCTTGATTGCTGATGAAGAGTTTATCAGTGCAATTCTTCAGCATAGATTTGCTCGCCACGCAGGTTGGTTTAAGACTCTGATGTCGCCACTGGTAAAAATCTATCTTAAAATGAAGTGGTCTAAGCTCAATTCTGTCGATAATATTCAGATGGAAGTGAAGAAGTATCTTGAGCGAACACTTAATACAACAACGTCTGGAGTGACTTACTCTGGTCTGGATAAGTTGGACAAACAGCTGTCATATCTCTTTATTTCTAATCATCGAGACATTGCGATGGATCCAGCATTGGTTAACTATGGTTTGAGCAAAAGTGAACACAAAACAGTTCGTATTGCTATTGGTGATAACCTGCTGAAAAAGCCATGCGCTACCGAGTTGATGAGGCTGAATAAAAGTTTCATTGTTAAGCGCTCTGTTAAGGGACCGCGGGAAATGATGAAAGCATTAGGTACCTTATCCAGTTATATAAAACACTCATTAGACTCAGGAAACTCGATCTGGATTGCGCAGAAAGAAGGGCGAGCTAAAGATGGAAATGACTTTACTGACCCGGTTATTCTGAAAATGTTTCATGTTGAGGGTCGTAAGCAAAAAATTGAATTCTCCGAATATATACAGTCTCTTAGAATAGTTCCCGTCTCTATTTCATATGAAAATGACCCTTGCGATATCGCTAAAGCATTAGAGTTGCATGAACTTGAGACTCGTGGCAGCTATGAAAAAAGTGAGTTTGAAGATATCGACAGTATTATTCAAGGTATTGTTGGTGAAAAAGGGCGCGTACATGTGGCATTTGGTGATGTGATTAATAGTAGTTTTGACTCTCCAGAAGCTCTGGCTGAAGAAGTTGACCGCCAAATCCATGCTAACTATAAGCTATATCCAATCAATGAATTAGCAGCAGGTAATGAACAAGTTGAACAGAGTGTTAAAGATGTACTCGCTAGCAAAGTTAGTCAATTACCAAACGGAGCGCGAACTCATTTGCTAGCAAGTTATGCTAACCCATTTAAAAATAAGGGCGTTTGAATTAGCGTCTTTATTTCCCATTTTGCTAAGGCGCAACAGCACCTCCTAAGTTTAAATTCTTAGGCCATTTTGAAATACGGTTACCACCGAGAAAAATATTTCCTTTTACGGTCATTTTATCGGGAAATGCAGTGATTTTTGAACCACCAATATATAGGTTACCTTCAACGACAATACCTTCAGGTAATGCATCTAAAGGCGTTCTAATGACACTCAGATCACCTTTTACTTTTAAACGTGGTGGAAGTTTAGTCAGAGGTGTATCTGTTAGGTTTATGTATCCACCAACCTTTACGCCTCCGGGCCAGCGAGTCATTTGTGAAGCGAGTAAGTTCGCATAGCCCTTAATGTTGACACCTTTAGCTATCTTTTTTAATGCACTATTTGAAGCATCTAGGCTTCCTTGAATATCAACATCTGCTGGGATTTCTTTAATACTTGTTTTGGCTATATTGAGATTCCCTTTGACGACTAAACCTGCTGGCAGCTCAGAATAGGGTTTGTTACGTAAGTCCAGATTACCGTAGTTGTCGATATGATTAAGGATGTGGTAGTGGTTGATTGGTTCGCTTAGCGCGTTAGAGGTAAACAATCCTACTATGATAATGGCGAGCCATTGTTTCATATCGTGACCCTGAAAGTGATTTGATACAAGTATTAACGATGCGACAATACTGGGTCAATATTATGTGCCGAGATCGAAAGAAAAAACGGACATATCGCCCGCTTTTTTCATTTTATCTGGCTAGTGAGCGAGTCTTTAGTTCGAAAATTAATTTTTCAGCGCTGACGCTAAATTTAAATTTGGCATTAAGATAAGTTGAGTCTTTTGCTAGCGTTGCTACGTGGTATTGAACGCCTTTTGATACTTGGTAAGCTAAATTGATGTACTTTTCCAATTCAGCCTCTAGCATAGCTTTGTTTTCAGCATGAATGGTGACTTCTGCAATATCATCACCCTCTTTAATAATAAAACCCATTTCACCAGCACAGCCACATGCCTCACAGATCTCGGCGCTTTCCTGTTTTGTGCTCATCACAGTAATCCTCTTGCAAAAAGTAAGGTTATTTTATCGATATATCAGAGAGTGATCCACAAAAATCCACTCGCCTTCATAAATGCTTTTATCAAAATGCTATGTTATGGGAAGGTTATAAAAAAGCTTTAGAATTGATAGACATGTCAGATAATGTGATTTTAGTCATATATTAATAAATATGATGTACTTGTCGGCTGAGGATAGTGCTTACCGAGTTGTAAGCAACGTTAATTTATATGATTATCGGAAGCTAAATTATATAAATGAAAGATATCACTTATTATTTTTATAAATTTAGATGATGTCGTGATGTATCAAAAGCTATCTTAATTGACATTATAAACATTGGTTTACTAGAGGACTACCTCAGATTCGATAGTACTTTTGTTGTTATCCCTTCAAAGGTTTTGACTAATGTTATATAGGATAATTAATAGGCATCATAATGAATTTGCTTAAGTCAGATGGATTTACAGAGAGAAGAGCCTGAACATGCCAAAGCGTAGTAAAGAAGAGACCGAAATCACGATTCAGAAGATCATGGATGCTGTCGTGGACCAATTGTTGCGTTTAGGGTACGACAAAATGTCATACACCACTCTGAGCCAGCAAACAGGTGTGTCGAGAACAGGCATTAGCCATCACTTCCCTAAAAAAACAGATTTCACGGCTGCTCTGGACGGGCGAATTTTTAAGATGTTTGTTGAACATCTTAGCTTAGATGGTAGTTTGCAAGACTTTTCAGATAGTTGGAATAGAGCTTTAGACAGCTCAGAATTTCTGGCAATACTTCGTTTACTGTTCCACCACGTTGTGATCTCACAGAATACGCATGATTTTGCCAAGGTTGGCATTGAGCGTTTGTATCAAACGGTAGAGTCTCAGTTTGGTGGAAATAGTGCCAAAGAAGTCGAGTGGCTAATTGGTAAGTCACTGGTACGGATGACAAAATAAACTAGCAGTACCTACAGATACTACTAAGGTCTGTTGATCTTTTGATTTGAACGAAGTTTAACAGCAAAAGATTAACTGAACTTCGAAATGCCTTCCACTTGGAAGGCCTTCTTATATCTTTCTAAATTGGTTAACCAATTGGCCTTGTGATTTTAAGTTGTCGACTAAGCCTTCACATTCTTCTTTCGTGTCACTGGCAAGAATATTGGTCGCTGAACACACCTCACTAATGGATTGAACGCTGGAATTCATATCCTCAGTAACACGAGCCATTTCTTCAATTGCGGTTGCTATCTGATTATTGCGATCAGATATATCAGTCACTTGGCCAAATAATGCATCCAATTTTTCCCCAGAAGTACCAGCACAACTTACGCATACTTCAGAGAGCTTGTTACCTTCATCCATTGCCTGGACGGCTTTATCTGTACTGGTTTGAATGAGCTTAATGATGTTTTGAATTTCTTCTGTCGATTCATGGCTTCGCTGAGCGAGCTTGCGCACTTCATCAGCAACTACGGCAAAGCCGCGGCCTTGATCACCAGCTCGAGCGGCTTCTATAGCGGCATTAAGAGCTAGAAGGTTTGTTTGTTCGGCGACTCCTTGGATAACAACGAGTACTTCACCAATGGTACGTCCATGTTCAGAGAGCTGCTGCACAACACCTGATGCGACCTCTAACTGACTGGAAAGATCATTCATGGATGTAAGCGTTTGTTCCACCGATGTTTTGCCTTCAACGACCGCTGCATTAGCCTTTTCAGTTGCATCAGAAGCATTTTGCGCATTTTGAGCAATTTCATGCGCGGTTGAGTGCATTTGGTTGATTGCTGCAGCGACTTGTTCTGTTTCCGAAGTTTGCCCTGATAGATTCTCAGCCGTTGTTTCACAGTTATCCGCAGAAGATTGCGCAGCTGTAGCAATTTGTTGATTTGAGTCTTGAATTCGGCCAACGACCGCATTGAGCTCAGACTGTCTCATCTTCATTGCTAACGCAATTTCTGAGATATCATCGACTGAACCGTTATAGATTAACTCCATCAATGGATTGTCAAAGACTTTTCGAGCTTGTTTAGAGAGTTCTTCTAAACGCCTAGTTAGCCAAAAGCCTGAAAGTGTTGCCAATACAAAAAATACCCAAATTGCGGCAATAGGAGAGATGCTTACTATGGCGGTAGCAATAATTCCAGAGCCTAAGAATGCAATTGCTAGACGTTGCCATAAGCGTGTCCGAGGCATTTTTAACGTGGTCGGTGTTTTACCCGCTTTCAGCTGGGCGTAGATTTTTTCAGCATTTGCAACATGTTGACGACTCGGGCTTAAACGAACCGATTGGTATTCTGCAATTTTCCCGTTCACTTTAATGGGGGAAGCAAAAGCGTCAACCCAGTAGTGGTCGCCATTTTTACAGCGATTTTTGACAACCCCCATCCAAGACTTACCTGATTTCAAAAAGTCCCACATGTCTTTAAATGCTTCTGGTGGCATATCTGGGTGACGAACAAGGTTATGAGGTTGATTGATAAGCTCATCGATTGTATAGCCTGCAACGTCACAAAACTCTTTGCTGGCATAGGTGATGTGACTGCTCGTTTTCGTTATAGAAAGCAAGTTAAACTCTGGCGGATACATGACTTCTTTTTGAGTCACGGGTTCATTTACGCGCATTGGGCTAACCCTGTTTAGTCTTATTGCATTAGAATTAATGCATTTGTCATTAGTATATGCAGAAAAATGGATATTTGAGAACGTAGATGTCGCTAGTTAATCTAGCCTTTAGCTTTTGCCGCATAATTTCATTCTCTAATCAATCTTAACCTTTTTATTAATATCGCTATTAATGCAGATTAGAAGACCTTGACGATTGCTAGTTGTACTTCGATACTTAAAAAATTCGATTAAACCCATGGTCGGTTGGGTATAAGTGCAAATTTCATATGGCTCTAGAGTAATTAATTTAATCTGCATCATTATTAGGTTGTTAGTGCAGACAAGTCCCGGGAGTGGGCATGAGTGAACATCTTACTAGCGTACTGATTGTTGATGATAATGCTGAAAATAGAGTGCTACTCAGTGGGTTATTAAAGCCCCATCACCGTCTGTTTGTTGCGACAGGTGGTCTGCAAGCGATTAATATTTGTAAGAAGAAAAAGCCCGACATTGTACTTTTGGATATCATGATGCCAGAAATGGATGGTTATGAGGTCTGCGAACGGCTAGCGGCTGATCCAGACACCTGTGATATTCCAGTCATATTCTTAACTGCAAAATCACAAATTGAAGATGAACAAAAGGGGTTTGAAATAGGTGCCGTTGACTATATTCACAAACCAGTAAGCCCTCCGATACTGATAGCTCGTATTAATACCCATTTAAAGCTGAAAAATGCGGTTAAAGAATTAGCTAAGCAAAATGAACTACTTGAAGAGCGAGTTAAAGAGAGAACCTACGAGCTAGAGATGATTCAAGATGCGACGATTGGCGCAATGGCATCACTTGCGGAAACACGAGATAATGAAACGGGTAACCATATCCGCCGTACTCAGAACTATGTAAAAGTGTTAGCAGAAGAATTAATCAACATGGGGCACTACACGGATGAGTTAACGCCGGAAATCATTACCTTGTTATATAAGTCAGCACCGCTGCATGATATTGGTAAAGTAGGGATCCCTGATGGAGTACTTTTGAAGCCAGGCAAGTTAACAGTAGAAGAATTTGATGTGATGAAGCGTCACACTATACTTGGCCGAGCGGTTTTGATGTCGGTGGAAGATTCGATTGATTTTAAATGTGAATTTTTAACTATAGCGAAAGAAATTGCTTATAGTCACCAAGAAAAATGGGATGGTAGTGGATATCCAGAAGGGCTTTCTGGAAAAAACATACCCTTGAGTGCTCGTTTAATGGCGCTTGCAGATGTGTATGATGCTCTAATTTGCGAGCGTGTTTATAAACCAGCTTTTCCTCACGATAAGGCACTTGAAATAATCGCAGAGGGAGGAGGTAGCCACTTTGAACCTATTGTCGTTGAAGCTTTTCTCAATATTGAACATGTGTTTAGGGAAATAGCGAATAAGTATCAGGACGAAGGCTTTGATGATGAAACCTTTAATTTCCAGTCCGGTGAAGAGTAGTCTGTTGAAGATGATCTTTCTTTTTTGGTTTGAACATTTGTTAGTAGATTCTGTGTTGTTTGGTAATGTAAAATTATCTTCTAAGAGTTTTGGGATTTTTTGTTCTTAGGCCCTTCGATAATTTTATCATCTGTTACACTGAAATTATTGATAACTATAACAGTGATAGGTGCGTGAATGTCTTTACCTGTTCTAATTTGTGATGACTCTGCTCTTGCTCGCAAGCAAATGGCTCGTTCATTGCCAGCTTCTCTCAATGCAGAAATCACGTTTGCTGTCCATGGTCTCGATGCTTTAGAACAATTAGAACAAAACGAATTCAAAATCATGTTTCTTGATTTGACCATGCCTGAGCTTGATGGGTTTGGCACTTTGGATGAGATACAGGCTCGTGGGATTGATATCAAAGTTGTGGTCGTCTCAGGTGACATTCAGCCCAAAGCGAAAGAACGTGTCATGGCTTCTGGTGCCAAAGCCTTTATCCAGAAACCTATAGACAAAGGCATACTTAACAGCGTGCTTAAAGATCTTGTCGAACCCCCGTCCCAGCCTCAGCTTATAGCACAACCTGCGCTTGATCTTCCGGTGCTTAAACGCCGAGATATCTATCGTGAAGTGGCAAACGTAGCAATTGGTGTGGCTGCAGATGCACTTGCCAGGCACTTTGATGTGTTTGTTCACCTTCCTTTACCCAATGTGAATATTTTAGAAGTTAGTGAATTGCAAATGGCATTGAGAGATCTTGCCGACAATGACCAAGTTTCTGGAGTTTGCCAAGGTTTTAGTGGTGAGGGCATCGCTGGAGAAGCCCTTGTTATATTGAGTGACTCTAGCGTTTGTGACTTGAAAAAGTTGATGAAAGTGCCGACTGAAAGTGAGGAACTTCAGGAACTAGAGTTACTGATGGACGTATCCAATATATTGGTAGGTTCGTTTCTAAACGGTTTGGGCAAGCAAGCTGAGGTTCGATTTTTTCAAAGCCCTCCAGTACTGTTAGGACAACATATTTCGATTGATTCTATTATTCAAAATACAGAAGGTTCATTTCAACAAACCATGACATTTGAAGTGAGCTATAACATTGATGGGACAGCAATACGTTGTGATTTATTGTTCATGTTTGTGGATGAGTCTCTTCCATTACTCGACGACAAGTTATCATATTTAATGGAGGACTTCTGATGGTTAATCTTCCTGCTGAATTTGAGCAGTTTCATTGGATGGTCGATATGGTGCAAAATGTCGATTTGGGTCTTATCGTTATTAACCGAGAATACAAAGTTCAAGTTTGGAATGGGTTCATGACCCACCACAGTGGTATTCATGGTCATGATGCGATTGATAAAACCATTTTTGAGATCTTCCCAGAAATCCCAGAAGATTGGTTTAAAATGAAAACCAAGCCAGTATACGATCTTGGTTGCCGAAGCTTTATTACATGGCATCAACGACAATATTTATTTAAATGTCGAAATGTTCGCCCTGTGACCCAACAGGCAAGGTATATGTATCAAAACGTTGCATTAAATCCAATGAGAACGCCTACAGGTGAAATAAAGTCATTGTTTTTATCCATTCAGGATGCTACTTCTGAAGCATTAAGTGTACTTAACCCACACAAGTAACTTAGACGTATAACTAAAAGAATTAGTGATATAGAGTTAAACAAGGGTCAGCATTAGTCTGGCCCTTATTATATTTAGGAGAATGAATGCCATCAAGAATACCACTTTATAGTGCTGAGCAAGTCAAACTTGGCGAAGTCGATGCCGCGAACACTAAATCCATCTCTATGTATCAGCTCATGCTCAAAGCAGGAAAGTCAGTGTTTGAGGTAATGCTCCAGCAATACCCAAAATGTAAGCGTGTACTGGTTGTTTGTGGCGGCGGCAATAATGGGGGAGATGGCTATGTAGTGGCAAAGCTGGCGCTCGAAGCCGGAATGCAGGTCTTAGTATGGCAAAGTGTTGATAAAGAGAAACTCTCTGGTGACGCTTTGGCGGCTTATAATGAGTATCTCTCTTTTGGTGGTGTAATTGGTGCGCCTGACTTTTCAAAAAATTTAGATTTTGACTGTATTATCGATGCCCTATTAGGTACGGGTATTAATGGAAAAGTGCGGGAAAATACGGCTCAAATTATTGAAAAAATTAATAATAGTGATATTGAAACTATTTCTGTCGATTTGCCTTCAGGGTTATCGAGTGATACCGGAAGCTGTTTGGGTGTGAGTGTAAAAGCGCAACATACGGTGTCGTTTATTGGTCTAAAATGTGGATTATTTACTGGCCAAGCACGAGTGTATACCGGTGAAGTTCATTTTAATGGTTTGGATGTTGAAGATGTGTTTGATCGGCAAAATCTACCTAAAGCCTATCTTTTAAATTCTGCCCACGATTTTGGCCCCTTAGCAAAGCGAAATAAAGCGGCCCATAAAGGTCATCATGGCAAAGCACTTATCATTGGTGGCAACCAAGGAATGGGCGGTGCTGCCCTGCTCAGTAGCCAAGCGTGTATGCGCGTTGGTGCTGGGTTAACCGCTTTGCTGACGCACTCAGAAAATACTATGGCATCGACAATCACTTGCCCTGAAGTGATGGCTTCATCATGGCAAGATGAACGGTCTGTGGAGCACCGAGTTAACCAATGGTGTGATTGTATTGCCATTGGGCCAGGTCTCGGCACAAATGAAGTCTCAAAGCAGATGTTTGACAGGTTCTGCGCATTAAATCTCAATAAAGTGCTTGATGCTGATGCCCTCAACTTGCTGGCGAGTAATCCAAATAAGGATGACCTGCGAATATTAACGCCTCACCCTGGCGAAGCAGCGCGATTACTCAACTGTTCAATTGATGAAATCGAAGGTGATAGGTATTTGGCAATAAAGAAACTACATGATCAATATGGCGGCGTGATGGTGCTAAAAGGCGCAGGCACTTTAGTATTTGATGGTAAGCATACCTTTGTTTGCAATGCAGGTAATCCAGGGATGGCAACCGCAGGTATGGGGGATGTATTAACAGGTGTTATTCTTGGCTTATTAGCCCAAGGCGAAAATCTCATTAGTGCTGCGGTAAAAGGGGTGATGATTCATAGTGTTGCAGCAGATAAAGAAGCGAAAACTAATGGAGAACGTGGTTTGTGTGCCAGCGATTTGTTGTCATATATACGCATCTTGGCTAATGATTAGAGTAGTTGGGTGAGTGTGATATGACGTATTACTGAGGTGAAATTTGGTTTGCAGACATTCGAAATGGTACCACAAAATAATTGCAATTATCAGTCTTGCGGGAAATAAATCACAGCCTATAATGTTGAAAACCGGAGCGTCTGCCAACGCTCCGGTTTTTTTGTGTCCGAGAAACAGTAATCGCGTCTGCCAACGCTTTTACATCGCAGTTTGTCAGTGACACTTACACTATTGAATCAAGGAAATGCACAATGCGTATTGAACAAGAACTTAAGTTAGGTTTTAAAGACGTACTCTTTCGCCCAAAGCGATCAACGCTAAAAAGCCGTTCTCAAGTTGAATTAACCCGCGATTTTACATTCAAGCATAGTGGCCGTCAATGGTCAGGAACCCCTGTTATTGCTGCGAATATGGACTCGGTTGGTAGCTTTGATATGGCAAAAGCGCTGGCTGAACATGGTGTTATGACCGCGGTTCACAAGCACTACACGGTGGACGATTGGGCTCAGTTTGTTAAACAAGCCGATGCAGCCACATTGAAAAATGTCATGGTTTCAACGGGTACATCTGAAGCCGACTTCCAAAAGACCAAAGACATCATGGCGCTGAGTGATGAGCTTATTTTTATCTGTATCGATATTGCTAATGGTTACTCTGAGCATCTGGTTGAATACATCGAAAAAGTACGAGCAGCGTTCCCAGACAAAGTGATTTCTGCGGGTAATGTCGTGACTGGCGATATGTGTGAAGAGCTTATTTTAGCGGGCGCAGATATTATAAAAGTGGGTATTGGCCCAGGCTCTGTGTGTACCACGCGTGTGAAAACCGGCGTTGGTTACCCTCAACTATCAGCGATTATTGAATGTGGTGATGCTGCCCATGGCCTTGGCGGTGTGATCATTGGTGATGGTGGTTGCTCATGCGCGGGTGATGTGGCAAAAGCATTCGGTGGCGGTGCTGATTTTGTTATGCTTGGCGGCATGTTAGCAGGCCATGAAGAATCGGGCGGCGAGCTGATTGAAAAAGACGGCAAAACCTTTATGAAATTCTATGGCATGTCTTCAGAATCTGCCATGAAGAAACATTCGGGCGGCGTAGCTCAGTACCGCGCAGCCGAAGGAAAAACCGTATTATTGCCTTACCGTGGCAGTGTTCACGACACTATCTCAGACATCCTTGGCGGTGTACGCTCAACCTGCACCTACGTAGGCGCAGCAAAGCTTAAAGAACTTACCAAGCGCACAACCTTCATCCGAGTACAAGAGCAAGAAAACAACGTATTTGGTAGAGAGTAAAGCTCCAACGTTTTAGTAAAAACGACATTTACATATAAAAAGCCGCGTTTGCGGCTTTTTTTTGTTGTAAGTCGCGATATTGTGTAAAAATGGAGGCAGATGAAGTGATAGTCTGAAATTGATTTAACAGTGTAAATGTTAAAAATCCATTAACTCATTACTCAAACCCTTCAGTTTCTTTCCTTTTACGTAGTGGTCAATCAATAAGGTAGGCTCTACGTATACACAGAGTATTGGAGGATAATCTTTATCTTGGAGTTTTTTAGTTATTGGATCTCGCATATGTGCAGATTCAATAGGCCCAGTACCTGGAAAAATAAATACATTATTAATCTGCGCGAGAGGATCGTATACGCTTAGAGCTTTAGCGTAGAAAAACTGTTTTACTAGGTCTGGCCAACCAGGGGCACCTTGTGGACTTTGTGCTTCGTAATATTTAGCATCAACAACCGTATACTTGTTTGTATGAGGTTGGTGCAGGACTGTATCCATTCTCTGGCCTTTGTTTTTTGCAGATATAATTTGCCCATTGATTTTATACGCAGGAGATGAGACCAGCTTGTTAATTTTAAAACCCCATGCCAGCGATTTATCAAGCATGTGTTCCCATAAGACATGGTAGTTTTTGAGCCCTGCTATGAAGTTGCTAGTATCTCTGCCATGCTCTGATTCCAGATGCTTGATAAGAAGTTTCAGAAGCCTTTTTTCTCTATCGGAATAAACCAGCCTGAGTTCTTTTTTTAGCGTGTTGATCATTGCTATGTCTGTTCCTTTGGGTGCAGGTACAGACATTATGTTTTTAGCAACGGAAACGTCGGAGCCCGTAACTATCCAATCAAAAGAAGAATCAAGTTCTCTTATGATGCATGCATGTATTCTCGCTATCTCGCAATCTGATGCGTAGCGACGCTTTGTGCCATTAAAGTCGAGGTAAACTGGCCCTTTGTTTCCCTGATATGGCAGCTGGTTTGTAATAGTGCGTCTCCAGTCAGTTTTCCCTGTATTTAGAACTTTCTGCGATATACGTCGAGAGTATAGTCCGTTAGCACAGTAGTCACGCAGCAGTTCTGATATGAGACTTAACCTGTCGTCACCAATACATTCTTTACCTTCATCCAGAGTAAACTCTTTGCTTGTTTTATCTGTAGAATAGAGATGTACAGATTTCATTAGCTGCGAGGATATCCTGTAACATTCCTTCTCGTTAGAAACCGGTTTCTTTGAATTTTGAGGTAAAAATGTATGTATTTCACCGTCACAAATGATGACCCCACAGAACGATACTTTTTTACCATTATTCGTTACAAGGTTTTGTTTAGTAATCAAAGCCTTTAATTCTGTAGGCAGATGAGTAACTAAATCTCTGTCAGCATAACAAGTAACTTTTCTTCTCATATCAGTTAACTACTAATTACTTTGCCTGTGATTGGTTGTGAACATCCAGTAAACGTTGTTCAACTGTATCATTGAAGACAGCCTTACCTTTTTCGAATGCGTTTACGAGGTGACCAAATGTGTTTAGTCTGGTGGTCTCTCCGTCGTTCAATTCAACGTCTTCCTTAAAAACGGTACTATGCTGGCCATGCCTCAACACATCGTCCCAAAGGTACATAAACAATTTACCTTTGAGTGAACCTTCTGGGTCCTTTTCTAACTCATTTTCATTGAGAAACCTGTGCCCTAGAAGCCTGTCTTCCGGAACATTTTCTAAAGACAATTGCTCGTTTATGACTTGTGCAAACGTGGACCATTTAATAGTTAACGTTGAATGGTTGTCTATCGAACTTACTGGGATATTAAGCTCCCCCTCAGACGCGTTTGCGTAATCAATTTTAAGATAGCTGAACTCCCAGCGACGTTTGAAAGCGGTGTCCATAGGCATCACAGCTTGATCACTACTGTTCATTGTTGCTAATAGTGCAAGGTTGGATGGTATAAATAGCTTTCCATCCTTAAAATACCCGTAAGTTTTTGAGTTGAGATAGGCGAGTAAGTCAGGGTCCGAAACATCAATTGAGTACTCGCTATGTCCATCATTACCACGATCTAGAAGCTGGAATATCTCGCCGAATACAGCTGCAGCTGAAGCTCTATTTATTTCTTCAATAATCAGGCTTATAGAGTGACTTGGCTTATTGATTGCTTTGATAATCGCTTCGGTAAAAGGCCCTGGGCGGAATTCGTACCCTACAAATTCGTCAAGCATGATAGGCTTCAGTGACCCTACAAAATCACTGTATTGCGTGTCTGGGTGAAACACTGTTCGTATAAGGTTATTTTCATCGAGGCCATTTTTAATTGAGTAGCTTTTCCCTGTCCCTGGTGCACCATACACGATTTTGTTTAATGACGTGTTTAAGAAATCCTTTTTCTTTGTATGGTTTATAGTTACCTTCATCGAAACTTTAGATTCAACTTCATCTGAAGCTGTCATTTCAGGAACGTCATCGATAATGTCTCGAAGGTCAGGGACAGCTAGATAAAGCTTTATAAAGTGTTCAAGTTTGCCAGCGGTATCATTGATCAGCTTACATTGATTTGTGATACAAGAGGCAATGAAATCACTGCTTGATCGGTTTAGTTTTTTCCCAGAGAGGGAGTTATCTGCAGGCTTCTTAATCTCAAGCCAGCTTCTTCCGTCTATGAACAGATTGAATCTTTCTCTGTCTGTTTTCTCAGAGAAAGTTCTATCAATAAAATCTTGCAAAGCATGTTTTTCGTCTGGAGGTATTTCTGCTGAACTTAGCCATTCCACTTTAGGAAGAGCACGTAAGGTTTTGTCTGCTAGAATCGATCGGAGTTGGTCAACATAGCTACCATAAACTGAGAGTCCTTCAATCAATGGCTTACATTGTTTGATTCTGATGAACCAATTGAAAGGCAGATATGCTGTTTGACCATGCTTATTGTTTATTTTTATAAGCCCATCTTGGAGTGATGCTGGGTAGTCTGAGAATTTTGCGTTATAAAGCTCAAGAATTTTTTGTTTAGTGCCGTCATCAAAACGAAGCTCTAATGACAGATTATCTTCGATACGTTTCTGAGATTCTTCTTTGAGTTTATGAAGGTCTGGTAGCATTGAATTTACCTGTTTGACTGTCTAAATGCACAGTGTTAGTATCCTGGGATAAAACCGGATAAATGTTTTTGAGAACACTGTTTAAATGAAACCAACTGCAGAATATATCAGATATATAAGGGAAAACCTTGGGCTCGGCCGCACTGAGTTTGCAAATTTGTTAGGTATGTCATCAACTGGAGAGAGAACAATCAGGGGATGGGAAACTGGTGAACATAAACCGACCAAATCAAAGCTGGACGCAATTGCTAATCTAGAATCTGAACTGAAAAAGCGCTTTGAAAATGCACCTTTTCGACAAAAGCAGGAAGAAGATTGTGATTTCAGATTCATCGATCTGTTTGCAGGTATTGGTGGAATCAGGTTACCTTTTCAACAGCTAGGTGGCCATTGTGTGTTTACTTCTGAGTGGGACAAGTTCGCGCAGAAAACTTATCTGCATAACTACGGTGAAATGCCAAAAGGGGATATTACTCAGATAGAGTCAAAGCGTATTCCTGACCACGATATTCTGTTAGGTGGGTTCCCATGTCAGGCTTTCTCACAGGCAGGCCTTAAGCAAGGCTTTAGTGACACTCGCGGAACTATGTTCTTTGAAATTCAGCGTATTCTAGCAGAGAAACGTCCCAAAGCATTCCTTCTTGAAAACGTCAAACAACTGAAAGGCCACGACAAAGGCCGAACGTTAAAAACGATTACAGATATTCTCGAAGGCAAACATGAGCAAGATTTCCCTGAAGATGTGCCTATGAGTGAAGACGCTCGTCATGCTCTTAGCGAACAGCTTAACTATTGGGTTGATTTTAAAGTTCTTCGAGCGGCAGACTTTGGTGCGCCACAAAACCGCGAAAGAATTTTTATCATCGGTTTTGATAAAGATTACTTTAAAGATATTAACTTTGATGAGCTGTTTTCTTGGCCGGTTCCTCCTCTAACACCGACTCGTGTAGGTGATATACTTCAGTCTCAGGAAGAGCTTCAGGCGGATATTGATGCTGTAGGTAAAGACCGTTTTACTATCTCAGACAAGCTCTGGGAGGGGCATCAGAAGCGTAAAGAGGGCCATAAAACAAAAGGAAATGGTTTTGGTTATACGCTTTACAACGTTAATAGTGAATACACCAACACAATCAGTGCACGTTACTACAAGGATGGGTCAGAGATACTGATTGATCAAAGTCACATTGGTAAAAACCCACGTAAGTTAACTCCTAGAGAATGCGCGCGACTTCAGGGCTTTCCTGAAGAGTTCGATGTAGGTGCAGTATCACAGGGGCAAATATACAAGCAATTCGGTAACTCTGTTTGTATGAAAGTAATCAGAGAGGTTGCAAAACAAATAATCACGACGATTAATCTTGCAGAGCAAAGGCCCCCTGTTAAGGCATTAGAAAAAGTAGTTTAAATAATAGAAGGAGTTTGCAAGTGCCATCTATTCTTATCTCAGTGCTCCACGCAACAATAAGCCCAATAAAAGTATTATAACCATGAATCAAACTCACAAAACCCAAACTAAATTCAGTAAATTTCTAATGGAAATAACTTTTAATTCAATAAATTAGATACTATTGGCGCAGTTTAATCTGAGTTAGAGTTTGGTGTGGGTTATAAAAGTGTACGGTTAACTGAGTTGATGGCGTATGAATTCGGCCAAGTTGAAGGCAACTTTGAAAATTTAGATGAGCGGAAATTAAAATCGGCGATTCCTCATGGAATGAACTATCGACATTTTATCGACAAACTCAAGCAAGGTGAGTTAGCCTTGCTGACTCATTCGCCAGCAAGCCCTGTATTGTGCCGTAATGGATTGAGTAAATCTTGGAGTCTATCGTCACAGGGGCAAGCAGTGCTTTCTCCAGAAGCTAAGTCTACTTTTATGTCTCGGGCTAAGTTAGCTCGGTCTGCCAAAGGCAGTGCGGGCGGCTTTCGTAGTGCGGGTTATACACCGAGCATTGATGCTACTTATACTCCTGAACCAATACGTCCAGACAATACGGAGCTACAGCCTACACTCGAATTTGAGTATTGCTTTGAAGTTGCTTGTTCTGACAAGGTTTTTAAGCAAAGAGTGGGTTGTGAGTTTCAGCTAGCTAAAACGAAGCAAGAACAAGCTCTGGGGCGTTGGGAACAAGCGACAACAGAACATGGCACAAAGTACACCACGAAAATGGCGGTTGATGAGCCAAAGCAACTTGTGGCGAAAGTTGCGGCCTACTCGATGGGGATAAGTATTCCAGAAAGAGTTAAAGTGCACCCGATTGAGTCAAGCATTATTGAAGAAGCGTTTATTCCGGTGGTGCCATCGGTGCAGCTGGGTGAACGGCTGGGACTACCAACCCAAGGTTATTATTACCACTTTCACAATTGTCGATTAGTCCAAGAGTATAAGTTGTTGGGAGATAAAAAGTGGGCTTTCTATGCCACTTGTTCTACTCATGACAAGCTTAATGATGAGCAAGGGTTTAATATCGTCCCAAGTGCCATTTTGGTTTATTGGAAACTCGGCGGTAAAGAAGTCGAAGGCCAAAGATTGGTTTATCTTGAACAGCAGATTACCTGCGAGGAACTTGATGACCTCAATGATAATTGGCTAGAGCAAAATGGTATTAAGCTGGATATTCAGCAGTTACTTGATGTCCCCAAACAGTCGGTAGCTGATAGAACCAATAACCAGAACAGTCAGAGTGAAAGTGAAGACAGCTTACCTCAAACTCATACTGTGCAGTTGGACAAAAAGAGCAATCAGAGAGAATCTTGGAGTGCGATTGCTGAAAGCTATGGAGTATCAGCGAAACAATTACTTGAGTTTAACCCCAATTTTGATGCTGATCCTTTGTCGTTAAAAGCCGGAGATATTCTTACTGTACAAAATCCTACTGAGGTTGAAAAACCACAGTCGGTTATGCGAGAGTTGCCGCCTGTAGAACCAGAATTCTATAATCAAGCGAGCAATTCGCATTATGCCTATAGTGGTAACTTTCAGGGGACTTCTGTTACTCCAATTAATAGTGAAGACATGCTGCCTAGTGAGTTAGCTGTGGTTAATTTAACCGCAATTGCACCGCAGGATGTGGATGATGTGTATCTTATATTTGCCGATAAGAAAATGAGCATTGAAGACTTTGCTCAAGAAACATACCTTTCGAGTGATAGCAGTATTATTGAACATGTGTTGTCTTCTAATCCTCACCTTAAACGCAGCTTTAGCCAAATTTTGGAGGGGATGCCTTTAGTTGTCTCGCCTTGGGTTGAAAAACACCCTGACGAAACGTTTGCGATAGACCAAGCAAATGAACTTATGGACGAGTTCTTAAAGCTCTCTAGTGAAGAGAAAAAATGGTTTGCTCAGCATCATGAAACTACGACAAATGCGTTGTTGGTTTCCGCTGTATCAGGATTAGATGTTTATCAAGGCGAAGCTTCTTCAAGCAATTTAAGTGAGTTTAATCTCAATCATGTCATCGCTGGATCTGGTGCGGTCGTTGCTGGTGCTCAAGTCCAAGGAGACAAGCTGAGTAAAAAGATGAAGTCTTTTGCAGAATATTCAAAATATATAGCTGAGAAAACCAAGGGGCTATCCGGACAAGCACTCTATTCAAATACTGATTATAAAGCATGGCGAAAAGAGGCACGTACTTTTCAAGGTGAGATGAAGGGAGTCCTATCAGAGCTTGGTAACCCTGGCTATATCAAAAAGGTCCAAGCGAAACGAATCAACGACTATCTCAATGTAGGTAAGCGACAGCTTTATCGCGCCAAAGATTTTTCTAAGGCCATTTCAGGTATCGAGATGACAGCGTTGTATAAACAAGCCATGTCATTTAGTAAAATGGCTTCTAGCACAAGTTGGCTAGTCGTTGGCATAGGATTGTATGGGAATGCGAATGATATATATCAAACATGTAATGTGAATGGAATTGTAAGTGAAGCATGCGGTCGCTCTGCAACTAGGAATATTGTTTCTGGTGGGATAAATGCAGCCGCTGGTTATGCGATCGGCTACGGGCTAGGACTAATGCCTGTAACTGGAGGTTTGTCTATTGTTTTGGTGGGAGTAGGTGCTTTCCTTTGGGGGATGCAAGGTGGTGAAGTGTCGAACCAGATAGGTGGTATTGTAGAGGACTTTGTTTTTGACTGATATAGTTACAAAATATGCGGCACTCATAGCTGGATTTAGTGTCATTCCATTCTTCATTACGAATGCTTACTTGACGATTAAGTTAAAGCCGCTCAAATATGACTTGATGAGGTCAATTGCAGATAGTGCACCTGAAAAGTTTAAGTCTCGTGCTTTATTTCTCATGGAGGGTCACATGTCTTGGTTAGCTGGTAGTGCTTGTAGTTATATTTGGTTTGTATATCCTATGTTGAGAATTGCATGGCAGATACCTTCTGATGATATTGTGAAATGGCAGAAAGATATCTGTGAAATCTTAGGGACCAATTATCGACTTTATTGGTTATCTACAATGCTTCTCAACTTAACATTGGCTGGAATTGCTGTGTTTGTTATCAATGAATACCTACTAAGAAACTTTATTTGACTACTATTTTTGATGTAAAGTCGAATAATATACCTGAATTCAAGGGAGTAAAAGTTAGAGGAAATTACCTTTGATTGATATTCTTTTCAAACTTGGTTTCACGTTGTTTTTACCAACATTTCTTCCTTGGCTTTTTATTAATATTTTTCTCTCTTTTAAGCTTAGGCATAAAAGATTCGAGATGATTGAAGCTATCGCTGTTAGTGCACCAAAGAAATTCCGTACAAGAGCAAAATTAATGCTAGACAGTAATTTTTCTTGGGTTTTTGCCAGCTCAGCTGCCTATGCGTGGTATGTTTATCTAATGCTGAGGTTCGTTTGGAACATTCCAAGATGTGAGATTCTGGATTGGCGTAAACGCGCAGGAAGGTCTTATGGCCGGTACGAAACTATTTATAAGGTATTCTCATATTTGGTAAATGTATCGGTATTTTCTCCCTTGTCTGGATGTTTGTGTACTTTTATTACTCTCTGGTATTTGGGCTTGGGGACCGAAGGCATGTAAATAATTTAGTTGAGTGTCTGGCCAAAAATCCTGAGTTGTTTAAAGATAGACACCAACACTCACTAAGCGGTATTGGTGCGGGTGGAATCTTTACGGTTTTCATTCTTGCTTATCCATTTATACGGCATCGTAGGAGAAATAAAGCTTGGTCATTTGATATTTTTATGTGGCTAAACTGGTTGTTTTTTATAGTGGTATCATATATTTATTTCTTTAGTTAGTCATTACTCTAATACTGCTTATCGACACTAACGCTTCATGGATATTTGCAACCTCGGTTGGGTATATTTGGTATTCCTATTTTATGCTGAGATTTGCCTGGCGAATACCTAAAAATGATATACAAAATTGGAACGCTAGCATTAAATCAGTTTTTGGTAGCGATTATCCGGTATACCGACTTTCAACCATATTGAGCAATATTTGGCTGACAGGTCTACCTGTATTGATTTTATTGGCATTCCAAGACTAGGTTGTTGATAACTTTCAGACTGACCTTGGCGCAACGGTTTAAACAATACGAGTGATTTCGACCTTAGCGCCAATGACCAGTATTAACTCACTCTAGCAGTATTGGAATAGGACAATAAGCTTTACTTAGCTGGTTATCTACGCAGTCGCGATAGGTTTTCTCTGCTTGGGCAGTTTTTTCTTTGGAAAGCTCTGTTTTAATCGTATTTAGAAGTGAGTCCATATCTCTATTGTTGGTTGATGCGATTTTTGCCCATACATAGGCACTTTTAAAGCTTTGTTTGACAATCAATCCACCAAAAAACATTCTCGCTAGATCTTGTTGAGCATTAATTTGGCCACCGATGGCAGACTGAGTACACCAGTGAACTGCTTTTTTATAGCTCACTTCTGTTTCATCTCCGTTAAAGTACATATGACATAGTTGCAGCTGGGCATTCGGGTCGCCTGCTTTTGCCTGCGCATTAGCTTCTTTGTAAGTCAGTTGGTTAAGAGCAAGGTAGTTTTGCATTCCTTGGTAATTGTTGCTCTCTGCTGCTTTTTGAAACCACTCTATGGCAATTTTTTTATTTTGCTTCACACCCTGGCCATCTTGATACATCAAGCCCAACAAATTCGCGGCTACGCCATCTCCATTGTTTGCGGCTAGCAAATACCAATGTTTGGCTTTGGTATAATCGAGCTCGACCCCTTGGCCGTTTGCGTATAAAAGACCAATATTTCGTTGTGCAGGTGCAAAGTCTTGCTGGGCGGATTTTTTGTATAGAGCCATGGCTTTTTGGTAGCCAAGTTGAGTTCCACTTCGCTTGTAAGTAAAGGCTAGGCTGTTTTGTGCGGGCGCGTAACCTTGATCAGCGGCTTTTCTATACCAGCGAGCTGAAGTAGCGACATTTTGAAATGGCATATTTCCGCTTTCATGCATCCAGCCAAGCTTGTTTTGAGCATACTTGTTACTTTGTTCTGCTGCTTTAAGATACCAATCTTTGGCTTTGTGGTAATCGAGTTCAACTTGGTTGCCAAATTCATAAGCTTGTCCGAGGAAGAGTTGCGCTGAGTCGTTGCCACTATTTGCTGCTTGTTTCGTTTGCTCAAGTGGAGCACTATCAAATTCAGTTTGAATAGGGTTTGGGTTATCGCTTTCCCAACGAGTGGCTATTCCCTCAATAGCTTTAGTTGAAAACGAAAACAGTAAAATGAACAAATAAAATAAATGATGCACGGATAAAAGCCTAAGATTTATAATTTGCCATGCAATATATCACTAATTCTTATTCAACTCTTGAAATAAGTGGATGAAGATAATTGTAAAATCACCAGCTATTTTCCTAACTGGTGATTGACCATAGTAATAAATGAATATAAATAGAAGACGAGAGAATTAATGGCTTTTCTAGCAGTAACTCATACTGAGGTTTTCACTTATAACTTTTTAAGTACTTTGATTTAATAGCATCGAAAGTACCATTTTGATGCACTTCAGTAAGTTTTTGATTGAGGTCTGCTAATATTGCTTCGGCATTGTGAGTCTGTTTATTAACAATTAGATAATAGGCCTTCTCATCAATCACTTTGTACAGTAGGTTGTCTTGCGAGTCGTATATTTTTTGATCGATTAGATAAAGGCCTTTTTCCATTCCATATAAAATAGGTTCAATTTCACTTAGAAATATCTGACAGCGGTTTTTACTTAATAGACTCAGAGCCTTAGAGGTACTATCGACAAGATTTATCTCATTTTTATAGTTAAAATGTTCATAGTTATAACCTACTATACCGCAGGCTTGATTTTTATTGATATTGGATAAGTCTACCCAGACACTATCACTACCGGTGTAGAAATAACCAAGGCTGGATTTATATAGAGGAAATGCGTAGTCCATCAATTCGACATTTTGGTGTTTAAGGCTTGTAGATATAGCCACATCACATTGTGAGCCTTTGGCTTTCATGTCTCGCATCACTTTTGACCAAGACATGGGTGATATGGTGTATTCGTAGCGCGTTTTGCTGAATATCTCTTGGGCTAAATCTGGCAAAATTCCAGTAATATCAACCGCTTTTACTTCAGGAAGCTTCTCATCCCATATTGTATACGGTGCCAATGGGTTGTCATCGCCTAAGCAAATTTTTACTTGTTGAAGATGATTGCTTGCATAAGCTTTAGAGGAAAGAGCGATCAGCGTACATATGAGAAACAACTGTATCCTTGTCATTACAATGCCAAAATAGTCTGCAACTAAGATGAAGTATAGGCAAAAGGGCTGATTAAGTGAGAAATAGGCCGGATAAATGCAGTGGTAAAATAATTAGGTAACAACACTATTCACCAGTCTATTTCATAACGGTTGAATAGTGCTGTTAAGAATAAGGCGAGTTAATGGCTGCTCCAACTGTATCCAAGGCTTAGGAAATAAAGTGCGGGGTCATTAAATTGTGCGACTGTATTGCCAAGTGGACCTTCGAATTCTGAAGAATCAATCAAGGTGGCTTCTAAGGCGATTGAGATGGTATTGGAGCCATCCAATTGGTAATCAATGCCAGAACCGATTCTATAAGCTTTGCCAGCAGGGATAGTGATATCGCCATGGGATTGATTGGCATACATGCTCGAATCATAAGCAAAGCCGGCGTTCCATGTTAAACGCTGATTAATTTTATATTGAGTGCCAAGTGCGATTTGGTAGGTATCTTGAGTTTCTGCGCCCATCATAGTTTGGTAATCACTCCAATCTTGCCAGTTAACGTTCCCTATGACGGCAAGTTTATCGTTAATATTGTGAAAGGCACTAAACACTAGTTTCTGAGGGGCTACTGCATTGCTTGAATCAAATTCAAACTCTGCTTTATTGGTGTAAGACACGCCGATGCGAGTGTCTGCGCTAAATTCATATAATAGGCCAAGCTTGCCATTAACTTGCACATCAGTGTCGTGTTGATTGATGTTTACTGCATTGGAATTGATTGAGTGTGCCTCTAGGTCAAAAATACCGTAATGGATACCCAAAGAGGCACCAAGCGATAATTGGTCGTTAATGCGGTATGACGCTGATGGTTGGAAAGTGAGTGCTTGAGTCGTGGCACTCGGTACCTCAAGTTGAGAAAATAAGTGTTCGTATTGGAGGCCTAATCCATAGTTGCCGTATATGCCTGCACCAACTGTCCAATTTTCGTTCAGCTGTTGGCTGTAAAAAGCGGAGCCTAACGGAACATATTGGATAGTGTTTCCTGCGTTACCGCCTCCTACTGTGTCTAAGGTGGCATCGCCATAGAGGTTAATAAAGTTACCTGAAAAGGATTGTCCCTCTACATTGGCAAGGCCAGCTGGGTTGGCCGCAATAACCGATGAATCTTGAGCTCGGGCCGCCATACCAGCTGATGCTAGCCCGATATCAGTAGTTGATGTTTCATAAAGATAAAGGCCTCCAGCGTGGGCACTGGTGATAAGTATCATTGGCACTACAGCAACGATGTTGTTAATAGCTTTCATGGTAAACCTGCAAATATCTATACCATTAATGTAAATGGATGGTGGATGACGCCGACTCTTTGAGCGACGTCATCTCGAGTTTAAGGTAGCGCGTCCATGCGCTTAGGACCTATTCTTGGATTACTGTTTTTTGAGCTGATCAAGCTGCTTGAGCTTTTTCTGTAGAGACAGCGAGCGGTAGCTCATATCAGCGGGGTTCATAGTTTCACCTTGCTGCAGTGGGTAAGCTTCCAATGTGTTGGTGAATTGTCCAACTACATCTTGAATTGGAACAAATAGCCACATGTTGTCTGCCATCCATCTCAGGTACATGCCTGATTCTTTGGGCGCTTTTTCAAATGGGTCTGCACGTAAGTGAATGATTTGAGGCCAGTTAGGTGTCGCTCGTGTGGCATCTGAAATATTGCCTTCCATAGTGGCAAAGTTGAGTTTCCAGTCATTCCATCTCACGGCATTTAACTCACCATTTGATGAAAAATACATCAGAGATTCACGTGGACCTTGTTCTTGCTTACCTTGGAAGTAAGGCATGAAGTTATAGCCATCGATATGAACGCGAAAGTCTTTACCATTGGCTTTATAGCCTTTGGCTAATTTCTCTTTTACATCGGGGACACCCGCGGCAGAAAGAAGAGTTGGCAACCAGTCTTGGTGAGCCATCATATCGTTATATTTGGAACCAGGTTTGATAACACCAGGCCAGCGAACAAGCTGAGGGACACGCATGCCACCTTCCCAAGTGGTGCCTTTCTCTCCATGGAACGGTGTAGCACCGCCATCTGGCCAAGTCACGGTTTCAGCACCATTGTCGGTTGAATAGATAACAATGGTGTTATCTGCTACGCCGAGCTCGTCCAACTTATCAAGCAGGATCCCAACTTGATCATCATGCTCTAACATGCCGTCAGCATAAATACTTACACCAGACTTACCTCGGTATTTCTCTTGTAGGCGGGTCCAGACATGCATTCGCGTTGTGTTATGCCAAATAAAGAAAGGCTTGTCGGCTTTAACGGCTTTTTCCATAAAGGCGAGCGAGGTTTCTAGGAACTCTTCATCAGCATGTTCCATGCGTTTACGCGTCATTGGGCCGGTGTCTTCAATCTTGCCGTCAGCGAAGGATTTAATGACGCCACGAGGGCCATAGTTTTTACGAAACTCTGGATCTTTAGGGTAGTAATAGGTTTCTGGCTCTTCTTCTGCGTTGAGGTGATAAAGGTTACCAAAAAATTCGTCAAAGCCGTGATTAGTTGGAAGGTGTTGGTCCTGATCGCCTAAATGGTTCTTACCGAACTGAGCGGTCATATAGCCCTGCTCTTTTAGAAGATCGGCGATGGTTGGTGCCCAATCCGGTATTCCATGAGCTGAACCTGGCATACCGATAGTGAGTAAGCCTGTGCGAAATGGTTCTTCGCCAGTAATGAATGCGGCTCGGCCTGCCGTACAAGATTGTTGACCGTAATGATCAGTAAATAAGGCCCCTTCATTGGCAATGCGATCAATATTCGGGGTTTCGTAACCCATCATGCCCTGATTGTAGGCACTGATATTCCAGTAACCCACATCATCACCAAATATTGCTAGGATATTAGGTTTGTCTGCGGCTAATGCTGCGCCTGAGGTCGCGAGTATGCCGATACCAACAGCAAGCTTGCTTATTTGGTTAGCCATAAAAACTCCAAATTGGTTGTAAGGTGAAAACGAGTACGGTGCGTTCCGTACTTCGCAGGTGAATAAGTTAATACTGCTATTGGGTTGTGTCGCTTTATACTGTTTATAACCATAAGTTATGTTGACCTTTAACTCATTGTTTATAAAGGGGTTGTTGATATAAGCCCTACTTTGGTGGCAGAGCTGAAGCTCGACTTAAGTCACGTTAATTCACTTATAAATCACGATTATAAGATCTAGGTTTGAGTTTAGGCTTTTTTATGCTACTAGGTTCGCATTGGAATGTATTGTCGACTATAAGTTTGTGTGCGCAATGCATTTTCTATTACAAACAGAGGTTTATATGACAGTGAAATATGGCGTGAAACGCCGGCTAGCGATTCTTGCCGCTGCTTTACTTGGCGCGACGACAAGCAGTATCGCGGCAGAAAAACCCAATATCCTGGTCATTTGGGGTGATGATATTGGTCAAACCAATGTCAGTGCATACACATTTGGTTTAGTGGGCTACAAAACTCCCAACATTGATAGCATCGCAAAAGAAGGCATGATGTTCACTGACTACTATGGTGAGCAATCTTGTACCGCTGGCCGTGCCTCTTTTATTACTGGCCAAACGGTTTTAAGAACTGGATTGAGTAAAGTCGGGCTTCCTGGTGCCGATTTGGGTCTACAAGCAGAAGATGTGACTATTGCTGAATTACTAAAACCACTCGGTTATATGACGGGGCAGTTTGGTAAGAACCATTTAGGTGACAAAGATGAACACCTTCCTACTAACCACGGTTTTGATGAATTTTTTGGTAACCTCTACCATTTGAATGCAGAAGAAGAGCCGGAAAATGTCGATTACCCGAAAGACCCAGAGTTTCGTAAGAAATTTGGTCCTCGCGGCGTCATTAAGTCCTTTGCCGATGGCAAAATTGAAGATACTGGCCCATTAACGCGTAAGCGGATGGAAACCGTGGATGAAGAAACCTTAGATGCCGCGCTTGATTTTATGGATCGTTCGGTAAAAGCAGAGAAGCCTTTCTTTGTTTGGTGGAACGCGACTCGCATGCACTTTCGCACCCATGTTAAAGAAGATAACTTGGGCAAAACGGGCATCAGTTACTACGCTGACGCTATGGTAGAGCATGATAATCATGTTGGTCAGTTGTTGAAGAAAGTCGATGAGCTGGGCATCAAAGATAACACAATTGTGTTTTATTCTACGGATAACGGGCCTCACATGAATACGTGGCCTGATGCTGGTATTACGCCATTCCGTGGCGAGAAGAATACTAACTGGGAAGGGGCATTCCGTGTTCCTGCCATGGTACGTTGGCCTGGTAAAGTCCAAGCCGGTAGTGTTTCAAATGAAATCATGCATCATATGGATTGGATGCCAACCTTCCTAGCAGCAGCAGGTCAAAACGATGTAAAAGAGAAGCTTGTCAAAGGCGACTCTGTTGGCGGTACAAACTATAAGGTGCACCTTGATGGCTATAATTTCTTGCCTTACCTGACCGGTGAAGAGAGAAAAGGCCCTCGTGAAGAAGTATTTTATTTCTCCGATGATGGTGATTTAACCGCGCTTCGTTATAACAACTGGAAAATAGTCTTTTTGGAGCAGAGGGTAGAAGGTACTTTGCGTATCTGGGCGGAACCTTTTGTAGAGTTACGTTTACCAAAAATTTTCAATCTACGTATGGACCCATATGAAATCGCAGATATCACATCGAATACTTATTATGATTGGATGATAGATAGAGCATATATGTTGGTTCCAGCACAAACCTACGTTGGTAAATTCCTGGAAACGTTTAAAGAATTCCCACCAAGACAGAAAGCGGCGAGCTTTTCACTTGATCAAGTGATGGAAAAGTTGCAAGAAAGCCATAATAAGTAAATACATCATTACTAAAAGGGGGCTATTTATGGCCCCCTTATTTGATCTTGATAATAGTTCCATCTTCACATTATGCAATTTATTGTATTTTAAAGGGAACTTCTTCTATCTTGGCTTGGGAAATAATAACAATTATTACAAGGGCAACTATGATTCAGTGGGCAAAAGGTGGTAAGGCAGTAACGTGTCTATTCATGCTCATCATTATGTATATATTAGCGCAGCAAGTGCTCGCAGAAACCGCGCAATCAAGCCATTCTACCAGTCGTCTTAGCTATGTTGGCAGTCAGGCCTGTATTGACTGCCACCACAAAGAATCGCAGGCATGGAAAGGTTCTCACCATGACATGGCGATGAAACACGCCAATTCACAATCGGTATTAGGTGACTTCAACGACCATATTTTTACTTTACAAGGTAAACCGAATCGTTTCTTCCGTAAGGGCGAAGAATATTGGGTTAATGTCCAAGGGCCTGACGGGAATTGGCATGATTATAATGTCAGCTACACCTTTGGTTGGGAGCCACTGCAACAGTACATGGTGGAGTTTGAAGATGGAAGAGTACAATTGCTCCCGTTTGCATGGGATTCAAGGCTAAAAGAACAGGGGGGACAACGTTGGTTCCACCTCTACCCAGATACCACTCCGACAGACGAATTCTATTGGACCAACTCAGGGCAAAACTGGAACTTCATGTGCGCTGATTGCCATTCAACCAATGTAGAAAAAAACTATAACGCGCAGTTAAATACCTATTCTACCACTTGGTCTGAGATTAATGTTGGTTGTGAAGCTTGTCATGGGCCAGCAAGTCAGCACATTGCATTGAGTAAATCCCAGAAGCCGTGGGATAGTGAAGAACAGAATTATGGTTTTGATCGAGATTTATCTAAAGCCGTTAAAGAGTGGGTTGAAAAAGAAGGGCATAGTACGTTACAGCCTAAAGATATTACTATCACGCAGCAAGTGCAAACCTGTGCTCAATGCCACAGTCGCCGTACACAGCTTAACGAAATGGGTGACCATATCAATGGCGCTTTTCTTGATAGATATCGCCTGAGTTTAATTACTCCAGAACTTTATCATTTTGATGGACAAATCTATGACGAGGTATATGTTTATGGTTCTTTTTTACAATCAGAAATGGCGAAAAAAGGAGTAACTTGTACCAACTGTCACGATCCGCATAGCGCTGATCTTAAGATCGATGAAGAGGCGGTATGTCTGCAATGCCACTCTGCATTTGATTATACGCCAGAAAAACACACTTATCATACCGCGAATACCAAAGCGTCAAAGTGTACCACTTGCCATATGCCTGAAACTACGTATATGGAGGTTGACCCACGACGTGATCATAGTTGGCATGTTCCTCGCCCTGACGTGAGTCAACATATTAATACGCCCAATGTCTGTACTTCTTGTCACGAAGATAAAACGTCTCAATGGGCCGATAAGCAAATCGGTCAGTGGTTCCCAAACTCTACGCATCGTAACCAACGCCATTTTGCATTGGCATTCTATGCCGATTCAATTGGGCATAGCGGAGCGCCGGATGCCTTGGCATATTCTGCACAGGACTCTTCATTAAGTGACATTATCCGTGCGTCAGCTTTAGAGCATATGAGTGGAAATACTGGTCAGAATACACTGGTTTCTCTGGCACGTTCTGTTAAGCATCAAAATGACATGATACGCCTCGGTGCTATAGCGGGGTCTTCAGGTTATCCATTTAGCGATAGGTGGCAAATATTAGAGCCGCTTTTGAGCGATTCAGTACTGTCTGTTAGAGCAGAAGCGGCGGGCGCTTTGGTTCGTTATTATGTTGAGATGAATCCGCTTCAGCGCGAAAAAATCCAATCTCCACTCAATGACTATATGGATATTCAGAGGTTTAATTTGGATAGAGGTTTTGGCAGAACGAACCTTGCTAACGTCTATCGGGATCTTGGTGAAACGGCTAAAGCCATTGATTTTTATCAACAAGCGATTGACATTGAGCCTTACTTTGAAAATAGCTACGTCAATTTAGCCGATCTATATCGCTCGCAAGGTCATGATAGTAAAGCTATAGCGACACTTGTCGCCGGTATGAAAGCTCAACCCAAATCAAGTGCGTTACCTTACAGCGCAGGTTTAGCGTGGCTGAGACTTGAAGACAATACCAAAGCAGTTAAGTTTTTAAAACAAGCTGCTGAGATCGCTGAGCATAATCCACATTACTGGTATGTTTATGGTCTTGCGCTAGAAAAAATTAATGTGGTGACAGCCAGTCAAGCACTTCATACGGCCTATAAAGTTGGCGGTGATCCCCAGCATTTATACGCTGAATGTGAAGTATTAGCACGTAACTATAAAGCTGGCGGCATCGCGTTTGCGTTTGAAAAGTGTGTCAATCAACTGAGTAAACTTGTTCCCCCACAGGTTATTAAACAACTTAGAGCTCGAGTACCTAGTACTTGGGGCGGGTAGAACCTGCGCTTAGCCACAGTATAAATTCGTAAGGTATTAAGTTTATAACCAATAGTTATAGAGCTTGTGAGTAGGATGTACACAGCCAAGATTATCCATATTAAGGAAATAGGATGAACCACGCACAGCAAGCCATGAATGAATTAATCAAACAGACTGAAAAAAGTGTCATCGGACAAAGCCATGTGGTTCAGGCATTAGTGATAAGCTTGCTTACCAACGGACATGTGCTGTTAGAAGGGCTTCCTGGTACGGCCAAAACGCGCTCAGTAAAGTCGTTAGCAGAGAGGCTTAATACCAGTTTTGGCCGTATTCAGTTCACGCCCGATTTATTGCCGTCAGATGTCACCGGAACAGAGGTGTATCAAGAACTCGAAGGTAAACCTCGGCTGACCTTTCAGGCGGGACCAATCTTTAACAGCATTGTGCTAGCCGATGAGGTGAACCGCGCACCGGCTAAAGTGCAAGCAGCCCTGCTTGAGGCGATGGCTGAAGGTACAATTACGGTTGGCGATAAAACCCATGTACTGCCTGAACTGTTTATGGTGCTTGCAACGCAAAACCCAGTAGAGCAAGAGGGCACCTATCCATTGCCAGAAGCTCAGATGGACAGATTCATCATGAAAGTCACGGTGGATTATCCACAAGATGAGGCCGAACGTGACATTGTTCGATTGGTACGCAGTGAAGAGACAAGTTCTCGATCTCAAGATAAGTCACAATCATGGCATATTGATCCTGACGTTGTTATTGAAGCCCGCCGTCAGCTGCCTAGCGTTGCCGTTTCTGAGTTAGTAGAAAATTACATTGTTGCTTTGGTGATGGCGACGCGTAAACCAGACCGGTACTCAGAATCAAACCTTCACAAATGGCTTGAAATTGGGGCTAGCCCTCGCGCATCTATTGCATTAGATAAGTGCTCAAGAGCTTATGCATGGTTACAGGGGCGTGACCACGTAACGCCAGATGATGTTCGCGCTATGGTTCCGTCCGTACTTGGCCACCGATTTTCTCTTTCTTATGATGCGTTGGCAGATGGAGTGGATCATCAACGTGTTGTTCAAGAGCTGCTTGATTACGTAGAAATTGGATAAGCAGGAGAGATTATGGCACAGCCAACGATTGTTCCTCAGAATCAAGGACTTGATCCTCGTTTGTATTGTGAATATTCACGTTTAGTGCGTTTACAAGCACAAGTAACTTCTTTTAGTTTACTGCCTCACTTGAATTCAGGTAGCGTGTTATCGGGGCGGCATAATTCACTTTTTCGAGGTCGAGGCTTGAATTTTGAAGAATTACGCCACTATCAATTAGGTGATGATATTCGAAACCTTGACTGGAAAGTCACGATGCGCACCGGTAAACCCCATGTGCGCAGCTATACAGAAGAAAAAGATCGTAATGTGATCATTTGTGTCGATCAACGAAGTGGGATGTTTTTTTCTTCTACCCAAGTCATGAAATCTGTTGTGGCTGCTGAAGTGGCCGCTATGTGTGGCTGGCGAGTGTTAAAAGATTCTGACCGGGTTGGTTTTATTATTGCCTCAGATACTCTGTTATATCAAAGTAAAGCGCAGCGTTCCCAGCATGATCTACTGGCTCAACTTAAGCGATTATCACAAGCGAACCAGGCTCTAAATGTCAACTCACGAAATTCAGACAACGTCAGCTTTGGCCAGTGGATTGCGCTGATAAAACGAATGAAGCTGAAACAGTCGACTTATATCATTATAAGCGATTGGAGGGACTGCGAAGAGCATCACCTTGATCACTTAAAGCAATTGCAGCAACACAACGATGTGCTTGCGGTGACGATAAGTGATCCTTTAGAGCAATCTTTACCCCAAGATTTAGCCAACATTAATTGGGTGATTGGGGATGGTTACCACCAGTTAAATCTCGATAGTCAAGCCAAAGTTTCAATGGCAAGAGCCAGTTTAGAAGAAAAAACACAAACGCAGCGAAAGTCACTAGTTGAGTTAATGGCAATGAAAAGGCTCCCTCATATTGAGTTGAATACATCAGGTGAGCATATTGCTCAATTTCAAAAGTTGGTGGGAGGCAGATAGATGGCAGAGTTACATAATCCTCCTAGTACTTATATTTTACGTGAACTTCATGATGTGGCTGTTCCCGAGAGTGTTAGCTGGCTCCCTCAGACCATTGGCTGGAAAACTTTGGCTGTTTTGGGGGTTGCACTATTAATGTATTGGTTATACCGCAAAGCTATTCAATGGTGGGTTAATCGTTATCGCAGTGAGGCAATACGAGCGATTTTACAATTACAGTCTGGTGATGTTAATCAGCCTCAAGAGCTGTTTTCAATTCTAAAAATTGTCCTTATTTATCTTGATAATACTAATGGCCCTTTGTACGAAGAAAAATTTCTGCAAAAACTGGATGAGTTAAACCCTAATGGTGCTTACTTTGATGATGACATATCAAAACGTTGGGTTAAGAGTGTTTTTAACCCGACTATTCAACTGGAACCATCAGAATGCTTGTTGCTAACTAAACGTGCAATTACGTGGGTAAAACATCATGATAATAAAGTCAAAATACCAACATTGCTAAATACGGTTCGACGGTGTTCGGGAGGAGATAATGAATGAGTTTCTCAGCGTATTAGCGACTGTATCGAATGCTGAATTTGAACACCCGTGGTGGTTTTTAGTACTCCCTTTACCTGTTTTAATCTATTACTTCGTTCCTGCATACCGTACCAAGCAGACGGCGATTAAAGTGCCCTTCTTCAGCCAGCTAGTGAATGCGATCGGCGAGCCACCCAAACAAGGTGCGAGCCAACTTTCCCCTAGTTGGTGGCAGAGAGCAACCTTAATTTTGTCTTGGTTATTGATTGTTACCGCTATGGCTAAACCAACCATTTTAGGTCCGCCACAAGTTCGTGAAAGTTTAGGTCGAGACGTCATGGTGGTGGTGGATTTGTCAGGTTCGATGGCAGAGCAAGACTTTATGTCAAAAGCGGGGGCCAAAATCTCTCGTCTTGATGCGGTAAAAGAGGTTCTTACTGATTTTGTGAAAACACGTCAAGGTGATCGGCTTGGTTTGATTCTGTTTGGTGATGCTGCGTTTGTTCAAACACCATTTACCTCAGATCAACAAGTATGGCTTGATCTACTAACACAAACAGATGTTGCGATGGCAGGGCAGAGTACTCATTTAGGTGATGCCATTGGCTTGGCAATAAAAGTCTTTGATCAAAGTGAACCGCTGGAAGTTGAAGGTAAAAACAAGCGTGAAAAGCTTGCTATAGTGCTTACTGATGGTAATGATACAGGCAGTTTTGTTGAGCCGATTGATGCCGCGAAAGTGGCGAAGGCGAAAGGGGTACGTATTCATGTGATTGCCATGGGAAACCCCAAAACAGTCGGAGAAACAGCTCTAGATACAGACACTATAGAGCGCATCGCAAAAGAATCAGGTGGTGAGGCGTTTGAGGCATTAAATCGTGATGAACTTGCCAAGGCTTATGCCCAAATTGGGGAGCTGGAACCGCAGCTTTATGAAAGTACTGCCTATCGGCCAAAGCAAAGTATCCATCAGTATTTAATGGCTTGGGTTGTGATCATGTACTTAATGGCATTTTCTTTAGCGACCTTGAGACGTAAGCAAGTTATGGCAAAAAGATCTGTTTCTTCTCGGCAAGATAAAGAGAGCAAGGTAGCGGGGGAAAAACATGTTTGACTTACTGTATTTAGAGCCGTTTTTTACTCAGTTTCATTTTATTCGCCCATTGTGGTTATCGGCATTTATCCCTATGTTTTTATTGCTTTTGTTAAGATGGAGAGAAGAGAGTAAACCTAATTGGAAAGACATATTACCGGAGCACTTACGCCAAGCTTTGACTATAGGAGAACACGGCTGGCGTAAACAATTACCCCTTAAACTGTTAGCGGTAATTATTGGCTTAGCCATCATCACTTGTGCAGGACCAAGCTGGCAGCGTCAAGCCTCACCTTTTGGCGAAGATAAGGCATCTATGTTGGTAGTAATGGATAACAGCGATTCTATGCTGCAAAAAGATCTGCCTCCAAGTCGTTTAGAGCGCTCCAAGCAAAAGGTTCGTGATTTATTAGCAGCAAGAAAAGGAGGGAGTACAGGGCTTGTTGTTTATTCAGGCTCAGCACATGTTGCTATGCCTATTACTCGAGATAGACAGGTATTTGCTCCATTCCTTGCCGCTATCACACCAGAGATCATGCCAGCTGAGGGAAAGATGGCGGAAAAAGCACTCCCCCTGATTGATCAGCAATTGAAGGGACAGCTTGGTTCAACAGTGCTTTTGGTCACTGATGGTGTTAACCCGACAACGATCGAAGCGTATAAAGTTTATTTTGCTGATAAACCTTATCAGCTTTTGATTCTGGCTGCTGGTAATGCTGAGCTTGTGTCAGATCGTCCTATCGATTTACATTCACTACGCCAACTTGCCAGCGTGACATCTGGTCATCTAGTTGAAGTAACGGTTGATAGTTCCGACATCAATGCCTTAAGCCACTATATTGAGCGTAACATGCAACTGAATGGCGAATCTTCCATGCCATGGGAAGATATGGGGTATAAGCTGTTACTCCCTATCATGGTGCTGATGTTGTTCTGGTTTCGAAAAGGTTGGCTAGTCCAATGGTGCTTGATTGTCGTCATCACGACAACTGTATTTTTTCCTCAGCAAGTCAAAGCGGAGACAGTTTCACTAAAAGCAGATATTCCCGAGGTAGTTAAAGAGGTGACGACTTGGGACAAAGTGTCTCAATGGTGGTGGGATTTATGGCTGACACCTAACCAGCAAGGGCAGCGTTTGTTTAATCAAAATGAATATTTAGAAGCGGCAAAGCACTTTACCGATCCACTAAGAAAAGGAACCGCTTATTATTATGCAGCTGAGTATAAACTCGCTCACAGTACATTTTTGGAAATGCAGAATGCTCCGTCAAAAGCGCGCAGAGAATTAGGTTTATATAATGTGGCAAGCACGCTTGCGCGTCAGCGTGAATATTTAGCTGCGCGCGATATATTGCAGTCACTTGCTGACAAAGAAGAGCTAGACAGCCACCTAAGAAATGATGTTGAGCATAACCTGATTGTGATTAAAGGAATTGTCAAAGAAATAAACCAAATGAGCGAAAGCCAAGCAGGAACAGAGAATGATGCATCAAAAGAACTGGGTGATAATCCACAGACAGCAGAAGGGGCAGATGAAAAAACTTCTGCTGAATTAATGATTAATGAGACGTTAAGTGCCGACGAGATCCTTGCAGATGAAACCATTGCCAATAAATGGCTAAAAGGGGTAGAAGCAGATCCTAAATACTTCTTACAGGCTAAGTTCCAGATTCAGTTGCGTGAAACAACAGTAATTACCAGCAATGCTACCATAGAGGGGCAAGCGCAATGACAGTCGCATTAAAGCATAGTGCTTCTACCTACTTGATATCAATAACTTTTATGTTGTTATGTTTACTTAGCATATTGCTCTCCAGCTCATGCTATGCCCAAAACATCCACGAGCTTGAACGTAGCAATGAAATTGAGCTATTAGCTTGGGTTGGTAAACAAAGTAAAGATTCTAGTAATAACAAGACATCTAAATTTAGTGTTAATGAGCAAGTTATTTTGTACATTGAGGTTGCAACGCCACGCTGGTTTACCGGTGGAACTCGTATTGGTAGTGTTGAAATACCCAATGTGATTGCTAAGCAAAGAAACCAGTTAGCCACCAATTATACTGAGCGAAAAGAGGGAAAAACATGGTCTCGACAACGTTGGGAAGTGACGATATACCCTCAGTCTCCAGGTACATATGTGATTCCACCTATTGCTGTTGGAGTTCAAGTTTCAGCGTCTGACGGCGCTAAAGTCGTTGGTACTTTATATACACAACCGATTCGTTTTGAAGCTACTATGCCTTCAGTGTTGATCAGTGACAAATCGCAGTGGTTTTCAGCAACAAATGTCGAGGTAAAACAGACTTGGTCAACCTCAAATGATGAGCTCAAAGTCGGTGATGCGATTACTCGAACGATTACTATTGATGCAAATGACACCCTATCAGTCCTACTGCCTGATCTGTTATCCGGTGGCTCTACAACTCAATATCAAGCATACCCGCAACCTAATAAACGTTCAGACATGCAAACCCGCGGTGATTATCAATCAAGCCGAAGCGAAGAAACGGTTTATGTGATTCAACAAGGAGGTAAAATTAAGCTACCTGAATATCATTTTCAGTGGTGGAATAGCAAAACAAAACAGATTGAAACACAAGTTATTGCTGGGAAAATTTTTACGGCGACACACACACTGAAATCTTTTGTGCATGCTCATGCTTTTTGGCTTGTTAGTGGTATGACTTTCATTGTGGCCATGGTGCTGGTGGTCATTAGTATTCGTCAGTATTATCGTAAACACCCAATTCCTCCTTGGTGGGTGTTTAATCAGATGCTGAGAGATAAACGTTGGGGCGCAGCGCGAGCCCTTCTTTATAAGCAATTAAGGGTCAATTCAAATAGCTTGGAGATGGGTAAAGCGGATTCTTCAGATGTTTGGAAGGGTTGGTGTAACCATATTCAAAATGGGTTACAGGACAGAAAGTTGTTCAGATCTATGTGGAAAGCAATTGGTAAAATGAAGGACAATCATAAAGGTCTATCAGTGCCTCCTAAAGCACTACCCCAACTAGATAGTAGGCGAAGAGAAACAAATAAGTCATCAGGTAAAAATACATCTCAACACTCCACTAGATAATAACAATACCAATTGCTGGTATGGTGAAGAGAGAAGTATTGCTTTGACGTTAAAATATCAAATGTAACCGTATTAGAATAGGTAAAGCAGCCCAGTCGGGCTGCTTTTGATTTTTAATCGCAGTTTTTTATAAATACCCAACCGGAGTATTCATCTGCAGGGGTTTTGCCTACGTCTGTCCAACGCTTTGAGTGATACAAGTTGTTTTGGTAAACGACTTCTTCGTCTGGTCTATATTGACCAGGTTCAAATTCATCAATATCTTGGCACTGGTTAGGCTCGGGCTGTGAAGGAATTTCTTGATTCGCTGTTGCAACGGCGTTAGATAAAGTCTGGCTTGCTGAATCTTGGCCAACTTCCCATACAGCAATACCTCCAAAGCCATTAGCATCAGCATAATCAACCTTTGCATCTATGTTCTGTGGGCTGTCATAAAAGATAATGTTATTTTCAGCATTAGAATAGGCGTAGGTTCCTTCCCAATTGTTTTCCACTACGGTATAACTCTGATTGATGGATGGCTCTACACTTGCGTAGGTAACCGCTTCATAGTCGTCAAATTCGCTGTTTGGTGTTGTTGTGCCACTAAACTTACTGGCAAAAAATGCTACGCCCAAATTGAGTTGTTCTGCTGGTATGCCACGTTCTGTCCAATAATCTAATCCTCCGGCTCCATCGAGTAAACTAGAGTGATGTTTGGTGGTTGGAGACCAACCGCCTGAATACGAATAGGTCATAACGACTAGATAGTCAGAGTGAGTTAATGCGGCTGTTGGCGTATTATCACCCATATAACTGCTTGGAGAAATAGCGTTTGAAACTAAAAGGTTATTTTCGTCAGCTTGTGAATTGAGCTCAGCCATAAGGTCGGTATAGGCTTGCTTGTAACGCTCATCAGTATCGGGTTCACCCCATTCCCAATCGATATCGACACCATCTGCTTTCCATTCCAACGCTAGCTCTATGGCGTTGCGTACAAATACGCTTCTTGTCTCTGGGTCAGCCGCCATTTCTGGAAAGTATTGCGATCCTTTTTCGGACGTACCACCAAAAGTCAGCATCAATTTAGTACTGGTTCCGGCCTGTCGCTTCAAATCCTCAAAATATTGAGCCATTTGCTGTTTAGTCTTTCCATCAGGCCAACCTAATTGACCATCTGCTAAAGGCGTAATTGAGAATAGATGAACGTGGGTATACATGGAGATATCCATATTCTTTACTGTTTCAACACGATAGCTAGGAACATAACCAATAACGTTTCCTTTAACGGTTTCCGTTGCGGCATTTGCACTTATAGATAGGATTGCTGGTACTAATAACACTGCATTAAACTTATTCATATATATCCCTATATGTTTGTTTTTACTAGAGAGATGATTATCATAGTATTGAGTTAACCCAATGTGACATTGCCTTTTTTTTGTTATATTTTTGGTCTAGGTCCAGCAAAGTGGAATGGGAATGTATAAACCGTTTGAATCGACGTTGAATGAAGATTCGATAGAGAGTTGATACAAGTGGTCCAATTTGGACTAAAACATGTATTGCCACTCAGTTTCTTGATTCTAAGTCGTTATGTGTGAAGCAGTTAGTTAGAATGGGGTATTACTTGGTTTTATGTTGGCGCAATGAAGAGTACAGACTTAAACCTTATCCCAATTTTTGTGGCGATATTCGAAGAGCAGAATTTGTCTAAGGCTGCGGCTAGGTTAGACATTAGCCAGCCTGCCGTGAGTAAAGCGCTTGCCCGCCTCAGAGACATCTATGACGAACCTTTGTTTCACCGCAGTAGCTCTGGCGTTGATCCAACCAGCTTTGCAATAGATATTTATCCTGCGATGTTGACGGCGCTGAAGAACTTTACCTCAACCTTATCCGCTTCAAGTAGCTTTGACCCTAAAATATCCAATCGAATTTTTTCTATTGCCTGTTTGTCGGTGGCAAGCTATGAATTAATGCCGCAGCTTTTGTGTCAAATTCGTAATCAAGCACCAAATATTGCTTTGGAAGTCCATCCGCTATTTACCAAAGATTATGAAAGTGATTTGCGCTTACAACGTTATGACTTAATTATAGATTTACCGCCGCGCGGGCGCACGGTATTAAAAATGGAAGCTGTTTTTTCAGAGCGTTTAATGGTGGTTTGTAGTGCAGAACATCCGCGCATCAAAGAGTCTTGCAGCGTTGAACAATTTTTGGCTGAAAAGCATGTAGTGGTCGCCCGTTGGCAAGCGAGAGATAGCTTACTTACTGGTGAAGATATTGAGGATTTAGCAAGGAGAAGCATTGTTTATCGTGCTGCTGGTGCAATGGAAATGTTACCGGTGATCAATGATAGTGATCTTATCGGCACCCTGCCACAATCAACCATTGAGCACTTTTCAAATACCTATAGCCTTAAAGCACTTCCTTTACCATTTAGTGATAGTGTGCATGACTTGTATGCTATTTGGCACTCTAGTCGTACTAATGAAAGTGCACATCAATGGTTAAGACAACAAATAAAGCAGGCTGGTAAAGCGATAAGAAAGTAGCGAATCTAATCGTATTTTATCCTACGGAAAAACTCCCCAAATAGGGGAGTAATAAGTCAATTAGTAAACAGTGCACCATTCTTTTTGCATGTCGATAAGGTGCCAGTTATTTCGTTGGATGGCCTCATCCATCGCTTTGTCGAGGTGGCCAACACTCGACTTACGGTCGTATTGCCACTCTCTGTCTTTGTCGGTGTGATGAACGATCATTGCCATAGAATTAGGCTGACTCGTTGCCCATTGCATCATGGCATGATCACCATCTGAATTACCGACAGCGAGGATTGGTTTCTTACCAATCACATGTTGAATGTTCTCAACTTTGACCGCTTTATCATCAATACTGAGGATCTCATTGAGCTTAGTGACCGTTGGGTTGCCGTCGTTATAGTCGTATTGATATTTGAGTGCGCTGCCAATGATCTGCTCTTGAGGAATGTTGTATACGTCTGGGGCCCATACACGCATAAAATCAACACCACCGCCAGAGACAATGTATGTTTTAAAGCCGTTATCTTGCAGGTAAGTCAGCATCTCACGCATTGGTTTGTAAGTGAGATCTGTATAAGCTTTGCTAAAACGTGGATCTTTGGCCGCTTCTAACCACTTTGCTACGCGGCTTTGATATTCATCGACAGTCATTCCACTGTGGGTTGCAGTCACTATTTTAAGCAGTGATTTCTCGCCTCCTCTTAAAACACCCGGTATGTCATTTTTGAGTACAGACTTGAATGGTTCCTCGGCTTTCCATTCAGGATGAGAACTGGCCATAGATTTTACTTGGTCAAAAGCGAAGGCGAGTTGGAAGTAATAAGGTTTTTCTGACCAAAGCGTTCCATCATTATCAAACACGGCAATTCGGTCTGGTTTTGGGATAAACGTTTTTTTCGACTTATCAGTTGATTGGGAGACAAACTGGGTGATCTCAGTTTTGCTTACGCCATCTTTCCATGAAGGCAATAAACTTGGATCACAATCTAAAGCTAAAGCTGAGAATGATAAACCAGATAAGACTGCGAGGGTACAGATGTGTTTTTTCATTTTATTATTTACCTTTGTATTTATTGTTTACCGCCGATACAGTGAGGCTAAATGCCTATTGTTTCTATGCGCTTAACCATGTCCTGACCATAGACGTACTGTTATTAAATCAAATCGGGATTGAGTAGGCTTACGCCTACCTTTATCGTGACTATTCAACACTTTTAGCAAGACGAAGTCCCATGTCCGACATAATAATAGACTGACTTGCGAAATCGCGGCGGAAATTTTCTGATTCATCAGCATCATAGGAAAAACTTCCACCTCGAACCGACTTGTGGGCTAAGCCTGCTTTTTCTTGTTTGGCGTTGTTGGGATTGTCAGTAGGACCGAATCGGTAGAATGTATCGTCATAGGCATCAATCACAAATTCTCCAACATTGCCTGTCATGTCGTAAAGTCCAAGTTCGTTAGGTTGCTTTTTCCCAACAGGATGCGCTTGATTGTTCGAGTTAGCAGCATACCATGCGACATCACCAATATTATTAGATCCCGAATATGCAAATCCGTGACTTTTAATTCCCCCTGTGGCTGCAAATTCCCATTCGGCTTCGGTTGGTAACCTGTAGTGCTCACCCGTTAGTTGGTTAAGTTTGTCGATAAAATAGTTAGCTTGTTGCCAGCTCAAATTGTTGACGGGGCTATTTTTGCCTTGAAAATAGCTGAATGATGAACCCATTACAGATTCAAACAGCTCCTGCGTGACTTCGAATTTAGAGATATAAAAAGTGTTCACTGTCACTTTTCTTGCGGGCTTTTCAGCCTTGTTTGCCAAGTCAGTGTTCGAGCCCATTATATAAGTACCACCTTCAACCATAACCATATTTTTCTCAATATCGAGCGCAATAGGGTGGGGAGTAGTACAGCCATTGATTAAAAAGCTGAATGAGACAATGAAAATGGCAGGTAAAGGTTTGCTTTTAAAGTGTTTCATCGATGAATTCTCATCCGGTTAGTGAAAAATAATGTTAGCAACAATCACTATGAAAAAAGGTTATATCGGGTATAACAAGCATGTGACATTAATGCTATTTATGATTGAACCACCGAAGTAAAAATAGCGGGCTTAAGGTTATTTTTATCTAAATTTCATAAAGAAAAAGGTGATTTATGCATATTACTCAAGGCCCTCAATATAATGGCAAAGCATCTAAACGTTTACACGTTATGGCCAAGCCCATTGGAGCGGTGTGCAATATTGATTGCACTTACTGTTATTACCTCAGTAAACAAGACTTACTTGAGTATAAGCAAGGCTGTTCGCCGGTGATGGATGATGACACATTAGAAACGTATATTCGGCAATATATTGAAGGACAAAACACGCCAGAAATTATTTTCTCTTGGCAAGGCGGTGAGCCGACCATGTTGGGTTTGGATTATTTTCACAAGATTGTTGAGTTTCAGGCCAAGTACAAACCTGAAGGTATTACTATTTCTAATGATTTGCAGACCAATGGTACATTACTAACCGATGAATGGTGTGTATTTTTAAAAGAGAATAATTTCTTAGTGGGTTTAAGCATTGATGGGCCAGAGATGTTACATAATGCATATCGAACTAATCGTGCAGGGAGAGGCACGTTTAAGCAAGTCATGAATGCGGTCGATCGGCTGCATAGTCATAAAGTGAACTTTGCAACGTTGACGTGTGTAAACAATCTCACCAGCCGTAATCCGCTAGAGGTTTATCGTTTTTTGCGAGATGAAGTGCGTTCACCTCAAATGCAGTTTATTCCCATTGTGGAGCAGAAAACCTTTCGCACTACAGCACCACAAACGTGGCAGCCACAAGAGCAATTAAAACAAGGAGATAAGCGATTGATTCCCGGTCATAAAGACTCAGTTGTTGAACCATGGTGTGTGGCAGATGAGGCTTGGGGAAATTTCCTTATTGCGATTTTTGATGAATGGGTGCAAAACGACATCGGTAGAGTCTTCGTGCAATACTTTGAAGCCAGTGCAGAAGCTTGGATGGGCAGAAAAAACCCTTTGTGTACATTAGGTGAAATTTGCGGTAAGGGCTTAGCAATGGAGCCCAATGGTGATGTATTTTCGTGTGATCATTATGTTTACCCAGAATATAAGATTGGTAACATCCACCACCAGAAATTGGAAACATTAGCCTATAGCCCAGAACAGCAAAAGTTTGGCTTTGCAAAAAAACGTACTTTGACTCAGCAATGTCAGCGCTGTGATTACCAGTTTGCATGTCATGGTGAGTGCCCTAAGAATCGTTTTATTCGTTCCAAAGAGGGTGAGCCGGGATTGAACTACTTATGCTCTGGATGGAAGAAGTTTTTTGCTCATGCAGATAAGGCGATGGCCTATATTCTTCGCGCTACCGGCAACCCTGTTGCTCATGGAAAATACAGCGATGCATTACGACACGATCATATGACTAATAAACGTTCTTCATTTGAAGCAAAGTTTTAAGGATGAAGTTATGCGATTACTTTCAAAAAATTTTCCTCATTCAGCATCAAAAGTAGTCAACAAAAAGTGGTTTTGTAAGCTGATTGTTGCTGTAGTTATGGGATTGTCAGTGAGCCCATTAGCTATTGCAGATGGTGAAGCTCCAAATGTACCAAGTCAAGAAAGGGCATTGAATTCAGCTGAGCAGCCGCCGCATGCGACTTCACAGCAAAGGGGGGCTTATCTTTCTTACCGAGCGCAGGATATTAAGCAACCTAAGCAACATCGTATTGAAGCTTTGCGCGAGCTGGCTAACTATCCCAGTCAAAATGCGCTTGTTGCTGTTGTGCGTAGTTTACAAGATCATGAGCCAACCGTTCGAGAAGCGGCGATTATTGGAGCAGCGCCTTATACCATAGAACATCGCTGGCGTATGATTGAGCCTTTACTGACTGATAGAGAAGCCAAGGTGCGTATTATGGCGGCGACCAATTTGGTGCGAGACTTTGCAAATTTAAACCCAAAACAGCAACAAATATTAGAAAAGCCAGTTGCTGAGCTCATCACTTACTTACAAGCTGAGCAAGATCAGAATTCTCAATTACTGCTTGCTGATGTCTATCGCTGGCATCATGAATGGGACCAAGCCGACAAAATCTATCAAGTACTAGTGGTAAAACAACCAGGCAATCCTGAGGTTTGGCTGAGTTTGGCGGATAACTATCGTGCTCAAGAGCAAGATAGTCGTGCCATACAAACACTAGATAACGGCCTTGAACTTCACCCTGATAACGCCGCTCTTCATTATTCAAAATCACTCGCACTAGTGAGGCTTGATGATAAGAAAAGTGCTGCAAGAGAAATTGAACAGGCAGCTGAAATAGCAGAGGACAACAGCTACTTTTGGTATCTTAATGGCGTGTTGCAAGAGGAGTATGATTTGAAAAAATCAGTAACATCTTTTGAGCAAGCCTATTTAATATCCGGTGCGCCTGAGCAGCTTTATGCGGTTTGCGATATATACGCTCGCCATGAAAACCCTAAGATCGATCAGTGCTTAAATGAATTAGCTAAAGTTGCTCCTCAGTCGGTTATCAATGGTTTGAAGAAAAACTAGACGATGCCTCTAACATGGGTATTGTCTAGTAGATCTATAACCCCAAAGTAAATTAGCACAACCTAATGTTAACTTGACGAGCACTGAATACGCATTCATTATATTAGCAATTACTAATCTTGATTTGACGATATTCTCTGATAAGCATGATTGAAGTTCAGATATAGGTGAAAAAGTATGTTAAGCACGATGCTTTGGTGGTCATTAATTGGTGGAATGATGCTTGGTTTATCTGCTATTTTTCTACTTTTCATCAGTGGAAAAGTAGCGGGTATTAGCGGGATTATCAATGGCTTACTTTCTCCAGCGAAGGGAGATGTACTATGGCGAACGCTTTTTTTGTTAGGGCTTGTTATTGGTGGGTCATTCGGCCTAGTCAGTATGGGCATTCAAGCACCTAACACGGATGGAGTCCCGATTCATATTCTAATATTAGCCGGTTTACTGGTCGGTTTTGGTACTCGGTTGGGTAATGGATGCACTAGCGGGCATGGAATATGTGGAGTAGGGCGATTGTCTTTTCGTTCATTGCTGGCAACTGGTGTGTTTATTTTTGCTGCCATGGTCACAGTTTGGCTGACTCATGAGGTAGTGCTATGAAACTGACATTACTCAGAGTTTCTATTTTCATGAGTGGGCTGTTATTTGGTATAGGGTTGACACTTTCAGGAATGGTAAACCCTGCCAAGGTGATTGGTTTTCTTGATATTACAGGGCAGTGGGATCCAAGTTTAGCATTGGTAATGGGTGGCGCTTTAGTGGTTTATACACCACTTTATCACTTTTGGTTAAAGCAAAAAAACACACGCTTTGTCAGGAGAAGTTTATTGCTTTACACCCAATAAGGCTATAGATACCAGATTGGTATTAGGCGCAATAACATTTGGCATAGGTTGGGGGTTAGCTGGTATTTGCCCAGGCCCAGCGATCGCAAGCCTAGGCTTCGGTAATTTGGATATTGTTATTTTCATTGTCGCAATGTTAGCGGGTTCCATGCTATCCAAATATTTAACGCAGCCTTAAGCTCTGGTGTTAAGGATTTTTTATTCTAATGTGGTTCTTAAGGGGCAGTGATCACTTAAGTGATATTTGAGTACTTGTTCACTTGGAAAAACCATTTGTTCTGGTGTGCTCAGTGTCAGTTTTTGGCTAATGATGATGTGGTCAATCAAAGAGCGAAACTGATGAAGCCGATCAGGATGATGTCTTGAACGCACCTTACACCTTGGTTGGGTGGAGATAGTCGCTAGAATCGAAGAAGAAGACTGTGTTATCTCCCCCCATAACCAGTCACCTTGGTAGCTGAGGTTGTGGTTAAAATCACCCAATACAATATATTGCTGCTTGGCTTTTTCGCGATCTAGTATCCATTGGTTTAGTGCCTTACCTTGAGACTCTAGTATTTGGCAATCTCGATTATTATTGTACGCACCGCTGCAACGCGCCTTTAAGTGAACAGATAAGAGGTGTACTGGCGGCTTTTGGTTAGGTGTAATAACAATATATGTAGCAAACCTGAGTTTGCTGTTTTTGCGCTTATCTAGCTGGATATCGGGGAGATTCTCAACGGGTATTCCTTTTCGCACAGCAAATCCCGTATATTGGTTAATATCTTTAAATTGCTGTTTAACCCTACTGTTACTTGCGCGTTGTGATAAGTAAATATCATAGTCTTGTCCAACCACCTTTCGGATCGCTTTTAAGTCATTAACTTCTTGAAAGGCAAGAATATCAGTGTCGGTTGATTCAAAATGATTGGCTAGTGCCTCTAAGTCTATTTGTGTTCGTTTTGATTGAACAAATTGCTTGGAGGGCTTAGAAGTTAACCATTCAATATTCCATGTTGTCAAAGACAATGGAGTTGCGGTTATAGACGTTGAAACACAACTGAGTGCTAATGTGAGTATTAAATGTTGCCAGTGATGGTGAAATTTAGTCATAGATAAACAGTATATAAGACCCAAAGAATTCATTTTACAGCAAATTCAATGTGATTCAGTGATGAACACTTTACTCCGATACCGTGATGATTTACCAAGTTGTTAGCCTATCTATAAGATTGGCGTGTTGTTCATCAAGCCCATAAGTTTGTTGATCGGCATCAATACACTCCTTTATCAACTTTCGTTTAATAAAGCACAATATATAGGGCTTTGTGTATTAAAAACCATCTCATATTGTGATTTCAATGATCTGTTTGTGGGCTGAGGTTAAGGAGAAATGATGCAACCAATGGTAATCAAGCGTGATGGCTCAAAAGTCCATTTTTGTCGGGGACGCATTCAATCAGCTGTTGAGGCTGCGGCTGAATGCAAAAATAAGGATATGGCGCTGTACGCGCAAAATGTTGCGTTGGCGATAGAGTCACAATTGATTGAACATCAAAAAATTGATATTGCTGATATCCAAACACGAGTTGAAAATGAATTGATGCAAGGCCCATTTCCATCGATTGCTCGAGCTTATATCGAGTATCGCCATGACCGTGATGTTGCGAGAGAAAAACAAACCGACTTAACACGAGATATTGAAGGCTTGATAGGACAAAGTAACCTTGATTTGATCAATGAAAATGCGAATAAGGATGGTAAAGTTATTCCCACACAGCGAGATTTGCTCGCTGGAATACTAGCTAAGCACTATGCCAAAACCCGCATTCTCCCTCGTGATATTGTGGCCGCTCATGACTGTGGTGATATTCATTATCACGACTTAGACTACGCACCTTTCTTTCCAATGTTTAATTGTATGCTCATTGATTTAAAAGGCATGCTGACCCATGGCTTTAAAATGGGCAATGCTGAAATAGATACGCCAAAATCAATTTCTACTGCGACTGCGGTCACAGCGCAAATTATTGCCCAGGTAGCAAGCCATATCTACGGAGGAACAACGGTTAACCGAATCGATGAAGTACTGTCACCATATGTAATGGCAAGTTACAAAAAGCATCTTGCAGTTGCACGAGAGTGGGGAATTGACGATGTAGAATGTTTTGCTCGTGAACGCACTGAAAAAGAGTGTTTTGATGCATTTCAATCTTTGGAATATGAAGTCAACACTTTGCATACAGCAAATGGCCAGACACCTTTTGTCACATTTAGTTTTGGCTTGGGTACCTGCTGGGCATCATGTTTAATCCAGCAAGCCATATTAAAAAACCGTTTGGCGGGGCTTGGGAAAAATCGTAAAACAGCGGTATTTCCTAAGCTGGTGTTTACCATCAAAGAAGGGCTGAACCGTAACAGTGAAGACCCTAATTATCACATCAAACAGTTAGCCTTAGAATGCGCCTCAAAACGCATGTATCCAGATATTCTTAATTATGACCAAGTGATTAAAGTGACAGGGTCATTTAAAACACCAATGGGTTGCCGTAGCTTTCTTAGTGATTACCAAGAAAACGGTGAGCTTATCTATGATGGGCGCAATAATTTAGGCGTTGTAAGCCTAAACCTTCCTCGAATTGCCTTGCAATCAAAGCAAGGCGAAGAAGACTTTTATGCGCTACTCGATCAAAAACTACTTCTTGCTCGTAGGGCGTTAGAGACTCGAATTGCTCGGCTAGAAAATGTTCAAGCTCGCGTTGCGCCCATTTTGTATATGGAAGGGGCTTGCGGAGTAAGGCTAAGAGCGGACGAACCTATATCGAACATCTTTAAGCATGGTCGTGCCTCTATCTCGCTTGGCTATATTGGTCTGCATGAAGCCATTAACGCTCTGTATGGTGATGAGACCCATATTTATGACAGTGCTAATCTTCAAGCTAAAGCACTTAAGATAGTGAAATATCTTAAACGGGCAGTTAACCAGTGGAATAAGGGATCTGGTTACGGTTATAGCTTGTATGCCACGCCAAGTGAAAACCTATGTCACCGCTTTTGTGGTATTGATACCAAAGAATTTGGCGTGATTGAAGGTGTGACGAACAAAGGCTATTACACCAACAGCTTTCACTTAGATGTAGAAAAAAAAGTTAACCCATACGATAAAATTGATTTTGAAATGGTTTACCCTCAGCTCTCAAGTGGTGGTTTTATTTGCTATGGCGAATTTCCAAACATGGAGTCCAACATAGAAGCCTTAGAAGATGTTTGGGATTACAGTTATTCACGCGTGCCTTACTATGGCACCAATACACCAATTGATGAATGTTACGAGTGTGGCTATAGGGGGGAGTTTGATTGCACAAGTAAAGGCTTTTGCTGCCCTAATTGCGGCAATCATGATTCGCCTACAGTGTCTGTGACAAGGCGAGTATGTGGCTATTTAGGCAGTCCTGATGCACGGCCATTCAACGCGGGTAAGCAGCAAGAAGTCATTCGTCGAGTAAAGCATTTATAAATAATGAATTATCACGCCTATTATCCAGTGGATGTTGTCAATGGCGAGGGTACGCGCTGCACCTTATTTGTGTCTGGCTGTGAGCATCAATGCAAAGGCTGTTATAACCAGTCAACGTGGCGTGTTGATTCTGGTCATTTGTTTACAAAAGAGCTGGAAGACCAGATCATCGCTGACCTTAATGATACGCGGATAAAGAAAAGGGGGCTGTCTTTATCTGGTGGCGATCCGCTCCATCATGCAAATCTTTTCGCCATTAAGGAGCTTGTTCAAAGAGTAAAATTAGAATGTCTTGATAAAGATATTTGGTTATGGACGGGTTATACATTCAAGTCACTGTCTCCAACGCAACGCGCTATTGTTAAACAAGTCGATGTTCTTATTGACGGCAAGTTTGAACAAGACAAAAAAGATCTCACTTTAAAATGGCGTGGCAGCTCAAACCAAATAATTTATTGGGTGAGGGATCTTACTTAAGGCTTTTGTTTTTCCCCAGTTCAGTCAAAAATGTTGCTATCTTTCACGTTATTACTCCCAAATACTAATACCCCTCTTTTCTCTAGGTTCAAATGCTGTTTTTCCAACCACCCTTCAGCCCATCTCCTTACTGTAATGAAATGATAATTATCGTTTTTCTCAATGCTGATACTTTGTATTTTATCGAGCTATTGATATGGAAAATACTACGCCTCAATGATATTATTTTACTTTTTTTTATGTCGATGGCTCTGATTGGTTAATCATTGGTTGGCTACACGTTTTGAATTGGAGGGAACGCAAACTTTAAGGTTGTTACTTTACATAATGCAGTGGAAATTATTGGATAAATAGAAAATAAAATGAAAATACATAAATTTATATTTTTCCTACTCATGTTTGCCGTCTCATCAGCGCACGCAACGCGTGTTGATGTGTACATGAAAGATGTCAGTAGGGACACGTACCAGTTTTATACCAAGTTAGTCGAACCTAGGCCCATGATGTTAATTCATGGCGAGGTTGTTATTCCCATCCCTCTAGGGCCTGAAACGCCAGAAATTGATAGAACCAGCTATCTACGAGTGTGGAAACAGGGCAGTCAGTGGAAAGCGGAGCATTTTACTCACAAACAAACGGCTAAGTATAATGAGTTTGTTCGCACAAGCCAAAACAATAAATTGGCGCGCGCAGCACACAACTCATATAGTTCAAGCTCATCCGTATATGTAAGGATGGGAAGCTATAAGTTTTCGATTAATAATTACAAATCTTCTCCCAGTGTTGTTCAATCAGGCATTGTTTCTGGCCTGATTAATAGTCAGTTTGCTTATCCTTATGCCTCATTTACCCAAACTGAAAACAGTATCAGTGTTGATTCTTATGTGACCGATAGCGGCCAAGCTGCGCTCTCTTTATCGATTCCTTTTGCGCAAAAACAGGCTCGTTTATCTTTTGTTGAAAACAGCCACCGAATTGAAGGGCTAGAGTCGCTAAAAGCCGATCCTAGCGTAACGGTTAATACAGCAGCTAATCTCACCACTATCGATGTTGAGCATGAAGATAAGGTTGTCTCATACTTCTTCAAGACACAAACTTGGGTCGATGATGCCTCTGGCATTAAGAATGCGAATGGTTCTGGCTGGGCAAAAGCGCCATATCAAGCTGATTATCTATCGGCGATTGGTCAATGTGAACGCTTAAAATCTCAAACCGAGCCAACTTGTTATCAACCTATTCATCTTGATTATGCGCGTACAACCAACTTTAATTCATTCCCTTACTTAGCTGGCTGGAAAGACGATAAACAAGCAGTAACCAGGGTGGTGTGATGGCGATTGTCAGCCGTGATACCAAACAGGTTTCTGGCTCGGGCAGAACACAATCCACCTACACTTATGTGCTCAATGAGTCAGGGCAGCCTAAATCGTTGAGCCAAGAGAATATACCGAATCCAAGTAGCAACACACGCAATCTAACAAGTTATATCGCTCATGGCGATTACGCTGGGCTTGCCAATAAAATCGAACGTTTTGGTCATATTGATAATACCGAATACCGGTTGTCTGAAACCGATATCGAATGGCGACTGACAGCCAATGGTCAAGCGCAGAAAGCGCGTGTTGTTGAGTCAGTGTTTGATATTGATGGCAATGTCAGCCAAACCAAAACGATTGAAAACAGCTATGACGACCAAAACCGCCTAGAAAAACGCATCACCATTACTGATAACAACAATGGTGAGCAAATCGAAGACCAAGTCGAGTATCGATTTGAAAATGATTATGCAGTGGGTAAGATTGAACGTCGTAGTATCATCAGTCCGGCCTATGAAAACGGCGTTAGCGATCAATTGGTTAAAGAGTTTGAGTATGTTTATCGAGACGATAAACTGGTTGAACAGATCACGCGTCAGGGGGGCTATACCACAAGTGATGCAGTCACTCAGGATGCGAAAGGCAGAGTGACGGCGCGAGTTAGAAAGGTCAATGGTCAGGTCGTATTGCGTGAGACAAGCAAATATACAGGTGATAACCTCACGCAGCGATGTGAAAATGGTCAATGTATAGACTATCAGTATCGAACTACAGCGACAGGTCGAGTGGAAACGTCGTCAATTAATGGAACTCCTTATGAGGAAACCCATTATGATGACAAAAACCGAGTGGTTGCAAAAACAGCTCGTGGTATCACTAAAAAGACAGAGTTTTACGCAATTGACGATGTGCCAGCACGCTTGAATGAGTGGGTGGCAGTTTGTCCTAGTGACACAGTCTCGGTTGTATATAACGCTACACCAAGTGCAATGACGTGTGTGACTAGTCGCGGTCAGTACCAAATCCTAAAAGGGATGGACGACAGGTTCATCATCTCTGCCGAACTCAAACAAGACAAATATTCGAAGCAGCTACTATTACCGCATTTTGAAGGTGATCAAGCAGTAACATACGCTGTCAAAGGCAATGTTGAAACACGCGAAATCGAATATGAGGTCAATGGCCAAAGTGAAAGTCGTTCAGAGCTACTTGATAATGTGACCGAATCATATGACAAGTGGGGCAATGTTTTCCGTCGTTATCATGACATTACAGGGCTTTTATATCAGGTTGATGATCATCTTGGTAATACCATTCGCTTTACCTACAATGCGATGGGTAAATTGACGTCATCTGAACTTAACAGTAACCCAGAAACCAAGATTGTTTATGTTTATGATGCGCGTGGGCAAAGAACACAAACCATTGACCCATCTCGTGGACATTGGAAATATCACTACAATCTAAAAGGACAGCTTGCTTGGCAGCAGGATGCTAACGGCGACCGCACCGAGTTTAGTTACGACAATTTTAACCGCGTAATACGTATGTCGACTCCTGAGTCAACCGTGTGTTACGAGTTCCCAACTAAGCTGCCACTTGCCGAGCCAAAGCGTGTTGTTAAGGTGGCAGGTAGACAACAAACCTGTGCTAATCAAGAGACAGTATACGAGGAAGTTAACACCTACGAGTGGCCCAATGGCTGGCTTAAAAAACGAGAGATTACTCTAGAAGACGGCTACACGCAGACGACTCACTACGAGTATAACAGTAACGGTCAAGTTAAAAAGGAGACGACACCCTCTCGTCTAGGTAATGAGTTTGCACTTGAAATTGGTTACAGCAATGGCTCGCCATATAAGTGGACCAATGCTCAAACCGGTGAACTGTATAAAGAAGTCCTAGCCAAAGATGCCCAGCAACGTGTCACTAATGTGCGTTTTGGTAATGGTTTAGAAGAGTTTTATCGCTATGATCGTGTATCAGGCCAACTCTTAGAGCAATCGGCAACACGCAGTGGCACATTGGTGTACCGTTATGAATATCGGTATAATTCTAACGATCTCTTGTCTAGCCGTAAACGCCATTTTTACTACCGTAATCGTAGCGAAACTTCATTTGAAGATGAATACAGTTATGATGAACAAGACAGGCTAAAAGCTCATACCATTAAGCAATTCTGTGCCAACGGTATTTGCCAAGAGATCAACGCAAACGGGTTTATCTCAGCCACTTCCGAGTTTGAATATGATAAGTATGGCAACATTACTTACAAAACTGGTGTGGGTGATTATTACTATGAATCGGCTGATCCGTTTAAGCTGACTCGCCTTGAAGAGGAAAATGGTGAGACTCGTCACTTTACTTATGACAAAAATGGCAACATGTTATCAGATGGACTTAGACAGTTCCGTTACGAGAGCAATCGCCTTGTCTATGTTGGTCGCGTCTCAGACAATCAAGACAACACAGTCGTTGATAGAGATGAAACTCGCTTTACCTACGGACCAGACGGTCAACAGATTGTCCGCACCGATAAGCGTTTTGATGTATCAAGTCTTGAGTGGGTAACCGAAAAATCGTTCTCATCTGGCGCTTATACCTATAACCAAACCTCTGGTAACAAACAATACGAGACCTATGGGGGCAATGGCTTTGCGCTAACCTGTAGTGAGTCTTCTTGTTCGGTTGCGTACTCTCATACTGATCGACTCGGTCAGCAGATAATGGTCACCAACGCTGAAGGCACCATTACTTCACAAACCTTCACTGACCCGTTTGGTTCATCGCATAACGTACTCATGCCAGAAATGGATGATGCGTTTGCCGTTTCACCAACTTATAGCTCTATGTTCGGTCATGTGGGTGTTGCAGGTTTTGACCTGATTCATATGAAGGGTAGAGTGTATGACCCCTATCTAGCACGGTTTATTCAAGCTGACCCCTTTATCAAAGGCAAAGAGTCAGTGGCGAATTACAATCGCTACACTTTTAACCTAAATAATCCAGTCAACACTATTGACCCAAGCGGCTATTTATTCAAAAGAATCCGAAAAGCATTCAAGCGTGGGTGGAATAAGGTTAAAAAAGAGGTCAAGCGAACCGAAAGCCGAATACGTAACGAGGTAAAACGTGCCGAAAGCCGTGTTCGTAATGAAGTTCAGAGGGTAGAGCGTCAAATTCGTCACGAAGCGAAACGCTTCGAAAGGCGGGCTCGTCATGAAGTTGGTCGCTGGGAATCGGATGTGCGCCATGGGGTTAAGATCGTTGGTCAAATGATCAAAGAAAACCCCGAAATGGTGCTCGCTATGGCGGTGACAGTTTGGGTTGTTGGTCCAGCAGCTACGACATACTTTACCAATTTTTACATGGGCGTCACTGGCGCGACGATGACAACCGCTGGTGTATTAGCTAATACAGCCGCAGGTATTGCGACGCAAGTTCTTACGGGTATATCGGCAGGCGCAGTAACCGCTGCTAGTGGACATTTAATATCTAATAAGGGT
>NZ_JAHKPM010000052.1 GCF_018860525.1 Vibrio hepatarius
AGGTTGATAGATTTTTAGCTTTATTCTCATTGAGCATTTGATGGCAATAGATGCCACAAACTTTTACGTTTTTGGTCGCGTTATAACCTTCATAAGTTCTTATGTTGGGTTTTCCTACTACCAGCACTTCGTTGTATTTACCGTTAGTGCTATCGATAACACTTCTAGGAGCGTCAACCTTTGCATATGTCCCACCTTCAGGAGTGTAACCTTGCTTTCCTTGCCCTTTGAAGTAGCTTTCGGTCAGGGCATAAGTATTTTTGGGCTTATCTACCTCATTTCCAGCGTGGTTTTGAAATTGCACATCATGTGGGGAAGTTGAAATGATATTTTGAGCTGGCGCTGCCAGAATCAAACCGACATCAGCCCATTGTGATTTAAAGTGTTGCCCTGTTTCTACAACCGAAGTGCTGACAACATCCCAAGAGGACAAAAGCTCTTCCGCTTTTTGGCTTAGTAGTGGTGATTCTTGTTTGAAGTCACGTATGGTATGTACTAAGAATTGCTTTGGCTTTATATGGGCAGTATCAACTCTATCACGACCCATTCTCTTATATGCATCCACAGTTTTGAGTGTGTCTTCTTGTAGCTTTTGCCATTTAGGTAAAGCTGATTTATGACTTTTATCACTCTTGGAGAAAATATTTGAGGTAATTGTTTGACCAAAAATTCGCATCATTAACCACTATGTTTAACTAAATAAATCAGGTATTGATTGTGCGGGAGCATTACCGACCCTAGCTTAACTTCAAAAGCACATGGCATGGATTCAAAGCACTACTCACAAAGGCGCACAATTGATTCATTAAAGAAAATCATTATCTATAGGTTTAATAAATCGCGTCTAATGAATTCTTGTGAAAAAGTATGCAATATTCAGAAAACCTGAGCGTGACTGGGGCTTACAACAAGTCAAATAATGATTTGACGAGCTCTACAAATTTGGCAGTATGAACCTGTTCAGCATGTGCAAAAAAGACATCAAGAACAAGAACAAGAACAAGATTAATATTGCACGAAAGGGCAGGAATTTGATGGTGGGGTCAGATCCCATTTCGCGGGTTCTTTAATAAGGTACAGCTAGCTAAAATATGGACAAAAACGCGTTAGATATATCGCTCTAACGCGCCTTACTCCGATAAGAAAAAGTAACTTAAAATCTCAAATATTTGTTAAAATCGACTCACCTTGCATCCCATTTTCTTTTGAGTTCGATAAAGCGTTCATCATCACTTAACTCGGTACTAGCTTCTATCATTTGATCTAAATACTCCCCAATGTAGTAAGGCCATTTGTTAACATCATCAGGTAATACGATGTTCAGAAGTAACAAAAGATCATTAGGATATTTTTTAAGTACGTTGTCGTCATTTAGGTAGATGTGGTTAGCGCGTTCTAATTTCGTTAAGAACGGAGTGATTAGGTTTACAATTTCAGGGAAGTGTTCTTCTGCCCAAAATGCGATATTACAAAGGCGTTCAGATACAGCGGGTGATTTAGCAGCAAGCTGTTTAGGCCAAACATTTGAGATAAGTTTTCTGAATGGTAGTAACCAATGCTCTTTGTCTTCACTATCTCCATGCCTTGCTTGCCATAATATCCCACACCTAAAGTCATCACTTGATTTAATTAATACTTCTTTTAATTCAAGATCAGATACCCACCTTTGATCCTCATCTTTAATTTTCCAAGCTGAGAAAATCAATCCCACAATAGCATCCTGATGACCTCTGCTTTCAACTTCTCCCGAATATGCCAATTCCAGAATACTTGGCTTCAAAATGGTGAATAGTTCTTTCCCGCAAACTCCTCCCCATAAAACACCAGCCCAAAATGCCTGACGGTCTTCTTCGGAAGAAGAGTTTAAGGCAGAAAGTAAGTGCCGTTGAGTCCAGTCAGGATCAACCCAAAAGCACCAACTTAAACTGCGGCTAAGTATAACCATTGCGTAACGATGTAAATCATTAGGTAAAGCTAATAATTGGTTGAGCAATAACAATAAATTTCCAGTGAAGCACTCTCCAGATTCAAAAGTACGGCTATGCTGTGATTGCAGTATTGCACTAGTTAAGTTTCCAGTTGGCGAGTTTATTGAATCCATGGACCAATCAGGGGCTTTACTACCTCGAATTATTGAAGATTCACCCTTGGCAGGTTGTATCGACATTGCATCAACTAATTTAAACGCTAATTTATAGTATGTAGCATAATAATTATCAGCAAGTACGCTAGTAGATTTCTCAAACCAGCTTGATACTGAACGAAGTATTTTTGCCAAGTCGTCACTGGTAAAACCAGACAAACGCTCTGCAATTAATGCCATAAATCGGGGTTTATCATTCTTACGAGCTTCAGAATAAAGGAAAGTATCCCAAGCCCAGTCAACAATGTTTCCCTTTTTTGCCGAACAAGTTAACGCGTTGAAAGCTCGAATCGGTTTTTCTTGTGATAAACCAAGAAATGGGTCTTTATCAATCAAAAAATCATCTTGCCTACCAGATAATTCACTTGCTCTTTCAAGGATTGAGGCGATTGGTTCATCTGCTAACAAAGAATAGTCTGTATTTTTCGTAACAATACCACTGCGAAATGCAAAGGAGCGCGCTGCATCTTTTGCATACTCAGGCTTCCATTCCGGCGCATCATCTCTTAGCATATCAACTAACTTATCTGTTGCTATTGTTAACTCACAACCATTTTGTTTAAGCCAAGTTACTCTATCAAGAATATTTATCGCTTTCCGTTCCTTAAATCTATTTTCATCTTCGGTTTTCCATCGTTTAGGTCCTTGCAATATTCTATTTTCTATTGTGGAACGGCTACATTGATCGAGTTCTTTCCATCTAGCTACGAAAGCTAGAAGCAAGTCTCTAGCATGATTACTATGCCAAAATGCTTCGTCTGAAAGTTGATTTAAAGTAGTAATAATACTTTCATTAGGCACAAGATTGGTTTTCCCTAACGCCCAAATCTTTAACCTTGCAAAGATAGTACTGTCATCGCATGGCCACCTTGAAAGCTCTTTGCGAGCAGCATCAAGGTCAATCAAAACTAATTCCTCTAAGTAAGAAACAAACAGCAATACCCATGCAGATAGACCGTAAGCTGGACTATACGCATCCTCTGTATTCTTATCGGTTGTTAACGAACAACTCAGGCTCAGACCATATCCTCCTATTTCTTTTTCTAGTTCAACAGCAAGCTCTAGGTTACGTCTCAGGACTTCAACGGTACGAATTATCCACTCATCAGGAATTTCTAGCCTTCTTGGTGGTTCTGAGTAATGGACATATAAATGAATTAAGTCTCTTAAACTAATCTGCTCCAAGTTGATCTCATTCGGGGTGCGGAAAGTCGGCGTGACCTTGATGAATGGTTTCGTTACCTTTTCAAATTGCCGTAATATTCTGGGACACCAACCATTATTTTCTATTGCTCTTTCCAGAGTAGACCAGTCGCGGTGTCCTCCTTTATCAGTCTGTTCAAAGCCATCCAAAACATAGCTCCATGCCTCATTGACTGTACTATCCATATCTTTAGAACGACGCTCACACTCTGACTTAAGTACAAACTGAACCCAAGGATGAAGGCATTGCTGCTTCGTAACCCACCAGATTACTTCTGGCTGTTCCGCCACTCTGCTCAACCAATATGTTAATGAGTTGAGCCTTTGAGGCAGGGTTGAAAACTGAGGGTAACTAGAATCATCCCCTCTAAATCTTATAGAACGTTGGTCTTGTGTTCCTTTAATGTCTTGTGAGTTAAACTCAAATGCATCCCATGCTCCTGTGGGAACTTCACGTTTGTTATAAAAGTCATTAGGGTCAACATGCTGTGGTGTATGATCCGAATCCAACGAGTAAAAGTGAAATGGGTCTACCATCTCAGTTAGGTTTTCTGCACCGGATGAGTTTCTACGAGGAGCTTCATATCTCAATTCAGGATCAAACACATGAAGCCAAGTGGCAGGAGCTAGTATTTCACTATTAGCAAACTTTTTGGTTCCTTCGGATGTAGAAACAATATGTGCAATCTGACCGCGTTCAAAGGGCAGTAGGAGGTGAGGCCCCATTCCAGCTTTTGTGATTATTCCTTGATACCATGCATCCGGGTCAGAAGCCCGCTCGGCCCAAGATTCCAAAGTGTTCCAAAGCGCGATATGTCCATTTGTTTCGTCATACGCAATCGCTTTTACCCCCTTATGGTGCCACTTTGAGCTAGCGTAACTTTCATCACCAGATTGAAATGCGTATATATCGTTGAGATGACTTGAGCTTTTATTGAGTGCTTCTAACAAATACTGAATTGGCGGATCATCCGCAGAATAACCGACAAAAACTACGACATATTTTTCCAATATCCCTTTGACAAATGAAGTAGCCCAGCCATTAGCCAAGTAAGCATCACCAAATTCAGAACTTGAGAGGACGAAGCCGTTGCTTGCAGCACCTGTACCATCCTCGTTTACTTTGCCATGAAGGTATACAGTGCCATTAAATTCAACGGAATGATTAAGATCAGGTAGTCTCGGGGGGATAAAGGTATGTATATCTGGTTTGCAAAGATCAAATAAGCGATCAAAGTTAGTTGTTACCAAACGTACTATGCCATCATTCGTTGTAGCTAGTTTAAGCATCGTTTGGTGCGCACTAAGGTCAACTTCTCCCTCAGGTGTGAGAGCCTTAGCTACTGATTTATATATATCGCTCGTTAAGAACTCTCGTTCTAGCAAACCAAATATTCTGTCAGCCGAAACTACTCCTTCCACGTCAGTACTAGCGGCTATTTCTTTAGCAGCATCTATAAGCTTCAAGGCAGGGCTGTTGGTTTCTACACCAAGCTCAGATGTTACTGATGAAGCTAGCCCAAAAAAATCGGCAAACCCCGCCTTTGCTCTTGAAACACCTGCGCCACAGAAAAACACCACCCGACCTTGGTCTCTGGCTAATAAGAGTTCATCAGGTATTGAAGGTCCATTTTCGAGGAATCGCATCATGTTTCCTTTTTGTGTTTAAAGTCCTAACTTTTAGGTGTTGTGACTTAAGCGATGATTAATCGCATCAATAGAGGCGATAGCGCTCCTATTGGTAATAGCTGCACTAAGCTAAATGTGAATACAATATCATATTTAGCTTAGAAAGCTCTGACGAAATGCCCTTTGTTCGGATAAGAAAAATGGCTCTTCTCCGGTTACAT
>NZ_JAHKPM010000035.1 GCF_018860525.1 Vibrio hepatarius
ATAAGCATTATAAATCATGTGATTATGATGAATGAGCCTGTGCATACAGACTCATGAAAGCGGAGAAGAGCCCCTGTAGTTATTAATAAATTGCTAATTTAGCAAAAACACTGGCACAGAAATGTCCAAAATCTTTTTAAGGTGATATGAATTATCATTTCAAAATAACAAAGCTTGGCCACAAATAGCCAAGCTTTTTTATTAAACATGACGAGATACTTTATAAGAAGTGAACCGTCGCATTAAGCGAAAAGTTGGTAATATCGTCTTCTTTCATGCCAAATACATTGTAACTTACGCCAAATGAAATCGGGACAGGGCCTGCAGCAAAATACTCAGCACCTACTCCGTAAGTCACGTCAATTTCATCTTCATCAAAACTACCATCTGCTTTCAAATTGTATGAATGCAATCCGGCCTTCGCGTAAACATGCAACGGACCAAAATCAATGCTTGGTTTGGCAGCAAAATAGATAGCGCTGCCTGTTAGGTTGGTTTTGATACCATCGTAATCTACACGGTCAAACTTACCGAGGTCTTGATAGCCCGCCTCAAGACCAATGAAAGGTAGAATACCGGTCCCGACGTGAACATTATAAGATGTCGTCGACTCGCCATTTAAGTCGGTTTGTCCAACGCTAGCCCCGCCGTAAATCAACGAGTCTGCCGATACAGTTGCTGAAGCACTAAGCAATGCCAGCGCGAGTAGTGATTTTTTCATATTTAGCCTTCTCTATTTTCCATGACAGAAACTGCTGCGGCAATCCTCTGCCTATCCCAGTCAAAAAGTTTACTATGTTTTAAAATAAAGCAAATTACGTACCTAAGGCGATTTTCCTACTTTTACCTGTGCTAACAGTCGTTAATCGTATTTTGGATCCTTTTATCCGAAACCGGATAAGGTGTACCCAACTGCTGAGCGAAATAGCTAACCCGCAACTCTTCAAGCATCCACCGAACCTCTTTCACTTTCTCCGGAATCATTAACCCTTTAGGGATTTTATTCAGTAGCTCTTGATAATTATTGGTAACAGATTCAATTTTTAGCATGTGCAGGCGATCCTTGTTAGGATCGATTGGCAATTTTTCCATTCTTTTTTCGATCGCTTGCAAGTAACGAAGTATATCCGGTAAACGCTTCCAACCGCACTCTGTCGCAAAACCTTTGAAGATCAGTCCTTCAATTTGTGCTTTTATATCAGATAAGGCGAATGCCATAGAGAAATCAATCTTCCCTTTCAATTTTTTGTTAATATTGAAGGCTGTAGTCAAAATTACTTCAACTTGTTTAGCAATTTCAACAACTGTGTCATCCAACTCAGCACGAACATATTCTTTAAGCTGCTCGAACTCTTCTGGTTGCCAAACTAGACCACCTTTTTCTTCAATTAACTTATCAACACCACAAGCAATACAGTCGTCAATGAGATCCAGCACTTTGCCGTACGGATTGAAGTAAAGACCAAGTTTAGATTTATTCGGCAAATGAGCATGCAAATATTTAATTGGAGATGGCACGTTAAGCAGAATCAGGCGACGTTGCCCTGATTGCATCGCTAAGCTCTGTTCATCTGCGGTTTCAAACAGCTTAATTTCAACACTATCTTTTGAATCGACAATTGCCGGATAAGCTTTAACCTCATAGCCACCACGTTTCTGTTGATAGACTTTGGGCAGCTCACCAAAGCTCCAGCTTTTTAGATCTCTCTGCTCGATGTCATCATCAGCAACTTTTGACAATGTCTCCTGTACCTTATCTTTTAGGCTCTCTTTTAAAAGATAGAGATCGCGGTTTTCTTTTAGCTTTCTGTTCCTATGGTCAACAGCACGGAACGTCACTTTAAGGTGCTCAGACACCTGTGCGGGATTCCAGTCTTCACGTAGTACCTCAAAACCTGTCATACGACGAAGTTCTTTCTCTAGTGAATCTAAAATTGGGCTTTCAACAGGCGTAGCACGAGCAAGAAATGCATCGGCATAATTGGGGGCAGGTACGAAATTCTTACGAATTGTTTTTGGCAGTGACTTAATGAGACTCACCACCAGCTCATGCCTCAAACCTGGGATTTGCCAGTCAAAACCAAACGGCTCAACTTGATTGAGAACCGGCAGAGGTATATGAACCGTCACTCCATCATTATCTTCACCAGGCTCGAATTGATAGCTGAGTTTTAATTTTAGGCCGTTCTGATGCCAAAAATTGGGATAGTCCAAATCTGTAACATGACTAGCATCTCCCTTAACAAGCATCTCTTTTTCAAAGTTGAGTAGCTCACTATTGTCCTGAGACGCTTTCTTCCACCAAGAATCAAAGTGACTGCCAGATACAACCTCGGTTCCAATACGTTGATCGTAGAAATCAAATAATTCATCATCATCGACCAAAATATCTCGACGACGCGATTTATGCTCAAGTTGTTCCACTTCCTGTAGTAGCTTACGATTTGTCTTGAAGAAAGCATGCTTAGTTTCCCACTCTCCCTCAACCAAAGCGCTACGAATAAATAACTCTCGACTTACCGTGGCGTCGATATTTCCGTAGTTCACCAAGCGTTTAGGAACAATAGGTACTCCGTAGAGCATGACTTTTTCATGTGCCATCACAGCGGCGCGTTTCTTCGACCAATGAGGTTCGCTATAACTTCTTTTAATCAAATGCTTGGCAAGCGGTTCAACCCATTCAGGTTGTACCTTCGCAATAATCCGGCCCCATAATTTGGACGTCTCAACCAACTCAGCCGACACAATCCACTTGGGCTGCTTTTTGAACAAGCCGGAAGCCGGGAAAATATGGAAGCGAGCATTACGTGCACCTTGGTATTCATTCTTCTCTTGGTCCTTCACACCAATATGAGAAAGAAGACCAACTAAAATGGCGCTGTGCACTTTTTCATAGCTGCTAGGCTCATCATTTAGCTTATATTCCATCTCACGCATTGATTGGTGGATCTGAAAGTATACATCCTGCCACTCCCGAACCCTGAGATAATTGAGGAAATCTTGCTTACACTGCTTACGGAATTGATTACTCGACAGAGCTTTTTGCTGCTTCTGAACATAGTCCCAAAGATTGACAAAGGTCAGGAAGTCCGACTCTTCATGGAAAAAACGCTTGTGCTTATCGTCAGAAGACTGCTGTTTATCGCTCGGTCTTTCTCTTGGATCCTGAATCGACAAGGCAGAAGCAATGATCATCACTTCTTTTAGCGCACCATATTTTGGTGCTTCAAGCACCATACGCGCTAAACGAGGATCAATCGGCACACGGGCAAGCCGCCTCCCCATAGGAGTAAGGCACTTCTTCGGATCCTTAGCATTCTCATTGATGGCGCCCAGTTCTTCCAAAAGGCGCACACCATCTTGAATGTTGCGCTTATCCGGAGCTTCAACAAACGGAAAAGCTTGGATATCTCCAAGACCAAGTGCCGTCATCTGCAATATGACTGAAGCAAGATTGGTGCGCAGTATTTCAGGGTCGGTGAACTCTGGGCGTAACTCAAAATCTTGTTCTGAATACAAGCGGATACAAATGCCTTCCTCAACCCGACCACAACGTCCTTTACGTTGATTTGCGCTAGCCTGAGAAATAGGCTCAATAGGGAGTCTTTGCACCTTGGTACGGTAGCTATAGCGGCTAATACGAGCGGTTCCGGGATCAATAACATATTTAATCCCAGGTACAGTCAAAGATGTTTCAGCCACGTTTGTAGCAAGTACGATCCGGCGACCTACATGTGGTTGAAAAATCTTATTCTGCTCGCCTGCTGAAAGTCGAGCGTAAAGAGGAACGATTTCAGTACTTTTTAAATTTCTTTTACCAAGTGCATCAGCAGTATCGCGAATTTCACGCTCACCATTCATAAAAATGAGAATGTCGCCTAACCCTTCATCACATAACTCATCAACCGCTTCGAAGATACCTTCTAGCTGGTCGCGTTCAACATCGTCCTCTCCGTACAAAGGACGATACCGAGTTTCGACAGGGTAAGTACGCCCAGAAACCTCAATGATAGGTGCATCATTAAAGTGCTTAGAAAAACGCTGTGGATCGATTGTCGCAGAGGTGATAATAACTTTCAGTTCAGGGCGGCGCGGCAAAAGTTCTTTAAGATAGCCCATAATAAAATCAATATTCAGGCTTCGTTCGTGCGCTTCATCGATAATGATGGTGTCATACTGACTCAAAAAACGATCATGCTGAATTTCAGCCAGCAAGATACCATCGGTCATCAACTTAATCTGTGTTTGGTCAGAAATCTGATCATTAAACCGAACTTTATAACCAACAAAGTCACCAAGTTTTGTCTCCATCTCTTCCGCAATACGGCTAGCAACCGATCGCGCTGCAAGGCGTCTCGGTTGAGTATGACCAATCAGGCCATATTGTCCACGACCAAGCTCTACACAAATCTTAGGTAACTGGGTCGTTTTTCCTGAGCCCGTTTCACCGGCAACAATAACCACCTGATTTGCTTCTATCGCTTGAGCAATATCACCTCTTTTTTGGCTAACAGGTAATATTTCTGGATAATCAATCAGTGGTTTGAAGTTGGTTCTTTGCTCAACTTCCAGCATAGATTTGGCAATATCTAATGCGATTTCATCAAATACAGCATGGCGTGATTGCTCTTTTTTAATCTTATTTGCACCAGAGATACGCTTACTCAGACGAAACCTATCTTTAAACATGCAATGACTTAAAGCGTGACGCAAAGAAGATGCTGAATTTGCTTGGGCTTTAGACTCAGCATTGGGATGTGTTTTGGGCTGTGACGACGTCAAAGCATTACCTATTCTTTTTACTTCATAAAACTGCGAACATTGTATCACAACAGACAGTAAAATATCTCTAAACCAATGGCTTTAAAGAGGTTGAAATAATGACTTAAACGACTTTGAAACCAAGACTAAAATGAAACTAGGGCTAAAACTCGAACTGCAGGTAAAATGTGTTGTAGTTACTCCCCCCTTTGATTCGACCATATTGAGAGGCTTGCTCAAAAATCGCACTTCTGTGGTGTATTGAATAGCCAAACCACATATTGTTTAGCTCAGAATAGTCAAACAAATGCCCTATATTCACATCAATAGATAAATCTAGGTAGTTGAGAAGGTTACTCGCGTTGTACCCTTTCTCGTCCATTTCAGTTTGCTCGATATAAGTAATACTGTCGATAAAAGAAATGCCTTCTGCAAAGCCAACTCTCCATGCAAAAGGCCACTCTATCGTATAATATGCTTTAATTGCTGCCACATACTCCGTGCTAGCTGATTGCACTTCTGAAGACCAGTGATGTGCGATGCCAGGGGTAAAGTAAAGATCGATTGGTACCCCAAACAACTGATCAGTGAGTGGATGACCATAGAAAAATGATGTCATTTGATTGTTATAGCTATCTGATTCCACATCGAGCGTTAGAATGTCACCAATATTTGAGGGTGTCGCCCACCCATGACCTATGCGTATATATCTTGCATTCGTCAAATTTGAATCAGACGGATTAGATTTATCATTAAATAAACCAAAACCCACAAACACCTCGCCTTGATATCGATCTTCGACGGTTGAAGATCGATAAGCATTAGTATCCAGACGACGAACACTGGTTGAACCGAGCAAGTAAAGATTGGAATAAACATGATAACGAGCATCTAGACCAATTCTAAAGTCCATACCTGCTCCAAGTTTTTCGTCCGTGACATCTGAAAAGGTATAATAATGAGTATTAAAATCAGCATCCTTATACCTAAGTTCTGCAAAAGGGCTGAGTTGCCAACCTCCATGATCATACTCACCTTCCAAACTCAAATTAGCATGAAATCGAAACTCATCGTCTGTCATTAGTTCGGTATTCATTTGCCACTCATCGGCTAAGGAATAACTCAGTTGTCCTCCAAAATCGACTGCATCGCCTCCATGGATATTTTGCGCGGAAGAGGGTATATCGACGAACCTCAATCGTATTAATGCGTTGAACTCCACACTATCATCTTGCGATTGGTAGAGGTGCAGCCCACCTTCTAACCCATCTATAAATACTTGCTCATTTTCAAAGAACATCATGGGAACAAAGGTTCCGACAACTTGATCGTTGTCAGCAGTTTCAAATGGAATGGATGCAGTCCGATAAACCGCAGCTATTCCCCAAGTTTGCTCTTGCGCTTTTGCAAAAAAAAAGCAGGTAGGAGTTGTTATTAACATCATCAGCATTGAATATGTCTGTATGCTGTTCATTTTTATGCCTAAAAATAGCAGAACACACAAAATTACACTTAACCGATAAAACTAAATACGTTTTTACTTATCGCTAAGTGCAATTCACCGTTAATATAAGAGTATATGTTGACTTAATTTAAAAAAATCGTGAAAGCATCAGACTTAAAGAAAATATTCGACTCAATTGATGAAACTCAGGACCCTGAAATTGTAACAGGGGACATTTGGTTGCCAGAACGCTTGGTCAACACTCACCTCGACCAAGAAATGCTGTTCCTTGAATTCGATAATGCGCCTGAAGAGATGCAAGGGGACGAAGAAGGCCGTGGTTTTGTTGAGCACGAGATAGAGATGATTCGCAAAAAGTTTGAGTTCATTCTCGATGAAAGTTCTGACACAAAAACCAAAGCTGATGCTATGCTGGCTTTATTTCTCATGGGTCATGAAATGTCGAGTTCAGAAATCATAGAGATATTAGAAGACCCAGAAGTACCAAAGGATCCAACAGATATTTAATGAAGATAGAACCTAAACTCCCTTTCCTATTAGCCGGCCCAATATTAAGAAAATCCTCTGCCAAGGAGTTGGTTTTCTGGTTAGTCACTAGCCGCCCACTTGAGGGGCAATTCTTTCTTAATCATGAGCCTGATCAAGGTGTTATATTTGAGCAACCTCTTAACCAGTGTCATCAAGTACAGGTTGGAACTCATTGCTACGTGACTTTGGCGCAATTCAAATATGATTTCCCGACAAACGTAGCACTGAGTTACGAATTCAATACCCAAGAAGGGCCACTTAGTCAGCTATATCCGCACTTACTGCATGATGATGAAACTGCATTAACGTTTAAAATTTCAACCAAAGCTGATTATATTTTGCATGGCTCTTGCCGCAACCCTGATCATCCCAGTAAAGATGCTTTGGTATCGATAGACACCAAGCTGGCAAAGCAACCGCTAAGTGAACGGCCTGATATGCTGGTTATGGGTGGTGATCAGATCTATGCTGACCACGTCTCAGGGCCTATGCTTGATTCTGTATTGCAAACAATAGATCTCTTAGGGTTACCTAACGAAACTTTCGTTGAAGGCCCTTTAGCTTCATCTACAGAGCTATATCAACATCCAGATTGCTTTTATGGCCGAGATAAAATATTACCTCATCACTTTGGTGAGGAAACATGGATAAGAAAATTATTACCCAAAAGACATATTCCGGTATTTAGTGCGCGTGAGAGTGAAAACCACCTCATCACCTTTGCAGAATATTTCGCGATGTATTTACTGGTTTGGTCACCAACACTTTGGCCATATTTAAATCGAACACGTCTCCAAGACAAAGGGTTTGCTCCCAATGGCAAGACAATCCCTGCCCGTTATCAGCAAAAATGGCAAGGAGAGAGCGAACGAATAGCAGGCTTTATTGAAGGCTTACCACAAGTTCAGCGGCTATTAGCTCATATTCCAACCTACATGATTTTCGACGATCATGACGTGACAGACGACTGGAACTTAACCATAGGTTGGGAAAAAGCGGCCTACACTAACCCCTTTTCGCATCAAATCATCGGTAATGCTTTAATGGCGTATTGGCTGTGCCAAGGCTGGGGAAATCAGCCAGATAACTTTAACCAAGAGTTTTTATCTCTTGCCTTGGGCTATTTCAAACAACCGAGTGAACAGCACCACCGCGACCTGATTCGTTATTTGTACAGTTTTGAACGTTGGCATTTTACTATTGATACCTCCCCTAAGGTCGTTGTGCTCGATACACGAACTCGGCGCTGGCGATCTGAATCTCGAATGAATAAGCCCTCTGGCTTAATGGACTGGGAAGCACTGATCGAGTTTCAACAAGAGTTGATGTATCAAGACAAAGTGATTGTCGTATCCCCTGCCCCCATGTTTGGTGTTAAGTTTATTGAAGCTCTACAAAAGGGCATGACAATGATGGGGCAACCTTTAGTCATCGATGCTGAAAACTGGATGGCCCATAGAGGAAGTGCTAACACCTTGCTGAGTATCTTCACACATACCAAAACACCAAGTAACTTTGTCATACTCTCTGGTGATGTGCATTACTCTTTTGCCTATGATATTAAGCTGCGTTTTCGACGTTCTAGCCCAAATATTTATCAGATAACCTCTAGTGGTTTTAAAAACCAGTTTCCTGAACCTTTACTGGGCTATTGCGATCACTTAGATAGAGTACTTTACTCACCGGGCTCACCCCTCAATTTTTTTACTAAACGTAAGCGACTCAAGGTTAAAAAGCGTCAACCCAGCACACAGAATTCTCGTTATTTGGTTAATGCCAGTGCGGTTGGGGAGTTAAAGCTTGATGAACATGGCAAACCAAAACGCATCTCTATTCTGACCGGGGAAGGAAAAGAAATCGACTTTCCTCCGCTCAATGAAACGTCATCTTTTTGTCAAAGTACTTGTGCTCGTCGAGAATAGTCACTATTTATAGAAATAACACCATATTTTGAGGCATATTACATGTTGAACTCTATATCGACTCTTTTTAAGCAGTTAGTCGAAGGCCACGATCTCGGCAAGCATGAAAGCACAAATCCAAACTTAGCGATAGCGTGCTTACTCTGCGAAGTCGCCAATGCAGATCATAAGACCAACGACGCTGAAAATCAGGCCCAGAATACACTCTTAGCACGGCTGCTGAAGATAAACAGCGAAGACGCAGCTGAGCTATTATCTCGTGCCAAAACCAAAAGCCGCCAGTCTGCTTCATTGTATGAATTTACTTCTCAACTTCGCGAATTAAGCCAAGATGCGCGTTTTGACTTAGTAAAGTCTATGTGGGAAGTCGCTAATGCCGATGGTGAGATTGATCCACTAGAAGACGCTGTGATTCGAAAAACAGCAGAACTGATTTATGTCGATCATAGTGAGTTTATACGCGCAAAGCTCCAAGTTATAGAAGGAAATAATACTTAGCTCGAAGGCTAGGTATTATAACCAAATCACAATTTGAGTATGTTATGGACTGCATTCCTCAACTTGAGAGGGACACTGAGTGTTATCAGGCTCAAGTAACATAAATCCATCCATTACTGACGTTAACTCAAGATATTGTTCTGGTTGATATTTTTTTAATAATGCCAGAACAGCAGCCATACTTTCTTGGCTTACTTCTCCACTGATTAACCACGGCGTAAAGTGAGTTTGAAATGCTTTAATAATGTCTGTCTGGTTTGAAGTCTGTGCTGGCTGATAACCATAAAACTCAAGCGCCTTATAGAAAATATCACTACTGAGTTCTTGCGAATCAAGCTTACTGTACTCTATTAAGTAATCGTCACTGTTATACCAGGCTCCATAGCCTTGACTATATACATACTGCCAAGGAAATTTAGGCCCAGGATCGCTTTTTCTTGTTGGTGCAATATCCTGATGAGCAACAATATTAACCGGGTTTATATTTGGATAAGCCTGATAAATCTTATCCAAAACTTTAATAAGGTTGACCACAAGAGCAGGTGGATAATCAGGATACAAGCACGTCATTTTCTCAGCAGCGTAACCAATATTAGCCGCGTCATTACAATCTACTTCATACACTAGCTCAATGCCAATTGATGTATCATTAAGCGAATTTTTACCTCGCCAAAAGCTTTTTCCTGCATGCCATGCTCGCTCGTTTAAGTCGGCAAGCTGGTAGACCGTTTCTTCCGTCACCACAAAATGCGCACTGACACTAGCTTCTGGAGTACTAAATAGCTTTAGAGTTTCCGCTGTGTTCTCTTGGGTATAATGAATCACGACCGATTGAACTCTATCATTTTTGTTGGGAGTATCCATATTAATAAAAGACGAGCAAGCTGAGGTGCCCATTAATGCCACAGCTAAAAAAGAAGCCTTACCTATATTGCTGATTGTTTTTTTCATCATTATCCATCTTTCTCATTAGCACCAGACAAAGCATTTTATTTCTCACCCTATCCGTTCCAAACGTAGTATCTCTTATAAACGATCGGCTTATCAAACTCTCTAAAAAGTATAAATATCATTAAATAAAACCACACACATTCTCTTAAAGATTAACTTTGCGTTGAATCATAAGAAAAAACATCCCCTTACCTATTAAGTCTCTCTGGATCCTGTTACCTTTCAAGCAGTATAAACAATAAAAAGTAACCAATGGATAAGAAATCTCTGAATGTCGCCATCGTCGGAGCGGGTTTAAATGGCCTTGCCCTCGCACTATCTCTGCGCATGTTCGGCATCGAAGCGACCGTTTATGAAACATCAAGTAAGCCTCGGATTGATGGCACTGGCATCATTATGTGGCCGGAAGGAATGCAGGTCCTCGCCGCACTCACCGATGCCGCGAAAGTAAAAGCCATAGGTAACACAGTTGATCTCATCACCACAGCAACGTTTAATTCTGATATCTTGAACCAGCTTTCTATGCGCCAAACAGGTAGCAAAGTCAATGCGGATGTGGGTTTATTCCATCGCCGCGATCTCTACCAATTACTGCTTGACGCCTATGGGGCGGATAATATTATCACTGGCCAGCACTGCACCGTTGAACGTGACACCATACTAATCAATGGTAAACCACTGGTTGCAGATGTCATAGTCGGTGTTGATGGTGTATTTTCTCAGGTAAGAAAATATGTTGCTCCTGACGTCACTCTTCGCCAACCCAATGTTTATTGCTGCCGCGGCATGGTTGACTACCACAACCCAGCCTTGAGCGATGACGAATGCTATGTTTTTGCTGGTATGCAGTCACGCATTGTGACCTACACCTATAACCGAGAGACCCAAGGCAAATATTGGTTTGCAGCCTGTAAAGTAGAATCAGGTGAGACATTAGATAAGCAAAAAATACTCGACCAGTTTGCCCATTACTCCCCTTACTTGCTGGAGATGATTAAGCAAACACCAGAGGAGCAGATTTTACCATCTTCACTGGTTGATATTGCACCATTTGAACAATGGTCACGTGATAATGTAGTCCTACTTGGCGATGCCTGCTGCGCGGTTCTGCCAACGATGGGGATTGGTTTTAGCCTTGGTATCGAAAATGCGTTCATCCTTGCCCAGAGCTTGGCTTCAAACTTCTTCGATATTCCTCAAGCATTAGCACGCTACCAAAACAGAGCGCAGCAACGCGCCCATGACTTACAAAACATCACCCATCGCTTGAGTGAGCTGACCTATACAGAGGCATTTAACCCAGCAGAAGTTGCCCAGTTGTACCAGCAGTTTACTGAAGTTAACAGCCGTTCACCGTTTTAGAATAACCACAGCACACTGGGCCCAGTTGATACGTTCACACACTCTGTGTGCTTGGTTTTCTTCATCTACGACAGCTTCTTTGCTTGTAAAACACAGAAGCTCATAGCCCAGAAAAAAATTATTCATGAAAAACCAATAGGCTAAAAACTTATGATGATATTAATGTCGATTATATCTTTTCTTTCAATGCTGTTAATGGGATATTTTTTGCGGATTTTATTCCCATTGCTCAAAGATAAACATCAAGAAAAACGGCAAAATTATTTAGAAATTTTGTCTCTATTAAATGCGGGTGAGGTTAAAAAAGCCTCTGATTATGCTGCTTTAACCGCCCCTCATGATATCTACCAAGCAATAAAATCCATGGAACATGATAAAACCTTAAGCCATACGGACATTATTGTCATGATGCGAAAAGAACTTAGAATAAAGTAAGAGAGCCGTGTTCTGCTCAACTCGCAAAGTCATATATCCACAAACGGGGCTTTTTGCCACTTGTAGCCTAAGTTCCTCTTTGCCTAATGATATAGTAGTTAGTCTATTCAACGGTAAGGAAAAAGATAAATGGATAAGTTTCTAAAGCGACTGACCACAGCACCTAATGACGTTATGTTTGATCAGTCAATACAATTGATAGACGAGTATTTTGACTTTCAACCAATTAACTTTGTAAACGGAGAAACTCAAAATCAAGCAGGAGAAAACAATGGCTCTTGTAAGATTTTTGCTTTCGCGCAAATGCAAGGCTTGGATGAGTCATCAACCTTAGCTTGCTTCGGCCAGTTTTATCGTGATGATGTGTTAAATAATCCAAATGGCAGCGATCAAGGAAAAATGTGCTGTGGCAGAACAACAATAGAAACATTAAAGGATGGGAAATCAATCTGGGCGGAAAAGAATCTAACCCAGATATAATCTGACAGGCACCGAGTCGAAAAAGTGGGTAACTGTCAGATCAGGTCTGAATTAGTACAGTCAAAGCGTACGAAAAGAACCTGTTCAATCGTTTGGAACTAAAACGGCCCCATATACATTTGCAATCTCTTCAGCAATCATTTGGATACCTTTCCTCATGGTCTCTTCTGATTGCACATAGCTCAGCCGCAAGCATTGGCTGGCATGTTGAGGAAATACTTCCTGACCAAAGAAAAAGTACTCTCCTGGCACAACTAAAACACCACGAGCTTTCAACCTTTGATATAACTCGATAGAAGAAATAGGAAGTTCATCAAACCACAGCCAAAGGAAAATCGCGCCTTGAGGCTTATGGACACGAAACTTTGGATCCGGAATTGAGTTTAACAACAAGTCTACCGCAAACTTTGCTTTCTCTGCATAATATGGCTGGATGACGTCTTCACTCAGGTGAAGAAGTTCATTCCTATGCAGAATTCGGTTTGCAATAGCGGGTCCTACACTGCTTGGGGCAAGATTCACAATACCATTTAAGTTTGTTAAAACTTGTGTCATTTCCTCACTCGAAATAATTATTCCACATCTCAGCCCGGGAAGTCCTAATTTAGAAAGACTCATACACAAGATTGTGTTCTCATTCCAGAAAGGAGCTACCTCTTCAAATATAATATTAGGGAATGGCAGTCCATAAGCATTATCAATAATAAGAGGGATATTATTTTCCCGTGCGAGTTTATTTAACTGATGAATTTCATCATCAGTCAGTACATTACCTGTCGGATTGGTAGGCCGAGAAACACAAATGGCACAAATATCATCATTGACACTTAATTCATCAAAGTTAATGTGATATTTAAACTGTCGATTATCCAAAATTTCTATTTCAGGAAAGTAAGAAGCAAAGATATCTTCGTCTAAACCAGTATCAGCATAACCGATATATTCTGGTGCTAAAGGCAGAAGAATTTTGTTTTTTTTACCGTCTGGTTGCTTACCTGCTAACAAGTTAAATAAGTAGAAAAAACTACTTTGGCTACCATTTGTGATCGTTATATTTTTCTCTGAAATGTCCCAGCCGTATGTCTTTTTCAAGAATAGAGAAAGTGATTTTATAAAGCTATTCTTCCCTTGCGGTCCGTCATAGTTCATCATTGCAGAAATCAGTTCACCATCTTGCAACATTTCTTCACTGATTTGTTGAAAGTAATCAACTATTTCTGGTATCGCTGCAGGATTACCACCACCGAGCATTAACGTGCCGGGCGTACGAATCCCTTCATTCAGATCATTCAGATCATTCATCAACTGAGTAATGCCTGAATATTGGTTAAAATTTTGGCCAAAGGATGAAATTTTCATGTGTCCTACCTAATAGGATAGATATTTAAATTAAAACTACACTAATTTATTTGAACAATAGCATATTAAAATAATTGAAATAATTGAAAGTCTTTCTAAAAACTTTAAATACAGTGAAATCAATATTTAATTATATACTTTAATATCTACATGGTATCAAAAAAATTAATTAAGCACACCTAAAGATATACTTACCTTTCCTTAGTTCATATATTTTTTGCAATAAATAGATACTATTCATGACCTGCACCATCGACAGGACTGATGCATTAACAACGTCTAAACTCAGACCGGTACCATAAAGTTTACGGCCATGATAATTGACAATAATATTTACCTGGTTATAAGTTGAAATGCCTTTTCTCTTTGTCGTCACATTATAATAATCTATTTCAAACTCATAACCACAAGCTTGTTTCATGCACTCAAATACAGCATTTACAGGACCATCACCAGTGGCTGTTTGAGAGATCTTGTCGTTACTTTCATTACCAGCCCTTGTAACTGTAAGGTTTACTGTTGCTTTAGTTCGTTCATCAGATTCTGTCATAACACTTAAAGTGTCAAATTTGTAAGGTTCGGCGACTTCACTATGCATATTGTCATGAAACACTAATGCCTCAAGATCATAATCATATACTTGGCCTTTAATATCAGCTAAATCTATAAATTTTTGATAGATATCTTCTAGGTTATAATCGTCTTCAGTGTACCCCATTTCAGTCAAACGATGTTTGATCACATGTCGCCCTGATCGAGAAGTCAGGTTGAGATTATTTTTATTTAACCCGACGCTTTCGGGCGTTATAATCTCATACGTATTTTTTCCTTTGAGAATACCATCCTGATGAATACCTGATGAGTGGGAAAAGGCATTTGCACCAACAATCGCTTTATTGGGTTGTACAGGCATATCACATAACTGACTAACTATCTGACTTGTACGATGAATCTCTTTTGATTTGATATTGGTTAAGAACCCCAGAGAATTTTCCTTGTTTTTTAAAACCATTGCTATTTCTTCTAAAGAGCAATTTCCAGCTCGCTCTCCAATGCCATTCATCGTACATTCGATTTGACGTGCACCACTTTGAATCGCTGAAAGAGAATTAGCTACAGCCAATCCCAAATCATTATGGCAATGTACAGAAATGATAGCATTATCAATGTTTGGTACACGATTAAATAAGTTCTGAATAATCATGCTATATTCATCTGGAACAGTGTAACCAACAGTATCAGGAATGTTAATAGTTTTTGCACCTGCTGAGATGGCAGACTCTACCATGCGGCACAAATTATCAATCGGTGTACGCCCTGCATCTTCACATGAAAATTCCACATCATCAGTATATTTTCTGGCATGTTGAATAGAACTAACAGCTTTTTTTAAAACACTATCAAAATCACTCCGTAATTTATGTTCAATATGAATTTTCGAAGTTGATATAAAAGTATGTATCCTAAATTCATTAGCGACTTTCAATGCTTGTCCAGCAGCATCAATATCATTCTTTAAAGCACGCGCAAGCGCACAAACTTTACTATCTTTAATCTGTTTAGCAATCATCTGTACAGATTTGAAATCACCAGGTGATGAAACAGGAAAACCCACTTCCATCACATCAACGCCAAGCCGTTCAAGTGCCAAGGCTATTTGCATTTTTTCATTCACTGACAAACTTGATGTAAGGGCCTGTTCACCATCACGTAATGTTGTATCGAATATAATAATTTGGTCAGACATTTCCCTTTTCCCAACTTTATATATTTAGTCATTAAAAGCTCAAAACATTCCTTTGATTTATTTTACCAAAACATCCAAAGGAACAGTCATCTTCGATTTAATTTGTTTATAAATAATTTACTCGATCAGAAATTTAACTTTTTATGATTTTATATTTCACTATAAATAACTCAAAAAAGTTCCTTTTATTTAAAATAAAATATTAAAAGGAACAGTTATCTTCGATTTCAAATCTTTTTATAAAGGACTTGATTGTTTTAGATCTTGAAAAGATATAATTCTGCCTGCTATGGCGCTGGCAGCAACAGTCTCCGGACTCGCCAGCCATACAGAACCAGGACCAGAGCGGCCAGGAAAATTCCTGTTAGTGGCACTGATCGTAACTTGTGATGAATCTGTGGAAGATCCAGGGCCACAGTTAGCGCATGCGCCACATGCAGGTTCTAATAAAACAGCACCAATCTCTTGGAAGGTATCCAAATAACCTTGTTCAAGGCAGTAATCCCGGACATCAACGGTACCGAACTGTAAATACAAAGTAACACGGTCTGGCAACTTCATGCCCCGATAAACAGCCCAAGACAGCACATGGTGGTATGCGTCAAAATCTTCACGCTTACCTGCAGTACAAGAACCGCCATAGGCAATATCTATTTCAACCAGCTCAGAGAAAGAATCAATGCTGATCCCATTCCCGGGATCACCTGGTGATGCAAGCATCGGCTGAATCAGGCTACAGTCAATATCAAAATTAGCAGTATAGTATGCGTTCGGATCACTGGTCATCCATGGATCTATCGTGAAATCAACACCCCGACGTTCTTTTAAGAATCGAACCGTTTTTGCATCGGGTGCAACAAGCCCAGTGAATCCGCCCAGTTCAGCGCACATATTTGTCAAAGTTGCCCGTTCGTCAATTGACAGTGCTGATATAACATCACCACGGAATTCAAAAACTTTGCCTACACCAACACCACCTTTAATATCTGGCAAAGCAAGAAGATATAATGCTATATCTTTCGCTGAAACACCCGGCTGCAACTCACCGTTTAATTCAATCAAAATTGATTCTGGCATGGTTAAACGAATCATCCCTGTAACAAGACAATTGGCCATTTCGGTAGAGCCAACACCAAACGCAACACAGCCCAAGGCACCACTATGACAAGTATGAGAATCTGTGCCCGCAACAATCTGGCCAGGTAGTGCATATCGCTCAGCCATAATGGCGTGTGATATACCTTCAGAACCCTCCGAGTTTTTTAGATATCCATGTGAAATCAAACCATGCTTTTCGGTAAATTCACGATGAACAGCTGACAATCCCTGAAGCTTATCGACCAATCCATTGGTCATATGTATGACACTTTTATGCATGTAAGACAGGTGGTCTTCAAAAGCAACAATGCTTTCCTTTTCATACAGATAAAGTGTGTCGGGGAAAACTTCATTAAGTAGGCTTGAACACATACCGGTATAGTATTCATGAAAAAATCGCCAATGAGCATGAACAAAAACACCTTTGTTGATAGAAACATCTACACCTGTATCTTTCGTAGGTACCAAATTCCTTTGAATAATTTTCTGAAAAAGTGTTTGGGGCGATTTTATATCTGCGTGACCTACAGTCGATAGTATATTCTCAGCTGAAAGGCATTGTTTTCCAAACTTTAATAATCCCCCCATCTGGATAATCTTTGCAGACAATTCATCACGATCCTGAACAAAATCCTCAATCTGTACGACTTCGCCTTTCATGACCCTTTCAAGTAATGAAAAGTCAGTCGAGGTTAACAGTCCGAGATTATCTGCATTCTGCCGATAAATCCTCTCAAAGCTTTTTGCAAAAACAATTTTTACACCTGCATATTTCTCTGCGGCAGGACTATGCTCTCTCGAAGATCCTTTACCATAACGGTAACCAGCAACAATCACTTCTATGCCAGACTTTTTTACTGCTCCTTGGCCAATTGGTAATGTATTTCCACATTTTAAGCCTGTATAAGGATACTCACCTAAAACACTATCATAATAAGATAATGAAGGGATTGGTGTAATCTCGTCTGTTGAAATATCATCTCTTAGTGTACCTGCCATATCCAGCGTAAATTTCTCTCCTGCTAACTGGCTTTCTATCTTATTCGGATCTTGGGTCAGAAATAATACGTTTGGTTTCAGTGATAACACGAAAATACCCTCTGTCAAAATTAGTTTTTTTCCACTAAATAATTAGCGAAATATTTTAATTATTATATATTTAAATCATTCGGCGCGTGTCTTTCCTCCCCAGATAGCACAAATAAGAGCGCCCTCATCAGACGACCAGGCATGCTTACTTCCGGGTTCATAGATTACAAAATCGCCTTTTCTATAAGTACCAAAATCATCAGTAAAACAGCCATCTAAGATCAAAAAGGTTTCATGTCCATCATGGATATGGCAATCAGCTCTTGCACCTGGCTGGCACTGCACAATTGATATTTTCTGAGCCGTCTTTTCACAGTGATATAAAGTTGCTATTCTGGCGCCATTACGTCCAAGGGTATTGTGCGCTTCCCAATTGATTATTTCTGGATTTTTAATCAGTTCATCAAAGTTAACTACAGATGGCATTTTCATTTAGAAATTCCTGTTTTCATTCGTAATAAATGTTTGTTTAATGGGTTTTGGAAACAAGTAAAGAGACATTAATGCGCTCAATCCCGAAGCCAGCCAAACCATATCCCAGCCATGTAGAGTAAGCAGAGCGGGAATCACGAGTGGTGTGACACAAAAAATGCCATACACAACAGTATTTCCCATTGCCAATGCTGTTCCTGTGCGTTCAACACCAGCAATAATTGCAAGTTCTGTATAAGCAACACCATGCCAAGCAGAAACAAAAATTCCCGAAATTGTAATGAGGGCAACCAAACTAATCATGATAAGCGGTTGAGATACCGAATCCTGAGGAAGAAGCGCCACTTCAAGTGCAAGCAACAAGAATGACGCTAGACTCAGCAAACAACATGTCCGTAAAAACTCTCTTCGATTCTTACGTTTGTCAGTCCATCGACCTGCCCAGATACGTGAAACTATCGCACCCACCTGAATAACAGCAAGACAAGTAGAAATAACCGCGACACCAACTTTTCCAAAGTCATTTAGAAATACAGTCGCAAAAGTAATAATGGCGAACTGAGGGGCACAAAAAATGCCTATAGCGAAAACAATGCGCCATACGCTTATTCGCTTCAGAGGACTCGTGATTTTCTGAGTCTGTGTCGCCGCATGAACATGAGTTTTACTTGATGTCTGCTTTTCACTTATCGGTTGGTACAGCCAGCGCCAAGAGTAAAGGGCACATATAATACAAAGAACAGCAGAAAATCCATAAATAGCATCAAAACCATAATTAAGGGCCAAAAAAGGAAACAACAACGCACCAATACCGTATCCGGCTGGAACGGCAGATTGTCTGAGGCTCATTGCAAATCCTCGTTCCCCCTCCTGGAACCAGGACATGATCGCACGCCCGCTTGCACCATTCACACAGCTCCCCAGCAAGCCAATGAACAACACACTTGTTGCAAGTAAGGGCAAATCCGGAATAAAGTCCTCTGTGGGTACGACGAAAAATGTCATAAAAATCAGGATTACAGAAGTTGAAAGAAGACCGATGACCAGAACAGCGCGGTCACCCAGACGGTCAGTAAGAAGGCCCCATGGCAACTCACTCACGGCGGCGCCAAGACCAATCATTGACATGACCCAACCTAAATGAATCGTCGACAACTCATAGCCTGCCCTCATAAAAACAGCACTGGCAGGAATCCCCCCAACAACCATTGAAAAGCTGATATTTGCAGCAATCCCTACGAACAGCACTCTCCAACGATGGGAGTGATTTGATGCATAATTTCTAGTTGGTTCCATAAAAATAAGCCTATTTAAATATTCTGACTATTCAGAGGTCAAAAACTTCTCCACAGTTAGTACTGTAGATTTTCGAGTTAAAAGCTTTAGTGCTGCTTGATGCGTTTCCTCATCCACTGCGGCGGTCGCATCTTCAAATACAAAACTGATGTAATCCCGATCATGTGCTTCGGCAGCAGTTGATAAAATAACATACTCTGTCGATACGCCAGTCAGCAAAAGTGAATCAACATCTAACTGTTTCAGGATTAAATCAAGATTTGTCTGATAAAATGGACTCACTCTGTTCTTTACAAGAATAATATCATTTTCCTGAGGCGCAATTTCAGGGAATATTTGCGTTCCCCATGTATTCAGTTTTAATAAATTGTGTCGTTTTGCTAATGAGAATACAGTTGATGATTCAGGACACTCAACATAATTTTCTGAAAAACCAACAACAACATAAATAATTGGAATGTCTTTTTCTCGTGCTGCATGTATCAGTTTTTTGGTGTTCTCAATAACACCGTTATTCTCTACTTGCTCAAAATAACCTTCTTTGGCATAAACACCATCAGGATGAACAATTTCATTAATAATATCCAGGACTAATAAGGCCTGGCCACGCTTCATCATCATATCAAACACTCAGGTAATTAAATTTCCAGTACAGAATCTACTTCTCGATCAAACACCGGTTTAACTGCTATTTTCTCTATATGTCTGGATAAAATATTCTCAGAAATAGCATCAGCATCTCTAAAGAAATCTGTCCAGAAGCCCGGCCTGCTGCTACCAGCTTGCATTAGCCAGCGAGTATGTTCTGTCGGGATACCAATTACATACACGTCTTTGATCCGCTGATTATTTTTATTGACTGGATTGAATGGTGCAGAAGAAACAGAAACTCCCCCCGTAACAAAAAAGCTGCTCTCCCCTTCATTAATATAATTATTCCAAATATCATTCTGGATTAGATTCTGAGTTAATTCAGATCTATCCATTGTGATATTTGTCGTTGGAATTCTTGCATCAATAACTGTGTCTGCATAATACGCCGTATCCTCTACAGAATCAGACTTCATCAAGAATTTTCCACTTTCAATGTCGCCTTGTATCTGCATATTAGGACCAAGTATTTTCAAAACACCAGCCTTCACCAATGCAATAAATTGCTTCGTCCTTTCCAGAGGTGGCCCTGCTGTTAAGAACATACTTCTTGGGACATACCAATTTAAAAATTCATGTTCGTGTGATTCTGGCGTCAACCCACCAAAGTTTACAAGAATCATGACGACAGATCGGGTATCACGAATGGTATCGAGCGCGGCTTTCAATGTTGAGTTTACGTTGCCTTGTTCAGCATTAAAAATGTCATCAGTCAAATAACTCAGCAATGAATCATGAAACTGTTCAGCACTTGAGAATTTCTGATTATGAAAAGGCCTTGCAAGCGCCTCGATATCTAGCTCAGGTAAATCTTCAATGCCAAATCTTTTTGCAGTCAAAGAAATGTCTGAGAAAGTCATCGATTGATTTGCAATAATAGAATCCTGAAACGCCTGTGCAGACTGCTCGCCACGATGTAAACGTATCGCTGTAAAGAAGTAAACGAAATGTACTTCCGCCATCAATACAGGTAGCACATCCTGTACAAAGTTTATTTTCCCTTTGCTTCTGAGTGTTTCCGCCCACTCAGACGTGAAAAATTTCGGCTGGTAGCGGTGATTTCCATCTTTTTGGTTCAAACCACGAGATGGAATAGGAACTCCACTTCTGGATCCGGCAATGATTTGGGGTTCACGACCAGATCGTACATAGTCATAAGTCCCGTCACTATTTTCTACAAATTTACCACCCCGGCCGATTGTAAATTCAGCCATTACATCATAAAAAGATAGCCCCAGCCCAATAATTCCTACGTTCTCTTTTTCAGAAACGCGATCTAACTTCATATCAGCAGCAGAGTCACCTTGAATATATTTCAATCCACCCCGCACGAGTGAAAAAGAAGATAGATCAAGCGCTTTTCCTGTCAGTTGAGGTAAAGCATGCCCCGTCGTTAATACAACTGAGTCAACAACAATATTCCCCCCAGATTTCAGCACTAATTCATAACAACTTTCTTCTCTGAGCAACTGAGTCACTTCACCCTTTATCTGAATCAGTTCAACATCATTACTAAAGCTATTTTCAATTGACTGAAGAACAAATTTCATATAGTGGCCATAGAGTCTGCGCGAAGCATAACTTTTTGGGCCAGGATAATCCTCTTGTGTCTTTTCCCACCACTCCTCAAGTGATGGGCCAGCACCTGGACGAGCTTCTCCCTGTACTAACTGCCCAGAAAATGCGGAAACCTCATTGGCCGGTGTATTCATGAGATAATGTTCTGCCTGCGTTGTCCGCCAAATGCGGCCGCAACCAACTTCAAAATTATCAATCAGGTAAATTTTCACTGGACCTACAGAGTCTGCGTTCAGTCGTGCTGCGAGACGCTCCAGAATGGATAAACCTCTGGGACCCGTACCTACAATCCCTATCTTTAAACATTTCTCTTGCGATTTCATGAATACACTCCTCCAGATTGTAGTGCTTCAATTGCTAGGCGAATTCGCTCTAATGCCTGGCTGATAACATCACGAGATGTTGCAAATGAAAGACGAACATATCCTTCTCCCCCTTCACCAAAAGCGATGCCTGGCGTCACCGCCACTCCAGCCGTGTTCAATAGCCAATGTGAAAACTCTGCTGAGTTTCCAATCTGAACTCCTTCAATATTTGCAAATACATACAGCGCACCATCCGGATAATCACATTTTATTCCCGGAATTTCATTGAGCCCTTCAACAATCAATTTCCGACGTGCCTGATACTCTTCCAGCATTTCATGGATTTTTGTTTGATCGCCGTTTAATGCTTCAATCCCCGCCTGTTGAACAAATGAACCAGCACAGCCCACCGTATGCTGCTGGATTTTCAAAATTTCTGAAATCATGGCTTCAGGACCAACAACATAACCAAGCCGCCACCCTGTCATTGCGTAGGCCTTCGAAAATCCATTAATAGTTATCGTTCTTTCAATAGCTCCTGGGAAAGCAGCAACACTGAAATGTTGATGGTCATCATAAATAACTTTTTCATAGATCTCATCGACAATTAGGATAATATTTTTATCCACTGAAAAAGAAATAATATCGTCAATTTCTTTTTCAGTGAGCATCTTACCCATCGGATTATTGGGATTATTTATTAAAATAGCTTTCGTCTTTTCGCTATATTTTTCTTCTAATCCATCTAAGGTAATCTTGAATTTATTTGACTGACTCAATGGCAATGATACGGGCACTGCACCAACCATTCGAGCCATTTCCTGATAGCTTACCCAGCTTGGTGTTGGAATGATGATCTCATCATCACTATCTAAAGCTGCCATTAGCGTAATAAATAAAGCATGTTTTGCCGATGGTGTGACTATTACCTCTTTATCTGGGTTAACTTGAACTTGATTTTCTTCAAATAATTTTTTTGAAATAGAATCCAAAAGCTCTTTCTTTCCACGACTTGGCGTATAATGCGTATCTCCATCGAGAATATACTCTATTGCTTTATTACAAATATTTTCAGGGGTAGAAAAGTTAGGTTCACCACCACCAAAATCTAAAATATCATTCCCTTCAGATTTTAAAAATCGAACTCTATCCAATATTTCATAAGTAGCTGATCTTTGGATCGAATAAACACGACTCGATAAGTTGACACTCATTTTATCCCTTTATATCAAGTTAAAAAATTATTAATCAGCAACAAGACCATAAGTGTTGTTAACCCAATGCTCTGAAAACTTATCTGCGACGGATTTATTTTTAAATGCATAAGTCTTCTGCAGCCACCTAGTACTGACAGACTCATCTTCATTGACTTCAAATTTTTCACGGCTATGCAAACCATATTGGTTTGAAAATATCAGTAAATCACCTTCAGAAATTCGATGCTTAACTTTAATAGAGCGTGTTAGGGCATGAATAAAAGATATCAATGCATCCTTTGCTTCTTCAGGGCTGTCTGAAGCAACAAAAGTCAATGTATCCATATATCTTATTGAATGATCACTCAATATTATAGGGTGCTTTTCTGAAACTGTATTTTTATTATTTGTTTCTCTCGAAAAAACATCGAAGTCTGTTACAAAGTAATTTTTCTTTAAAATTTCAATTGTTTCTTCAGGTAGTAAGGAAAAAATTTCTTTGTAATGAACAAATCCTGTATATGTAACTTCACCTTCAGGGCATCGGAGACCAAGTAATGTCACATAATCCGCCCTCACCTTATGAGCGGTTCTATCATTGTGATAAACCAGCTCACTGTCACTATAACCTGTCAGTTTTCCCTTATATTTGTTACGAGCAATTACATCGGTGAAGAAGCACCCATCATTTCGATCATAATATGACAGAAGTGGTGTCTCGGTTAAAATTGCTGTTAGTTCTAGAAGCGATTCAGAAATGAATGTCTTTTTTTTCAGATACTTATCTTTAACAGGGTCGTCTAGATCTAATAACGGAATTTCATCGTCAATCGGACAATTTCTTAGGGCGTGAACTTCACTAACCCCACTTTTACGTTCATTCAATATCCTTTTACAAACATCCACATAAAATTCAGGAATAAAATTATTATTGACCATCGATTGAATTTCTTTTTTAAAGTCTGGGTAAGACTCATATGGACTGACGGAAATCATATTCAAAGTATCAAATAAAATCTTATTCTCATCGTCTGAAAATGAGTAAAACGGCTTCATAACCAACCTTATTCTAATTAGTAAACAGATTGAAAATAAACATAAACTCACGAGTAAGAATCAGAAAGAGTAAACCTTTCCTGTCGCGATGAATACATTCAGTATTTAAGTGAAAATATCACTGATATAAATTAGTTATCCACATATAAAGGCAATCAATTTTTATGCAATTAGTTATATGCAGTAAGACTAATTGCAATCAGTTGTAAGTAACTGTAACCAATTGTAACAGGATGTTTGTAAATATTTCTACTGATCATTTTATAAATTTATCAAAATAAAAAAAATCAACATATACCACTAAAAAACAAACAAAAAATTAAAGCATTTGAGTTTTTTTTACAAATTCACAACATAATAATCCAATTGAAATGAACTTAATATCAATGAAAATACGCACAGTAATGTATATGCAGACGACAACTTAATTGTTTCTGCCCCCTAGGTGGCTTTGTTGCGTAAATCGCGGGAACTAAACATAAAACTTACGATCTGATCGGCTAAATTCAATTAAGTCTGTAATCTCATGTCTAAATCTCTAAACTGTACTGGTCGCCAGTTGTCGAACAGTATTTCAACCGTCAATTTATGAGTCTTGCCCCTGCTTTCAAAGACAAGCTGATTCAAGTTGAAAGGCCTTTTCGTGCTGAACTTATCCCACTAACCAAATAACGAGGGTAAAGTTTGTGGTTAAAAATATACTAGTAGCAGTCTTTGCAGCTGTGACTGCAAATACTGCTATAGCGAGTGAATATCGAACAGCTCAAGATGTCATTGACCGTTGGATGATTCTTGACACTTGCGTTGACTATGTGAAAGCCGAGAAGAAGAAAAATCCTAAATTCGACGCTGAAGCAGAACTTTTGAAATGTGCAAACGAAGCAGAAAAGCGTTTGTCTACTACGCATATTTAGGCGCATTAAGGGAAAGGGACATGGCTTACTGGCATTCAGCTAGAAAGGTAGGGTGAATATATGACGCACTTAATTACATCAATTTTGATGGTGGTTGTTCTTATTGAAGCGATAAAAGGGAAGCAAAAGCGCTTTGCACGATTTAGAATAGCGATTTTGTTTGCAAACATGGTGCTTTTTAACTTGGGAGTGTACAGCGAGCTAGTAAGTAATTTTGTTGTTTATTTGTAGTAGCTCAGACTTGATCTGACAGTTACCCGTTTTTTAACGGTGTTTTGTTAGCTTAGATTTGAGCTAAATTCTTTTCAGACCAAATCGATTTACCATCAATTAATGTTTCTTGTGGTGTTCGACCGCAGCACATTTTACCTTGATGAGTGCGTTCATTGTTGTAGTAATCTATCCATTCGTCCAGATCTTTTTGGAATTCATCCATATCAGCATAGAGCTTTTTCCTAAAAGTGATTTGATAGAACTCATTTAAAATTGTCTTATGGAACCGCTCACAGATACCATTTGTCTGAGGTGACATCGCTTTTGTCTTTGTATGATCAATATCGTTAATTGCCAAATATAGCTGATAATCATGATGATCTATTCGACCACAATATTCAGTGCCACGGTCAGTCAATATTCTCAACATAGGAAGCTCATGCTGCTCGAAGAATGGCAGCACCTTATCGTTTAATATATCAGCTGCTGTGATGGGGGTTTTAGTCGTATAAAGCTTGGCAAAGGCCACTTTGCTGTAAGTGTCAACGAAGGTTTGCTGATAAATGCGCCTAACACCTTTGAGATTACCTACATAAAACGTGTCTTGTGAACCAAGGTATCCGGGGTGCGCAGTATCAATTTCACCACAGGCTTCATCATCATGTTTCTTTTTCTCAAGGGCGGAGATTTGGGCATCCGTTAAGATAATACCGTCAGTAGCAACCTTGGCTTCGAGTGCTTTTAGCCGTTTCTTAAAGTTTTCTAGATCATGTCGTAACCAAATTGAACGTACACCACTGCCTGAAACGAAGATACCTTGTTTACGCAGTTCATTGCTGGTTCTATGTTGACCATGAGCTGGTTGAGAAACAGCATATTCCACGACTGCTTGTTCGGTGGCTTCGTCGACTCGATTCTTAATGTTAGGTGCTCTACGGTTTTTATCGATTAGGGCATCAATGCCTCCATCGTTGACGAGCTCTTGATAACGATAAAACGTATCTCTTGATACGCCCATGACTTTACACGCTCTAGAAACGTTACCTAGCTCTTCTGCTAAATTGAGTAAACCTGCTTTGTGTTTGATGATCGGATTGTTAGTATGAAGCATGAGAGTTACCTCTTTGTTTGTTTTGATTTAAAGTTCATCACCTTTATCAAAACGGGTAACTCTCAACTTTTCAAGAAGATGTGTCAGATCTTGTCTGAACTAATACATCTTAATTGTTCAGCAATCCCAACCAGTTCTTCTCCTTTGGTGGTCGTGACATCAGCGGTGTTTAAGTTACTGTCACTAAAATCCTTAATGCTGACAATACTTTGGTTGATTTCTCCAACAACGGCGGTTTGCTGCTCAGCGGCAGTAGCGATCTGCATATTGATGTCACTCATCATCGACAAGCTCTCCGCGACCTCTTCAATCGCAACCCCTGTCTGCTCGCTCTGCTCGACAGCCTTTTCAGTCTGGCTACGACTTAGGCTCATCGATTCTACGGCACTCTTTGCTCCGTTCTGCAATTTTTCTACGCGGGTACGAATGTCATTGGCAGCGTCACTGGTCGAATTGGCCAAGGTGCGTACCTCATCTGCTACAACAGCAAATCCACGACCTGCTTCACCGGCACGGGCCGCCTCTATCGCCGCATTGAGCGCGAGCAAATTGGTTTGATCCGAGATGCCTGAGATCGCATCCAAGATGGAACTGATGTCTTGCGTTTCTTCACTGAGTTTCTTGATTTCTTGCTCGGAAGACAAAATACTCTGTGACAAAAGATGGACCGAATCCACCACTCGGTTGACATTTTCCGCACCCGCTTTACATTTCTGCAACGATTCTTGCGCCGAGCTCGATGCACTTTCGGTTTTCGCCGCAATTTCTTGAACCGTCGCATTCATCTCATCGACGGCCGTCGCCACCATCGTCGTTTGTCCTTGCTGCTCAACCGTGCCATTTTTCGACACTTTTGTCGACGCCAATAATGCGCTCGACGAGACCGAGAGCTTGTCGGCATTGTCTTTAATCAGGGAGATGTTGTTGACGAGTATCTGAATGAGCGAGCCCAATGTCCTACCCAACAGTTTGGCTTCCTTAACGCCTTCTTAGTGAATCTCGACTTTCAGGTTACCCTTAGACACTTGCTCAAGATCTTGAACCATATCCTGCAAAGGCTGGAAGAGCATTCGATTCAAAAAAGCCAATGAACCTACCACAAACACCCCTGCCAATCCGGAAAAACCAAACAAGACAATGTTTCGTGTCATGTTCATTTCATTGATCAGTTCACTGCTATCAAAGGCTGCTCGAATCGATAATACCTCATCGCCCGCCTTATTGCTCACCGCATACTGGGCAACACTAAACAAGGACAAATCATCGGGCCAATCAGCAGACCGATACACCACATCGCCTTGATTTGGCGTGAGTTGAATCGAGCTGTTCAACAGGGTTTCTATACCTTTGAGGTTGTGTATTGGATTCAGAATGATTTCCCCATATCCTTTCGCCCTGAGGCCGCCAATCGGGAATACGACCGAGAAATGGGCTTGGTTCTTGTTGTTCCAAAAAAAGGTGTAGGATTTGAGTTTTTCGGCGCCTTGACGTTGACCTAACAGGCCTTTGAGCTGAGGAACCATTTCTGCGCCGAACGCTCCCCCTTGGGTACTTGATGCAAGAGGCTTTAAATCGGCATCGAACACCCTAATTTTCCTCACGTCAATAGCCCCAGATGTATGCATACCAAGATTAAACGACTCGTTTAGCTTGCTCGACAATTCGCTGGGTTGCGCTTTTACCTTTCAACACTCGGGAGTGCAATTTTCTTAACGTTCTATCGTTGCTGAGTTCTTGGCCAAGTTTACCGCCCAAATCCGATAGGTGGACAATCGAATCTCTACTCGACACTTCGATAAAACGCGAAGAGACTTTGAGCTTGGCTCGGAAAGCCTCTTCTTTATACCATGATGCTGTCACCAGAGAGCCAATTAAAGTAAGCAGTGCAAACACACTGATCACACTCACAACTAGCGTTCTTACAGATATCGTCATCGGCCCACTCCCCTATTCCCTGTTTCATTGTTTCATTGTTTCTACATCGAAGCAGGGAACCCTTTCTGCCGCCATTCTTCCCATCCTCCTCTAAACCAATATACATTCGTATATCCGGCTTCAAGAGCAATTTTTGAGGCTTTCACGCTACGACCACACTTTGGACCGTTACAGTAGAAGGCGACCAGCGTCGCTTTTGACGGTATGTGTTGCACCAAAGTAGCGGGCGCTGTATCAACATCAGGCAAGGCAACCGCGCCTTCGATAAAGCCATCGGTTCTGTCCTTTTCGATCCGGCTATCAATAATGACCAAGTCGTCCATCTCGTCGACCAAATCAATCAAGCCTTCCGCAGTGATTTTTGTGGTGCCTGGTATCGAATCCGGCGCCTTTCCCTCCGCCAGAATCGTAAGAGGAAAGGTGAAAAAGATAACCGCTAAAGTTCGTGAAAATAAAGTCATTAAATTGTCTCCGTACTAAATTTCGACTTCCAAAGACGTTCAACGTGTTTAATGAGGCGCGCGTCTTAGCGCTGCTGCCTTTCACCCCTTTTCAAGAAAGAGTCAAGTCCTAAATGTTTACTGCCACCAATGAAAAACCGATCAGAACCCGTAGCCATTGGGCATCTCAGTGGTCTTTCTTCATCATCAATGCTTACGAAATTCGACGATCACAACTGCGTAAATATACTTTTAAAGTTGGATCAAGATCTCTTCCTTGTCAAATTTACGGACAAAATCTCATTTTTGATACAGGAGAGCGTGGGTCAATAGGGAATTTGATGATCTGAACATTATTGTAGTTCTGCTTAATTCATTGTTTTAGTGAAAAATAATGAACGGGCATAATTTGTGCCATCGTCACTTATTGGTAAATTTTGACTATTACAGCCTCTTCCTCCGCCATATAACTCAGCACACACCAAAAGGACTGTAAGCAACGCTACAACTTAAACTAAGCTATTTTGCAATAAACACTTAAGCCAATGAAAACACAAAATGCCACGTGTAGCGAACCTGCTTGCATTGATTAACGAAGGAACAAAAACCAACTGTATTTTGTCCTTATTTATTGAGACTAACGAGGACACACAGCAGATTAATTCGAGGTGACTATATATGTCCTTTAAATTACTTTTAGGTAAGCCAGTCCCTTTATTTGTTCTAGCATTCAACTATATAAGTTCGAACTCAGAACATGGGGTACCTTGGTGGTATTTCATTTGCCAACCTTGGCCAGTAAATACCCAGATAGAAGAACGCTTTGAAAAAGTGTTGATTTCACCCGTATCTGAAACCCAAGCGGATTTATACAAAAGTAACTGAACAGAAGGAGCTAGCTGGATACAATCGTATCCCTGTGAGTGAATATACCCCAAAGATGGCTTTTCACTTTGCATTATTTCTACAATAGAAGAATAATTAAAACTGCGCCCAGAACGACCGACTTCATTAAAACTCGGATGAAGTAACCTTGCTACTTCATCAAGGTTTTGCCTAGTTTCGTATTGGTGTAAAGCGATTTCCTGTTCAATTAGAACGTCCATAATTGCTCCAATATATAACGGCTTGCTATGAGTGTTTTTTAACGTACTTTGTCATGGCTGTCTCTGAGACTGATAGGCCATCGATTCTATACTGATCTTTGTACTCCCCCACAAAGTTGAAGCCTGTTTTAAGGTAGAGATTCTTGGCTGGAATATTGTCTGACAACACACAAAGATCAAGCCAGTCAATTTCTGCTTTTTCTTGGCAGAAATCTATAACGGCATCAATGAGTCTTTGACCAAGGCCTTGCTTACGACAAGAAGCATCTACGCCCATACCAAGTAAAACTCTGTGAGAACGGCTTTCAACACTGTGATGACGAAGATCAATATGACCTTTGATATTTCCAAATTTATTTTTAACGACCCAAAGTTTCCTCCAACCAGAATCTCCAAACTGATGAACAAACCCTTGGATAAATTTTTCTTTTGTGGGCTCTGGAATTTCTTTTTGCTCTCTGGACATTGGTTGGAAAAGAGGAATTTCTCCATTGCCATTTTCAGACAGCTGATTTTCAAGATAAACAAAGAATGGTTCTAAATCCGATTTTTCCGCTTCCACTACTTCCATTTATTACTCTGTACCCGATGAGTTACTTATTATTGATTTGATTGCTGGCAGTGATGCCAGCAATCGTTAAATGCCACGTTTTTCAGAACAAACGTGGCTCAGGTATTAACGACGGCGAGATGAACGCTCTTTGTGCGACGATGCTGCTTTTGCTTGTGATGCTAAAATTGAGTCCACCGTCAATACCATTGGTTCTTTGGGTTTAAGACCATGTGGAAAAGTTCGCGCTCGGGGCGGTAAGTTAAATTCTTCACTAGAGGCGCGAGGCATGCGCTTAAAGCGATATAGGTAAAAATTCTCAAGCTTTTCTCTCGCCCAATCAGTCTTTTTGAGATACTTAACGCTGCTCGCTACCGAAGGGTTGATATGAAAACAGTTAAAACGCATGGCCGTATCGAGAATGTCCCAGCCATAAAAATCGACCAGCTCTTGGATCATGGTGTCTAACTTAAGACCGTGCAAAGGATTATTTTGCTGTAATTCAATTCTTTCTTCATCCGTCATCATAACGAGTTTCCAAATATCTAACGAACCGAGGTCCTGGCTGGTGTGGTTTGCGATCTTAATAAGACGATATATTCTGTTATAAAGAAAGCAAAGTTGCGGATTCTAGCAGAATTCTCCTTCTTTCCCTAATTTGGGTGAGCTTTCAGGTGTACACATGCCCGTTAAGTTGAATATTGTCGACTTTATACTTGTCACTAATATTCAACGGACCCTAGTGTTTTCTTATTGCGACTCACCACTGGCTAACATCTCGTTAAAGGTGCCATTTGCCTTTAAAACCTGGATAGCATCATTGAGCTTCTTGATCAGTACTTCGTTATTTCCCTCTCTTTTTTTGCTTATTGGCGTATAAATATTGAACTTCTTATAAGGTGGAGAAACGGCTTTAAGTTTACCGGTCAAGTCAGGATGCAGATTGACCAAAAAGTAGAATTGATGCTCAGCCATAAGGACTAATTCCACCCGCCCAACAGAGAGTTTCCTTAAACTTTGCAAATCATCTGCCGTTTCATCGATATCAAAACCTTGCTCTTGCAGGACTTGTAGGTGCGCGCCACCTCTCATCCCGCCAATCGAATATGATTTGAGTTCATTGAGGTTGTTGTAAGTGATGTTGCTATCATATTTCTGGATGAAGATTTCATTGACGGAGTAAATAGGGTCTGGGTAATCAAAAAACTGGCTTCGTTCTGGATTGTAGTATGCGCCCATTAGGCCATCGTATCGACCGTCTTTAGCCCACTCAAGTGCTCTTACCCAAGGCTTTACAAATTCGATCTCCAAATCATAGCCCGCTTTTTTAAACACAACGCGAGACAGCTCAGCCAAAAAACCATAGTTGGGTAGATCCTCTGCATATAAAGGCGGCCAATCCGTAGTTGTTAAGGTGATTTTTTCTGCAAATGCATTAAAACAAAGCACAACCAGCATAAGGGTGAGTGGTGTTTTCATCTGCTGTACCTAAAGAGTCAGACCACATGGCTATCTATTGTAACCCTAGATTAGTTTTTACCCATTGTGAATGGACTGCGATTTTAGTAGGAGCACTCAAGCAATGACGTTCGGTATGTCTGTATAACCATTTATACCCTTATTTTTTCAGGAACCCCTATTTGTTAAGTAACTATTTTGTAATTTTTAGCCTGAGCAACGTTTTTGTGGTATTGTAGCCGGCCTTTTTTTTGATGCATCTCACATTTTAAGTTCTATGTGAATTTATGCATCAGCCATCATTACCCAAAATAGTGAACGATTTATGTCAGATATGACACACATAGTAGAAAACTCTTTAGAAGTTTCATCGAAAGACTCTGCTCAACCTAGCCCTCTAACGTCTCATTCTCTTAGCCAGAAATTAGAGTTCAATAACCCAGTTTTTTGGCTCAGCGGCAGTTTTTTGATGTTGTTTGTGTTACTTGCACTAGTCAATACTGATTTGCTTTCCTCCATCGTTTCCACTAGCTTCACATACGCAACAAAATGGTTTGGTGCTTTCTGGCAAGTATTGCTGCTGCTAAATTTTGTCGTTGGTCTATTTTTGGCGGTAAGCCGAACAGGTGATGTAAAGTTAGGCGGATTAAACATACCTGAAATTGACACTTTTAAGTGGATGTCGATTGTATTATGTACTTTGCTTGCCGGCGGCGGTGTATTTTGGGCCGCAGCTGAGCCTATTGCGCACTTTGTGTCTCCTCCGCCATTTTTTGGTGAGACCAATATGGAAGACATGGCAGTTAACGCACTGTCTCAATCATTCCTGCATTGGGGATTTCTTGCATGGGCGATTCTTGGTGGATTGTCGTCCATTGTTTTGATGCATTTACATTACGATAAAGGCTTACCACTCAAACCAAGAACTCTGCTTTACCCTTTATTTGGCAATAAAGCGATTAATGGTTGGCTTGGCAATGTTGTCGATGCTTGCAGCATCATTGCTGTAGCAGCTGGTACAATAGGTCCAATCGGTTTTCTGGGCCTACAGCTTAGTTATGCACTTAACGATTTGTTTAATATTGATAACAACTTATTATCTCAAACCATAGTCATCGTATTAGCCATTGCCATGTACACGCTTTCTGCATTAAGTGGTGTCAACAAAGGCATTCAGATCATCAGCCGCTATAACATCATATTTGCGGTTGGTTTAATTGGTTTTATTCTACTGTTTGGCCCCACAAGCTTCATCATTGATGGTTACTTACAAGGTGTAGGTGGAATGGTAAACAACTTCACGTCATTAGCTTTGTTCCGTCAAGATACAGGCTGGTTAGGTTCTTGGACAGTATTTTTCTGGGGTTGGTTTATTGGTTATGGCCCTATGATGGCGATTTTCATTGCTCGAATCTCACGTGGACGCAGTATTCGCCAACTGATTTTAGCCATTAGCGTGGTTGCACCGCTGATCACTTGCTTTTGGTTCAGCGTAGTCGGTGGTAGTGGCTTAGCATTTGAGCTTACCAACCCTGGGAGCATTACCACTGCATTTGAAGGCTTTAATCTACCTGCTGTTTTGTTGGCGATCACCAATCAACTACCAGCACCACTATTGATTTCAGTTCTGTTTTTAATCCTAACCACTACCTTTATCGTTACCACTGGTGACTCAATGACCTACACCATTAGCGTGGTCATGACAGGTTCAACCGAACCAAACCCGTTAGTACGAGCTTTCTGGGGTGTGATCATGGGGGTAGTGGCCATAGCGCTTATCTCTATGGGTTCAGGTGGTATCTCTGCATTGCAGTCTTTCATCGTAGTGACCGCTGTACCGGTTTCGTTCATTTTACTCCCTTGTTTATGGCAAGCACCCCGTATTGCTTATCAAATGGCTCGTGAACAAGGACTTATCGTAAATCAGCATTGATTCAATGCAAAATATACCGTTATTGGATTTTAAATAGAGCCGGTACCTAAGAGAATAAAGGGCGAACTAATATTATGGTTCGCCCTTATCAATAAAGATCAAAACCAACATTAGTAATCAGCTTTTTGCGCGCGCCGAAGTATCGCTATATTCCAATCATCGAAGCTTAATCGCTAAGGCCCCTTATACCGGATCACATCACACTTTTCCCGAATGATTTTGTACCGTATTACGCATGATGTACCAGGTACATCAGAGTTCATTCCTCATCTGTAGAAAAACAATAAGCACCTTGTATCATATTTAGTTTTTTCATCTACGCTTTTATTGAACAGCGTCAGACTAAAAAGGACTTAATAATGAAAAGGCTTTATATCGCAATCCCTCTTTTATTCCCATTAACAACGTTTGCTAACGAGTTTGAAGCAGCTCTTAAAGAGTTTGCGATGAAGGATGTCAAAAGCATTGCGGCTGATGCGGATGTCGTTTCACAAATCAAAGCACAAAATCAGCACAGCAGTCAGCTAGATCAAAACCAAATCACTTCACTAGACAAAGATTGGCGCAGCCAAGTTGGACAAGAGAATGCACCACTAATCAGCAATAAGTTAAGTAGTGAGCTGTCCAAAAAGCTTGCAACGATGCAGGAAAATAGCCAAGGTGTTATCACTGAAATCTTTGTTATGGATAATAAAGGACTAAACGTTGCCCAAAGCTCTATAACTTCAGACTATTGGCAAGGTGATGAGGATAAATGGCAGCAAACTTATTTAGTTGGCCCTAATGCATACCATATTGGCGAAATTGAAGAAGATGAGTCCACACAGATGTTTCAGTCTCAGGTGAGCTATGCCATATCTGATCCAGCTTCTGGAAAAGTGATCGGCGCCGTTACTGTTGGTGTTAACGTGGAAGAACTATAACGACTGGAGCTAAGTATGCGAGTTACGATTAGTAAGCTCGTTGTTGCCAGTGCCTCGATTCTAACCATTATTGCCATGGCGACGATTTCATTTTTCAATTGGAGCAGTAGCGTTGATGCTATCTACCAATTAAGTAAATCGTCGTACATGCAGTCGAGTCATGCCTTAGGTGAACAACTGGCTACCCCTGTTAGGTTTAAGAAAATCACCAATATAAAGGAGAAAGTCGATGTCGCACTTCAAAGTCAAAATGGAAGTTTAAACGCAATACAAATTTATCGACCTGATCTGTCTTTGTTGTACAGTAATCACGAAGTAACAGAATCTGCATTGAACAGTATTTTGCAGAAAAAAACTATCCTAATAGACAATCCCGATCACCATCAAATTGGTGTTCCCCTATATGCAGGCAAGAAAAAAACATTAGTTGGATACCTAGTTACAGACTGGAATTTTTCTCAAGCCAAAGGGCTTGGAAATCAACTCAGTATCCAGTCATGTATTATTGCTTTAATCTCTGTTGTCGCTTGTGTGACAATTCTACTCGCATTACTGAACACACTTATGGTTCAACCGTTACAAAAACTCATTGGTCTTTGTGATGAACTAAGTTCCGGTGAATGCGATCTAAACAAACGTCTTGAGTTCAAACGTCAAAATGAGTTGGGCATGCTAGCGTGCAGTATGAACCGCTTTATCGAAAAGATGGAACAAACCTTAATCCCCATTCATCAAGGCGCGGATTCTGTTACATCGATTTCCAAAGATCTTGATCATTATTTGGCCTCAATAGGCAGTAAGATCACTCGCCAAAGGGATGCAATCAAGACAACAGTACAGTTTAGTGAACAAGCACAACAATCATTCTCAGCAGTAAAAAACAATACCTTCGATACTTTAGACTCACTTAACCGCGCAGTAAAAAGTGCCAAGGGAGGGCAACAGTGCTTACTTAGCGCATTAAGAGACAATCGTTCAATGTCTGAGAAAAGTACGCATTTGTACACAGCGGCCAATGAGGTCAATCGGCAAGTTATGAAGGTAACTGAGATTTTAGGGATCATCCGCAATATAGCGGAGCAAACCAATCTCCTAGCCCTTAATGCCGCTATAGAAGCTGCTAGAGCAGGTGAAGAAGGTCGAGGTTTTGCCGTGGTGGCCGATGAAGTACGTGGGTTAGCTGAAAAGACCTCTAACTCAACTAACCAAGTTGAAGGAATATTGACCAACTTGAGCAATGTTTCCAATTCTTTAATTAAAATTACCGAAGAAGGAAGTAGTACCAGTGAGGCAAGCTTGGGCTCGATTGAAAACGCAGTAAAAGACATCGAAAAAGCGCTCGAAGATGTCTCTCAGGCTGATCGAATGTGTTCAACCATTGCAAATTCATCGGAATCACAAATTAACGCCATGTCAGAGCTAGTCGAACGGTTACTCAGTGTCGATCAACAAATCGATAGCTTGGTCGAGGATTCACAACACATCGAAACTAATAGTGCCAAACTTTTCTCACAGGCAAGTAGCACCAGTCAGCATTTATCTAGCTACAATCTAGCGTTGTAGCACTGCAATAAAGGGTTTTATTAATTAATAAAACCCTTTATAAAGTCACAACATGGTCAAGGCTAATTTGGCAAGATTATAGGCATCGACATAACCAGAATGCTGCCGGCCTTCCCACTCAATTTGTTGGGCTTCTTGAGCCGCTCTATGACCAATACGTTTGTCTTTTAAGCGGTGCTGCACTCGATATAGCGTAGCTAAGTTAATAAATTCTCTGAAAGGCATATCTATACCCTTAGCCTTACATTCATTGGCCAAAATCAGATCGTCTCGGCCCCAAGAGGCATAGACTTTATTCGTTCCACCGAAGTTTTTAACCATTGATTTCATCACTTCAGCGAGTGGACGACCCTGTTTTTCAACTTTACGGGGAGTAATACCTGTAAGCTCTGCACAAAACAGTGAGACTTCATCCTGTTCTGGCTTCACATAGTATTGAGCACGCTTTACGATCTCGCCTTTTGCAAGATCGATTTCTGCTAGCCCAACTTCTATAATTTCACCTGTTGTTCCGACGCCGTTTTCATTCCAGCAGCACATTTCCAAATCGAAACAAACTATACGGTTATGGTTCATTACTCGCCTATTGTTTAAGTTTCTAACAAAGCGCCAAAGTCTATCTTAGTTAAGCTCAAAACTCGACTGACAACGAATCAATTGAGTAAAACTACTGCAATTATACCCTTCGTCCCCATTTCTAAACCTCTTGGTCTCTTTTACAAGGCGCTAAAGTGACTAAAAAAAAGACGTTCAAGCTCCAACGACCCCTTTTCTGAAGGCCTAGCTGGTTGAATGTGATAATATTTGCCCCAATTTAACCTAATAATAACGACAATAGCGGTCTACTATGGCTGCTATTTATCCCATTGATTAAGAGAAATGTCATGACGTTCGATTTACAGATGATCCCTCAAACGTTCGATATGCTGCACGCAGGCCTTACCGTATCAAGCATCTTTTTGCTTCTTATTGCCGTATCACGCAAATCCCAAGTCGTCGAAAAAGTAGTTGAGAAACCAGTAGAAAAAATTGTCGAAGTGGAAAAGCTAGTTGAGAAAATCGTTGAAGTTGAAAAAGTGGTCGAAGTCGAAAAAGTGATTGAGAAAGTAGTCGAAGTCGAATCCAAACTCGCAACGGCTTCTACCGACTCTGCCATGCAGCTACTGTCGATTATGCAGCAAGAGTCTCGCCTGATTGACTTCTTAAAAGAAGACCTGACTTCATTTTCTGATGAAGATGTGGGTGCAGCTGCAAGAGTTATTCATACTGGTGGACAAAAAGTACTGAGCGATTACGTTACGCTAGAAGCTATTCGCAGCGAAGACGAAGAGACACGTATCACTATCGAAGAAGGCTTTAACTCACAACAGATCCGCCTAACAGGTAATGTAACAGGCAATGCGCCTTTTAGTGGGACTCTCATTCATAAAGGCTGGAAAGCCAGCGGTATGAATCTACCTAAATTAGCCGAAAACTACGATGCTTCAATTATTGCCCCTGCCGAGGTAGAGCTGTAATGGAAAACCATACCCCAGACCAAGCTAAAGCGCCCAAATACAGTGTTGGCATTGACTTGGGTACGACGCACTGCGTACTGTCATACCTTGATACCTCGAACGAGCAAGCCAAGGTTGAGGTCATGCCGATTGCTCAATTAACCGCGCCTGGTACAGTTGAAACAAGAAACCAGCTTGGCTCGTTTCTTTATCAGCCTCACGAACATGAGATGAACCCAGCATCACGAGTACTGCCTTGGTCATCAGAACCCAATGTTCTGGTTGGTGCCATTGCACGTAATCTGGGAACTAAAACCCCAATTCGCCTTATCGCCAGTGCTAAATCTTGGCTTTGCCATGCCGGAGTCAATCGGCGTGATGCGTTTCTTCCTGCGGGCAGCCCTGATGAAGTAGAAAAAATATCCCCACTTCGGGCCACAGAGCTCTACCTAGAACATCTTAAAGATGCTTGGAACCACACTCACCCAAATTCTCCACTTACGGAGCAAGATGTTACCATTACTGTCCCTGCCTCTTTTGATCCTGCTGCGCGCGACTTAACCGCTGAAGCGGCAAAAAATGTTGGGCTGGGGCACCTAACCCTATTAGAAGAACCTCAAGCAGCGCTCTATAACTGGATCGATAACAGCAATGACCAATGGCGAGAGCAAGTATCGGTCGGCGACATTGTGCTGGTTGTGGATATCGGTGGCGGTACAACCGACCTTTCTTTGGTCGAAGTCACCGAACAAGAAGGCAATTTAACATTAAACCGTATCGCGGTCGGTGAGCATATTTTGCTTGGCGGTGACAATATGGATTTAGCGCTCGCTTATCGTCTTAAAATGAAGCTGGCACAAGATGGAAAAGAGCTTCAACCATGGCAAGTTCAGGCAATGACCCATGCTTGTCGTGACGCCAAAGAAGCACTGCTTAATGACACTCAGCTTGAGTCGGTTCCAATCGTAGTGCCAAGTAGAGGTTCAAAACTCCTTGGTTCCACACTCAAAACCGAACTAACGCAAGAAGAAGTTCAACAAACCTTGGTTGATGGCTTCTTCCCAAAAATTCCTGTCACTGAACACCCTGTGCAACGTAATCGCGGCGCGTTAACCCAAATGGGCTTACCGTACGCTCAAGATGCTGGCATCACACGTCACATTGCTGCTTTCCTAACCAAGCAAGCCAATGCGCAAGATAGTGAGGCTGCACAAATTGAGTACAACCCCTTTGCTTCAATGCCCGGTATGGGCGGTACCCAAACATCTAATGCTGACTTTATCAAACCAACTGCCATCTTATTTAACGGCGGTGTGTTAAAATCAGAGCTGCTTGCAACTCGATTAGAAGACACGCTTAACGACTGGTTAATCAACTCAGATTGCGAAATGGCGCAGCGACTTACTGGCGTTGATCTGGATCTCGCAGTTGCCAGCGGCGCATCTTATTATGGCGCTGTTCGCCTCGGTCAAGGTGTTCGTATCCGTGGTGGTATAGCCTCTAGCTATTATGTGGGTATCGAAAGTGCTATGCCAGCAATCCCGGGGATGGCACCTCCACTTGAAGCCTTGTGCGTTGCGCCATTTGGCATGGAAGAAGGATCGTCGGTGGAAGTACCGAGCCAAGAGTTTGGCTTAATCATTGGCCAACCGGTGAATTTTCAATTCTTTGGCTCAAACGTGCGCCGCGATGATCTCGCAGGTATTCATCTAGATCATTGGGGCCCAGAAGAACTGGAAGAACTGCCCGAAATTCAAGTTACCTTACCGATTTCTGAAGGCCGCCGAGAAGGCGAAGTGGTTCCTGTAACTTTAGCTTCTCGGGTAACTGAACTTGGTACACTCTACCTAGAAGCCATTGCCGCCGATAATGGCCAAAAATGGCACGTTGAGTTCGACGTTCGCGAAGACGCAAGCAAAGACTCACCTCAAAACGAGCTTGCTTAATGTTTAACGGCACCTTAATCGGTGCCGTTACTTCTTATTTTCAAGGTTATGTATGGCATCTCCTAGCTTTCTTGTTGGCATAGACTTAGGCACAACTAACACCGTCGTTGCCTTTTGTGAAATCACTGACAACCTAGAGCAATCAAACGTCGCTCTTTTTGATATCGACCAACTTATTGGGCCGGGCGAAGTCGTTCGCAAGCCTCTTTTGCCATCTTTTCGCTACCATCCTGCCATGGAGCAAGTATCACCGGCTGATCTCACTTTACCGTGGGGATCACAACCTGTTGCTGGCGATATCACCAATGTCATTATTGGTGAATGGGCAAGAGAACTGGGCGCCAAAGTGGAGGGTCGTCAGGTATCAAGTGCGAAAAGCTGGTTATCTCACCAAGCGGTCAACCGTAATTCTGACATCCTCCCATGGGCATCAATAGGTGATGTAGATAAAGTCTCCCCTGTGGTTGCTAGTGCCAGCTATCTCAACCATATAAAACAAGCGTGGAACTATCGCCACCCAAGTAACAAACTTGAAGATCAAGATGTAGTCATCACTGTACCAGCTTCCTTTGATGAAACGGCACGCAAGCTAACATTAGAAGCCGCTTCACTAGCTGGCTTAGACAAGATTGTTCTTCTCGAAGAACCACAAGCGGTATGCTACGACTGGTATGCTCGCCATCAGAAAACCGCGAGCGAAGAACTTAAGCAACTACCACTTATCTTAGTGTGTGATGTCGGAGGTGGCACCACGGATTTAAGCTTGATTGAAGCCAAATACAACACTGAGGAACTTGCACTGGATAGAATCGGCGTGGGTGAACACTTGATGCTCGGAGGCGACAACCTAGATTTAGCTTTAGCACACCTTGCCGAAAGCCGCCTTAATCAAGGTAAAAAGCTCAACGCGGCCAGTCTCATCAAGCTTATTCAGCAAACAAGACAAGCGAAAGAAGCACTTCTGTCTCTTAATGCCCCCGAAGAAGTTAAAATTACCATGCTTGGCAGTGGTTCAAAACTGCTTGGCGGCACAAAAAGCATAAGCCTCAACAAACAAGAAGTGCACCAAATTGCTTTAGATGGGTTCTTCCCGTTATCTGAGTTTTCTGATGTTCCAAGTAAGCGCCGCAGTGCCATGGTTGAGTTTGGATTACCTTATGTGGCAGATCCTGCGGTCAGTAAACACCTCGCCGAATTTCTCCACCAGCATCAACAAGTGTCTTGCTCCGCTCTTGAACAACAAGATAGTACTAAACCTGCAATACCTGTTGGCTTACTGCTCAATGGCGGCGTATTTAACAGTGAACTGCTCACAGAGCGTATAACACAACTGCTTGAAAATTGGCGTGGCGCGCCGATTGCTGTGCTTGATAATCCTCATCCAGATTGGTCCGTGGCACTTGGCGCAGTTGCCTACGGTAAAGCAAGGCGCGGTGCCCAACTAAAAATTGGTGGTGGCGCTGCTCGTTCCTATTTCCTACATTTGCAAGAAAAAAACAAGCTGGGTAAAGCACTATGTTTACTCGCAAAGGGAACTGAAGAAAATCAAGAAATCCGCTTAAGCGGCCGACGTTTCTCTCTCACATTGGGAGAACCAGTACGCTTTAATTTGCTAACGTCAACTCACGATACTCTGACTCAGGGGACTGCGAGCCAAAACGGCGTTATGGTAGATGTGGACCCTGATATATTCTCTCCCCTGCCCCCTTATATCTCAACGTTAGAAGGCAAAGGCATTGCACTTCAAGCCAATCAAAAAGAGCGCGTTGAAGTCCAGTTGGCGTGTCAACTTACCGAAGTCGGCACGTTAAAATTAGAATGTGTTAACGTCGACGATGACCACAAGCGTTGGGGATTGGAGTTTGAAGTTCGCAATCAACAATCCGATCAATCTGAGCAAGCAAGGCTTCATCCACATTTAGCAGAGTGCAAAGAGCTTATCACCAGCCTTTATAGCGGCAACAAAAAAAGTGCCGATTCAAAGAAAATCAAAACATTGGCTAAAGATTTAGAGAAAAAGCTCGGTCAACGTGATAATTGGGATTTCGTCACTCTGCGCCAATTGTTTGATACCTTTGCCCAAGGGCGGAAGCGTCGACGACGCTCTGAAGCTCACGAAAAAAACTGGCTTCGTTTAGCTGGCTTTTCTATGCGCCCGGGGTTTGGTGATGCGACAGACTCGTGGAGATTAGAACAAGTATGGAGCTTATACCAGCAAGGTATTCAATTTAAAAACCACCAAAGCTGGACTGACTGGTGGGTGTTTTGGCGCCGTATTGCAGGTGGACTCAATCAAGAGCAGCAAGAGACCATACTTGCCGATATCGCCAAATACCTCCACCCAGGTACAATGAAAAATCCTCAGTCCGCTAAGACCGCTCACGATATGGGTTATGAGTCTATGGTACGACTAGCCGCTTCATTAGAACATTTGGAAGTTGAAGATAAAGTCTTATTATCCAGTTGGTTTTTAAGTAAAGCCATTAACCACAATCAATTTGGACAGGCACATTGGTGGGCACTAGGCCGCTTAGCCGCACGCATGCCACTTTATGGCAGTCAGCATAATGTCATTCCTCGTGAACAAGCTGAACAATGGCTTCCTAAGCTGCTTGAACAAAACTGGCAAAAAGAGACTATGATTGCGTTTGCTACCGTCATGATATGTCGCAAAACTGGCGATCGTTTATTTGATATATCTGATGACTTTCGCCAGCAAGTTTTGGCTAAACTCAAACAAAGCAAAGTACCCGATATTTGGGTGGATTTAGTTGCTGAAGTCAAAGAGCTCTCTCATACCGAATCCAAACGTGCCTTTGGTGATGCCATTCCAGCAGGCTTATCACTGATCACTCGTTAAGTGGTTATTATTAAAAAATAAAAGGCAGACTATTATCGTTAATAGACTGCCTTCATCAAATAAAACTGAGGCTCAGGTTTCTCCATTTTTTACCTTAATCATCGATAAAAGCCTTATATTTAGGCCGCCAAGTACACCGTAAAATTTTTTCCCCTTGTCAAATGAACCATTTTCCACCAAAATAATACTGTGTATATGAACAGTGTTATTTTATGAAAGTGATCCCGATTACTGCTCGAGCTGGCATTACTGGTTTTGAGTCACCTGCGGCTGAATACCGCCAGCTTTCACTCGATCTTGATGAATTACTAATTGACCACCCAAGTGCCACCTTTTTAGGACGTGCCTATGGTGATTCTATGCAAGACGTGGGTATTTTCGACGGTGATATATTGATCGTAGATCGCCATGTTTCGCTCAATAACATGGATGTGATCGTTGCTAACCTAAATGGTGAGTTTGTTTGTAAATTGCTTGATATAAAATATCGCCAACTGCTTTCTGCAAATCCTATTCATGCACCAGTTCTGGTGCAAGAATGTGACACCTTTACCATTGAAGGCGTAGTAATACGTTCAATACGCTGTCACCGTTCTAGTCACCTTTTAGGATAACAGCTTAACAATGTTTGCCTTAGTTGATGCCAACGCGTTTTATTGTAGTGCAGAGCAAGTTTTTAGGCCTGAATGGCGCAGTATGCCTTTGGTCGTACTTTCAAATAATGATGGCTGTGTCGTCGCTGCCAATCGCCAAGCCAGAGAATGCGGTATACAGAAATTCAAGCCCTACTTTCAGATGAAGGGGCTGTGTAAGCAGCACGGGGTGATTGTACTGTCTTCTAACTACGAGCTTTACGCCGATTTATCAAGCAAAATGATGGAAGTCATCGGGCGGTTTGCGCCAGATCAGCACGTCTACTCAATTGATGAGTCTTTTCTCTCATTCAAACGCACTGTATCAGCGATACCTTGTTTGCAAACTCATGCTCATACGCTGAGAAAATCCGTTTGGAAAGAATGCCGGCTGCCTGTATGCGTTGGTGTCGGACCAACATTAACCCTAGCTAAACTTGCCAATCATGCGGCAAAGCAGGTACAAGGTTTTAATGGAGTGTGCATTCTCGATACCACTGTAGAAAGAGATCGAGTGCTCGCTCAGTTATCTGTGAGTGATATATGGGGAGTAGGCAAACGGCTAACCATACATTTAAAGCAGTCAGGCATCACCACTGCCCTACAATTGGCTAAATACCCCGCCCCACTTGCACGAAAAATGTTTAGTGTGGAGTTAGAGCGAACAATACGTGAACTTAACGGGCAAGTGTGCAAGCAATGGGATGAAGCTAGAGCAGATAAAAAGCAGATATTCTCTACTCGTAGTTTTGGTGAACGTATCGAGGATGCTAAATCACTACGCCAAGCGCTGTGTCATCATGCCGCAATTGCTTCCCGTAAAGCCAGAAAACAAGACTCTTTGTGTAAGGTACTAATGTGCTTTGCCTCAAGTTCTCCATTCGATGACGTTGCTTATAGCCAACGAGCCATTCATCGTTTCCCTTACCCGACCTCAGATGTCAACCAAGTAACTAAAGTGGTGTCTGAGCTGACCGAGCAGTTATTTTCTGACGGTGTGCGATTTTATAAAGTGGGTGTAGGCTTATTAGACTTAGTGGACAGCTACCAAGAACAACCGGATTTGTTTAATCCAGTACCAAATAATATGGCGCTTATGACAGTGTTTGATGGATTGAATCAACGCTATGGGCAAAATACGATCTTCTTAGGCGCACAAGGGATGGCACCTAAATGGCAAATGCGCCGCCAGTTTTTAACGCCTCAATATACTACGTGTTGGAAGGACATACCTAAGATCCTGTGCTGAACATCTTGAATAGAATGTGGCCATTGGTTGGTTAACATCCGATCAACCATATGATTTTTTAAGTTGTAACCTAAGAGATGAACTACTTGACTTAACCAAACACTGGGTTAAACACCTCAGATTGTAGACTTTACCTTTTAAAGGTAGTGATATTATTTGAGCTGACAATCTAAAATGGCGGATTCATGATTTTATTAATATCATTATCATTAGTGTACCCTGAGATTCCAAAAAGGGTGGAGACATAAAAGCCCTTGTAGCGAACTGCAACCTGTTCTGAGGGGCACGACTAAGAATCATTTCTAGTAGGAGTTACCAGTGTCTGATAGTGATGTTATTGCAAATCTTAGACAATATAATAGATTGAAGGAAGTTGAGATAGAGCCTGGCGATGTACTCATCGTTAAAGTCTTCCCAGGATGGGCTCATGACAAAATTGCGTCTTCGATTACCAAAGCACAAAAATACTTCCATTGGAAGTCACCTGACGAAAAAGCAGGTATGAAGCTACAGGGTGCTGCGGCTTCTGAACACGTCGCTATTGGCTTATCAGCCACTGAGATCGCTGAAGCAGCCGCGGAGATTCATGGGAAAGATGATACACCTAATACAGCAGCGGTTGTCTATAAATGCACTGACAAAGAGTTGGCCAAAGCAGCAGTAACAATAACCAAAGCATTATGTAGACTTGAGGTCGATATAAGATCAAAGGGCCTTCCAGCAGAAGGAGGTCGCTACGACATGGTGGGTGCGGCCAAATCTCTGTATAGTAAAAGAACATTTCATGCATCAACGAACGAGTATATCGAGGATATACTCAGGTTTGTTTATGGTGGTACTAACATTATCCCTGATATGTTTTGTTCACAGCTCGCTGTTGCAGCATACGAGTCTGCATCCGTTGCGATATATGGCAAGACATGCTTTGGTTCCGATCCTAGAGGTGTCACTCCCAGACATATGGAACACCTCCTCAATACTAGAGGGAATTTTTATCTCGCGGGAAGAGTACCAGTCCCATCTCTATTCTTGCATACCGACAAGGTGATACATACTTATGAGAACGCAAGAAAGTGGAGGCAAAGTGCTGACTCTATAGAACTTAGTTCATTGATTTATAGTTCGTGGTGTAAGCAAGCGGAACGAAGAAAAAAAGGGTTTGGAGAGCTATTATATCTTTACGAAACCTACTTCGGGCTCAATGTAAAACCTGAATTCAGGGCAAAAATGAAACCGTTAAGTAAAGAGCTGTTAATTTCCTATCCTGGTATAAAAGCATTGCAGATGAAACCAAAAAGAAGTGGTCGTTTATACAATATTGTTTTTAAAGAGATTGCCCCTTTGGATTACTTTTTATAGGGAGCTATTTAGCTTCCTTATCACCCTCTAAAAAAATTAATAAGTTTGTTTTGACCGACTGCAAAGATCTTTTAAAAAATAGCTCCAAACAGCACCGCTTGACAATAATTATTTTTTCAAAAGGGACGCGCATTCTTCATAAGATGGGCTGTCACCTCTTTGAATACCCCATAATTGCTTGGCAGCATAATAGGAAAAACTGGTGTCAGAGGAGGCCTTTTTTTGCCTTTGATGTTTTTTTTCAACATGGATAGCTTTCATCTCTTGTGCTTGCGCGCCAGATATTTTCCTAGAAGTAGCACATATATTCGCAAGCCCTTCATATGCATAAGCATTGACTTCCGACATATTGATACCAGCTATTGCACTATAAGGAATACATAAGCCTACAATGACTATCTTGAAACGTTTACACATATTTATCACCTTACCATTCTAATCGTCACGCAAAACCATCAACCGCTTACAAACGATGACTATCAGCTAAGTTGCAATCGCATTATAAAAAGCGTAAAACACTCGCTAGTGACTCAAATATTAATTGATGCAAATGTAATTGTAGCTGCAATCGAGGAGGGTGATTGATCTTTACACCCTCCTCTTATCAAGCCTGATATCTAGCGGTTGAAATTGAGTTCAGTGACAGAGCGCACTTGCTTGAGATCCTGATAACCATGAGAGCCAACGACGACGCGAGTTTAAAACAAAGGATTCTTGAGGATGGATACCAAACACAATCAAACCATCACTTTGAGGGAGTGTTTTCTGCCCCAATTGTCCAAATACCCACTCATGGCTAATAATTCGTTCACCTCTTCTAAGAGCCGCATCAAGTCGCTGACTCGTGACTATAATTTTTACACCTTGTGACATTTCCACACCTATACCTGAGCGTGTAAGTTGACCAATAGCGAGCGGTATTTTAGCTGTGCAATGCTGCCCTTCTCTATCCACTGAGGTATAACTTGCCTCTCCTACTCTACCTTTCATCCAAATTAGTTCTCCGGAGGTCATTTTATTTACCTCCAATACCCCAATCGCGCTAGTGGGCAAATTAGTAGAGTGAGCATACAGCGAGCCACAAAAGAGAATAGCTAATGAAAAGATCGTTATTCTTAGCATAATTCTTCCCTCTGCCTATTCACTAACAAACTTGGTTGAGCTAACAAATACATACACCCAAAAGGGCCAATCACTGGAATAAAAAATATCAAACTCCAGAGACCACTTTTGCCAATATCATGACAGCGCCTCACAATTAGTGCACATAAAGGGATAATACTTAACAAGTTATACAAAATGTCTATCCATGGAAATGATAGACCCACATCGACAGCGATAAATAGTACCGTCACGATTAAATGGGCAAGCATAAATACCCAAAACTCTCTTCTTGAAGAATAACCAGTAAAGTCCAGCCCTCGCTTCCAACCCAGCCAATACCAATACATACCCAAACCTCTATCTAGTAAAATCGAGTATCAGTTTGCACCTTCATCGAAGAAGATGCGTCCTATAACAGGTTTTAGGACGTCCTGAACATGGATTTAGGCCATAGGAAGGTTTTTATATCTATAAAGTAAGGTTATGATATATCTAGAATATTTATTTTCTCATTACTGTATAGAGCTCTATAATGCTTTCTGTTCCCATACCTCTTGTCGTGTCATTATTATTTGGGTTATTAACCATTGGCCTCTATTTTACTCACCGAGATAAAGCCAGAGCTGCTTGTGTATTTTTACTTTTTTGTACCTTGTCTACTGCAGTCATTGGGCTTCGCTGGGCCTACCCATCTCATTTATTACCCATTATTCAGCCGATATTGGCTTCATTAGTCCCAGTTGCGGCTTGGTATACTTTTAAACGTACTCAAAGCCCACACAGGCTTATTTCCTTTAAACACTTAGTGCTACCTTGTTTAATCGTAACTTTTGTTGCCAGCCATTTGTTCTGGCCTGCTCCGATAGATGAACTGCTGACTTTGGGGTATTTACTGTATGGATTGGCACTGATTAAAAAACCGAATACCTCGGAGCCTTATATCAATGTGACACTTGGAAGCTGGGAAGGGGTAACAAAAGCAAAGCGCCTTGCCGGTATAGTGCTGATTTTTTCTGCGGCGGTAGATAGTTTTATATATATTGATATTACCTATCATCAAAGTCAGTGGGTGCCCTATATACTAACGGCTGCCCATTTAACTCTTCTCCCCGTATTGTCTCTCGCAGTAGTAATAACAGGAATCGCAACTATAACGACAAATCAAACCACTACTATCGAACCTAAACAAGAAATGTTATCAGTTCAAATTCAGGAAATCGCTGCCAAGCTCGATAAATTATTAAGCGAAAAAGAGATCTATCTAGAACCAGATATCACACTTGCACGTTTATCCCGAAAGCTCGGCATTCCCGCCAAACAGGTATCGTCGGCGGTCAACCAAATCCATGGTAAAAACATCTCAAGGTTGGTCAATGAATATCGTATTGAACATGCAAAACGGTCTTTAATTAATACCGATCAATCCGTAACACAAATTTTCATCAATAGCGGCTTTCAAACCAAATCCAATTTTAATCGTGAGTTTGCTCGTGTGACTGAAATGAGTCCAAGCCAGTATAGAAAACAGAGGCACAATGAAGCAGGGCTATAGTACTTACTTCATTGATTGATCAAACGTAGGTAATTCACTGATACGGCTTAACCACTGGAGTTTAGATTCACCGTATATGTTTACCTCAGGGATGAGCTCATCAACAGAATCAAGACTTCCTATATGTAAGATGTTCAGGCCAACATAGTTTGAACTGCTATTGTATATTGGAGTCGCACATTGATGGCAAAGATGCTTGCGGGCATTTTCCGACACCTTAAAAGAAGCGAGTTTTCCTGAAATCAATTCAAAGTTTGACTGCAATACTGCCGCATAAGTTGAAAAAGCACTGCCGTTCATTTTTCGGCACAAGTTACAATGACAGTTGACTGTTTTTTGGATTTTTCCAGTAATTTGGTATTTAATCGCACCGCAATTACAGCTGCCTGTGATCATGTTAAACCTCACTATAGTACTCAATTAGCATTAGGCTACTCTGGCTTCAAACAACGTTATATGTTCAATTTTGTAGGATAATTTGAATTACAGATTGGGGACTGGAGTTATATTATTGATTAAAATGAAAAATACAAGCAGTGAATGTAACTATCGAAGATTAACTTTCCTCATTTATCATTGAAAATAAATGCGTTAAGCTAGGGCTATAACTTCTAGGAATTTGTAGCTTTGCTGATTCGACTCTCATCATATATTGTTGCCTTTCTTTGCTTCACACTGGTCTACGTTAGCCTTGTGAACGGTATTCAAAGTAGTCAAAAAGCTTTAATGTCAGTATCCAAGAGCTCGTTAGCTCTTGAGATTCAATGCCCAGCTGAAAATCACAATAAAAACAGTGCTGCACACCATTGCTGCGCTTCTTTTTGTCCGCTAAAAGTCCCTTACTTCTCTGAGCTGAACTTAGCGCACATTAGCCAAAGTTCACTGGCTTTAATTAAACGCGACAAATCAGAAAAAGCCGTGGCTCGCATTCAAACTTTGTTTCGACCTCCGATAGCTTAATTCTTAATCTTTCACTCAGTTATTACCGACTACACTAGTCGGAGTCAATTGTATTTATTAGGAATTATTTAATGAAAAAACTATTTGCTTTGTTCACAACTCTTGCGATTTCACTCAGTGCTCATGCTGCAAAATTTGAGCAAGGGACTTATTATGATGTACTTGACACAGAGAAATCAGCCACACCAAAAGTCACTGAGTTTTTCTCGTTTTATTGTCCGCACTGTTACAACTTTGAATCTGTGATCAATCAAGTCAAAACTTCACTGCCTAAAGGCGCACAGTTTGAAAAAGTTCACGTGGCATTTATGGGCAGTGATATGGCAATACCTATGGCAAAGTCTTACGCCACTATGGTGACACTAGGTGTAGAAAAAACCATGGTTCCGACCATGTTTAAGCAAATTCATCAGCTGCGCAGTGCACCAAAAGATGAAAAAGCGCTTAGACAAATTTTTATCGATAATGGCGTAGATGCTAAAAAGTTTGACGCCACCTACAACAGTTTCGTGGTTAACTCTATGCAAAAAAGCTTTGATAAACAATTTGAAAAAAGCACCTTAACAGGCGTCCCTGGCGTTTTGATTAATGACAAATACATAGTTAAAGCGGATAAAATTAACTCGATGGAAGAGTATAGCCAACTGGTCAACTATCTTCTGACTTTGTAGGGCTAGTTAGAACAAAACAAGGCCAATTGTTACTCAATTGGCCTTGGAATACTTAATCACCACGCTCTCCAGTTTTCAATATTCATGTACCCAGAATCAAATTCCTTTGCCATAAAAGAAAGCTGATCTATTGAAATACCGGTCAATCTAAAGCCAAATGAGAATCTATGGGTATTCGACATAACGCAATGCCATAAACGGTACCCATCTACTTGCAAACTACCACAATGAAACGTTCTGATATTCCAGCCTTTTTTATCCCAAGATGTATACACTCTTCCATCTACACCAATATATCTAAAATACGATTTACGATCTTCTGGTGCATAAACGAAGTACACTCTAACAGGTGCTGAGGATGCTGCTTCATTGGTGTGCCAAGACATCATTCCTTCGTCTGGCGGGTAGATAAACGAACCTGAATTTTCGATAGATTTTATCTCTGGAATAGCCTTATATAAGGTCGATTCAATTAAGGGTAATGCTTCATGATGTACGAGATGATAAAGGTAATTATGATTGCTTAATTTAACCTCACCGCTGCTCATAGCGAGTGCCGACTTCAAGTAGTCCTCTCCGATGTACCAAGAGTAGGGTCGTAAATTTGCCTGCTTATTATCTAGTGCATTTTTAATAATGTAAGGAAATTCACCTTTAGTTTGTTTTATACCCTGATTGAAGTGCTTTAATTCTTCACGGCTCCAACCATCCATATCGACCACTCTGATCAAGCCGTCCCCTTTGAGTAAACCAATATGGATTGACTCAAAGCATTTACCCATTTTTTCCAAAATACTTGGGTCAAAATAACTCTCATCCAAATGCATATAATAGAATTTCTTTTCCATGAAATTTCTCGCAATAACAATGAGATAATAGTAAAGAAACTGCTATGCTGAATTAAATGAGGTTGGTCAGTCTTCGGTACTAAAATCCAGTATTCTATCAATAATACTAGAGTAACTCAGCTTATATCGCGAAGAGCAGAAGGTAGAGAGAGTACCCTTTCAGCTCCACCTCTAGAAGTTTGCCATTCTCAAATCAAAGGGGATAACTGGAGTTAATCTATGTGAGGTTAGATAACACCTTGTCACACAAGCGTTTTAGGGAAGCTAGTTCATCCACTTCAAGATCAATCTTGCATAACATATTACCAGGTACGGATTTCGCTGCTTGTTGAAGAGCTCTACCTTGTTCTGTCAAATTAAGAACTCGCACTCTTTCATCTTCTTCACTTCTCTGCCTAACAACAAATCCTTTGCTTTCTAGCCTTTTCAATAATGGCGTTAATGTCCCAGAGTCAAGATACAGTCGAGTGCCGAGATCTTTAACGCTGGCACCGTCCTTTTCCCACAACAGCAACATCACCAAGTACTGTGAATACGTCAGATCTAAGCTTTCCAGCAAAGGGCGATAGGCACGAGTGACTGAATTTGCTGCGCTATACAGTGGAAAGCAAACCTGATCACTAAGAAGAAGCATAGGGTTTTCCGCCTGTTGTCTGGATTTTTGAGTGTTATTCATAACGGCTCTTTTACATTTGTTAAATTGCGCACAATATAATTGTATTATAATAAATCTTCGATGTAGGGTTGCAAGTAATTAAATTGCTAACTTAAAAATGTCATTGCGTTTCCTAAACGTCAAATGCCGACCTTCTGGCCGGCATTTAGTCTAATCGACAGATTAAACTTTATGAATATTCCACACGTAGCTTCTTCGCCGCTGACACCATGTTACTCAATGACGCTTCGGTTTCAGCCCAGTTTCTGGTCTTAAGGCCACAATCAGGGTTGACCCATAAACGTTTAGCTGGGATCTTCTCTGCCGCTTTGTTGATAAGGCCTTCTATCCACGCTTTACTTGGGATATTGGGCGAGTGAATATCGTACACTCCAGGGCCAATTTCATTAGGATAGTCAAATTCTTCAAACGCTTTCAGTAACTCCATATTAGAACGGGACGTTTCAATAGTGATGACATCTGCATCTAACGCTGCGACAGATCCAATAATTTCATTGAATTCGGAATAACACATATGAGTATGTATCTGAGTTTCTGGGTTCGCCCCTGCTGCAGAAATCTTAAACGCATCTACCGCCCAATCCAAATATTCAGCATGATCACTTTTTTTAAGGGGTAAACCTTCACGAATAGCCGGCTCATCAATTTGAATGATGTGGATACTCGCTGCTTGTAAATCCTCAACCTCATCACGAAGTGCACATGCTAACTGGTTAGCGATCTCTTTGCGGCTAATATCTTCTCGGGGGAAAGTCCAGCACAAGATAGTGACTGGGCCTGTAAGCATGCCTTTCATCTTCTTGGACGTTAGTGACTGAGCGTATTTGGTCCATTCAACAGTAATCGGCTTTTCTCGTTCAATATCAGCCACTACAATTGCCGGTTTAACGCAACGTGAGCCATAACTTTGAACCCAACCAAACTTTGTGGTTTGAAAGCCTGCTAAGTTTTCTGAGAAATATTCCACCATATCATTTCGTTCAGCTTCACCATGAACTAATACGTCCAAGTCCAATTTTTCTTGGCGTTTCACTGCCTCCCTTATGTGACCCTGTAACAAAAAGGTGTAATCTGATTGCGAGAGTTGGCCAATGCGATAAGCATTACGTTGTACTCGAATTTCACTCGTTTGGGGAAAAGATCCTATGGTTGTAGTCGGAAACAGCGGTAAATCGAGCGATTTGCTTTGGGCAAGCGCACGTTGTTCATAGGGAGCACTTCGCTCAGTTTGCGCTTTAGTGATCTGGCTAAGGCGTTTTTGAACCTGAGGTTTGTTCACATGCGTGGCAGTTTTTCTCGCTTTAACTGGGGCGCTGTAGGTATCGCAGGCCTCGATAGCTTGTTGATCGCCATCTAATGCTTTACCCAACAGCGCCACTTCAGATACTTTCTGCTTTGCAAATGCGAACCAGCTACGGACTTCTTCAGAAAGTTCAGACTCAAGATCAAGATCAACCGGTGAATGAAGCAAAGAGCAAGAACTTGCGACCCACAATCTATCACCTAATTGATCTTTCACTGACTTCAGCAGCTCTAATTGTGCTGAAAGATCAGCTCGCCAGACGTTACGCCCATTCACAACTCCCGCTGACAATACCCACGTCTGAGGAAGCTTAGACACCAGCTTGTTAAGCTGTTGTGGCGCTGCAGATAAATCAATATGTATACCATCAATATCAAGTTCAATGATGTTTTCTAGTGAGTCTTCCAATGAATCAAAGTACGTCGTTAAAAGTACTTTTACATCACTACGAATCACTTGATAGGCCAATTTAAAAGATTCTAGCCAAGGTTTTTCGAGCTCAAGTGATAAAATCGGTTCGTCTATCTGAACCCACTCCACTCCTTGTCCTGCCAACTTAGACAAAATGGTTTGGTAAGCCTTGAGAAGGCGTGGCAATAACGTTAAGCGATCAAACCCTTCCTCTACTTCTTTGCCCAAATACAGATAACTCAAAGGCCCAAGTAACACCGGTTTTACCTTATGACCGGCCTTAATTGCCTCATTAACCTCTTCAAATAATTGAGGCCAACTGATTTCAAACGTATCATCTTGACTAAACTCAGGGACGATATAGTGATAGTTTGTGTTAAACCACTTAGTCATATCTGATGCAGCCGAACCACTGCAATCGCAATCAATTTTAGATTGGCCTCGCCCTACCTTAAATAGAGTATCTATATCTGGAAAGCCATTACGATGGCGCTTTGGCACATGACCAAGCAATAAAGTGGTTGTTAGCACATGGTCATACCATGCAAAATCTCCTGCTGTCACATAACTTAGCTCAGCATCAGACTGCGTGCGCCAATTATTATGTCTGAGTTCAGAACCAACGGATTTTAGTTCCTGCTGATCAATATCACCACGCCAGTATTTTTCAAGCGCAAATTTGAGCTCACGTTGTTCACCAATTCTTGGATAACCTAAAATATGAGTTGTCGTCGCCATGTTACCAATCCTTCTGTAGGTTAATTTTTTAGGATGACATACCGCTTAATATCACTTAATCGGTAAAGTTTCGTCCCTAGATTGTTTTATGTAGAACACCAAAAGGCGTCTAGATGGCTAAACTATCGCGCTAATCTGATGCAGTGGCAATCTCCAATCATTCAACTTGTTTATTAGAAAATTTCATGTGGCTCTAAAAGCTCGGAATCTGCTTACACTGACAAAAAACACACATCAATAGACGTCTAGATGTTTACACATCTTTTTTTTGAGAGTAGATTAGTTATATTCATCTTGAACTGATGCAGTTGAACAAGGCTAATGATTGAATTTAAACATTTGAAAACACTCGCCACATTGAGAGATACAGGGTCATTAACCGCGACTGCGACCACGTTACATCTTACTCAGTCCGCACTTTCTCACCAGATAAAAGATCTTGAAGCCCGGATCGGTGGACAGCTCTTTCTGCGTAAAACAAAACCTGTTAAATTCACCTCTGAAGGAGAGATTCTGCTTGAACTAGCCAATCAAATTTTGCCGCGTTTGGTTAAAGCTGAAAATGATTTGGCTGGTCTCAATGAAGATGCCAATGGGCGATTACACATGGCGATTGAATGCCATTCTTGCTTCCAGTGGCTGATGCCTGCATTAAGAGATTACCAACAAGCATGGCCAAATGTAGCACTCGACTTTTCATCAGGTTTTGGTTTTGAGCCACTTCCAGCATTGCTTAGCGGTGAACTGGATTTAGTCATCACATCAGATATCCAACCAAGATCAGAAGTCCACTATGAACCTTTATTTGATTTTGAAATGCGCCTTGTTACCGCTATCAACCATCCGATGGCAAGTCAGACACAAGTCCAACCATCAGATCTAAAAAACGAAACCTTGCTTTCTTACCCAGTACAAAAAAATCGCCTCGATGTGGTCAAGCACTTCCTTCAACCTGCTGGAGTTGAGCCAGCCAAATGGAAGCAAGCCGACAATACTCTGATGCTCGTACAAATGGTTTCAGCAGGGCTTGGAGTCGCTGCTTTACCAAATTGGGCCATTCATGAGTTTTCCCGTCAAGGGCTGATTAGTAGCCTACCTTTGGGCAAGGGATTATGGCGTCGATTGTTTGCTGCGACTCGTCAATGTGAAAAAGATAAACGTTACTTACAGGCATTTTATAGCACTGCCAAACAGCAATCTAGCCACCACTTAGAAGGGATAAAAATGGTTTAATAATCGCTTAAAAGAAGGCTTAACCTGTATTATCTATCGTAAGACTTAAATTGATTGGTCAAAGGGTCATAGTGATAGCCAAGACTATCAAGCTTGTGGGTCACCACGGCTGTGTCCATCTCATACATGGCCACCAGCTCCTCAAAACTACCACATTCAAGCCTAAGCTTTTCGTTCACAATACCCAGTAGAATATTGCTATCTAATCTCGTAACATTACTTAAGTCCATAGCCAGCCCGTATTAACCATCTCTTTTTAAGCGTAGCGTCAATTGCAAGAAATAGAAGAGAATGTACTCTAAAGAGAGAATAGCCGCTGAACGAAAAACATCGCAACGAACAGGGTAAAAAGTGCCACCCAAAGCTGAACTTTATGTACTGCCTTAGAAAACACAAGATGCCAGCACCAGATAAGAACCGAAGTAATCAATAATGCAAAACCGCTCAGTAGAGCCTGAGTATTATCAACTAACACTTGCTGGTTTATCTGGGTACTTTTCACCAGAACAACCAAGCTGAGCAACATGACTGATACTACTCCAGTAACAGGCAAAATACGGTGAAAGGCTTGTAAACGAGTCTTTGCCACAGTGAGGAGAAGGTGAGAAAACAGGGCGCCAAGCAACAATATTTCAACAAACACCTTGATTGCAGTCACAATATCAAATTGTTCGCTTATCACTATACCCACGTAAGAGAAGGCTAAGCCATTAGCGAGATGCATAGCCCAAAGCGGTCCCTGTACCCGCGTTTTCCCCGTTTGTACTTGAGAATAGAAATACGCAATGGCAAATACAACCACCATAGCTTCGATTTTCAGTGAGGCGACAGCAAGCCACATCAAAGCGATGGCGGGCAAAACTTTATGAATCCGCCCTCTTTGACCAGGACAGATATCCCCTTTCACCAAAATAAGAGTTAATACTAATTGAGCACCCAAAAGCATAGGTGGAAAAAAGGATATAATAGGCTGAATCATCACTGCCAAAAAATTGTAGTTAATGTATATGGGAGCGAATAATAGCAAACATATGACTCAAACGGCTACTGCCATCCTCCTCACGCTTTAGAAAAGTACAGACATAAACCTTTTCTATCTATATGTGATAAGTTGGGTGCTAGGCTAAATTGCGATTAAATGCCCAATAATAAACCGCTGCTCAACCACTCCTTTGAATCGAGAATCGCTATCGACAAGTACCCATGGTAATGGATGCATGCTTAGTAAGGTCTTAACTTCACAAAGAGGTAATTGCCAATCTAGAGTAGAATGATGAGCAGACATCATGCGATGTGCAGCTTTTTGCCAAATGCTCTGCTCTTTATTGGTCTCATGGTCAGTTCCCATACTGGGTGTCATATGTAAGTTCATCGCTCCCCTATCAATTAAGCCAACACACTGGTTAGATTCAACTACAGGTAATACTTCGAGATCGTGTGCACCAAAATAATTGTAAATCAAAGACAGCGATTCTCCAGGGTCAACACGCGGCAAATTTGGTGTAACCAGATCTAAAATCGTTCCATGCGTACTTTCTGCATTCCCATTTATCACAGGCAAAACACAATATTCATTCACCTTTTTCAGTTCATCAATAGATAATGCCTTAGAGAAAAAATACCCTTGGATACAATCGACACCTAAATCCCGCAACGTCATATATTCATTTTGTGTTTCTACCCCTTCGACAACCACTTTAAGTTTGAGTTTTTGTGCCAACTGAACAATCGTATTAACCACATGATACTGTCTGTTTTTAACGCCAATACCTTTAATTAGGCTCTGATCAATTTTAAGCACATCAAAATAGTTTTTATTTAGATAATCAAACGAGGCAAAGCCAGTACCAAAATCATCAACTGCAATTGATACCCCAGCTTTACGTATTGAGGAGAGTAACGCTTCCTGATATCTATCACCCTCAAAATAAGCACTTTCGGTAAATTCAATCGTCATACTATCCATTGACACACCTGTTTTTTCAATAAGTTCAATGGAGTGGCTCAATATTGTGCTAATGTCTTGCGTGGAATTGAATGAACGATTAACCGACAAGCCGACATGCTCACCAAATAGGCTCTGTAATTCTGCTAGGGTAGAAATGGCTTTGAGATTAACAATATCATCAAGCTCAACGACTTTATCAATATCTTCAACAATGCTAATGATTTCTTGTGTAGAAACCTTTATCTCTGGGTGTTGAGGAAAACGGCAAAGCGCCTCAAACTTATCAATTCGACCTTTCTTAATATCGACTATAGGTTGGAAAAAAACCTCAACCAGACCATTCGATATAACATCATTAGCCCAAATCTCTAATTTTTTGGTACGTTCAACTTGTGCGTGAAAATGTCGGTCATAAAACGCGACTCGTTTATTCTCCTCTAAGTGAAGTTCTAATAATGCTTGTAATGCATGGGACAGTAATTTCTTTGGTGCCACTGCTTTAGAGTCACTCAATGATACTCCTGTTAAACCGTGCTTTAAAGCCAATACAACCGGTATTTGAGCATGTTTAAAGCTGTGGAAAAATGCATTAATTGATTGCCTGATGATGCGAATATTTTCATACTCTTGGGTAATGTTTGCGCGCAAGACAACCGCAAAACGTCCCTCTCCAACATAGCTTGCAAGGGATACCAGCTTGTTTTCCATAATATAACTCGCGAACTGGCGTTTTACTTCAGGCCCATTTATAACCGGAAACTGTGGCTGGAGAGCAAGCATAATATGAAGATTATTTTCACCTGTTTCTTCATTCTCCCTTTCCATTTTTCTAATAAAATTTTCGGCATCAGGCAGCTGAGTCAGTAAATCAACCCCACCAGCTTCTCGCCCATCGATACGTTGCAACTGATTAGATAAGTCAGTTGATAAACCTAAAAAATAAGATTCTCCATTACCTGGAGAAACTCTATGAATGGTCAATTCTTGAGGAAATGTTGTGCCATCCGCTTTTTTAGTGAGAATAACCCCATTCCAGTGGCCATCAGTCTCGATATTCTCCCATAGAGTCTGATAGAAATTTTCATGCAACTTTTTAGCATTAAAAACACTGGTTTTTAAACCAATGAGATCTTCCAACACATACCCCGTAGTTTTTTCAAAATGACGATTGCAGGCTAATATACGTGTTTTATTATCAGTCACTAATATGCCATGGTGTTGGTTCTCGAATATAGAGTAAAATAATTCTGCTGCAACAACACCAGAAGGGATAACTAAACAAGGTAACACCGTGCCTTTTAACAATGATTGGCTTTCTGCTGTAATTCTAAATTCTACATAGCTAAAAAGACTGTTAGGCGTCATTACACAGCAGTGGAAATAGCGTGTTTTATGTGAAGCAATGACAGATTTGAACACAGCACGAGCTTTACACCTCTGTGCCTTAGGTAATAATTTTAGCAATTTCTTAGCTGCAATCGACGATTGCGAGTGCCCAAAAAGTGAACTCATCGCTTCGGGGTCACAACTAAACTCCTGCTTAACCAGATCAAGCTGCCATACATAACTTTTGTATTTATGCCAACGAGATGATTGCTTAGATCCAGATATAACCACGTCTGAATGACTTTTCTCCATATTGACTTGTCCTACTTTGCTGATGCCTACTGATAATATGATGTTAGCCGCATATTGGCAGGATTTTCGTTAAGCGGTTTGCAGCTTGAATATTTTTTACCCATTTCAAGCATTTTACTTCAACGTTTTATTGGGGTAGATAGCAAACAGACAAGTCGCTATAATTCGCGCTCCTTGAAGTAGAGATGATCATATGTACGGTAAAACAACCCCTATCCATGAATACAAAAAATACTGGGCGGAATGCTACGGTACTGCTCCATTCCTACCGACCAGTCGCAAGGAGATGGAAGCTCTTGGATGGGATAGCTGTGACATCATCATAGTCACGGGAGATGCTTATGTTGACCACCCAAGCTTTGGTATGGCTGTCATAGGCCGATTACTTGAAGCTCAAGGTTTTAGAGTCGGGATCATCGCACAACCTGAATGGCACAACAAAGATGCTTTCACACAATTGGGGCAACCCAATCTATTTTTTGGCATCACCGCTGGCAATATGGACTCAATGATCAACCGCTACACCGCTGATCGAAAATTGCGTCATGATGATGCTTATACGCCAAATAATGAAGGCGGTAAAAGACCAGATCGAGCCACTCTTGTTTATTCTCAGCGCTGTCGTGAAGCTTATAAAGGGGTTCCAATTGTACTTGGTGGCATTGAAGCTAGCTTACGTCGTCTTGCTCATTATGATTATTGGTCAGACAAAGTTCGTCGTTCAATTTTATTTGACGCCAAAGCGGATATTTTGCTATTTGGTAACGCTGAGAGAGCATTAGTCGACGTTGCACACAAGCTCGCAGACGGTGAGAGTATTGCTAGCATGACCAATATACGTGGTACGGTTATCAGCTTACCTTCTGAACCTGAAGACTATAAGATCATTGATTCTTCACGCATTGAAAAACCTCGCAAAGAAGCATTTGTTCCGCCAAATCCCTATGTGGTGGAAGAGCAATGCGAAACCAAAGCTAAAGAACAAAACCAACAAGCAAAACCAATCACGATCCGGCCTTCACGCCATGATGCAGCAACTACAGCCGTCCGCATTCCAAATTTTGAGAAGTTGAATAACGATCGGATTCTCTATGCTCATGCCAGTCGTATTATGCACTTAGAAACTAACCCTTATTCTGGCCGCGCTTTAATACAGCGTCATGGCGATCGTGAATTGTGGGTAAATCAAGCACCTATTCCTCTCTCAACGGCAGAAATGGATTATGTATTTGGCCTTCCTTACGCAAGAACCCCTCACCCTCAGTACGGAAAAGCGAAAATTCCTGCATACGACATGATAAAAACATCCGTAAATATCATGCGTGGCTGTTTTGGGGGCTGTTCTTTTTGCTCAATTACTGAACATGAAGGGCGCATAATTCAAAATCGCTCACAAGAGTCCATCCTCAATGAGCTGGAACAAATCAGAGATAAAGTACCTGGCTTTACTGGCACAATTTCAGATCTTGGCGGTCCAACAGCTAACATGTACCGCCTAGGTTGTAGTGACCCTAAAGCTGAGGCAAATTGTCGACGACCATCTTGTGTCTTCCCCGGAATTTGTAACAAACTCAACACAGATCACCAACATACTATCGACCTTTATCGTGCAGCACGTAAAGTCAAAGGTATCAAGAAGGTGATGATTGCGTCTGGTGTTCGCTATGACTTGGCGATCGAGTCTCCTGAATATGTTAAAGAGCTTGTGACCCATCATGTCGGGGGATACCTTAAAATCGCTCCAGAGCATACAGAGAAAGGACCACTTAATTTAATGATGAAGCCTGGGATGGGCACTTATGACAAGTTCAAAGAGATGTTTGAAAAATACAGCGCAGAAGCAGGGAAAAAACAATATCTTATCCCTTACTTTATTTCAGCGCATCCAGGCACTGAAGATGAAGATATGCTTAATCTAGCTCTATGGCTTAAGAAAAATGACTTTGAGTGCGATCAGGTACAAAACTTTTATCCATCGCCTATGTGTAATGCAACATCTATGTATTACTCAGAAACAAACCCACTCAAACGAGTGAAATACAAACAACGTGAGGACGTTCCTGTCGCGAAAGGTGAGCGCCAACGTCGTTTACACAAAGCTTTACTGCGCTACCATGATCCAGCAAATTGGCCCATCATCCGTGAAGCACTCATTCACATGGGTAAGAAGCACTTGATTGGTGATAAAACTAGCTGCCTCGTCCCCGAAGAAGACGTACAGGCATTAACTCCAGCTCAGCGAAGAAAATCTGGCAGGCATGGCGCAAACCGTTTCGCTACCAAACATACAAAAAGCCAACCTGGTTTTGAAAAAATGCATGGTAAAGAGAGTAATGTTAAGCGCAAACTTGGTACTAAAAGCACCAATAAATCTAGTAAAAACAATGCAAACACCAAGTCTGATGCTAACGCCAAGGGCAATCACCAGGCAAAACGCAGCAAGAAATACCACTAAAATATAGATGCCTATACATTAAAGAGCACTTGATACAACAATCTAATGCTCTTTTTCATAGGTAGGGGGGGTTAAGCGTTGTCAGCAGCAAATTCTTGCATGAATTCTACCAGTGCTTTCACTCCCTCTAGCGGCATCGCATTATAAATTGATGCGCGCATTCCTCCTACTGCCCTATGCCCTTTAAGCGAAACGAGACCTCTTTCTGATGCTTGAATGAGGAAAAGTTCATCTAATTCAGGTTTCGCAAGCTGGAAAGGTACATTCATGCGAGAGCGGTTCTGAGTATGCACACCATTTGCGTAAAATTCAGAACTGTCGATATAGTCATACAAGACCCTAGCTTTCTCAACGTTTCTTTGCTCAATAACCTCTATTCCACCCTGCTCTTTCAGCCATTTGAAGACTAAGCCTGATAGATACCAAGCAAAAGTTGGTGGGGTATTAAACATTGAGTCCTTTTCCGCTAAAACCTTATAGCTAATAAAACTTGGTAAAAGATCATGAGCCAAATCAAGCAAATCATCACGAACAATGGCAATACAAATCCCAGCTGGGCCTATGTTTTTCTGAGCACCAGCGTAAATGACACCATATTGTGAAACATCTATCTTACGTGAAAGTATGTTAGAAGACATATCAGCAACAATAGGGAGATGTGTGTCAGGAAGATCCGATATTTCAATCCCATCAATCGTTTCATTTGGGCAGAAATGGACATAGGCAGACTGAGGATCTATCTTCCAATCCGATGGATTAATAACCGCCACATTACCGTCTTTTGTTGTTTTCGCCTCAAACACGTCCACAACACAGTATTTTCCAGCTTCTTTTACTGCGCTCTGGGCCCAATAACCTGCATCTATGTAAGTGGCTTTTTTAGCACTTCCAAGCAAGTTAAGAGGAACAGCAGCAAATTGTGCGCGAGCGCCGCCTTGACAGAATAGAACTTTGTAGTTGTCTGGTATACAAAGTAAGTCCCGAAGATCCTGTTCTGCTTCCTCAGCCACTTTAATAAACTCTTTACTACGATGACTAATTTCCATCACTGAAGTTCCAAGCCCATTCCATTCAATGAATTCTGCTTGCGCTGTTTGCATGACTTCTCTAGGCAGACCTGCTGGGCCAGCACTAAAGTTATATACATTCTCCATTCCCAAATTCCTTGCTTATACTTCAAAAAGGTTTAGGGGATTAATACCATGTTTTTCGATGTATAAAAAGCAAGAAAAGAGGTCTTACAACCTCTTTTCTCATGAAACAACACAAAGTAGATGATTAAGGCTGAGTAACTGCGGGGAACAATAAAGCTATTAAAGGAATTTTTTGACCGCTCTCAAACACTATGTTGCCATCTTTCAACTGAGCTTTAAGCTGATACCCTTCCTCTTTCTGGAAGATAAACTCTTGAACTAATGCTTCATCAACGCCTTGCTTAATAAATGGATATTGCTCCACAAGGCCATTAGAAAAGAAGGTATCAAGGTCACCTGTTAGAGCAGGTAAAAGCTTAGCGGGGTTTTTAGTAATATCATTTGTACCTACCGGAACGGTCACTTTTCCAACACTGTTAAACTCACCGTTATCACCCAATGTCATCGTCATCTTATTCAATGAAAGGTAGAATCCTTTATCAAATAGAATATCAACATAAGGCATTGCTTCTTGAATATCTTCGGGTGCTAATACCGGACTATTTTGATAAAGACTAATTAGATGGTTAAATGAGCTACTGTCGAAACCTCCAAACTCCAGATCAAGCTCAACATTCTCGATTTTACCTTCCGGCATGTGCAATTTAGAGATATTTACCACATGCTGACTGTCGACACGCGAAGACGCGTCATCAAGTGATGAAGAAAACTGATACTTAGCATCTTCCATCGTAAACAAGGAAGACTGCTGCGCATCAGAAACTTTTACGTCAGTAATACTTATTTCTTGCTCACCTAACCAAAAATTATCCTGCTTTCGGCCACTTCCCGAGCCTTTAACTTCTGATATCAGCATTTTTTCACCAGAGTTAAAGTCGATTTCGATCGAAGGAATATTTAAGTCATAGCTCACTTCCCCGAGCACAGTCAGATGCCCTTTGAGAGTTGAGGAAGTGACAGATATCATCGCAGCATCGTCTCCCTCTGAAGATTGATGCCAATTACCCAGCTCAAGTGAATAGTCCGTGTTGCCATTAAGCTGAGTAACCGTAGTCAGTGCCAACGGAAAGCGTTCTCTATCCTCTAAAGTCGACTCTGCCTGCAAACTTAATAGCCCATGAGTAACGTGGCTATTTACGACGAACTCTGTTGGCAAACCATCCAATTCTAACTCCTTTGCTAGAATTGGGTCTACCACCGTGTAACGAGTTGTTACTTCAGAAGATAGATAACCTCGATCATAGGAGACAACCTCAGCCTTGATAGATTCATTATTTAAATGAGCAACCCCATCCTCAATAACATTTTGCCCAATTTGACCAACAGCCAAAGGCCAGCATAGTACTAATGCAATCGCGCCACCAATAGCGCCATATTTTTTCAATTGATGCATGTTTTATCTTTACTCATGTATTTATTGCAGTTTACACCAAAAAACACTCTGTTAAATCAGAGTATTGGCTTAAAGCCAAATTAAAAGGCTCACAACCTCTTATTTGGTATCAATGATACCAGTTTAGTGCAAACTATCTAAAGCTTGGTCAATTCGAGGCAAGGTTTTTTCAGCCCACTATATAATCAACAATTAAGTCAGCATAAGTTACGCAATTATGTATTGCCTAGCTCCTTAAACATACAAAATACAAATGGGTATTAATATGTGTAATAGGTCTCTTTTTAAAATTGATTTTGGTGTGGGTTTTGCATGTTGACAGAAATAGCGACAAAACAATGACATTTTAGTGGTGTCGCACTACGAGAATGCATTATGATGTTATGGTATGACAGTGCTCAGTCGCAATAGACCGAGGAAATTAACAAGAAAAGGTTTTTCTTTCATATGCGTAATACAATCTTAGCTGCTGCCATTGTGCTAGCATCTGGTCAAGCTCTTGCAGAGACAGACCCAAACAGCCCCGCCGTAATGAGTAACTTTAGTTACGATTACTTAGAAGCTCGTATCGGCGCAAGCCCAGTGACTTTCGGCACAGCTGTCAGTAAGTCTATCCATCCGAATGCTCATGTTATTGGCCGTATTGATTCTGAGTTCGAAGGTGATTACGATGCTGCAGCAGGCTTTGGCTTTCATGCTCCAATTAACAATTGGGCAGATTTCACAGGTGAAATGCTTTTCCGTGTAGTGGATTTTGGTGGAAAAGATGGCAAAGGTACCGACACTGGCATGGAATTAAATCTAGGAGTTCGCCAATGGCTAGGACCTCAACTCGAGGTTGGTGGTAAAGCCGGCTATGTAAATATTGATGACAATGACGATTGGATTGGCTCTGCTTATGCTCGTTTCCATGCAACAGAACTCTTTTCTATCGGTGGCGAAGTCAGAATCAACGATTTCTATGGTGACCAATTAATGTTCACAACTCGTTTTAAATTCTAATTACTAACAAGCCGAGTACAAACTCGGCTTGTCGTTCTCCTCATCAATTTATATACAACTTGCAAGTAGCTGCCGCTTGCGGGGTTCTTGAATTAACTTCCAATGCACACCATCTATCGCACCTGCGAACTTCCATAGTAGCTTAACGTCTACATCGTTTCCGTATGTCGCCTTTACTTTTGAAAATACTTTCGGTGCACCTAGCTCAACAAAAGTATCTACATCACCAATACCGGATTTTTTCACCATACGTTCCAGTGTGAGCTGCATGTTCGGTAGGTCACGCAGACGACGGCTGGCCGACGATTTTTTATGATCACGCTGAGAGATTGAAAATTGAATTGATTGCTGCACAATATCGTCAAGCATTGCATTACGCGAAACAAAAAGACGCGTGACATCATAATAGTTTACCGTTGCTGTCGTATGCTTCTTGATATGGCGATATTTGGTACAGCCTAGTTGCGTGAGTTGTCTATCAAGTTGCTCACCGCCTCGAATAAACACCTGCCCAGAACTGATTAAGGCAAACATTGCATCATGTCTGAAAAGGCCTAACCCCCCAAACATTGAGCGCTTTTGGAAACTACCAAACTTATTAACGTACGAGATAAATTTTTGCTCTGTCATATCCATTGATCCTTCTAACCCAGAAAACCCCGATTATTGACGATCACCAGATAGCAGCAGCTGTAAGCGAAAAATATAGCCTGTGTCAGTACCACTATAAATTATGATTTGTTTTGTACACTGACTTCAAGTCAGTAAATGGTAGTTAACGATAAAAAATAAATCTATGCACAGCTTATATTAATCAGCTTATATTCGTTCCAAAGCGCGATTGAAATCACATAAAGTCGCAACCCAAGTAAAGTCAACACCAATATACACATACGCCAATCCATATGTTATATCAATGATTTGCATATTGATTACTAAGGCAGGTAAAATGTATTGGGTATTACATATAGCTAATCAAGAATGAACCATCTATCTTTTTTCTGGCTCCCAGAAAACAATGATCTCCTCGTTAAAGGCATTGAATCTGAATTTAGTGTTTTAATTAAACACGCAATAACATTAGGTAAAATCACTTTACCACCAATTCCTGATGTCGTATTGAAAATACAAAGGCTCTGCACTCGAGATTGTACAACTGTGTTTGATGTTGCTGACTGCTTATTTGAAGATCCAAGTCTTGCCGCCATCGTGATTAGGGTAGCAAACTCGGTGATATTTAACCGTCGTAATATCACTTGTACAGACATAGTAACTGCAGTTTCCCGCCTCGGTATCTTAAGGGTTCGTGATATTGTTACAGCTCAAGCGATTGAACAATTAAAACATTCAGTGAATTTGAGTCGTGACTGTAACCAAATTCTAATAAATAGTGCCCATACTTCCAGAGAACTAGCCGCAACTATGGTTATGGTGGTTAAAGGCTTCAAAGAAATTGACCCAGCTAGATATGACAACCTTGAAACTGATAAGGCTTTGCTGACAGGATTGCTAGCTGACATTGGCTTATTTTGTATCGTTAGTGAGTACCATGCTTATCTGGAAAAAGGTAACTACTTAAACGAAGAAATTGCATTTCAGGTATTTGATAACTTATGTACCAGTGCTAGTGAGCTAGTATTAAAGCAATGGGGCTTTGATCATGATTTTCTTGAAGTCGCAAGTAACCAAGTAATCCAATCAAAGGATGTGAATGTCAGTTATCTTGACATCGCACGTATAGCAAATCACATTTTACTGTTCCGTCGTCAAGATGATAAAATAGATGAACATACTGTCGAATTTGACGTAGCAGGAGCTGACATACTGTACAAACTGAGTAATTTGAGTGATATTGAGTTCAACACAAAAATCAATCAGCTCATTAGCGCCAGCGGGCTCTAACGAATACAAATTATAACTCAGGAGTATCATGTTTTCCGGAATGCTTTTTATTATTGCCCCGCTCTTTGCGGGGTATTTGATTCCTAGTACCAACCCATCCATTCTATCCAAGATTAACAAAACCACCTCATATCTAATATATGTTATCTTGACCTTAATGGGATTAAGCCTTGCGGCACTTGATAACCTTGGTCAGAACCTACAACTTATACTTAAGTATGTTGTCGTATTCTCAACTTGTATTAGTGTCAGTAACTTAGGGGCACTTCCATTGGTAGATAAACTGTTCCCGATTGAGATTGATGGCAAACGAACCAAACTTCCCCTGTCTAGTATGGCTTTGGAGTCTATGAAGCTTATATTATTCGTCGGTGTCGGGCTATTAGCGGGCACGCAACTACCGTTAGAGCTCAATTGGGTCGATATAGCCAGCGAGTCAGTCTTGTTCATATTACTGTTCCTTATCGGCATACAATTGCGCAACAGCGGCTTATCTCTACGTCAGATATTACTCAACAAGCAAGGTATGGTAATCGCAACAACCATCATTACTACATCCTTAATCGGAGGAGTTATTGCAGCCAGAATTCTCGATATTAATCTTTACCAAGCTATCGCTATGTCTTGTGGTTTCGGTTGGTATTCTCTTTCTGGAATTCTTATGGGTGACGCCTTTGGGCCAATTTTTGGCGGAGCATCGTTTATGATTGAACTAGTAAGAGAACTTGTTGCCTTAGTTATGATTCCTCTGATTATACATTCAAGACCCAGTGTGGCCATTGGGTATGCTGGAGCGACTGCGATGGATTTTACACTTCCGGTTATTCAAAGTACTGGAGGGGTGCGTTGCGTACCAATTGCTATAGTCAGCGGATTCATATTAAGCCTTTTGGTACCTATATTGATGCTGGTCTTTGTCTCTCTTGCAGAGCAGATCGCATGATTTTATATTTCAGTTCATTATATTAATAACTCAGCCATGTTATACAATTTAATAATTCACATTCAGTGGCTTTATAATAAATGTTCTTCAAAGGAATCATTATGACACGTTTACTGATTGCATTGCTGTTAAGCGCAACCTCCACTATGGTTACTGCTGCTGACAATGCATGTTTGTCCAAAAAATACAATGCTTATATTGATGCTTCTCTTCATTGGTACGAAGATTTAGCCAAACTGACTTCTGAGCAGTACCCAGATCTGAAGGAAGTTAGCGAATGGTTTTTAGAAGGTCGAAAAAATCATTTTGAACTGAATCGAGCGGCAGTCCAATACTATTTAGAAAACGACCCTTCAAAGATCGCCACGAATCAGCCCGTTGAGGCTTGGCTTCAACTTGAACAAAAAGATATTAAAACCTTGTCCACTCGCAGTGATGAATTAGGTCGGCTCGCACAAGTAACGTTTAGCGACCGCCAGTCCAAACCCCATGATAAAAACTACGATCTTCGCTCAGCATTCGCTGACTTACTCAGCCATCCAACCAAAATTGATGTTGCGCTTAAACGTTACAACACAGCAATTAAAGATCTAGAAAGCCTTTCATGTGAGACCTAACCCAATCACTATTGAGATTTTTTCTCAGTAGTGATCGTCCACACATTGATATCGAGTATCAGAAAATTAAACGGGACTTTGCGCCCGTTTTCGTTTAGATTTACGCGCTGCAACAACAATGATTAGAGCAAAGTAGTTGTATGATAACCACACATAGAAAGGCTGATGTAAGCTTCGACACCCTACTGCGAATATTTACCGTCCCTGAAGGACCAGACTCCACACTTACAAAAATTGAAGAAAGCCTCTCACAAAACCTTAACCAGTTTTTGCGTGAGCATATTGTTGCTGAAGAAAAACCGCTCAAAGAAATTGAAAAAGACTTCTCTTCTGCATCCATTCCTGAAATACCTGAATTTGTTTCTGAACATACTCAACACCTTCTAGATACCTTAGTATCTCATTCTGTCCATACATCTGCGCCAAGCTTTATCGGCCATATGACGTCAGCACTACCCTATTTTTTAATGCCGCTATCAAAAATCATGATCGCGCTGAATCAAAACTTGGTGAAGATTGAAACTTCCAAAGCTTTTACACCATTAGAGCGCCAAGTATTAGGTATGCTACACCGGTTAGTGTACAACCAAGATGACCACTTCTATTCAAAATGGATGCACAGTGCGCAGCATTCACTAGGCGCTTTTTGTTCTGGTGGAACGATTGCAAATATTACCGCTTTATGGGTAGCAAGAAACAGCGCTTTAAAAGCGCAAGGTAAATTCAAAGGTGTTGAGAAAGAAGGACTTTACCAAGCGATGCAACACTATGGCTATCAGGGTCTAGCCATTCTGGTTTCTGAGAGAGGACATTATTCGTTGACAAAATCCGCCGATATTCTCGGAATAGGGCAACAAGGTCTGGTAGCGGTTAAAACCGATTCAAATAACCGTATTTGCCCCCAAGCCTTAATTGAAAAAATCGTTGAGCTCAAACAGAAAAACATCAAACCCTTTGCCGTTGTGGGTGTTGCAGGTACAACAGAAACGGGATCTGTCGACCCACTATTAGAAATGGCCGAAATATGTAGCGAACACGACTGCCACTTTCATGTAGATGCAGCTTGGGGTGGCGCCACATTAATGTCGAATAACTACCGTAATCTATTGAATGGTATAGAAAAAGCAGATTCAGTCACCATTGATGCCCACAAGCAGCTCTATGTTCCAATGGGTGCTGGCATGGTACTTTTCAAAAACCCTGAAGCAATGAAATCAATAGAGCATCATGCTCAATATATCCTACGTAAAGGCTCAAAAGATCTGGGTAGCCATACCTTAGAAGGATCACGTTCAGGTATGGCAATGCTGGTGTACGCTGCAATGCACATCATTAGTCGACCTGGTTATGAATTACTGATTGATCAAAGTATTGATAAGGCAAGATATTTCGCCGAATTGATTAAGCAACAAGACGACTTCGAGCTGGTATCTGAACCAGAGCTTTGCTTACTCACTTATCGCTATATTCCCGAAAAAGTCCGTAAAGCGCTAGACATTGCTGACCATGAACAAAAAGTGCACCTCAATGGGCTAATCAATGAATTGACCCAGTTTATTCAAAAGCGCCAACGAGAAACGGGCAAGTCTTTTGTTTCTAGAACACGCCTAAACCCTCAACAATGGGACAGACTCGATACTATTGTCTTTCGTGTTGTACTTGCTAATCCTTTAACTGGGCACGATATTCTAAGCTCAGTAATAGAAGAGCAAAGAGCGATAGCCAGCCAAGCTCCTAACTTGATGGCAAAAATACTAGCCGCAGGGCACACTATCGTGGAAAGTTGAAAACTTCTTTCTGTACACTTGTAATTTGCCGACCATTAATTGCCTCAAATCGAACGAATTTTTACCAATAGCTATCGCGAAAGGCGCTTTGGTCCGATTTAGTTTGAGGCTTGTCATGTTTACACCTCTCGAAAGGTGTAAATATTACAATAAACCTTTGGCTTGGGTTTATACTGGAGCCCATGGCGCTGGATAGGAATTACCCTTAGGTGACTATGGCCTATCAACGAGCAGGTCTATCCAGCGAGTTGTTCTCTATACCTTTGTGAACACTATGAATACATTAGAAAAAGTCCAAAAAAATCTAGAAAACTTCAGCAAATCTGAACGTAAAGTTGCTGAAGTCATTATGGCATCACCTCAGACTGCCATACATTCTAGTATCGCAACGCTGGCTAAAATGGCAGATGTCAGTGAACCAACCGTTAACCGTTTTTGTCGTCGATTAGACACTAAAGGCTTCCCTGATTTTAAACTTCATCTAGCACAAAGCCTTGCCAATGGTACGCCTTATGTGAATCGCAATGTTGAGGAAGATGATGGTCCGGACGCGTACACACATAAAATTTTTGAGTCTACTATGGCGTGTTTGGATGTTGCGAAAAATAGCTTGGATTCTATGCAAATTAATCGAGCCGTTGATCTGCTTACCCAAGCTAAACGCATTTCGTTCTTCGGTCTAGGCGCATCATCAGCAGTTGCACGCGATGCACAAAATAAGTTTATTCGCTTTAATATCCCTATCACTTGTTTTGATGATATCGTTATGCAGCGCATGAGCTGTATAAACTGTACAGACAATGATGTTATTGTGCTGATATCTCATACTGGCCGGACCAAAAGCCTAGTTGAAATTGCCAATCTTGCTCGTGAAAATGGGGCAACCGTCATTGCTATTACAGCAAAAGAGTCTCCTCTCGATCAAGCCAGTTCGCTCTCTATTTCTTTAGACGTGCCTGAAGACACCGATGTATACATGCCGATGGCAAGTCGTGTCGTACAAATGACTGTGATTGATGTCTTGGCAACAGGCTTTACCTTAAGACGTGGTTCCGGCTTTAGGGACAATCTAAAACGAGTGAAAGAAGCACTCAAGGATTCACGCTACGATAAGCTTTCTCAATTCTAACCAAGAGCGCATACGCGCTCTTTTTCTCTCATATATTGACACAATTACCCCTATTAACTCCATTTGAATAACGTGGGAGTTAAAGAATAACCAAATCGAAAGGGATAGCTTTGACCTATTAAAGCAAAAGATAAATGCCACTTTATTTTCCAGTGCGATTCGGGCATAGTGGCGGCAATCAGAATAAAGGAGAATCACAATATGTTCGTAGTTATCTTTGGTCGTCCAGCTTGCCCTTACTGTGTTCGTGCAAAAGAACACGCGGAAACATTAAAAGCCAAGCGTGATGACTTCAACTACCGTTATGTGGATATTCATGCAGAAGGCATTTCAAAAGCTGATCTAGAAAAAACGGTTGGTAAACCAGTAGAAACGGTTCCACAAATTTTCATTGATGAGAATCATATCGGTGGCTGTGATGAATTTGAAGCGTATGCAAAAGAGCATTTAGGCCTTTTTGACGCATAATCACAAATTTATTGAGCCGCTCCTGATAGCGGCTTTTTTGTGCCTGTTATTTAATCGTATTAAAAAATATATGGCACAAGTCAGTAAATCGTCAATTATATAATTTAGCACTTATCATTTCCCCACATTAAGTTACAATTTGCTCACTTATTCTATGGCACTGAAGTAAGAGCTGCCCCGTGAACATCAACGTTTTAAATCTGCTTGAACAAAACCCTATCCTATTAATTTTTGTTGCCCTTGCGATTGGCTTAGCCATAGGAAAAATTCGATTCGGCAACTTCCAACTCGGCAATTCAATTGGTGTTTTAGTGACTTCATTAGTTATGGGTCACCTAGGGTTTACATTTAATGCGGATGCATTGACCGTTGGCTTCATGCTATTTATTTATTGTGTGGGCATAGAAGCTGGTCCCAACTTTTTCGGTATCTTTTTTAGAGATGGTAAACACTATTTCATCCTAAGTATGGTGGTATTATCCAGTGCTATCTTTATTACTTATTTTGCCAGTCACAACCTAGGTCTTGACTTCGGATTAGCGGCTGGAATGATGGCAGGCGCTTTAACCGCCACACCTGTTTTAGTCGGTGCGCAAGACGCACTCAATTCTGGCCTTGCCACAACACCACATGCTATGGATTTTTCTGAAGTGATTGAAAATCTATCCGTAGGATACGCTATGGCCTACCTTGTAGGCTTAATAAGTATGATTGCTTTTGCTAAATTATTGCCCAAGCTGCAAAAGCAAAACTTATCTGACTCCGCTCAACAAATCGCCCAAGAAAGAGGACTAGGAAGTAACGGCCAACGTAAAGTCTATTTGCCAATCATTCGTGCTTACCGTGTGGGACAAGAACTCATCGATTGGATAGATGGCAAAAATCTCCGCGAGTTAGGTATTTACCGCCAAACAGGTTGCTATATCGAGCGTATTCGCCGCAATGGTATTCTTGCTCATCCGGATGGAGACGCTATTTTGCAGCAAGGTGATGAAATCGCACTGCTCGGTTTTCCCGATAGCCACGCTCGGCTAGACCCGAGCTTTCGCCATGGTAAAGAAGTATTCGATCGCAACCTACTTGATTTACGAATCGTAGAAGAAGAAATCGTCGTGAAGAGTGATGCCATGGCCGGCAAACGTCTATCTGATCTGAATTTATCCGAATACGGTTGTTTTCTTAATCGAGTAGTTCGAGCGCAAATAGAAATGCCAATGGATCTCGATATTGTACTCGCTAAAGGTGACGTTCTTCAGGTTAGTGGTGAGAAAAGTCGTGTACATGGATTGGCAAAAAAGATCGGGTTTATATCCATTCATAGCCAAATGGCCGATCTGCTAGCATTTTGTAGCTTCTTTATTCTCGGGATTATGTTCGGCCTTATTACCATGACTTTTGGTCAGGTTTCGTTTGGCTTAGGTAATGCTGTAGGCTTGTTGATATCTGGAATTTTGTTAGGCTTTTTACGTGCTAATCACCCAACTTTTGGTTACGTACCTCAAGGTGCCTTAAACATGGTCAAAGACTTAGGTTTGATGTTTTTCATGGTGGGTATTGGCCTAAGTGCTGGTGGAAAAATGTTTGAACACCTCGCAGAATTTGGGCCACAGGTGATTGGGCTTTCTTTCTTGGTCAGCGTCGTTCCTGTTGCACTTGCATATCTTGTTGGTGCTTACATACTTAAAATGAATCGAGCATTATTGTTTGGCGCAATTATTGGTGCTAGAACTTGTGCACCTGCAATGGATATTGTTAACGACTATACCAAGTCAACTATCCCAGCTCTTGGTTACGCAGGTACCTATGCCATCGCAAATATACTGATGACCTTAGCAGGTACTGTACTCATTATTTTGAGTTGAACCTATCTGATAGAGAAAAGGCTTCATTGAAGAAGCCTTTTTTGAGCTAGCTTAGTGGTCTTAGATAAGCCAAAAAGCGTTTTTCTGCCTGTTTGAAGCACCAAATAATAATGAACGTTAGCGACATATAGAATACCCCCGCAGTCAAGAATGACTCAAATGGTGCATAGTAGCGGGAGTTAACTAAGCGAGCCGCGCCAGTTAAATCCATTATAGTTACAATGCCTGCAACTGCACTTCCATGGAGCATAAAAATAACTTCGTTACTGTATGCTGGTAAAGCACGTCGTAGAGCACTTGGAAGAATAATACGCCGATATGTCATGAATGTGCTCATGCCATATGCCTTTGCAGCTTCAACCTCACCTTTAGGTAATCCATTTATCGCACCTCGGATAATTTCTGCAGTATAAGCCGATGTGTTAAGAACAAAAGCCACAAGCGCGCAAAACCACGCGTTTTCCCACAACGTATCTTTAACTGGGAAAAATTGGTCCATGCCATAATAAATAAGGTAGAGTTGAACTAAGAGCGGTGTACCACGAAAGAAATAGATAAATGCCCAGCTAGGCCCCTTCGCAGCATAATGTATACTATTTCGAGCTATACCTAACGGAATCGCTACAAGCAAACCAATAATCAGTGAAAGTGCAACTAGCCAAGTTGTAGTCCACAGCCCCGCAAGGTAGATTGGCAAACTTTCTATTATCAATGACAAGTCCATCTTTTACCTCGCATGAATACTAAATTTGCGCTCTACAAGCTTGAGTAAACCAGTCGATACGCTAGTGAAGAAAAGAAATATAGCTGCTACTGTCATGTAAAAGGTAAATGGCATTTTGGTCGAGCCTGCTGCCAACGCACTAATACGAACCATATCTTCAAGACCAATGATGGATACCAGCGCTGTTGTCTTGAGTAGTACTAACCAATTATTTCCAAAACCAGGTAGTGCATGGCGGATCATTTGTGGCAGTAATATACGACGAAAAGCGAGAGATGAGCTCATACCATAGGCTTTTGCTGCCTCTAATTCTCCTCTATCGACAGCCATAATGGCTCCTCGAAATGTTTCAGCCATATAAGCGCCAAATATAAACCCTATTGTAAGTACTCCGGCGATAAACGGGCTAACGTCAACATAATCAGGTAGGTACGATGTCCACTCGTGATTTGGATCACTCGCAGCAAACCACTCATTTAACCATTCATTAACCGAATATAAGCTGTTATTGAGTAGAATCTGCCCACCGAAGAATATTAGCATCATTAAAACGAGATCAGGGATACCACGGATGACTGTGGTATAAAGAGTTGCAATCGCTCGTGCCCAACGGTAAGGAGCCATCTTTGCCAATGCCCCCAACATCCCCAAAACCATAGCAAGTAGTAAAGAAAACAATGCAACTTCTATAGTGACGATAGCCCCTTTTAATATAGAAGCTTCGTATCCTTGTAAATCCAACATAGGTGAGTTCCTAAGCCCTAAGGTATGTGGTTAGAAAGTACTTATCTCAGCTATAAATAGAACAACTTCAACAATCAACCACAAAAATAGCGAAGCCGCTGATCTACCCTAGGAACATAAATCAGCAGCTATGTTAATCAGGCCTATTGCCCATATACATCGTAGTCAAAATATTTGCCAGCAATCTTCTGATACTCACCTTTCTCACGAAGTGACATAATGGCTTTATCCAATTTTTGAGTTAGATCTTTATCCTGTTTGCGGACCGCAATACCAAAACCATCCCCAAACCACTTCGGATCAGTGAGTGATGGTCCAACAAACTCGTAAGCATCACCACCTGCTTTATTTAGCATCCCTTCCTCAAGTGCTGAAGCATCTCCAAGTACTGCTACCACACGCCCATTGGCTAAATCAAGGTATGCTTCATCAAAAGAGCCATAACGTACGATTTCAACTTTATCACCGTAATTATCGGTCAAGTATTTATCATGAGTAGTCGCTCTTTGCACTGCGATTTTTTGTCCATCCAAGTTATCAAAATCTAGGTTAGCACCTTTCTTTGCTATAAATTTATTCGGGATGAGTGCATACTTTCCGGTAAAGTCTACCTTCTTTTTACGCTCTTCAGTGATAGACATAGCGGCTATAATCGCATCGTATTTTCGAGCTAAAAGTGATGGAATAATCCCATCCCAGTCTTGCGCAACAATCTTACACTTTACTTGCATTTCATTACAAAGAGCGTTGGCCATATCAACATCAAAGCCTTTTAATGAACCGTCGGCTTCAGTCCAACTAAATGGTGGATAAGCCCCTTCTATGCCAAAGCGAACCGTTTTCCAATCTTTAGCATGAACGACGCCTGTCATTACAGTCGTAGTCAAAGCTGCAACCACTAACCAATTTTTCATTTGATACTCCTTTCGTCATGATTTTTAGTATTCGCAGAACCTGCTTCGGCATTAACAACAAACTCAGTAAATCGATGAGATAAACTGTTGTAAACGCTCTGAGTCTGGATCTGTGAAGAGCTTAGCAGGGTTACCCTGCTCTTCCACTAAGCCTTGATGTAAGAACATGACATGATTAGAAACATCGCGTGCAAATGCCATTTCGTGTGTTACAACCAACATTGTCCTACCTTCTTCAGCAAGATCTCGCATTACCCCAAGCACCTCACCCACTAATTCAGGATCAAGTGCAGAGGTAGGTTCATCAAACAACATCACTTCAGGGTCGACAGCAAGCGCCCTAGCGATAGCTGCTCGTTGTTGTTGTCCACCAGAAAGGTGACCAGGGTAATAATCCTTTCGCTCGTAAAGGCCAACTTTTTTTAGCAGTCGCTCTGCATCCTCTTTGGCCTGGGCTTTTGAAACACCTAATACATGAACGGGCGCTTCAATCACATTTTCAAGCACTGTCATATGAGACCATAAGTTGAAACCTTGAAATACCATTGCCAACCTCGAACGTATCCGCTGGACTTGTTTCTCGTTTGCAGGCATGGCTTCGCCTTGACGGCCGTCTTTCATCTGAATCAATTCTCCATTGACCCATATCTCACCCTTGGTCGGTGTTTCTAAAAGATTAATACATCTTAAAAAGGTACTTTTACCAGAGCCAGACGACCCTATGATAGAAATAACGTCGCCTTTGTGTGCTTGAAGCGAAATCCCCTTCAGCACTTCATTGTGACCAAATGTCTTATGCAGTTCCCTTATATCTAGCGCTGCTGCATCATTCATGCGCTCGTTACTCCCTGTTTAATTATCACTTCCCCCAAACAAAGAAGCTTGGCACTGAAAGTGCTAGAATCATGCCTTATCTCGCTACAAACTAGCACTGCACCGCTTAATAAGCAACAAATCATTAACCATCAAAAAGTGAATTAATAGTCAATATATTAAAATTAAAAATCAAAAAAACAGCCATATTGCAATTCACATATGCATAAAGTGAAATAAAAGCATTTATCAACAACTCTCTATAATTTAACATTTCTGTAAAAAACCGGAACTATCTCAATAATTTAATCAATAGCATTGCTCGTTGCACTATTGGTTATAGTGTCATATTTATTTCAATGAAAGTCGCTTTCATTTTTTTGCTCTGTATCGCCTAAAGTAATCGGAATGTAGTTTATTTTCATATCTATTTATAAGGTGATCTAAATCAACTACCCCCTCTATATTGACATTTAAACTCATACAAAAGATAAAACTCTCAATAATGGGTGTGTCTTTCTTAGTGTTGGCCAATCACCGTATACCGGCCTCAATAAAGTGGTAAGGCGCGCTTATTTTTGTCGCAAACATTATGTACTCCCTTAGCCACAACCACTCTCTAGATTAAATATGAGGAATCTATGTCAGACGCAGTCAAAATACCGCACTCTGATTCAGATATCGAAGCTAAAAGCTATCGCGATCTGCACCGCCCCGCTTCTCAGTTTGAATGTCGATCAGATTACTTAGATCATGAACTGAAAATCATGAAACCTCGCCGCTTTGGTTTAAACCTACCTATACGAGATTTCAGGTTCGAACTGGAAGATCTTGTACCTGCATTAGCGGGAACGTTAGGCATCATCGCCATGTATTCTGCTGTGATGATGTCTTGGGCAGAAGGGCTAACAGCAGCTTGGGACCACGTTAACTTAGGTAAAGAGTTTGCGATAGAAGTCTCACGGGTTGAAATGCTAATCCCTGCACTTTTATTTTGTGTATTAGCTTCCGGAATAGTGAACCCAAAAGCAAACTTAGCGGGTAACCACGGCCCCATGATCCCTTTAATCGGAACCATTGCACTAGCTGGTGCGCACCCTCTAGCTCTCGCTATTCTGATAGGCATGTTTGGACTACTACTCAGTTTTTTCAAAGGGGGGTCTAAACTGGTTAATCTCACTTCAGAGGGAACAGCTGGAGGCTTACTCATCTTTCTTGGCCTAACTGGAACAATAAGTCAAATTAACTCGATTCAAGATTGGGCTGTAGGGCTACAATCTGGATCGGTTTCATCTGGCAGTATGGGGTATATCGGATTTATTGTGTTAGGCGTTACCATAGCCTTATACGCTTTGTTAGCAAAACTAAACAAGCGTTGGCTCGCGATACCTGTATGTGCTTTTACAAGCTTGGTACTAGCTCTAAGCTTAGGCGCTGGCTTTGACATTCAATTTGTCACTGAAACAGGCCTACCAAACCTAAGCCCTGTTTACTGGTGGGGGAGCACTGAAGAAGGCTGGATGCTTGGCCTACCAAACGCAGAGCACTTTATTGCTTCATTGCCCTTTGCAATTTTAGCTGTCGCTATGTGGTCACCTGACTTTCTCGGTCACCGTATATTCCAAGAATTAAACTACCCTAAAAAAACTGAAAAAGTTCTTATGGACGTAGATGATACTATGACCATGTGCTCCGTTCGACAGATGGTCGGCACTGCAATAGGTGGGGGCAATATTACATCGTCATGGGGAACATACATGATTCCTGCGGCCATTGCCAAGCGACCGATTCCAGCAGGATCTATTCTTCTTGGCCTACTTGTCATGTTAATCGCTATTCTTGGTTTTCCAATGGATGTAGCTGTTTGGCCTCCCGTAATGCGGGTCGCTTTGCTGGTAGGCGTATCACTGCCACTTCTCGAGGCAGGTATGCAAATGGTCAAAGATTCCAAAGATTCTCAAGCGGCTGGTATCTGCATTTTTGGTTCTGCAATTGTTAACCCTGTATTCGCTTGGGCATTAACTATGCTTTTAGATAACAATGGTTTAATTGGTGATAAAGCACGTGCTGCACGCTTATCCGTTGTCGATAAGATTATTATTCCTGTCGTGGTTTTGATTATTTGTTTAACGGCCATGCTAGCCGTAGGGATGCTTGAAGGTCAATACGGAATTCAATCTTGGTTATAAAATCATATTTTCCTTGGGCGGTGTAATTATCGCCCTAAACTTTATTCTAAAAGTTCATCTTTTATTGATTTAGTTTAAGGTTTGCAGATTTTTTTTAATTTATTGTACCTATCAAGGCTAAGAAATTTTATTACCTAGTAACAATATGTATGGTAGACAAGTTACCCATATATACTAGTTCGACCATACATATTGTAATTCATAGATAGAGCGCCACTCCTGAATGGGAGTGCTGGCTGACTTAAAAAGGCCAGAAACACTCGTTTTAATAAATAAGGTAGGTATGTCATGGCAGAGAAATTTGCTAAAGCTTGGGAAGGTTTTGCTAAAGGTGATTGGCAAACTGAAGTCAACATTCGTAGTTTTATTCAAAATAACTATACACCTTATGAAGGCGACGAATCTTTTCTAGTTTCTGAAGGCACAGAGTCAACTAACGTCTTGTGGGCAAAAGTTATGGAAGGGATAAAGCAAGAAAATGCGACTCACTCCCCTGTCGACTTTGACACATCAGTTATTTCAACCATAACCTCTCACCAAGCTGGCTATATCAACAAAGATTTAGAAACTATTGTTGGCCTGCAAACTGAAGCACCTCTTAAACGTGCCATCATTCCCAATGGTGGTATCCGAATGGTTGAAGGTTCATGTAAAGCATACGATCGCGAATTAGATCCCCAAGTGAAAAAAATATTCACTGAGTACCGTAAAACGCATAACGCTGGTGTTTTTGATATCTACACCCCTGATATATTGAAATGCCGTAAGTCCGGTGTTCTAACTGGCCTTCCTGATGCCTATGGTCGTGGCCGTATTATCGGTGACTACCGCCGAGTAGCACTTTACGGCATAGATTACCTAATGAAAGATAAACTGGCACAATTTTCTTCGTTGCAAGAACGTTTTGAAAATGGCGAAGATCTACAGATGACGATGCAACTTCGGGAAGAAATTGCTGAGCAGCACAAAGCTTTGGGCCAAATGAAAGAAATGGCGACATCTTATGGCTTTGACATCTCTCGCCCAGCAGAAACAGCTCAAGAAGCAATTCAATGGACATACTTTGGGTACTTAGCGGCCGTTAAATCTCAAAATGGCGCCGCGATGTCTCTTGGCCGCACTTCTACCTTCCTAGATATCTATATTGAACGTGATATTGCCGCAGGAAAAATCGATGAAGTTAAAGCTCAAGAAATGATTGATCACTTCGTAATGAAGCTGCGTATGGTGCGATTCCTACGTACGCCTGAATATGACGACCTATTCTCCGGTGATCCTATCTGGGCAACCGAATCCATGGGTGGTATGGGGCTTGACGGCCGTACTCTCGTTACACGTTCCAACTTCCGTTTCCTAAACAGCCTATACACCATGGGCCCTTCTCCAGAGCCTAACATTACTGTACTTTGGTCAGAACAACTACCTACTGGTTTTAAGAAGTTCTGTGCGAAAGTCTCAATTGATACGTCTTCTATCCAGTACGAAAATGATGACTTGATGCGTCCGGATTTTGCATCAGATGATTATGCTATCGCCTGTTGTGTTTCTCCTATGGTTATTGGTAAACACATGCAATTCTTTGGCGCTCGCGCAAACCTTGCGAAGACACTGCTGTATGTTATCAATGGTGGTGTTGATGAGAAGTTCAAAATTCAAGTCGGCCCTGAAATGCCTAAGGTTACTGATGAAGTGCTAAATTTCGATGATATCTGGAGTAAGTTAGATCTATTCATGGATTGGCTTGCAAAACAATACGTAACTGCACTAAATAGTATCCATTTTATGCATGATAAGTATAGTTATGAAGCCGCGCTTATGGCACTTCATGATCGCGATGTTCACCGTACTATGGCCTGTGGCATTGCTGGTTTATCAGTAGCAGCAGACTCCTTATCTGCTATTAAATACGCTCAAGTAAAACCAGTTCGTGACGAATATGGTGTTGCAATCGACTTCGAAATCGAAGGGGATTATCCAAAATTTGGTAACAACGATTCTCGCGTTGATGATATCGCTTGTGAGCTAGTGGAAGTCTTTATGAACAAAATCCGTTCACTGAAAACTTACCGCAATGCCACCCCAACACAGTCCATACTTACCATAACATCGAACGTTGTATATGGTAAAAAAACAGGTAATACTCCAGATGGACGACGTGCCGGAGCACCATTCGCTCCAGGAGCAAACCCTATGCATGGACGAGATGAAAAAGGAGCAGTAGCTTCCTTAACATCAGTCGGAAAACTACCATTTGCCCACGCCAAAGACGGTATTTCTTACACCTTCTCAATCGTACCTAATGCACTTGGTAAAGAGGAAGGTTCACAACGAGCCAATCTCGCAGGACTGATGGATGGTTATTTCCATCATGAATCCGGTATTGAAGGAGGACAACATCTTAATATTAATGTCCTTAACCGAGATACACTTGAGGACGCAGTTAAAAATCCTGACAAGTACCCACAATTGACCATAAGAGTATCAGGCTACGCTGTTAGGTTTAATTCTTTGACAGCAGAGCAACAACAAGATGTTATTGCGCGTACATTTACTGAGTCTATATAATAACCACTCATAACACTCTACTTAAACGCCCTGAAATACTCAGGGCTTTTTTAATTACCTCCCTTTGATGAGAATTCAGAGATATAGCGCACAAATGCTTGTACTCAGGTGTAAATTTCCATCGATTAATTCACCCTATACTGTACTATCTAAATTCTGATTGAGTTGCGAGCAAACCTGTGAAATTTAAAAGTATTCTTATTTTTCCTTTAGTATTCAGCTCGGCCTTCGGCCTAGCTTCAGAAAAGTCTACTATTGTTTTTTCTATTGATAACGATGGTATTTTTGGTGTCGATCAAGACTATACTAATGGCCTATTTTTGAGCTACGCAACAGGTGCAATCACACCCTACTCTTTATTTAGCCCGTTAAGTCTTTCATATTGGGGTGGTACATCATTAGATAAATTTGAATTTCTTCTTGGCCATAAGATGTACACTCCATCAGATATTGAGGCCACCACACCACAAATTAATGATCGCCCATATGCTGGTTACTTACATAGCGAATTTAACTACATAAGCATACATCCTGAACAAGCGCAGAGGTTCAATTTTACCATCGGCACTACTGGCGAAGACTCATTAGCGGAAGATGCTCAAGATATCGTTCATGGTATTATTGGCTCAGATGAACCCAGAGGCTGGGCTTACCAAGTTGATGACAAAATAGTTGGAAGTGTTGGCTACCTAACTCACTTTAATCTGTGGCGAAATACCGCACTAGCCAATACAGATTGGGAATTATCCAATATTTCAGAGGTCAATGTAGGTAATTTTCGCAGTGATATATCTACTGGTTTGATGTTTCGCTGGGGTACCGATCTTGCCGGTAGTATAGGGGCTGCAAACATTGATAACGAGAATCCATTCAGAGCAAGTATGCTTGGAGCTTCCAAAACAGGTTGGTTTCTATTTGGTGGTATTGAAGCGCGATACAGATTTAATGATATTACTATCGAGGGCGATCGCTCTGGCGTAAATAAATATGCTATTCAAAACGGAGAAAATCCAGGTATTTATTCGGTCACCTTAGAGGAAAAGCAAGCTACAGCGGTAACAGGGCTTGCATGGTACAATGACCATTTTGGAGCAACAGTAACAGCCGCAGCCAAAACTCCAGATTATGACGAAGCTAAAAAGTCTATCTACACTTCTGGGGGCTTAGCCTTATACGCATTTTTCTAAATCGTAAATCTTTGGCAGTCGTTATTTAGACTGCCGGCCCTTTGCTCAACAACTTGACTTACAGAGCGTAGCTGCTCATTAGGCTGAAGCAAGTAATTTTATTGTGATTTTACCATTGCTTGAAAATCAGAATTGAGCGTTACCATACCTGTCTCAGCAACTTTCTGTTCAATAATACTGGCAAGCTATTTTCAGTTCGCCCAACTTACCTTCATCGATCTTAAATCCCAATTCTTGCATCAGTGCCAGCCATGGGTTCACTGCGGCTTCAAAATCTCCAATACTTGTTCCTAGTTCATTAGCGTAGCTCTGCAAACCCAGCGTATTTAAAAAAGAAATATCCTTATTTACTGCAGCGACGATGCTTACAATATCCTCTTTCGCTTTTGATACTTGGGAGCCTTGCAAATTATCCAATCCACTGCTTAAGGTCAAAATTTTACTTTGAGTTTTATAAATTGAAATAGAGCCTGAGGAAGTAAATATAGCTAGAGTAATAAACCCTATTGTCAGCACAATTAGAAACGCAGTAACTTTTTGTTTCTGTGAAAGCGCAAGTATATTCATATGAGATCCTTTACATCAGTATGTTATATCTCAAGCTTACCTAGCCAAGTTATATATTAATGGTTATAAACTTTCATATTAGTATTATTTTCCTTACATACATTTTAGCTTAAATAACGTTTTTTTATTAGTCGATAAAAACCAAGCCCTTCTTCCGAAAAACTCTACATAAACCCTACTTTTTGTAATAAAATGGCGTGAACATTCATCAATAGAGAAGTGCATATGTCGACTATCGGTCGTATCCATTCTTTTGAGTCTTGTGGAACAGTCGATGGGCCTGGGATTCGTTTTATCGTTTTTATGCAAGGATGCTTAATGCGATGTATGTATTGCCACAACAGAGACACATGGGATATCCATAAAGGCAAGGAAATAACGGTTGAAGAAATCATAAATGAAGCCAAAAGTTATCGTCATTTTATGAATGCATCTGGGGGTGGTATTACCTGTTCTGGTGGCGAAGCCATGTTACAGCCGGATTTTGTGCGCGATTTATTCCGAGCAGCCAAAGCTGAACGTATTCATACCTGCCTTGATACAAACGGCTACATTCGAAAACACAGTGACGTTATTGACGAGGTCCTTGAAGCAACCGATCTAGTTATGCTGGACATAAAACACATTAATGATGATATCCATCATGATTTCATTGGTGTTTCCAACAAACGCACATTAGATTTCGCCCGTTACCTTCAAAAAGTGGGTCAAAAAACGTGGATTCGTTACGTTATCGTTCCTGGTTATACTGACAATAACACGGACGCTCACCTACTTGGTGAATTCATTAAAGAAATGGATAATATAGAAAAAGTTGAGCTGTTGCCATACCACAAGTTAGGTACTCATAAGTGGGAAGCATTAGGCTTAGACTATCCTTTAGAGGGCGTTGAGCCACCATCCAAGCAAACTATGGATAATATTGTTACAATCCTTGAGCAATACCACTCTAATGTCAAATACTAATCCCAATTCACTATCACTGCATAAACAATTTTGAGACTAGACGATTCACATTTCTTAATTTTGGTATAAATACTGAGTCACAGCATGTCTATTAAGTGCGTTTTTAACAGATTTTTAAGGTGCGTCCCCCTAGTGTTGACCAGACTCGGCTATTCAATACATCAATGCCATTATTAGACAAATATTGCCAAATGTTAGAAATTTGGCTTAGTTGTCGACATCAATATCGTTTATGCGATAATAAAATCAAGCAGATACTTAATGCATAAACGACGAGAGCTGTTTATTGACAACTCTCCATTTTTTTACCCATAACACCATTACGCGACCAGTAGCCTAGACCCAGCGTAACCTTCCAAGATTTAATAAAATTATCAACCTAGTCATCACCAATTTACTACCTTTTTATAAGTATTTACTACCTCCCCAGAAACAAGTGGTCAAACATCACAATTTGCAAATAAATACATATTTTTTAAGTAAAATTCTAAAAATCTACTAACCTTTATTATGAAGGGATTTGTTTTTTTCTATGCGGGTGATTGTCTATAAAGGCAGGTTCAGAGGGGAAGTCATTATGAGTATTTTCGACCATTACCAAGCGCGCTACGAAGCGGCCAAGGATGAAGAATTGTCTTTACAAGAATTCTTGGCGCTTTGTAAAGATGATAAAAGTGCTTATGCAAATGCCGCAGAGCGTCTTCTGATGGCTATTGGGGAACCAAAATTAATTGATACTGCGCAAGATCCTTGCCTAAGCCGAATTTTTTCCAATCGGGTGATATCTCAGTATGAAACATTTAAAGATTTTTACGGTATGGAGGAAGCGATAGAACAAATTGTTTCCTATCTAAAACATGCCGCACAGGGGCTTGAAGAAAGAAAACAGATCATTTACTTACTAGGCCCTGTAGGCGGCGGTAAATCTTCGTTAGCCGAAAAGCTCAAAGCATTAATGCAACAAGTTCCTATTTACGTTCTATCCGCTAACGGCGAAAGAAGCCCAGTTAATGACCACCCTTTCTGCTTATTCGATGTTACAGAAGATGGGGATCTTCTTAAACGTGAGTATGATATAGAAAAACGCTATATTCGCTCTATCATGTCTCCTTGGGCAGCAAAACGTTTACATGAGTTTGGCGGTGATATCACTAAATTCAAAGTCGTCAAAGTGCGCCCATCTATCTTAGATCAAGTTGCGATTGCCAAAACCGAACCTGGAGATGAAAACAACCAAGACATTTCTTCATTGGTAGGTAAAGTCGATATTCGTCAGTTAGAGCATTATTCACAAGATGACCCTGATGCTTATAGCTACTCCGGTGCTCTATGTCGTGCTAACCAAGGGGTTATGGAGTTTGTTGAGATGTTTAAAGCACCGATTAAAGTGCTTCACCCTCTCCTTACTGCGACCCAAGAAGGTAATTACAACGGGACGGAAGGACTATCAGCTCTACCATTTGATGGAATGATTCTAGCGCACTCCAACGAGTCCGAGTGGCAAACGTTTCGTAACAACAAAAATAACGAAGCTTTCCTCGATCGCGTTTATATAGTCAAAGTTCCGTATTGCTTGCGAGTATCAGAAGAAATCAAGATATACCAAAAACTGCTTGATCACTCTGAACTATCCAAAGCACCCTGCTCTCCCAGCACTCTCGAGCTGTTATCACAATTCAGTATCTTGTCTAGGCTAAAAGACCCAGAAAACTCATCCGTTTTTTCAAAAATGCGTGTGTATGATGGAGAGACGTTAAAAGATACCGATCCCAAAGCGAAAAGTTATCAAGAATATAGAGACTTTGCTGGTGTTGACGAGGGCATGTCAGGTCTGTCGACACGTTTTGCATTTAAAATACTTTCTCGTGTATTTAACTTTGACCAGACTGAGGTAGCTGCCAACCCTGTTCACCTCTTCTACGTTATTGAACAGCAAATTGAACGCGAGCAGTTCCCGCAAGAAACGGCCGAAAAGTATTTAGAGTTCCTCAAGGGTTACCTAGTACCGCGTTACGTTGAGTTTATTGGTAAAGAAATTCAAACCGCTTACCTTGAATCTTATTCAGAATACGGACAAAACATCTTCGATAGATACGTAACTTATGCTGATTTCTGGATTCAAGACCAAGAATACAGAGATCCGGAAACAGGTCAGTTATTTGACCGTTCGGCGCTGAACAACGAGCTAGAAAAAATCGAGAAAACAGCTGGAATTAGCAACCCTAAAGATTTTCGTAACGAGATTGTCAATTTTGTTCTTCGAGCACGTGCAAGTAATAAGGGGCAGAACCCAGTTTGGACCAGCTATGAAAAGCTTCGCACAGTCATTGAGAAAAAAATGTTCTCAAATACAGAGGAGCTATTACCTGTTATCTCCTTTAATGCGAAAACATCTTCTGAAGATCAGAAGAAACATGACGATTTCGTCGCTCGTATGATGGAGAAAGGCTATACCGAGAAGCAAGTTCGCTTACTGTCGGAATGGTATTTACGAGTTCGTAAATCATCATAATAGCTAATAAAATATTCCTCTTTGCTTAACAGAGGAATATACCAATGGTTTAGCAGCCAGACTTAAATATCTGGCTGTTTATTGGATGCGACAACATGTTTTTAACAAGAACATGTATAAAACGAGGGATGACTCATGGCGCAATTTATTGACCGACGACTGAACGGCAAAAATAAAAGCGCGGTAAACCGCCAGCGATTTTTACGTCGTCATAAAGAACAAATCAAAGAATCTGTTGCAGACGCAGTCAATCGCCGTTCTATTACTAATACAGAAACCGGCGAAGACGTTGCAATTCCTCATAAGGATATTAAAGAGCCTATTTTCCATCAGGGAAAAGGCGGCGTTAAAGAACGTGTGCATCCAGGCAACGATCAATTTATTACTGGGGACAAAATAGAACGACCTAAAGGTGGAGGCCAAGGAGGCTCCGGAGAAGGTGATGCTAGCCCAGATGGAGAAGGTCAAGATGAGTTTGTATTTCAGATTTCAAAAGATGAGTACTTAGACATTTTATTTGAAGATCTGGAGCTGCCAAACTTAGAAAAGAATCAAATCAACAAAATCACAGAGTGGAAAACTCACAGATCAGGCTACCAAACTGCCGGGGTTCCAGCCAACATCGCCATTGTCAAGTCATTACAACAATCTCTTGCACGCAGAACGGCTATGACAGCTGGTAAAAGGCGTATGATGAGGGAGCTAGAAGAAGAGCTAGATAACGTTAAAATGAGTGAACCCGCTCAGCTACTCGAAGAAAAAAGACTTAAAAAGGAAATTAAAGCGCTGCGTAAGCGGATTGATTCGGTCCCTTTCATTGATACCTTTGACCTAAGATTTAAAAACTACGAACGTCGACCCATTCCCTCTAGCCAAGCAGTCATGTTTTGTCTAATGGATGTATCTGGCTCTATGGATCAAGCAACAAAAGATATCGCTAAACGTTTTTATGTATTGCTATATCTCTTCTTAACAAGAACTTATGAAAATGTAGAAGTTGTGTTTATCCGGCATCATACCCAAGCCAAAGAAGTCGATGAGCATGAATTTTTCTACTCCCAAGAAACCGGGGGAACCATTGTTTCTAGTGCACTAAAGTTAATGAAAGAGATTGTTGCTGAGCGATATCCGATTGCTGAATGGAACGTTTACGCCGCTCAAGCTTCAGATGGGGATAACTGGGCTGATGACTCACCACGCTGCCGTGAACTACTTACAAAAAATTTACTGCCTAATTGCCAGTATTATTCGTATATAGAAATTACTCGTCGTTCCCATCAGACCCTGTGGCATGAATATGAAAAATTGGAAGATGCTTTCGACAACTTTGCGATGAAAAACATCCGTAGTGTTGAGGATATTTTCCCTGTATTCCGAGAGCTATTCAGAAAAGAAACAGCTTAGGGAGGCTAACATGGCAACAAAAACGAAAAAAGCGACTAAGAAAAAAACTCTGCCAGATGGGCCAGATTGGACCTTTGAGTTACTCGATCGCTATCATGTAGAAATCAAGCGTGTGGCAGAACTCTTCCGATTAGACACCTATCCGAATCAAATAGAAGTTATCACATCTGAACAAATGATGGATGCATACTCTAGTATTGGTATGCCAATTAATTATAACCATTGGTCATTTGGCAAGAAATTCATCCAAACAGAACAAGGTTACAAACATGGGCAAATGGGATTAGCATATGAAATCGTAATTAATTCAGACCCTTGTATTGCTTATCTAATGGAAGAAAATACCGTTACTATGCAAGCTTTGGTTATGGCTCACGCTTGTTATGGGCATAACTCCTTCTTTAAAGGCAATTACTTATTTCAAACATGGACAGATGCTAGCTCTATTATTGATTACCTTCTATTTGCCAAAAACTATATTATTGAATGTGAGCAAAAATATGGTGTAAAAGAAGTTGAAGAATTACTTGATTCTTGTCATGCCTTAATGAATTTCGGAGTCGACCGTTATAAACGACCAGAAAAAATCTCTATTGCAGAAGAAAAAATGCGTCAGGAAGAGCGCGAAACTTACCTTCAATCTCAAGTCAATGATCTTTGGCGTACAGTACCAAAAGGTAAGGTCGAACCAGAGGAGCTAAAAATCCATTTCCCTTCTGAACCACAGGAAAACATCCTCTATTTTATTGAAAAACATGCTCCTCTTCTTGAACCTTGGCAGCGTGAAACCGTCCGTATTGTGCGTAAAATTAGTCAATATTTTTACCCGCAAAAACAAACCCAAGTAATGAACGAAGGCTGGGCCACATTCTGGCATTACACTATTCTCAACCATTTGTACGATGAAGGTTTAGTGTCTGACCGATTCATTCTAGAATTCCTCCACAGCCATACCAGCGTTGTTGCACAACCCGCTTACAATAGTCCATATTTCAGTGGCATTAACCCTTATGCTCTCGGTTTTGCAATGTTTCGCGATATACGCCGAATTTGCGAAGAGCCTACAGATGAAGATAGAGAGTGGTTCCCAGAACTTGTCGATACTGATTGGCTGGAAGCCGTTCATTTCGCTATGAAAAACTTCAAAGATGAAAGCTTTATAAGCCAGTACTTGTCACCTAAGCTCATGCGTGAATTTAAACTTTTTGCTATCACTGATGACGACCGAAAAAATCACATTGAAGTCACTGCTATACATAATGATCTAGGCTATCGAGATATAAGGGAAAAGCTAGCTGGCCAGTACAACCTGAGCAGTCTAGAGCCCAATATACAAGTATTTAACGTTGATGTACGAGGTGATCGATCTCTGACACTTCAATATGTACCTCATGACAGGATCCCGCTTGATGAAAGTTATGAAGAAGTCTTGAAACATTTATATCGCCTCTGGGGATTTGATATCATTCTCGAAGAAGTTAAGGAATCAGGACGACGGGAGATTCTCACGACTTGCCCTAAGAGAAATGATTATGACGGTCAAATTTAAACCTGAAAGCCAAACCTAATCTTAAATGGAGTTCACTTGAAGTGACCTCCATTTTTCGTTTTTAACCAACATTAACCGTCGCTAGACACAAACCTAACTTAGGCTTTAATTCACACGCTGGATGCGAGAATGGTAGTATCTGCTTATATGACAAATTTTTACTGAGCATGTGCCCGTAAACTCACATAGTACTGACAATACGTCTTACGGCTTCGAGATCTTCGGGTGTATCTACACCTGAAGGAGGCACCTGCTTTGCAACCTCAACGTGAATTTTTTCGCCATACCAAAGTACTCTAAGCTGCTCTAAACTTTCAATTCTCTCTAAAGCTGTTGGCGCCCAATTAATGTAGGTGTTAATAAAACCTGCCCGGTAAGCATAAATACCGATATGTCTCATTAACGGCTGCACAACAAGCTGTTCGCCACCTGTAAAGTTATCACGATCCCAAGGAATCGATGCACGGCTAAAATATAACGCATAACCGTTGCTATCCGTAACCACTTTAACAGCGTTAGTGTTAAACACTTCATCTTTATGAGAAATTTCGACCGCAAGAGTAGCCATTGGCGCTTGATGATTCACCAAGTTATTCGCGACTTGAGCGATCGTAACTGGCGGAATTAATGGCTCATCTCCTTGAACATTAACAATCACTTGATCGTCAGAGATCCCCATATTTTGAACAACTTCCGCTAAACGCTCTGTCCCTGATTGGTGCTCCGGAGAGGTCATACACACTTGACCACCAAAAACTTTAACCGCGTTTTCTACTCGTTGATCATCGGTCGCAACAATAACCTCATCAGCACCAGCTTGAATAGCTTGTTCATAAACCCACTGTATCATCGGCTTTCCAGCGATATCAGCAAGCGGTTTACCCGGCAAACGTGTTGACTCGTATCGGGCTGGAATAATAACTGTAAAGGCCATTACCTCCCCTCTTCCATACTCATACTACGTGCTTCAGGCTCTAATAATACGGGAATACCTTCTTTAATTGGGTAAGCCAAGCGATCTAACTTACAAATCAACTCTTGTTTATCTTTATCGAATGTCAGTTTTCCTTTACAAACTGGACATGCAACTATCTCAAGTAGGCGATGATCCATACTGTTCCTTAACCTCTTTAATCTTACTTAAAATACGCGTTTCGTCTTGTGGGCTGAATGTAGCCGTTACAGGGAGATACCACCAATTATCTTCAGCATAATGACCACATTTCACCGCATCTTTTTCGGTCATAATAATGTGTTGCCCTTGGGCAGCTAAAGCGTGTAATTCTGAAGGTTCAAAGTCTTGATGATCGGAAAAACCTTTGGTTAATAATGGCTTAGCACCTAAGCCTTCAAGCGTATCAAAAAAGCGAGGGGGGTGACCTATCCCCGCAATCGCAACAAGTGACTCCAATTGGCTAACAGGTGCCTTTAGGTTATTTTTTAAGTTAACCGCTAGACTTGGTGTTAGATTCATCGCCATTTCGCCAGCTTCTGATTCACCACCATTGGTCACAATAAAGTTAACTTCTGATAAACGAGAAGTAGACTCTCTCAATGGCCCTAAAGGCATAAGATGCTCATTGCCAAAACGGCGCTGGCCATCAACAACAACCAGCTCTATGTCTCTCTCTAAGGCATAATGTTGTAGGCCATCATCCGCAATAATAATGTCGATACCGAAAGGGAGTAGCGCCTTTACCGCATCGCTGCGCGTTGGAGAAACAACGACTGGAGCGCCAGTTCGCTTGAAAATAAGCTTGGGCTCATCACCACAATGCTTAGTTGATGTTTGCTCTTCAACAATCAATGGATAGTTGTTCGCCTTTGCACCGTAACCACGCGATACAACACCAGGTTTATAACCTTGGGCCTGTAACTTCTCAATCAACCAAATGACAACAGGAGTTTTACCATTTCCACCAACTGTAATGTTGCCCACAACAATGACTGGGACTGGAGGACGGTAGCTTGGCCGTTTCCCTGACAAAAAAGCCTCACGTCGACGACGACTTAGTATCCCAAATAGGTGGCTTAGCGGCCACAAGAATGGCCACAATATATAAAAAAGAACAGATTTCTCAAACCAGACTTTTCCAATCATGCTTTAAGCACCAAACTGAATTCTGTGCAACTGAGCATAAGCGCCATCTTTTTCTAATAGGCTCAAATGATGGCCACGTTCTATGATTTCGCCTTCATCGACCACTAAGATTTCATCCGCATTTTCAATTGTAGATAGCCGATGCGCGATGACCAATACCGTTTTGTTTTTTTGTAATTCATCCAATGCAGATTGAATAGCTTTTTCCGACTCTGTATCCAAAGCCGATGTAGCCTCATCCAAAATTAGTACCGGAGCATCACGCAGTAGAGCACGAGCAATGGCAATACGCTGACGCTGACCTCCAGATAAACTAGCACCATTTTCACCAATCACCGTATCCAAGCCTTGCTCCATGTTTTCAATAAAATCCATCGCGAAAGCAAGGCGTGCTGCTTCTTCTATCTGCTCACGGCTATATTCTTCAGTTGCAGCATAGGCAATATTATTAGCAATAGTATCGTTGAATAAATATACGTTTTGCGAAACTAAAGCAAAGTGACTGCGCAAATTTGTCAGTTTATAATCACGAACATCACGGCCATCAAGTTCAATACTTCCAGAATCAACATCATAAAAACGTGTAAACAGGTTAGCAATAGTACTCTTACCTGAACCAGAACGACCAACGAGTGCGACTGTTTTTCCAAGAGGGATATCAAAGCTTACACTTCGCAGAGCAGGGGCATCTTTACCCTGATAGGTAAAAGTTACATCCTTAACGCTAATTTCTCCACTGGCTTTAGCTATCTTGTATATACCCTTATCTTTCTCTGTGTCTAGATCCATTAACTCAAACAGCGTCTGGCTAGCAGCCATACCACGTTGAAATTCGGAGGTCACATTAGTCAAGGCTTTAAGTGGTCTCATCAAAGCAAACATGGCGGAAAACACCACAGTAAAAGTACCCGGCGTGAGTTGCTCTTTAATCGAATCTACACTCGCTAGAAAAAGCACAACAACTAAGGCAACAGATGCAATAGTCTGAATAACAGGGTTGGCAATAGACTGAGCAGCAACAAGCTTCATTGACTGCTGGCGCATCTGGTTACTCACAGCATCGAAGCGTTTGCGTTCAACCTCTTGACCACCGTAACTCAATACCACTTTGTGCCCTTTGAGCATTTGCTCTGCAGATGCCGTAACGTGCCCCATTGTATCCTGCATATTCTTAGAGATTTTACGAAAGCGCTTTGACACAACACCAATCCCCCAAGCAACAACAGGAGCGACAATAAATAGTACAAGGGAAAGCTGCCAGCTATACCAAAACATCAGCACCAGAAAACCAATGATGCTAGCTCCTTCACGGACAATGCTTACTAAGGCACGGCTCGTTGCACCAGCAACTTGCTCGGAATCATAAGTAATGCGTGATAATAAACCTCCGGTAGATTCTTTATCAAAGTAAGCAACTGGCATATGCATGAATTGACTAAAAATACGCCGGCGCATTAACATCACTACATTGCCCGACACCCAACTCAAACAATAAGAAGAAACAAAACCACTCGCTCCTCTTAGGAGCATCATTCCAAATATAATAAAAGGCAACACACGAAGAAAGTTGGACTCTGCATCGCCAAAACCTTCATCAAGAAGGGGCTTCAATAATGATACCATGTAGGTATCAGCCACCGCATTAATGATCAAAGCAACAATAGCTACAGAGAGCCCCGCTTTATATAGGCGAATGTATGTCCACAGGCGTTTAAAAGTTTGCCAGGTCGTTTCATCTTGATTAAGAGACATAAAAGAGCTTATTTTTTTACAATATGGTGCTTATTCTACTCCCTTACGTAGCATCTGCCTATACCAAGACTGCCCTTTCCCTTCCCTTAATACATCGACATTCCAGTGCGAGTGATAAAAGCTGATACTTATTTGACCAGACGTCCCTGTATCTAACCAGTCCACATTAGCTTCAGCATATCGTTCAACAACTTTCTGGTCGGGAAGTGACCATTTTCCTATTTTAGCGGTTGAGGCAATGGCGACTTCTGGACCTACCACTTTTATAAACTGGTTAATTGAAGAAGTTCGACTACCGTGGTGAGGCACAATTAAAATATCACTCCTTAATAACTGAGGATGTCTAACCAACATCCATTCAACGACAGCGTCAATATCGCCAGTTAAAAGGAGTGAATTGCTTGTCGCTTGATGAATAACTCTCACGACACATGAATGAGGGTTATAGGCCCTAAATACTGAATGATTTGGCCATATAAACTCTATATCTAGTTCCCCCCAAACCATTTTCTGGCCAGCTATACATTTTGGCCCATTGATCGTTTTCTGACTGCTGACTATGCTCTCTGGGTGCCAATTTTCTATAATCGTCTCCATTCCACCAGCATGATCATTATCTGCATGCGATAAAATTAAAATATCCACTTTCTTAATGCCATGATAATGGAGAAAAGGGGTTATAATCCGCTCTGCAATACTGCTTTCTTGCCAAGCTATACCAGTGTCATAAATGATGGCATTTGGTCCTTGCTTAATAACTACCGCTAGTCCATGACCGACATCAAGCACAAAAACTTGCCAAGTAGGCCTAGATTTCCAGTCAATTAAAACGGTCAATACACATGTGAGCAATAGGCTCTTTCCCCTCCAACTAAGAAAGGGAGCCACACCACATAGAGCTATCAAAAAGCATAACCATATGACTTGCTGATTCGTTAATGAGAGCCAACTCTTTTCTGCGAAAGTAATCGCATAAAATACAGGTTGTATTGTCCAGTCGACCCAATCCCATAAAAAGGTTATATCAAATCCAATATCAAGCAAAAGTGCCAGCAAAGCTGATGGCACCACAACAAAGCTAAACCATGGGACAAACAGAATATTGTATAAAAAGCTACTTAAACTCACACCATAGAAGAGCATGGCAATGGCAGGCATCATCCCTAAGACCAATGAGAATTGGAGTAGTAATGCTTTTTTCCAATATGCGCTATGGTAAGGTTGCAGCGACATAAAGAGCAAAATAATGGCTACAGCCCACATTGTTAGCCATAAACTCGCCGATACCGAGGAAAAGGGGTCTATAAATAGCAACCAAGAGAGAATGATTAGCCATTGATAACTAGACGGTATTCTTTTTAATGAAGTCAATAATATGGACATTAAACAGCATGCCCATATCGCTCTCTGAGTTGGAATAGAAAACCCCGCTAACCAAGCGTAACAACCGCTCAGCAAAACAGCAATCAGCATCGGAGCAGAGACCCAACTATGAACAACTCGGAAAAGTGCCTTACCAATAAACCAGCCAATAGAGAAAACAATGCCAATGTGGAGCCCTGATATAGCAATTACATGACTCAAACCACTGAACTTAAGTTTCTGTTTTGTTTTGGTTAACAACTCATCACGCATGCCAAATGTTAAAGCAAATATAATTCCTTTACTCGGTAACTCTTCCACCGAACTTACCATTTTTTTAAACCATTCAGAACGTAAAGATGCCACATACCTTACCCAATAACTTTGATTGGTTAACACATGTGCTCGACCAACAATACGTTTTTGCAGCGCATATTTCTCAGCATCAAAACCCACATCATTGAGTAGCCCTACGATCGGCTTTACCCTTACCTGCGCCTTAATCTCATCGTTAGGGGTTAGAATCGTCGGAGACACTAACCAAATACTTGGCCTCAGCGGCGCTAAAATGTGTTTTCCATTAATAGAAAACACTGTCACTTCACCTTGAAAACCATGACTTACTTGCTTAAAAAAGCTGTCAACCTCCGCATTTATGGTAATATTCTTCCCAGCTTGGAAAAGTATTCCTTGCTGATGGCGTAAAAAGTTGTTGTGTATTATTAATATCAGGCATGCGACCACAGATCCTAGGCTCCATCTTAGCCATTTTAACCTTATACTGAATATCAGGATCAAGAGACAGGGAAATAGCCATTCCCATGATGGTATAAACCACCATGACGAGATGGTGGATATAAGGAAACAAAACGAAATGAGTGTCCAGTAATTTAAAGAGAGAGTCATATTTCCCTATGCCAAGAAAACTCATAAAACGTTTTATGCCCGACCACGAGGTGATAAAGCGCCAAAAAGCACTAAAAATCTTTGGTAATGTGCTTTATAACCCCAATCTCTGGTGCCTGAATCGCCGCTCTGCATCTGGTGCATTTGCTGTGGGGCTATTCATGGCTTTTGTGCCCCTGCCAAGTCAAATGATTATGTCTGCCGGCTTAGCCATTTTATGTGGTGTAAATTTACCCCTGTCGGTGGCTCTTGTCTGGGTAAGCAACCCTATTACCATGCCTGTAATGTTTTACTTCGCATACAAAATTGGCGCTTGGGTCATGCATACTCCTCCCCAAGCTTTTCATTTTGAACTTTCTTGGGACTTTATCATGCAACAAATGAGCACCATCGGTCCTCCGTTTATACTTGGGTGTATGATTTGTGGTGTTTTCTCAGCCATGGCTGGGTATTTTGGCATTAAAGCACTTTGGCGTTATTCAGTTGTAAGAAGTTGGCAGCAACGAAAAATTAGATTAGGTAGATTACTTAAAAAAAGAAAGCGCAAACCCTAGCCTTACGATGGAGTTGTAGGCTTTTTGTAACTGATGTGTTGTGTGAAGATGAAAGGACCATAATGGCCCTAACTTTATTTCGAACTCAATACCGAAGCAGGATTAAGTTTAGATGCTCGAGAAGCTGGATACCACGTAGCGAGTAGGCTCAAAATCAGCGCAGTCCCAGACACGAGTAATATGTCCGTCCAAATAATTTGCGATGGAAGAAAATCAACGAAATATATATCCCCAGAAAGAAATTGGTGGCCAATGGCTTTTTCTAGCGCGTTTATCAAGTAAGTTAAGTTAGTGGCAACTAACACACCAATTATACTGCCAATTAAACTACCTAGTACCCCAGAAAAAACACCTTGCCAGATAAAAATACGCTTAATCAATCCATCAGTAGCACCCATTGTTCTCAAGATGGCTATTTCACCTGCACGATCTTTCACTGCCATCATCAAAGTAGAGACAATATTAAAACTCGCAACACCTATCACAAGAACCATAACTAAATACATAATGGTCCTCACCAGTTGTATGTCACGATACAGGAAACCATATTCTTGCTGCCAACTTCTCAGGTAGACATAAACGTTTAAGGTATTCCCTGCCTCGCGTACAATTTGTGTTGCATTTAGCACATCAGATACTTTTAACGAAACGCCAGTTACAGCCTCACCTAGTTGCGCATACTTTTGGCCATCTTTCAGCGGTACTAAAGCAAGAGTATGGTCAATTTGGCCATTGAGCTTAAGCAGCCCAGTTACTTTCACTCGCACTCGCTTTGGTGCTTGTACTTGACTTGTTGAACCTGAAGTTGGGATCATCAAAGTAATATAATCACCTTTTGAGACATCTAAAAATGTCGCTACCCCCTGCCCAAGGATCACTTGTTGCTCACCAGGAACAAACTCTTTCCATGTCTGTCCATCAATATAATCATTGATATTAGACACTTTTGCTTCCATATTTGGCTCAACTCCACGAACTTCTAGAGCTTTCACTTTTTGACCCTTTTCAGCTAATGCGGTAATGGCCACATAGGGGGCCGCTGCCTCAATTTTGGGATGCTTCTCGGCTTGCTTCATCACCGATTCCCACTCAAATATTGGACCACGCACACCTTCAAATTCACCATGAGCCACAACAGATAGAACGCGATTTTTCAACTCTCTTTCAAAGCCATTCATTGCCGACAGGCCAATAATAATCACAGCAACACCAACAGCAATTCCTATTGTTGAAGATAGGGAAATGAATGACACCATTTTATTGCGTTGCTTAGCACGGCTAAAACGCGCACCAATAAACAAAGATAATGAAGAGAACAAGTTATGCCTCCTTATTATCAAGTAACAAGCCATCCTGCATATGTAACTTCTTGTCCATTTTGGTAGCCAATTCCCCATCATGGGTAACGACTAAGAATGCAGTGCCTGATTGTTGATTAAGCTCCCTCATTAAATCGTAAATAGATAAGGCAGTCTTATAATCCAAATTACCTGTTGGCTCATCGGCAAGAACTAAAGAAGGGTTATTCACTAATGCGCGTGCAATGGCAACACGTTGGCGTTCCCCCCCAGAAAGCTCAGACGGTCGATGTTCAATTCGATGAGTGAGCCCTACTTTATCCAATAATGCTCTGGCAGACTGTTTTGCTTGAGCCGGCTTCTCCCCACCAATCAGCAGTGGCATTGCCACATTTTCTAACGCGCTGAAATCGGCTAAAAGGTGGTGAAATTGATAGACAAAGCCAAGATGCTGATTGCGAAGTTTCGCCTGTTTATTCGAGCTTAACTTAGCAATTTCTTGACCAAGAATACGAACCTCTCCTTGTGTTGCATCATCAAGGGCACCAAGAATATGGAGTAAGGTGCTCTTACCCGATCCTGAAGACCCCATAATAGAAGCCAGTTCACCAATTTGGAGATCAAAACTCACCCCTTTGAGTACTTGAGTATCATGAGAGCCTTCACGATATGTTTTACAAATATTATGACATTGAAGGAGATTATTCATATCTCAAAGCCTCAGCAGGTTTAACAGAAGATGCACGATAGGAAGGGAAAAGTGTCGCCAACAAACTAAGTAGAATGGCCATAACAATCACGGTACCAATTTGGACAGGGTTAATTAAAACTGGTAACTGCCCACCAACAGAAAATAAAGCAACACCTGCACTGTCGAGCAAAGTATTAAGATTACTCGCCAGCAACACACCGAGTGTTCCACCAAATAAAGAGCCAATGACTCCACTACTTGCGCCTTGGACCATAAAAACAGCGAGTAATTGTCTATCTGTCATCCCCTGAGTTTTCAAAATCGCCACTTCTGACTGTTTTTCCATAACCACCATAATAAGAGCAGAAATAATATTAAATGCAGCAACCCCCACAATAAGACCAAGCATAAGTCCCATCATGTTTTTTTCCATACGAACTGCCTGAAATAATTCTCCGCGTTGGTCACGCCAATCTTGCCAGCGCCATCCTTCTGGTAGAGGTTGTTTACCTAATTCACTGACAACAAAAGGGTCATCAAAGAATAGCCGCCATCCAGTTATCCTATCGCTTGGTAACTTCAGCAAACGTGCAGCATCATCGATATGAGTCAGCATCAATTGAGCATCAACATCGGAACCTGTGTTGTAGATACCTGCAACAGTAAAAATTCTTTGACTGGGAATACGCCCTAGCGGTGTAAACTGACTCGCACTAGTCACCATAAGACGTACTTTATCACCAAGAGATACCTTCATTGCTCTGGCCAAATTCAGGCCGATAAATACTTGATATTGTTTTGGCTGCAGAGAAGAAAGTCTGCCCGAAACTAAAAATGATTCTATCGGATCATGATCAGTTGGTTTAATGCCAATTAATAAACCAGCCGATAGATTGTCAGCGCTCTGAATGATAGCTTCACTCTGAACAATAGGCTCAGGGTGCGCTGCAGTAGACAACTGGCTAGCAAATTCAGGTGGTGGCGAAGTATAAGGAGTTTGTCCATCAGATTTAGACACTATAGCCTGAGGTAAAACACCGAGGATTCGCCCTTTAAGCTGTGCTTCAAAACCGTTCATCACTGAAAGAACCGTGACTAAGGACATCACACCGATTGTAATGCCGGCTGTCGACATATATGAAACAAAACGGCTGAACCTATCGCCAGAGCGACCTCGTAAATAACGAAAGCCAATGAAGGCAGATACAGGATGGAACATAGTTATAACCAAAAACGTTTGATAAACGCTACTGTAACGATTTATCGCCTCGGATTGTAGCCTTTAATAGACAAAATGACGTCAATTTAAGTGCTAAACAATGACATACCTTGATTAGTTGCTGCTTATGGCGATAATCAACACATAGTTTCAAGGAATTTGCCTATGTCTGATCAAGAATATTTTACCGTTCATCACAACATGTCTGTTAACGTTGAGCCTTTGCCTACAAGCCAGATTCTACCAAGCTATGATCAGTTCGAAAAAGAAATTCCAGCTCCTTTTCTGGTCGCAAGTGAATTCAGCCATCTAGATATGCTAAATGACCAAGCTCGAATTGAGCTGAAAAATAATGATTTCAAACATGTCATTGATCTACTCGATGCACAAAATTCTAAGCTCAACTTATTATTGACTTTTATGCTCTCTCAGCAAGATGAAGTTCAGTATCGCCATCAAACTCACTCTTTTGGTGCGAGTAAATTCTGCTATAGCGCGGAAAGTGCACTTGCAATAGCAACCAAAGTCCTTGTGAAAATGTTTATTGAGCATCCAGCGACAGCTGTCTACTGCTATGGACATGTAGAAACCTGTGAACAAGATGGCGATGATTTCCTAATCACTATAAAATATGATTTACTACGCGATCAGGATGAAGATCTCTTAATTAAAGCGGCACTTTATCAACAACAAAAATTACTCCGTCAGCGCTCCAAGGATCGCGACAAAAAATAATCTTATTATGCCTATTACATTACTCTTCAATCTGGCCAGTGCAACTGGAGCCGGAGATAAAAAACAGGTCGGTAATTTGCAGGGTGCTAGCATGGCGCTTGCGGTTTCTGAACTCGCAAACCAGCATGACAGCCATACTTTATTAGCCGTCGCCGACCCACAAACTGCTCTAAAACTTTTACAGGAAATTGAGCAATTTACAGATCAAGAAGTGTCACTATTTCCTGACTGGGAAACGCTGCCTTACGACAGCTTTTCCCCTCATCAAGAAATCATTTCTGATCGCATTGCTCGTTTATACAAGCTACCCACTCAAAAGCATGGAATTACCATCATTCCAGTCAGCACATTATTGCAAAGGCAGTCCCCTAGAGATTTCCTATTGCAACATAGCCTGATGGTAAAAATTGGCGACTTGTATTCTCTTGAGAAACTCCGTATCCAACTCGAAAAATCTGGTTATCGTCATGTAGAACAGGTCTTTGGCCCCGGTGAATATGCCAGTAGAGGATCGATTATTGACCTTTACCCTATGGGCTCTAGTGACCCATTTCGAATTGACTTTTTCGATGATGAGATAGACACAATACGAACTTTTGATCCAGAAAATCAACGTTCAATAGAAGATGTTAAGGAAATTTGTCTGCTTCCTGCACACGAATTCCCAACTTCTGAAGGAGCAATTGAAGACTTTCGTATCCGCTGGCGCCAAAGATTTGAAACAAGAAGAGAGCCAGAATCTATATACGTTCAAGTATCAAAAGGGACATGGCCCGCTGGAATAGAATACTGGCAACCTTTATTCTTTGAACATTCGGAAACACTGTTTGACTATATTGCAGACGATAGTCAATTAATTACTGTTGGCGATCTTGAAGGCGCCATTGACCATTTCCTCTCAGATGCTGATTATCGCTATGAGCAGCGAAAAATAGACCCACTGCGGCCTCTACTGCCACCGGCTGAACTTTGGCTAAAAAAAGATGAGCTGTTTAGTCACTTCAAAGCATTGCCTCAAATTCATTTATCAACAGATGCAATCGTCGAAAAACAAGGTAGAGTCAATCCAAGCATTCAGCCTTTACCGAATCTCTCGGCTCAACATCAGAATAAAGAACCAATGGCAGCACTACGCCAATTTAGTGAAACGTTTTCCGGCAAAATTGTATTTTCAGTCGAATCAGAAGGCCGCAGAGAAGCGTTGTTAGAACTGTTGCAACGTATCAAGCTTCGACCCATTGAGCTAGATAGCTTTTCTTCAGCAATTAAAGCAGACAATAAATTTGCTTTAGTGCTTGGCGCTGCTGAACATGGTTTTTTATACGGTAACCAACAACTAGCATTCATATGTGAAAGTGATCTGCTTGGCGATAGAGTCATTCAACGACGTCGTAAAGATCGCAAAACAACCAATAGTGATGCAGTAATTCGTAACCTTGCAGAGCTTAAATCAGGTCAACCTGTTGTCCACATAGACCACGGCATCGGACGCTATATTGGTCTACAAACGCTCGAAGCGGGCGGTCTAAAAACCGAATATGTTACTTTAGAATACCAAAATGAAGCCAAGCTCTACGTGCCTGTGGCATCACTGAATTTAATCAGTCGTTACTCAGGAGGCGCCGAAGAATCAGCACCGCTGCACAAGTTAGGAGGCGAAGCCTGGATCAAAGCTCGGCGAAGAGCGGCGGAAAAAGTACGTGATGTCGCGGCCGAGTTGCTGGATGTATACGCAAAACGGGAACTCAAACCTGGTTATAAATTCGCCTTAGACCGCGATCAATATGCCACGTTTAAAGCTGGTTTCCCATTTGAAGAAACTGACGATCAATCTACAGCAATCAACGCGGTCATGTCTGACATGTGCCAAGCTAAGGCTATGGACCGCCTAGTCTGTGGCGATGTAGGTTTTGGTAAAACAGAAGTCGCCATGCGGGCTGCATTTGTCTCAACTGATAATGGAAAGCAAGTAGCGGTATTAGTTCCAACGACACTCCTTGCTCAGCAGCACTTTGAGAACTTTAGAGATCGCTTTGCAAACTTGCCAATTCGAGTCGAAGTCTTATCACGGTTTAAAACAGCAAAAGAACAAAAACAAATACTAAAAGATATCGAAGCTGGTAAAGTCGATTTGGTCGTTGGAACCCATAAACTCTTATCTGATGACATCAAATTTAACGATCTTGGGCTACTTATTGTTGACGAAGAGCATCGCTTCGGTGTTCGTCAAAAAGAAAAAATGAAAGCGATGCGAGCAGACGTGGACATTTTAACTCTTACGGCAACACCAATCCCACGTACCTTAAATATGGCCATGAGTGGTATGCGTGATTTGTCAATTATTGCCACACCTCCTGCTAGACGTTTAGCAATCAAGACCTTCGTTCGCCAGTATGATACCGCGGTGATAAGAGAAGCAGCACTGCGTGAGATCATGCGGGGTGGACAAGTTTATTTTTTGCACAATCAAGTAGACACCATTGAAAAAGTAGCCGCTGATCTAGAAAAATTGATTCCCGAGGCACGCGTTACCGTTGCACATGGACAAATGCGTGAGCGTGAACTTGAAAAGATCATGAACGATTTCTATCACCAGCGCTTTAATCTTTTAGTGTGTACCACCATTATTGAGACCGGTATTGATGTCCCTACCGCCAATACTATCCTAATGAACAGAGCCGATAATCTAGGCCTTGCGCAGTTGCATCAGCTACGTGGCCGAGTGGGACGCTCTCACCACCAGGCATATGCTTACCTACTTACTCCGCCACCTAAAGCCATATCCAAAGATGCGATAAAACGCTTAGACGCTATCGCATCACTCGAAGATTTAGGCGCTGGATTTACTCTAGCAACGCATGACTTAGAGATTCGTGGTGCCGGGGAATTACTAGGCGATGAGCAAAGCGGGCAAATTCAGTCCGTTGGTTTTACTCTTTATATGGAAATGCTCGAGCAGGCTGTAGAAGCTCTCAAGGAAGGTAAAGAGCCTTCTCTCGATGAGCTACTTCGTGAACAAACAGAAGTCGAAATGCGCCTACCTGCTTTGCTGCCTGACGATTACATACCCGATGTTAATACTCGTTTGTCCATGTATAAGCAAATTGCTAGTGTGTCAGATCAAGTAGAGTTGGAAGACCTGAAAATTGAACTTATTGACCGTTTTGGTCTTCTGCCAGATGCCACAAAGAATTTACTCGCCGTTTCTGAAGTAAAGCTCGAAGCAGGCAGCCTAAAAGTGAAAAAAATAGAAGCGCATGATAAAGGTGGATTCATTGAGTTCTACCCAGACGCTGACATTAATCCGACCTATTTGGTTAAACTACTGCAATCACAACCGCAAAAATTCGCAATGGAAGGCCCAACTAAGTTTAAGTTTACGGTACCATTAGTGGATAGACGCAAGAGGATTCAATTTGTTGGTGATATGTTGGGAGAGTTCCGCCATAACCTTCTACCACAAGCCTGATATTCTCAGGCTTAACTAATTCAAGGTGAATTCACCTTTATTACGGAGTTGCAATGAAAAAACTGATCCCACTACTACTACTCGTTGTCGCAATGCCATCATGGGCCCAGCGTCAATTCGATATAGAAGTGATCATTTTTAAACGCGCATTGAATCCAGAGCAGACTTCTGAGTCTTGGCCCGATTCCCTGCCTGAACTATCGATGGATAAAGTTGGCTATCTCAATGACACTAATTATCGCAACCGAAAAGGTGTCACTTTGCTGCCTAGCTCGTCTTACAAACTAAACCCACAAGTGCAGAAGTTAAAAAGCCATGCTGGCTTTAAAATTCTTTCGCATATGGCTTGGCGCCAAGGTGACGGCAATCGTTACGTTGCCCCAACTTTTCGTATCAAAGCAGGACGAGATTTCTCAGGGCAATTTAATTCTGATGGTAGCCCTAAAGGAACCAATTTAGGAACAGAAATTATTGATGGTGTCACCGAAGAAAGTATCTCCAGACCGTTATACGAATTAGATGGCAAATTACAAATCTACGTTGAACATTATCTATATGCCGATGTTCAACTCGATATGAGAGCGCCAAGCACTCATGAGGTTAAGCTTGAAAATAACCCTATGGTATTTACTCAGCTCAATGATTCCGAGCAAACAGAGACAGTACAAGCTGGGTTAATGGAAGACGTAACACCTGAGGTACACACAGAGCAATTTCTTAAAAGCTATCGTATGGACCAAAAAAGACGTATGCGCAGCACAGAAACCCACTTTTTGGATCACCCATTACTCGGGATCATCATTCAAGTAAGGCGTGTGCCACAATAACTATTGAAAATTAAAGTCGCTCTTTATAAGAGCTGTTTGTCAAACTGAGGTATATTATGAAGCCAGACTATCAGATTATTACCCCTAGATTGGTTTTAAAATTGATACCTCAGGAAGACGACAAGCAGCTTACTCAATGCGTTATCGCCTCTCCTGGCTTACACCGTTGGATAGACTGGTGTCATCAAGACTTTTCTCTTGATGATGCAGAAAAGTTTATTCTTGCAACGCGTCTCAACTGGATTAGGTCTGAGGCATATGGGTTCGGTCTTTATACACGTAAAGAACATACTTTCATCGGTATGGTAGCGATAAATGAGCTATACCATACCTTCAACATGGCTAGTATTGGCTATTGGCTATTGGCTAGGCGATAACTATCAGCAACAAGGCTATGCAAGAGAAGCGGTCAATGCACTGATTGAATTTTGTTTTTCAATTTTGAAAATAACTCGCATCGAAGTGGTGTGTGACCCCGATAATATTCCAAGCCAAAATCTCGCCAAGTCATGTGGAGCAGTATTTGAAGTCAGTTCACCTAACCGATATATATACAATGGTAAGCCATATCAAGGTTTGGTTTACTCCATCCTACCACCTGAGTCTTAAACTCTTTCAACTCCATTTGATGAATTACTTCAAGTATGGAAAAGTCGCTTAACTCAGTATTCATTATTGATGGTGCTGATCATATTGGATCACTACCACAGTAGTCGAACGGCACTCGCAAAAGCGATGACAGTCAAACTAAGGTAACGACAAGTTTCATGAACCGTTTAGCTCTAAATGGCTAACTCCCATCTATTAGCCATAAAAGACTAAGTTGGTATCTACATGAAAGAAGGAGTTTTAATGTGGAGCCTACCTCTAAACCGATCGCAGTGATCAGCGGCGATATTGTCAACTCAACCAAGCTAACATCTGAACAGTTTGTTATTTGCCTGACCACTCTGTAGACAGGACTGACATGAGTACTTTGTCGACAAATTCACCATTACGAAAACCTGATTGTCGCATCACACCTTCATGTTGATAACCTGCATTTTCATAAGCCTTAATTGCACCGTAATTAAGGGAGCTTGCTGTAAGCTGAACTCTGTGTAAACCAAGAGTGCGTATAGCGTAATCTGTTACGAGTTTCGTTACTGATGTGCCAACACCCTTACCCCAATAACTTTTTTCTCCAATAAGAATGAAGTATTCACCGCTACGATTTAGAGTACTAATCCCAGATATACCAGCATATCCAAGTAGCTTATCATTCTCATCACTACATATGCCAAAAGAAACATTTTTAGCGTTTGAATTTATGGATAAAAGCCATTTTTCAATATCTGATTTTGATTGAGGATACGCGTATGAAGAAAGACTATAAAGTGTAACTTCACGGTCTAGAGACCACCGGTAAAATGCTTCCTTATCTTCGACGTCCAGTGAGCGAAGGTAGTAACCGTCTAGTTTCAATTGCATGATTTCCCTTATAACTTCCGATTGTCATATATCGCTTTCGTACAGCGATAAGCCGTTTTTACGAGGTTATAATGTGGCCTTTCTTTCAAGCTTTCAACAAAAAATCATTAGCTAAGTCAGCAAATTAAAAAGTTAGTCTGCGCTGTGAGATATAATTTCTGGGTGGGTGAGTTTTGATAAGTTTTATTGGCTCTTCTCCGGTTACAT
>NZ_JAHKPM010000063.1:0-120440 GCF_018860525.1 Vibrio hepatarius
AGCACCTTATCATCCACTGACACGACAGGGTCAAACGGATCCTCCATGGGAATAACGGTTACCTCAGAGCGAAACGCCTGCCACCATTTAGAAAAAGGCTGGGCTTTGGTGGTAAATAGTCCGATAAAACGGCGCTGCATAATTAATCCTTAATATTTGTCGTTAGGGCGCTCATCAAGCATGCCTATCATATGGCCATCAATACTGCCCGATGAGGTTAACATACGCTTAGGTACAACCAAGGCTGGTTCAGGCTCATAGCACCATTTTAGTGTTGGCAAACTTGGGCTTATACCTAATCCTACTGGAAACTTAGCCACAACTGTTAAATGCAGTCCATCTTCTTTTAATTGGTGTTGCTCGGGGTTATTCAACGCCGCAAGCAACGCCTGCTTAAAGGTTGTTGTCATGGCTTCATTGGCCACCACAGTTGATGTACCTGAGCGCGAGATAAAGGTATTACACATGGTGCCATGCAATTGAGAAATGCCCATTTTAAACTCAGGTAAGATAAAACGGAAAGTACAAAGCTGCTCTGCACTTAATATCCCTTGCGAAGATGTATCTCTGTCAACCTTCAGTTGTGGCCAATAGAAGTAGTTAATAAACTCTTGTGATTCAACACGAAAAGCTGCATCAAAAAAGTTTTTCAACTCTCTCAACTCATTTCGCAAATAAGTAAAACGGCCGTCGATAGTACTTATCTTTTTTGAGCTTGAAAACTCCCAAAATGAATAATACTTACTTTTACCCCAAAAGCAGCTAAATAGCAGGTTCTCAAAGTCTGATTTCTGAAAACGGGAAATGGTATACCCACTCCAAAATAAACCCGCCATAGCCACAGCAAAGCAAGCCCACCCAATTGGACCTGAGGCTAGCGTGCCTAACATTAATAGGCTTGCTGCCGCGCCAATTAAGTGGCCATCTCGCAACCCATTATTACCGCTTCGATTGGCGGTAAAGGCGTCAGCAAAATATACCGCCGCCACCCCTATATTCGCTACAGCGACTAACCCCCTAATAGGCACCTTGGCCAGTTGGGTGTCCATATGCTGGCTGTACGCCATAATATTTGCCAATCTTAGCTTGCTGGCAAGTTTGCTACTTAAGTTGGGAAGATACTTCTGCACCGCTTGGGCACCGAGTCCTCGATTAAACATCGAAGCGGTAGCATTGGCGGATTTGGCTCCATATTGAGTTAGAGCAGCACTATCGGCCGCCAACGCCATTAATGTTGATCCCATTTTACCAAGATCATACAGGGTATCTTTATCATTAATTGGGTCAAGCTCTGCATACTCTTGTTGCGATGCTAAATCATACATTGCTAAAACGTTATAGTAAAAAGACCAAGCCGCGAACCCAACATCAACCACACCTCCAGTGATATGTAAGGATGTTTTTACTTTACTTTTTTCAAAAAAACCTTTTACTTCTTTGGGGCTAGATGGCGTTATTTCTAACTCTAGCAATTGAAAAATACGTTGCTCTTTAGCATCGGCTTTGACTTCCGACCAATCAAGCAAGCGCTCATGCCAATTGGTTTTCGTCTTTTGCCACAATGCCGCAGCCTTACCCGTGTTAGCCTGTTTTTCCAGTAACGCTTCAATATCATCCAGTGACACCGGAACTCTTTTACCATTGATCTTGACCCCTAACATCGCATCGAAGATATCAGGTAATGTTGTCCTATAAAAATTCTCAAGTCCTGCATTTGCCGCGATATTGGCCCATTTACCAGCATGCTGACCTACGTAGGAAAAGGCAACAGGAATACGCGCTAAAAAGTTACCAAGGGAAATAAGAACATATTTGGAGACATCGGTTGACAGCTCACGCCAGTCACTGCCTTGGCACTGAGTGAAAATCATCTTGGCACCTTTAAACATAATCCCAAGAACGTTGTCTGTAGGCGTCAGCTCAGCAGTTGCAAACGCTTGACCAACCCAATCATCCATGGTCTCCATGCCTTCTTCACTGGCGGTCACACCGTCAAAAAGCGTACCGAGCAAAAAGAACAGCTTAGCGAGTTCCTCTATCGGCTTAACGATACCCTCTTGGCGAAGATCAAAATAATTGTGCAGATAAAAAGGTAGCGAGCCTAGCTCATTTTTTGCCCCCTCTCCAGCGACATAATAATGCATTATATCGAGCCACTGCTGGATCTCTTTTGCCGTATCCTCTTTTTGAGTCTTACTCTGATTTATAAAGTCGGTGAGCGCTTGAGTATCAAGGTTTTCTTGCGCCGCTGCGCTGACTTCAGGCACTTCACTGTCCATACAAGCTTTGGCATAAGTGCCTATTGTCAATGGATAGAGATTGTTTTGTTGATAAGCTTGCCCCTCAGCGACCGTCATACGGAGCTTATTGGCAATGTCTAACTGGCGGCCAACAGGGTCAAATAGCACCACTAAAGTGCCGTCTTTTTTCTCGCTGTGGCTTTTTTGCATGGTTTCAACTAACTCATCCGCCACAAGATGGTAGCTTCTTTGAGTGGTCACAATATCCATGCCGATATCGGTCGGCTTTTGCGCTTCTTTATCCGCTAGCCACTTCTCATCATGGCTGCGGTAGTCTTCCACCAAACTACTTAACGTGCCTTGAGTGGCGGTATCGCTAAAGTCATCGCTGGCGGTCATATCCACTTGCTGCATGGCTTTAGTGCGCCATTCAAGGTCGCTGTTCATTTTATCTATGATGTCAGCGGCCCATTCGTGCTCTGAGTAGGCAATCGAGATTTTTTTGGTGCCATTGGTAACAAACGCAAATGGGTAAAAGGTCGCACCGGATGAGGTATCAAGCGTTAGGCCATCTTGAGCGTTTTCTTCATTGGTGAAATAGTACTTCTCAAATTTTTCAATTACACCCGTGGCGGTTTCAGTTTGTGCGTAGCGGAAGATATGGATCTGCTCGTTATCAGCTTTGCCTTCTTCCTCTTTGATGTAAATCCAGCCTTCACGCAGCAGACGCAAAATATAGCCGCCGGTTTCATTAAGGCCAGACGCGCTGGCCATTTCTGGCAACGTGGGCGGCGCTTGGGCGGGCATAATGGTGTCAAAGAAGTTGGCATAGCCGTAACGTACAGGGTAAATCGGCAATACATCGGCTATTTTACCCGGTACTTCGTTCATAAAGGGCTCAACCAAATCCACCGTTTGCGTGGTGTTGACTACGGTTTCAATGGTGCCCGCTTCAGCAGAATAGACGTTATCAGCGGCTTTAATCACCTTAACGTTGGCGGTATTGCTCATTAGCGTAGACGCCCTAAGCTGCATTTTGGCAAACACGCCTGCGATAAGCTCAGTTAAACCCTTGCCGTAAGCTTTAATGGTGTCGATGTGCTTTTTAAATAGATCATCGGATAAATAAGCGTATTTGAGTTTACTGGCTTGGTCGCGCAAAAACTCCAACCGGGATTGAAGCTTTTTCAGCAAACTGTCGAAGCTTTCATTAACGGCTTTTTTCGCCGCCGCCCAATCATAATTGTTAAGGTAAGATTGCGGGTTACCCTGACCACGGGCGCGAATATAAGCCAGCATGCGATCGGTGGTTTCATAAGGGGCAAGACGCAGTATGGCCGAGAGTATTTCACCTTCTTCCAGTATCATCGGCATACTATAGGCAAGCATGGCTTCTGTGGTGTGCGGCAAGGGCATATTTAGATTGCCAACTAAAGTGTCACAGGATTTTTCTAAGCTAAACTCCGTCGCGGGGTGCAAGTGCGAAAAGTGCAGACGCGTTTCCAGCTCGATAATATCTTGAAAATAGCGGTCGCTGGTAAGCTCATGGCCAATCGCGCCCCATGGTGCTAGGCCCGTTTCTACCCGTGTTGGTTGCCAAAAGCCTTGGTTACGTTTGCGCGCCTTATCGAAAAAGTCGTCGTCACTGATGTCTTCTATGCAATGCGGATTGGTGCGCCGAACTGGGGAGAGACAAAAAGCATCTTGACTCTCTTCCATCACCACTTTGATTTTACCTGGCTTTAAGCCAGAGACATAAGACTCACCAGTGCCGTCTAATACCCCTGCGCCAAGTGGCGTAATGCCTTCATCGGTTAATACATAAGGTGCATTAGTCAGCAGTTTCCCGTTCGGGTAGCGCGCTCGAATATCCACAGCTGAAGGCACATCTAAGGTTGGGTCAACCGTCACACTTGGGTTTTGCACCCCACCCAAACACATGGTGTTGGCTTTGTTCATCGTCATCTGGTCAGTCAGACGCGACACCCCTTTCCCTTCAATAATCACATTAGCCGAAGCAGAAATAAATTCCGCTTCATCTTCAATTGTCCCCGACGACGCCCCTTTTTGGTCACCATCAGCATCACCCGTACTGACCGCAAATTTACTGCCTTTGATGGCGATGCTGTTACCGCCATCGGCACTAACAGTCGTCGTACCATCGACTAAATCGGCCGATTTGGCGTTGTTACCATAGGAAATGCGCACCACCGCAGGGCCTACTGTGGTTAAACACACATCAGGTAAGGTGGCATTGGCTTCACCGCCTGAGCCTTTATGAACAATACTTAATCCGTTGGCATTGATAGTGACTGGCATGATGTTTTCTCGTTTTGGGGTTGATGGGGTTTTGCGCTATTGACTCAAAAAGGCTCAATTGAGGTCGATTTTTTTCCCTTGGATCTTATTGCTTCTTTCGGCTTGCGACGTAATATAATCTGCCTTAGTTGTCACTCGCCCGCTGCGGCCATCATAGTGAGTTGAGGTGTTTTTGCTCTTGAGCGTGACTTCCTTTGTGCCTTCCAAAATTAACGTTTCCGCCTTGATAATGAGCGACTTCTGCTCAAGAAAAGAGAAATAGACATCGGTTAAGATCGGTAAAGAGGGATCCGTATTCATAAATTCAATTTTACAAGCTAGTTGATTATCAATAGCAAGATTGATCTGCGCGCGAGTAAAAGCGCGGCCAATCGACGCCCATACGGGTTCTCCCGCTGGGTTACCTTCAAAATCAACGCTGACTTTATCATGGCTGGGGTGTACCTGTTTGATCTGCCCAATACGCGCATAAAGGTATGCTTCATCAGGGCCCAATACTGTGGCGCTCATTGCAATGATACTCATATGATAGCTATAGATGATGGCGAATTTACCACCGCTAGCACCGAATGAAAAGTGTTCAAATAACAGGTGAATACATCGATTTAACTAGCCTTTCCTGCGTTATGAAAGTCAGATTCACATCGCATATGTGTCATAGCCAGCAAATCAGCCTGATAAAAAGCATTTTTAGCGGGTGGAATTAATTCAAAATACAGTAACAGTTCACAATTTTTTTGATCTTGCTTCGAAAATTGACACAATTTTCTTGTTTGACGCCACCTTGCATATCGCACCCACTCGTTATTTTTATTGCCAGAGCCCTACCGATTTCTCAGCTCAAAAAATCGGTAGACCCTAGCCAAAACCGCCTTTCTATTTAATCAAACTCGTTGGAAGGTCGCCTCTGTCGATTATGGGAATCAAATATGACAATCCCATAGAAAAATAGAGTCAACCAAATGGATAAGGAAAAACCGATTTAAATGGGAAATGGCGGAATATCTCACTGGGAAAATCCACTTCCGCAACCAAGGATAAAACCCATTAAGTTACTGATAAACTTGACTTAAATATATGGCATTCGTCTTGCTAAATACTTAATTTAATTACGTTTTGTCAGCGAATACATCACGTCTTGTATGCCCCGTAAGGTCATGCGCAAATTACAAAGGAGTACTTTGATGAGTTCAATCGATCCAGCCACCATGGCGCAGCAACTGGCGACCTTTGATGTGCAATCGTTCAGGCAGCGTTACACCGCTCAAGCTTCTCAGTATCAATCAAAGCTTGATGCGCTTGGCAAAGTCGAATCGGCACTGCGAGATTTTCGTACCGCCGTCAACGACATGAACAATAGCAGCTCTGGAATAATCAAAAACAGCGCTAATGTATCAAGTGAAGGTATATTTACCGCTAATGCGGAGTCAAATGCACTGACCGGCAGCTATCAAATTTTTGTTGAACAAATCGCCACGTCACATCAAGTATCCGTTGGTATGCCAGACACCTTAGAGCCCACCACAGAAGTACCGTTAACAGGCACTCTCAAGTTTGAGATTGGCGATGAAGAGCTTGTGATTGACCTATCAACTTTAGACAGTGACGGCGATGGCAAAGCGACCATTGCTGACCTCTCCTCAGCGATTAATCACCATACAGATAACCCTGGTGTAAATGCCACTTTAGTGCGCTCTGGCGGTAACACTCACTTTATGCTTTCAAGTGAAGAAACCGGCAAAGACAACGCGGTCAAGGTCTCTGCCTCTGCTACGGGGCAAGCATGGTTTGACAATGCGTTTGCAAACCTCACTACCCTTAGCCAAGCCAAAGACGCCACCATTTGGATCGGTGAAAAGGGCTCTGGGCTTAAACTTGAAAATGCAAGCAATACCTTTAGCGATGCTATCGATGGTCTAGACATTACAGTAACCAAAGCACAAGAAAGCGGGGAATCTCCCCTCACACTCAGCGTTGAAGGTGACCAAGAGGGCACCAAAGAGCAAGTGACTGAGTTTATTGATGCGTACAACAGTTTAATGTCAACGCTTGATACTTACAGCAAAGTCGACCCAGAGACCAACACTCGCGCCGCGCTGGCCAGCGACCCTACCCTGCGCTCGATTGAAAGCCAAGTTAAATCTGCCGTGCGCGGTGAGTTTGCCGGCATGAGGCTTAGCCAGATCGGAATAGAAATTGGCCGCGATGGCAAGATGAAGCTCGGCTCAGAAAGATTTGAAAAAGCGCAAACCAATAATAGCGCAGCGTTGGAAGACATGTTTAACGGTGATGAAAACTTACTCGACTCTCTCGATGATCTGGTCGAGCCTTACCTGCAATTTTCTTCAGGACTATTTAAATCACGCAAAGATGCATTGAGAGAAAACGTCGATCGTATCGACGATAAGAAGGTTGCGCTGGAGCGTAAATTCGACATGTCCTACGACCGCTATCTCAAACAATTTGCCAAAATGAACACCATTATGCGCCAAATGAGCCAAACCCAATCGCTGTTTGGTTAACCACTATTAGGAGATGTTTTATGTTAATGGATTCCGGCTATAGCTCTTATCAACAGGTTGATCTCGACGCACAGGCCGCTGCGGCCAACCCCCATCAATTGGTGGTCATGCTAATAGACGGCCTGCTCAATGAAATTGAACGCGTGCGTGGGCACATTACTTCAGGTCGACTGGCCGAAAAAGGGACAGGCATCAATAAGTGCATGAATATTTTGGTTGGGCTCGATAGTGCCCTTGACAGCGATAATGGTGGAGAAATCGCACAAAGCCTCCACCAACTTTATGATTTTTGCCAAGTAGAGCTTTACCACGCTAGCGTCAACAACAGCCTAGATAAGCTGACTAACGTCGAACATGTAATGAATAACATACGTGCAGGGTGGATGAGTTTTGGTCAGCAAATATAAAGTCTCTCCTGAGCGATTTCGCCATCTTGCCAAGTTGATTCACATTGCAACCAAAACCCAAGATTGGCATTCGCTAAAACGGTATGACTTGCAGTTAAGGGAACTGCTAACCGTCCATAAGCCCTACCTTAAGGATGCCAATTTTGTAGCTGTGATTGCAGACGTCAAAGCCGAGCATAAGTTAGCCCTTGAGGCATTGGATAACGCCATTGGTGATATGGAAACGGGTATTAATGTGGTCAATGCTCAGCACGAAAGAGCCAAAGCCTATCAATTGGCCATGAATCTGGAGTCTTAAATATGCAAACATCACCACTCACCATCCCATCAAAGCTGCAACCATCACACCAGCAAACCTCAGCCGAGCAAGGATCCGTTCAAAAGGCCAGAACGACAGGCGATGCGCAGCCACCTAGTACAAGATTTTCGCTCGCACCGGCCAAGATCGCAAAGCAAGAGACTCATGCTGATCTGCAAGATGCCGCAATGGATTGGTCAAACGGGCCAGATACCCATCAAGTACTGGCACTGCCTTATGGGCAAGACTTGTCTAACCGCCACGAGGTAACAAATCTAAAAAGCGTTAACTTTGGGATCGAAGCCGAGTTTCGGTCATCGATGTCAGCAAAGGGGCAAACGCACTTAACGCTTTCGCAGCAGACCAACCCAGCCCATCTTCTGACCAATATCGCCGCGTCAAGCAAGGTAGCAACCGCAAGTTCAACGTCTATCGAAAGCACAGCACCAATAGCTATGACCGCGCTACAACATGGGTTAAGCGCCACGCCAATTCAGGCTCAAGCACAGCCAAGCAGTCACCTTGAGGCAAGCTCGCCTACCGTTCAGTGGGCAGCCATAAAAGTCGACACTAGCGCAGCCAAATGGGGCGAACAAATGATGCAAGTGCTGCATGACAGGGTGTCTGTTCAAGCGCAGCAAAATTTGCAGCAAGCACAAATACGCCTCGACCCGCCCGAACTTGGCAAGATGGATTTACTGGTGCGGGTCGAAGGCGACAGACTGAGTGTACAAATCCATGCCAATAGTTCAGCGACACGCGAAGCGTTGATGCAAGTCTCAGACAGACTTAGGGCCGAGCTGCAAAATCAAAACTTTTTACATGTTGATGTCAATGTCGGCTCTGGAGATACCCCACGAGGCCAATCGAATCGGCCCGATGAGCAACACGCCGTGATCTTCGACAGCAACGAACATCCAGACAATGAATTTTCACTTAGCCCATCAGAGCATTGGCTCAGTACTCACGCATAACTAGGAATAGCGCAATGACAAAACAACAAATGATCGCGGTATTTGCCGCCATGATCCTAACCAGTGCTCTGGTTTCCGCTGCCACCGTCTTTGGTGGTATCTGGTTAGCCAAACAATCTCATCAGCAAACGAACACCGATTCTTGGGTCGATGATTCCCTTTTTGGTTTTTTAGCAGAAGATCCGAACCAAGCGCACCAACCAAGCTTTCATCCACTAGAGAAAATTGTCTTGAGTGTCAAAGGTAAGCGTCAAACTCATTTCGTGATGCTTGAGGTGGCGGTAGAAACTCGTCGCCCTAAACGAATTGAAAATATCAATGACTATATGCCAGTCGTACGTAATGCGCTGCTCAAACTGTTTAGCGATAAAACCTATGATGATCTGCGCCAAGATGGTGCGATTGATCTGCTCCAAAATGAAATCAAGCAGACCGTCTTACTCGCATTTCAAAAAACCGACATCGTGCGTGATATCGATGACGTATTGCTGACCAAATATGTCGTGCAATAAGGAGCGCGACTATGTTGGATATGAACATTGAACAGGAATACGGTGTGCCAAGCCATAGCCTTGCACCGCAAAACGCTTTCGATGAAGCCGCGCTGCTAAAAAAACACAACGTATTGGTCAACCGGATCGTGAATCAACTCAGAGTGCATGTGAGCCCACAATGTAGCATTGATGACATGCAGCAGATTGGCCTTATCGGTTTGCTTGAAGCAGGGCGTCGCTATGGCAATGTCGACGATGATAACTTTCCCGCTTTTGCCGTTTGTCGTATTCGCGGCTCTATCTTAGATGAGTTGCGTCGTCTTGATTGGCGTTCGCGACAAACCCGACAGCAAGCTCATGAGCTAAACGATGTAACGCGAGATCTAATGCGCAAGCTAGGACGCCACCCCACGGACGCCGAGATTATCGAAGTACTCGGTACCGATAAAAATGACTTGCTGACGCGGCAAAATGCGTCGCTCGCCGGTGAAATGCAAAGCTTGGATCAGTTGCTTGAAAATGGGGTCGATACACAATCCAATGCCAGTTATGACGGTATGGCCCACGAGCATACTCGCCGCAGCCTTGAAGCAGCCCTAGAAAGGCTTCCTCAGCGAGATAAACTGCTGATGACCTTATTTTATCAACACGAACTCAATCTTAATGAAATCGCCTTGGTACTTGATTTGACACCGCCGCGAATTTGCCAGCTACATAAAAAAGCACTCAAACAACTCAACCACTATTTATCCTCCTAGGAGTCACACATGCAAAAGTTTTTTGGAGCCATCACCGTTTTACTCTGTGTCTTTGGCGGGTATATGTGGGCCGGTGGCCGGCTCGGCGCTATCTGGCAACCCGCTGAATTTTTAATCATCATCGGCGCAGCAGTTGGGTCCTTAATTATTGGTAACCCACCTCAAGTACTCAAAGAAATGCGTCGCCAAGTGAAAGCCACTATGTCAGCTCCCAAGGAAGAATATCAGTATTATATGGAGCTGATGGCCCTTCTCAATCACCTACTTGAAATTGGACGTAACCGAGGATTTAAGTTTCTCGACTCTCACATTGAAGCGCCGCACCACAGTTCAATTTTTCTTGCCTACCCCAAAGTGGGGGCAGATTATCGGCTGATTTCTTTTATTACCGACAACTTCCGCTTAATGGCAATGGGACAAATGTCGCCTCATGAACTAGAAGGCCTTCTAGAACAAGAAATTGAAGCCATCCAAACCGAAATGTTACTGCCATCGCGTTCTATGCATCGAACCGCTGAAGCCTTGCCAGGTTTTGGCATTCTGGCGGCTGTCGGTGGCATCATTATCACGATGCAAGCCATCGACGGTTCCATTGCACTGGTTGGCTACCACGTGGCCGCTGCACTGGTCGGCACCTTTATCGGGATTTTCGGCTGTTATTGCTGCCTTGATCCTTTAAGTAATGCGATGGCGCAGCGTGTAAGACGCAATATGACGGCGTTTGAATGTGTCAGAGCAACGTTAGTGGCTTATGCAGCGAAAAAACCAACGTTGCTGGCCATAGATGCTGGTCGTAAACATATTCAATTAGACATCAAGCCGACATTTAACCAAATGGAGAAGTGGCTCGCTGAGCAGGAGTAAACATGCAAAGACAGCAACAAGTTGTATTCAAGCGAAGCAAAACTCTAGAGCATGATGACTATCGTGGTGGCGCGTGGAAAGTCGCGTTTGCCGACTTTATGATCGCCCTTATGGCGTTATTTTTGGTCTTATGGGTAATGCAAATAGTCGACAAAGAAGATCGCCGAGCGATTATGGCCCATCTTCAAAGTGCCAGCGTGTTTGAGAAAAGTAATGGCAGCCCATTTGATACTCAAAAAAGTATTTCGCCTATTGACTTGGCCACTGACTCTTCGGTGCCAAGTCGCCATGACTCCAATCACATGGTCAGTTCATTCTTTCAAGGTGATGGTGATGGACCAGAAACAGATGCTCTTATTCCCGGCAAGTTTGACACTCAGGAGCGCTTGGCCGCACTCGCTAAAGTGATCGAAGACGTAGTTAAGCAAATCAACGCGCAGGGCAATGTTCACGTTTCAATTACCCCTCAAGGTTTGAGAATTGTTCTGCAAGATGACGAGCGTCAATTCATGTTTAGTCGAGGGGCATCGCAGTTAACGCCATTTTTTGAAGACTTGTTGTTGGCCCTAGCTCCTATTTTTAAACGGGTTGAAAACCCTGTAATTATCAGTGGGCATACAGATTCGACTCGATATATCGGGCATTTAGATCGTCGATCAAATTGGGATTTGTCTGCATCACGTGCCAATGTTGCCAGACATACTCTGGTTGCTGGTGGTATGCCAGACGCACGTGTATTGCAAGTGACCGGAATGTCCGATAGAGCATTGCTAAACGACTCAGACCCTGAATCGAGTGAAAACCGCCGTATTGAACTCTTTGTCCTGACCACGCCAGCGGCCAAGATTTTGGAAACCTTCTTTGCCGATAGGCCCAACAATCCTATTGATCATGCCAAGCAACGAGCGACACTAAATCAACCTGTGGTCCGTCACAATGTGATTGTCTCAAGCGAAGCGTCTGCTAAAGATACACCGCCTCTTCAACAACTTTAACTTCAACAGGCGCTCTAGTGGCGCCTGATAACTCAAGCGTAATTATCCACATGTCTCAATTTGTCCATCAGACCATAAAGAAAGATCCACTACGAAAAGCCTTTTTATGGCTTATCGTTATCGATTATGGATTGCTGTCTTTATTTCTCTTTCAGTTGTATGAGCTAACGCTAAACGGCGGCACTGCCATTAGCACCTTACTGCTTATCTATAATGTGCTGCTGAGTTTCCTATGTTTTCAGCGCACCAATAAGCGTGATTCCTATATTATATATCCCACCTTGTCGGCAACCTTGCTAGCCTTTGTTTGCTTCTTATATTTTTTCTTTCTCGTCTAAGTATTTACCATCACTTTTGGGCCTTATTTCATTTCAGGCTCTTCCTCATCCACTTAAAATTAATTATTAAATTATCACTATTTTGTATACACAGAGAATATTTTCTGTTACAAAATAAATTGTGCACAATTAAATTGCCCAAAATAGGAATGAGACTATGTTGAATAAAATTGCCTTAGCCACCAGCCTAGCTTTAGTCGCCACACCAAACTTGGCTCAAGAACAAAGAAGCCCAGCCCAGCACCTAGATACGTTTGAGAAACTGTTTGGTGTAACGGAAGGAAAGCGTAGAAACCACACCAAAGGCTTTTGCTTTGAAGGCGAATTTACACCTGTCGATAGCGCAGTAAGGGAACTATCAAACAGCCCTATATTTACTGAAACATCCAAGGTGTATGGTCGAGTATCGCATAAAGGAGGTAAAGCCAACCCAGCAGACAATACACCTGGACATTACGGCCTTGCCTTTAAAATCACCACCGCTGATAACAGCATTCATATGATGAGCATGAACACCGAGCATTTCTTTCCAACTTCAACAGTTGCAGACTTTATGGCGTTTCTTGAAGCTCAAGCAAAAGGTCCAGAAGCGACTAAAGCCTTCGTCACAAGCCATCCAGAAATTCAAGAGTATAAAAAATATCATGCCGCTCTAAGTGATGAACTGCACCCTTATGAAGGTGCAACATACAACAGCATTAACACCTTTTACCTAGTGAACAGCCAAGGCAAGAAAACACCTGTCCGTTGGTCATTTGTCCCTTCAGGTGAACATGACATAGTCAAAACGCCGCAAGCAGATTTCTTTTTAGAAAATATGCAAGCCAACCTTAAAAAAGGGGGGGTATCTTGGGATATGGTATTAACACTCGCCAATAAAGATGACGATATCTTAAATCCACATATTAAATGGAATGATGATAACAAACGCATGACGGTCGCAAGATTGACTGTAAAACAAGCGATCCCAGAAAGCGAAGGGTCTTGCGCGACGATGAATTTTGACCCACTAGCGATAAGCAAAGGCTTTGCTCCATCTGAAGATCCTATGCTAGCCGCGCGCTCAGCCGTCTACGCAGTAGGACTTGGAAGAAGACTTTCTGAACAATAGTGTCTTAGGTAAGAGAAGACTGGGAGGGCATGCCCTCCCTAAGTTCTTATTCACAACACCAGCTCACGCTCTCAACTATAAACCATCCATCTATAGATAAATGGTGCTGATATTATCCATAAAGCTCAACACATTAGAAAACTCTCGTTTCACTTTTTCAAATTCACGCCTTCCGCGAACATCGACAAATATTCTATTGATATCCGCACGTTGTCCTCCCGAAGAAAAATCATATTCAAAGGCAACGGGATAGCGACGTATAAACTGCCAATTTTCTGGAGATGAAGGATAATGACTCTTTAGATTATTATGTAATGCATCAAGCAGCGACAGTATGGTCGCCATGCTCTCAGTAGGAATAGATGAACGCTGCTCAAGTATTTGTGTATCTTCCCCATCCTTCAGGTGTTCAGCATAGGTGCGCTCTCCATCGGACAATGCAATCGAAGCACTATTTCTGTCGTTATAAGCATCTAAGTAATCCATCGAAAAGCACACTAAGTTTTCACTCATCATATCGGTTTGCCTGTCAAATAATCTCTCTCGGAAATCGCTTAGATTGGCATGAGTGCGTAAAAAGCGCTGAGCTTTGACCAAGGTCTGGTTACGCGTCATATCTCCTGATTTGATTTGCTCGTCAAACATCATGTTGCTCAGTTGGATTGGCTCTGTAGGGTTATCGTAAATCAGCATGTGTTTTAATGGCGGTTTCACATTCACTTTAGCGGCAATGTTGACTCCTTTTTTGGTAAAGTACCAAAGTGTCGGAGTTGGGCGACTTGCTGCAAAATCACCAAGTTTTTCGGCAACATCTAGCATTCCTTCGGACACATTAAGTGATTCTATTGCATCTCGGCGCGTGTATTGGGTCAGCGCTTCATTCCATTTAGCTATATTTCCTTTCCAAGGCGGCGCAACCAACCTGCCATCTCGGTAAAATTTCACATTATCGAAGCCACGATAAGCAAATGACGTGATTAATTCCTCATTAGTCACCGCCATACCATTGGAACCTCGAACACCACTCAACACCTTCTCAATATCGATGTCATCGAGAATAAAGCGAATTTTCGCACCTGATTTTTCGGCATTTATGATTCCATTTAATGAACCTCGTAAAAACAGCTTATTTGGTGCGTAGGGTCGAACATTGTTGGCAATAGAGTTATAGCCCTGATTCAATGCGTTAAAGCGTTTACTTTCTAGCACCTCTTTATAGATGTTAATTACTTTAAACCTGGCGTCCTTTTCACCCAATTCAAAATAGGATCGCCATAATAACTCATTATTTCTTCCTGCAGGGTTTATTGATTGATCAGCACTGTATCTCAAGGCCTTTTGAGCATCTTCAAATATGTTCTCTTTTAGTACCTGTCTAATAGACTTATGAGTTCTAAAAAATGAAAGATCAGAAAAGTTTTTCTTGAAAAAAGGAAGATTCCTACTGTGGGCTGCAATGATGGCATCATCCCATGCTGCTGCCCCCATAATATCAACCACCTCTTTATTAAAGTGATTGTTGAAGTGATCTATTATGGGGTTATAATTACCTACTTGAGGCCTAACCATTTGAATATTTTCTATATATTTAGCCCGAGAAGGCCCTAAGCCATATACGAAATCACCTGAAAAATCAAAGTCATCCTCCAAACGGCTACCAAGTCTACCTTCATAAGGTCCAGCGCTATTTTCAGATGCTAGCTTCATCTTTCTTAAATACGGTGTTTGCCAATCAGCAGGCGGCCGCAAGCGACTAAAGAAAGTGTCGCTAATCACCCCTGCTTTGACCAGCTTTCGGCTGATTTTAGTAAATACTTTTGTCATGAGAGATTTCAGTTTCTCAAGCGCAGGTCCAACAAGGTTACCGCCTGCTTCAACGACAATATCTATCACGGATTCGGCAATCGCACTGGATACCTTATCAGGGTTATCACCGATGGTACCTTTAATGATTTTTGGTACCACTGCCAAAGCAATCGTCGCAACCATACCTATCATTGCTCCAATCCAAAAGCCGGGGAAAATTATCCCCGCAATAATACTAATCAGGGGAACCAAAACCTTACCAATATCGATGATCACATCAAGCACAGCATTGGCCTTTTTCTCACTATTGCTAGTGGTTTGATAATCCATATCTAACTCGATTCGCTTAATGAGCATATCCTTTAAGCCAAGGCCAAGATTGGCAATAAAACGCTCATTTGAGCTGCGAAATGTCCCGCCAAGACGCTCAAAAAAATTGTCCGACCGGTTAATCAAGGGTGAATCGATAACAGATTGAAGGTAACGCTTTTCGTCATTTGTTAGGGTCAGCAGTCCCATAGATATTGCAAGTAGAGTAGTCTTTACTCCCCAGTGAATATTCGGGTAGATGGTTTTTCCGTTCCTAGTGTTTGTTGTGGCAAAATGCTTCTTGCCTTCAGCACTAATGGGCAACTCTGATTTTGGTTTATTCAAATCTGGGATGGCTGAAGCTGATAAACCTCGTTGAATCACTTTCTGGTAATCTTCATTACTCGAAATAAATTCAATGAATTGCCTTGTATCTTGCGGGATTTCAAATGTTTTTCCAGTGACCACATCAAACAATACGCCCAGCCATTCAGGGTGTTGCTTGTAGGTATAATCAAAATAGAAACAGTCCGTGACCATGAGATCCCAATCCCATTTCCCCCAAGTATCCCACATAATAAAAGCGTTCTTTTGACCAGAAAAGGTCTCGGCCAATATCTCGAATTCCTTTTGCAACCCTCGGGGCATAATCCCTACAGGTATTTGCTTTTTACAATGTTCCTGTCGAGCCAAAACGAGATCATTGACTTTACGTTGATATTCAAGTTTAAGTTCTTCACCCAAAATATCCGCCATCTTATCCAAGGCACTAGAATGCACAGCAGGCATATCAGCTTGTTCAAGGAGACGAAAAGTATGATTGGGCTTTGGTACTACATCACCTTCATATCTTTGCTTTAAAATATCACTGGTTGGAATTTTAACTTTCTCACGCAGGGGTACGCTCCAAGTGCTCAACCTATCATCTCTCTCAGATTTAGACGGAGTATTACCACGAGTCCTATAAGGCCACTGAAACGAGTAATAGTAGTACCTCAACCTTTCTACTACATGCTTACGATCTTCATCTGTTACCTGACCATCAACAAGGCGAACCATTTCTGAAAAGTGCATAAAATATAGGTAGTCATCGCCATTAGGGTTAGTAAAATATAAACTACCTGTATGAGGTTTAAACTTATCGTTCGCGGAATAAATAAGATTAGTTTCTCTACAATCAATACGTCGATTACTGATTATTTCACCATTTTGGTGTTCAATTCCCTCCGCACATAATAGACCAGCAAACGCTATCACTTCTTCGTTTAATTTAGCCGCTATCTGTGAGCCACTGTAGTGTCGGGTGGCGTCAAAAGCTGAACTAAGGCCAATTCCGTTTTGTTGGAGAGCCACATTTTGTTCGTTTTGAAACAGTGTCTGGTAAAAGCGAGGCATGAAGTTATTGAGCTTAAAACACTCAAATATATTTCGCGCTGAGTCCATCGCTCGCATTTTATCGCCAACTAGAAGCGTAACCATAGACGACCAATTATCTGCCTCTCCTCTAATTGCACGGGTTAAAGGATTCAAATTATTTTTTGGCATGAGCAATGGTGTAGAGGACATATTAATTCCTTATTCAGGTAAATTCCCTTAATAAAGTAAGACTAGAGAATCAATCCATAGTGAAAAATCTCTATTAAATAGGGAAATAAAAAAACAAATAATAAGAATTATTTTAATATGTATAAATTTAATATCCTGTGATAAACAAGCTTAATTATATTACTTTCCTACGACATCGATAACCTTTATATTTAATCTTTATTGTTAATATGATAAAAATAGGAGAGGGTTATCATTTAAAACATATTACATTAGAGCATATTTGCGATAAATAGAGATAAAATAAATAGAATATTCATCATATCCCATAACATAATTAACAAATTTTAAATAGATATGTCATTTTGATTATGAACAAATACATCCTGAAACATATATTAAATAAATATTACAATATTCCCGCCCTTAAGGCATTGGTATTGTAAATCAACTCTATTAATATCATTGTCAGTAGTTATTTAACTATTCATCCACATGATTGGATGTCAATTGATAAAGAGAAATGTATGAAGAAGTTCATTACTATTGCAACCCTACTTGGTGCAGCAACGTTTAATGCTCAGGCTGCAGAGCATACCGTTAGCCTTGGTTATGCACAAACAGACATCAAACACATTGATAACGCACTGCATGGACTGACGCTAAAATATCGTTATGAAAACAATGGCCCTATTGGCTTCATTGCTAGCTTAACAGGCACAGCAGATAGTGACTCTAGGTCTCGCGTAGACCCAGGACCAACCATTACCACTGTTTCAGAAACTACTCGCAGCTATGGCAGCTTCCATATCGGTCCAACATACCGAATCAATGACGTTGTCAGCGCTTATGCCACTATTGGATACGCTCGATTAGAAATAGAAAATAAGCAACTAGGCCGGACTACATCAAAAATTGAAGATGATAGTTTTGCAGCAGGTGGTGGCTTTGAGTTCAACCTTTCAAAAAGCGTTGCTATTAACACAGGCGTTGAATTAAGCGAACATCTCAGCGACGCTAGAGCACTAAGTTACTCAGTTTCTCTTGGCTATCGCTTCTAATTACCCAATGACTTGCTCAACTTAGTCGAGTTTGATCGGTAAAAAACAATCATCGACTAAGCGCTTGTGATTTATGAAAAATCCGGTAGCAGATCATTGATATCGGATTTATATTAGAAGAAAAAGTGAACGGTAAATATTATATTCATTCATAGCGGCTAATAATTTCATTTAGCTTACCCGAATCTGCCAGTTGCTTGAGACCTTTATTAATAATTTCTGCATAGCCCTTAGACGTATCCCGACTCGGAGATAACGCGATATAGAGTCCCTCACCAGGCAAGCAACCAGCATTTCTAAATTCCATATCACCCTGCACTTCATTATTTTTTTTATAATTACTTATGTTATAGGGAAAAACTCTCCAATCCTCTAGTATGGTATCAATTTTATTATTATCAAATTGTTCAACTCGTGTTTGTGTTATCTCCATACCAGAAATTTTAATGATATTTTCATCACCCTTATTATGATTTTTTACTATATAGCCATCGAATTTCTCACCATAAGAATAAGCGTTAACAACTGATATTTTTCTATCTTTTAATGTATCCAAACCAAAGTATTTCCATCGATCATCTTTTTTAACAAAAAAGCACATTTTTGACATTTGAATTGGCTCATCATGAAAGACAAAGTCTGGCGCATCACTGATGTATGCGCCAATCAAACCATCGTACTTGCCCCCACGAGTCGTTTTTATTGCACGGGCCCAATTTACCAACTGGTAATCAAGGGTATGCTCAGTGTTATCAAAAATACTTACAACGACGTCAACCAAAATACCTTTTTCATCTGCTAATGGGTCGCAAGTATACGGACACCACAAATCAGCGCTTAATGTCACATCATTGGCCTGTACCGAACCTATCAGCACAGCGAAAAACAAAATAAGACTCAAGACCTTTGGCTTCATTGCCATCCCCTCTACCATAGAAAAATGATACCTGGTAAGTTTAGTATACAAATCTAATGTAGGGCGCAGGCCAAAACTAGACGTTGTTGCTAAAGGCATGAATCACATGAAATAGTGATACCTGAGGTGATTATTAATACCTTGAAAATGTATCGAGTTTGAGAATACTGCATTAATGCTAAACGCTGCACTTAAAGTATTAAATAGTGGGCTAGCACTCACTTTAAATGCACGGCACAAGATAAGATATTGTATGTGTGACTAACAATAAATGAATTATGGATCCATTAACACAAGGTTTGCTGGGCGCAGCATTACCCCAATCAGTGAGTAAAAAACAACACTTAGTTGTTGCAGGAATACTGGGGCTACTCGCAGGAATGGCACCTGATTTAGACGTTCTGATTCGATCATCGCAGGACCCCTTGCTGTTTTTAGAGTTTCATCGTCAATTTACCCATTCACTGCTGTTTATTCCATTCGGAAGCCTGACTTGCGCTTTGGTTTTGCACCCATTATTCGCCAAAAAATGTGGGTTATCATTTAAACAAAGTTGGCTTTATTGCGCATTAGGTTATGGTACCCATGCGTTACTCGATTTTTGTACTTCTTATGGCACTCAACTGCTGTGGCCACTTACTAACGAACGCTACGCTTGGAATACAATCTCAATCATTGACCCTGCGTTTACTCTGCCTATTCTCGTCTTGCTCATATTCACCGTGCTAAAGCAAAATGCATGCTTTGCCCGCATCGCTTTTATTTGGGCTCTTATCTACCCAACCATTGGAATGTTTCAAAAAGACAGGGCTGAAGACATAGGCTGGCAACTAGCAAAAGAACGTCAGCATATTCCACTTCGATTGGAAGCCAAGCCTAGTTTCGCCAATATTTTGCTGTGGAAAGTAATTTATGAAACTGAAGATCGGTACTTTGTTGATGCTATCAGGATTGGGACAACAGAAAAAATTTATCCTGGCGAGTCTATCGCTAAATTAAACATTGCTAAGGACTTCCCTTGGCTTGCTATTGGTACTCAACAGCACAAAGATATTGAGCGATTTCGGCATTTTTCGCACGGTTTTATCGCACAAGATCCTGAAAATCCGTTGCGGATTATCGATGTACGTTACTCAATCATTCCTAACCAATTGAAAGCGCTCTGGAGCATTGGGCTATCACCCTCTGCAAAAGCAAATCAGCATGTCGAATTCACAACGCATAGAGATAACAGCCCTGTTTCAAGAGCAATTTTCTTGGATATGTTAATGGATTTTTAGTCTCTCAACAGTGCCACCACAGAGTGACGCTTAACATTAGCTTGCGCGCCAAGAGACATCAATACATTAGAAAAATCTCCACTTGATGAATCAAATGCCTTGAGCTTATCCTCTACCTGATTGACCGAAATCACTGTAGAGCTTTGGTGCAAAGCTTGCATTTGCCCATTGAGTTCAGCCTTAATGGAACTTGCCTGTTCCAGACCTTGACGTGCTTGCCATAGCAGCTTATTAACTTGAGCAATACTGCTTTTTAGACCTTCACGAGAACCTAGCTCAAAGCTAAGTTCTGCCACACCCTCAGGTTCAGCTTGCAAAGTCATTACATTGGATTGCCCTGCGGGAAAGCGATGGCCTTGACCTGTGACTCGAACCTGTTTTTGCATCTGCCCATAAGCTTTTTCAGATGCTACAAAAATAATAGCCCCTTGTTGAGAGAGAGAGGCCCTTAGTCCCAGTGGAATCAAACTACGATCCAGCATTTTAACCACTTTTTTCCCATCTGATCGGCCGTCAAACTCAACCATGACTGAGTGTCCCTGCGGGAAATCCAAGCGAATTTGTTCAGCTTTATCACCCAAGCGGTGAATATCGAGTCCTGGAATAGAAAAGCGACGTATGTCGGCTTGATTTAGTTTAAGCGCCAACTGATTATCAATCACCTTTTTACCATCAAATCGAGCCATCTCTATAGCCTGTTCGATGGTGCGTCTCGAACTCGATAACCCTTGCTGTAAAGACTGCGCCTGAGCATTACCCAACTGCATTGCACGGGTAAGACCTTGCTTAATTTTCGTCAGTTCAACGCCAATAGTTTGATATGAACGAGTAGCAATCTGCAACGAAGTTGCATTTTGTTGCCCTTGAGTCAATAACATTCCCGATACAGAAAATGAGGCCGGCGATTGGTTATGATGGGAGGCCACATTAGTACGGTTGGCATCACTGTGAGGGTGTGAAAAGCGAGGAGGAGAAATGGAGGTTCTGCCGTGCGTGGTTAAAGCGACATTCTGTGGGCGAACCTCTAGTGTACTCATTGCCATAGTAGAGTTCTCAAATACGATCAAAAAGATTCAAGCCATCAATTTTCACATAGCTGGCTTGAGTCGCCTGTAATGCCGTCATATATCTACTCAAACGCACCGATGCTTCACCATAATCGAGCATAGAAAGATCACCTTTTACCTTATCTACAAACAACTTGTTTTCACCATGAGCACTGTCCATTAGATCGAGATTATTATGACGGCCCCCCATTTGGGTCATAGCGGCTAGCACCTGACTTGACGTTGCTTCAATAGTACTTAATGCAGTCTCGACAGTACTGCGAAATGCCGCACTTGGTACCTTAAACTCAGTAATAATGGCATCAAGTTCATTCAAAACATGGCTACCACCAAGATCAAGAATTTCTGCTGCTGTCATATTCGCTTCCATCGTCACTCCTTTAGCAACCGTAACAACTCGCTTATCATTATTACCTTCAATCACATAATTTCCACCCACCGAAGATAGGGCGGGAGTATCTGTTTTCGTTCCAGAAAATAAGTAACGCCCCTCTTCATCTTGAGCATTAAAGGAAGAAACCACCGACGCACGAAGATTTTCCAATTCGGTGATCATGCCCGACCGTTCATTGTCAGTCAGTGTGCCATTAGCCCCCCAAAGTACTAACTCATTCATCCTTTTAAGGCTCTCATTAACCGAGTCTAAATGGACTTCTTGACTGTTAAGAGCCGTTTTAACATTAGCAATGTTACTTTTGTATTGATCAATAGCTGAGCCTTCGCGGTCAAGATTAAGTAACTTCACGGACGCCATCGGGTCATCCGATAACTTAGTCAAACGTTCACTGGTTGACATTTGCTGCATCACTTTACCTAAACCGGCATTATTAAGTTGCAGGCTTTGCAGCATCATGTGGCTAAATTGAGTATCACTGATTCGCATTTGAGTTCCCTGTAATTAGAATAATTGAAGGACTGAATCAAACAGCTGGTTGGCTGTGCTGATCACTTTCATATTCGCTTGATGGGCATTAGCAAATGTCATCAAGTTAGCCGCCTCCTCATCACTGTTGACAGCACTGACATTATCACGCGCAGCAATCGCTTGCTGATTCATTGCCAATTTAGCTTGATAGTCTGCATCCGCTTGTCGCGCTTGTATTGCCGTCTCACCCACAATAGCTGAAAAAGCATCATTGAGACTGACGGAACCAAACCCGCTGATCGCGACATTTTTGTTACTGATAGCAATCAGCTTATCCAATACATCTGCATTGCCAGGGTTACCATCAGCCGATAGAGCCAATTGCTCTGGTTTAAGGTCTGAAATCGTCAAGCTCGCGGCTGGGTTAGCGGCATCATAACTAAACAGTGCCTGCCCCCCATCCCCTTTAAGATCTGTACCCGTTACAAACAAGGCATTAAATTCATCGGCCAAAGCCTTAGCCATATCATCAATCGCACCAAGATAAGGCTTAAGTACATCGGTTTGATAATCGGTAAGTGCGCCAATTTTTCCACCCAGATCCCCTGCTGTAGCAAAACTCTGTACACCAAATTCCACCTGAACCAAAGCTAGGTAGGGATCACTTGGATCTGGGGTTGCCTTAAGTTTCGCTGCATCAGATCCCATCACCAAAGGCTGCCCTGAAGACAAGGTGACCTGAAGGCTACCATCAGCTTGGGACGTCGTTTTGACCGATACTACTTGAGATAACTCACCAATTAAATTGTCACGAGTATCAAGTAACTGGGCTGGGTTCCCACCCGTACCATTTATTTCAACAATCTGTTTATTGATATCTGCGATATTACTCATCAGGCTATTGGCGTGGACTATCCCAGCGCTACGCTGATCATTCATATCTTTGTGCTGGTGGGACAAAGACTCTGTTAGAGTGTTGAATCGACGGGCTAATGCTTCGGATTCATTGATTATTTGTTGACGATAAGGGATAGATTCGGGTTTCACAGTCGCATCATTTAAGGCCGAAAATAATGTATCTAACCCCGCAGAAAGGCTAAAGCCATCTGCGCCAAGTGTGTTTTCTAACTGACTCATATTCGTGCTATAACGTGCCGCATAAGCAGATTGACTTTGTGTTGCCCAGGTCTGTTTAATTAAAAAATTATCGGTCACACGTCGGATACTTGCCACTTCTACACCTGAACCAGCACTGAGGTTATCATGCTTTGCGCCGCCGACAGACGCCATTAACGCCTGTTGGCGACTATACCCCGGCGTATTGATATTTGAGACATTTTGTGCCGTCACATCTAATGCAACCCGATTGGTATTTAGGCCTGATAAGGCAATATTAACCAAATTCATTTACAGATCCCCTTTACGAATCAATGGTTGAGCAAACGCTGTCGTCGCGCCAATTTCACCCAAGACTTGTCTAACTGAGGCGACTGAATCTCTAAATGAATGAAGTGATTGTGGCGAATCAGAAACAGTTGTATGTGTAAGACGTGATATTTCTTCCAGCTCAGCTGTTTGGTCGTTAGCAGGCGGCTTTATTATAGTGGTTTTAAATTCAACATCAGTCATCGAAGAACTCAGCTGTTTAACTAACATATCAGCAATTCCCGCATGTTGCTTTTTGGCTATTTCGATCGCTAATTGACCATCATACATATCACGAAATACCCCTTGTTTTTGGCTTGAGAAAGGGCTGTCTTCATCAGCCAAAACATCACTACTGCTGCGCATCTGGCGAAGGACCATTTGTAAAAACATTGCCTCAAACTGTCCCGCAACCTTTTCTAGAGCTTGTGGTGAATGAGGGTTGTGCTTTATTTGATCAAGTGCACTATTGTCATGATAGAGGACTGAGCTCATCGATGGTTTCTGGTTTAATTCATCCGATTTCATAAAAATCCCCTCAAATCACCACAAGTTCAGCATTCAAAGCACCCGCTTCATGTAATGCCTGCAAAATGGACATCAAATCGGTGGGAGTTGCACCTAAGCTGTTGACAGCATTAACTATGGTATTTAATTCAGTTCCCGGCGGCCAAATCACCATTTGGCCCCGTTCTTCATCAATGTTGATTTGCGAATTATCGACCACTTGGGTTTCACCTTGCGCAAAGGCGTTGGGCTGGCTCACCTGTTTGGACTCAGCAACCGTAACAGTTAAGTTACCATGGCTGACTGCTGCTTCACTGACTTTGACACTTTGGCCAATCACAACCGTACCAGTACGAGAATTAAATACCACACGAGCAGGCTTACGACCTTGATTAACACTAATATCTTCTAGCATCGACATCATCACCACACGTTGCTGACTGTCTTTCGGGGCTTTAACTTTAACGCGAGCATTGTTCTCAGCCACCGCAACCTTAGGACCGAAGATGTTATTAATTTCTCGACTAATATTCTTGGCTGTGGTGAAGCTGGCCTTTCTTAAGTTGAGTACCACATGATCACTGTCAGCAAAGTCATTTGGCACCTCACGCTCTAGAATAGCCCCTCCAGGAATACGGCCTGATGTTGGCGTATTAACCACCAATTTAGAACCACTTTTTCCTTTGGCAGACACGCCCCCGACTACAAGATTCCCTTGTGCTACCGCGTAAACTTCACCATCAATACCCCGCAAAGGAGTAAGTAACAACGTACCGCCGCGCAGACTTTTTGCATCTCCAATTGAGGACACCACGACATTCAAAGCTTGCCCTACCCCTGCCATTGGCTGAACGGTGGCCGTCACGCTCACGGAAGCAACATTACGTAATTTAGGGTTCGTATTGTCGTCAATCTGAACTCCAAACTGACGTAGCATATTGGTGATAGATTGGGCCGTAAACTTGACTTGGTTACGGTCTCCCTGTCCATCAAGTCCAACCACCAGCCCATAACCCACCAATTGATTTTGACGAATACCCTGAATATCCACTAAGTCCATCACTGGGATCTTAACTTCGGCATGTGCAGGCAATGCTGCGCCAAACAACATCACAACAAAGGTGCTAGCTAGTGTGACTTTTAATCCAAGTAACTTTAGGCAATTTATATATTGAATTAATATTTGTTTCATTAAAATGGCATCCATGGGCTATTGAAGAATTGGCTCAACCAGCCAGGGGCATTACTATCGGATAAAGCTCCGCGTCCCGAATAGGTAATACGAGCATCACCTATTCGCGCCGACGATACTTGATTGTTGCGATTAATATCATCAACACGAACCATGCCCGTCAGGCGAATAAACTCATCACCTTGATTAAGACGAATCCACTTTTCTCCGCTGATCCGCAAAACCCCATTAGGTAACACTTCATGAACAGTCACCGTTATCGCACCTTCGAGTTTATTACCTTGAGAGCTTGAAGCGCTGCCATCAAAGCCACGCTCCGCGTCTATACTGGCGGCCAACTCATCGATGGTCTTTGTGCCAAAAGTAGGTGCCGCAAACCCAACACTCGAGTTCTTACCATACTTTGTATCCGCCTTCTTGCTTGATTCCGTTTCTTCAAAAAGGACGACAGTGAGCATATCGCCGACGCGATATGCTCTTCTATCTTGAAACAAGGTCATGGTGTATTGATGACGATAGAGGCTGCCCTTACTTGCAGCGGGCAAGGAATAATCCAGCTCCGGCGGAGCATATTTCTCTTCATCTGGTTTTGGAGGTGTGAACTCCTGTCGACCAGCACATCCTCCAAGCAGGATGACTAGCGGCAACACTCTCAAAAATGCCTGCATTCCCTATTCCTTTTTTTCATCAATAAGCCATTACAACGATTGAGCAGCAAACTTGAGCATATCGTCAGCAGCAGACACTACTTTGGCGTTCATTTCATAAGCGCGCTGAGTGGTGATCATATCAACCATTTCCTCCACCACCTGGACATTGGCTCCTTCTAATGCACCTTGCTTAATTCGACCAACTCCATCTTCACCCGCAATTAGCTCATCGGCTTGTCCGCTGGCTTCGGTTTCACGAAACAAGTTACCGCCTAGGGCCTCAAGGCCCGCTGGGTTGATAAATTTAGCTAATGTAATTTGACCAAGATCTTCAGGTGCATTATTACCTGCTGACGTTGCCGAAACAGTGCCATCTACCCCCACTGAAACCGACAAAGCGTTTTCTGGTATCTGAATTTGTGGCTCAAGAGGTAAGCCCTGACTATTGACCATCAAACCTTCTGCGTTAACATGAAACTGGCCATTTCGTGTGTACGTAATTTGACCATCTGTATTTTCTATTTGGAAGAAGCCCTGTCCCATCACAGCCAAATCAAGTTCTTGATTGGTGTTTTGAGTGTTCCCTTGGGTAAATACTTTTTGTGTGCCCACGACGCGAACACCACTGCCCAACTGCACTCCTGTTGGTAATTGATTGACCTGATCTACAAGGGATCCAGGTTGACGCTGAATGCTATAGAACAAGTCTTCAAACACCACTCGATCACGCTTAAAACCAACCGTATTAACATTGGCTAAATTGTTAGAGATAGCAGTCATTTTTGTGTCTTGCGCTGCCATTCCCGTTTTGCTAACCCATAACGCTGAATGCATTTCCTACTCCTTATGTCGCCACTAGCGCGGCGAGATCAATTTGTTTCCAGCCTGAGCTATTGTCTCGGCGGTTTTCATCATCCGTATCTGCATTTCAAAGTTTCGTGTCAATGACATCACATTGAGCAACTCATCAATTGCTGAGACGTTACTACCCTCAATATGCTCTGGAGCAATTTGAACCGTTTGATCTTGTGCAAATGGGTTACCATCCACGCTATGAAGCAAACTATCACTGCGCTTCTCAAGTTCAGTCGAATCAGGCTTAACCAGTTTAAGGGTTCCGACTTCAAGCTCCGCTCCACCACCAGGAGGCACGACGGAAATGCGTCCACGCTCACTGATCTCAATTTTTTGATATTCCGGTAATACCAGAGCCCCTCCATCACCAATAACAGCAAAACCATTAATGGTGAGTGCACCGTTTTGATCAACCTTGAGATTACCTGCTCGAGTGTAAGCTTCTTGACCTTCTGAGGTCTGTACTGTCAAATAGCCCTCGCCCATCACAGCCACGTCCAAAGTTCGTCCGGTTTTGATCACATCACCGGAGTCAAATCGAGTCGATGCAGAGTTAGTCACAGCTAACGTACGACCATCAAACCCTGCCCCTTGGAGTGGTATGCTCGCTACACGTTCCATATCCGCTCTAAATCCAGCTGTATCGGCATTGGATAAATTATTTGAGCGGACATGCTGCGCTTTAAGTACTCGACTCGCTCCAGAAGTGGCGGTAAATAACAAACTGTCCATACTAAGCTCCGTTAAACCGCGTTAAATAGAGCTTGAGTCAGCTTGTCGTTAGTCGAAATGGTTTTAGCATTGGCTTGATAATTACGCTGCGCTGTCATTAAGTTAACCAGTTCACTGGTCAAATCGACATTGGAACCTTCAAGTGCACCTGGGGTCAATTCACCCAATGTGCCGGATCCCGGAACGCCTACGACTGGGGCGCCGGAGCTAAAGCTCTGAGTCCAAGCCGTACCGCTGACAGTCGATAATCCTTGAGGATTAGCAAAATTGGCCAGTACCAATTGCCCTTGAAGTTGTGACTGACCATTAGTATATGTGGCGTAAACCATACCGTTGTCTTCGACTCGTACTCCCGCAAGCTCGCCTGAGGTGTAACCATTAGGGTTGTTAGTACTTACACCAAACTCAGTACCAAATTGAGTACTGCCAGACAAATCAATGTCAATGCTTACAGGGTTTGCTCCAGTAGCAGGAAATGCAACCTGATAAGCATTAGTTGGTGTGGCCAGTGACCCATCTTGATTGAACGTCATGGTAATGTTAGATACAACCGCTTTTCCACCATCTACTTGAGCGTTGACTTGCCACGAATTGTCACTCGTTTTAGTAAAGTACTGAGTTACGGTGTGGGGTTTACCCTGTGAATCGAACACTTTGGTTGTGTATGAAGAATGGAAAGATTTCGTATTGTCAGAGTCAAATGGATTAAGGGTGGTATCAATAGGCTCATTGGTCGCATCAAAGTTGGCAATAAACGCCATTTTATCCGTCGCTTGTGCCGCTAATGACGAAGTCGATAACTTGATATCACCTGTCACACCTGTGAGAAGGTTATTATTGCCATCAACACTATAACCTTGCAATTTAGCACCAGTATTACTCATCACATAGTTCTCTCTGTCTGTGTTGAAGACTCCTGACCGAGTGTAAAGAAGCTGGCCGGCACTATCTTTGGTGACAAAAAATCCACCACCATTGATCGCCAAATCCATTGCTCGACCAGTACCCGTTACAGATCCATTTTTATCAAAGTTCTGCGAAATAGATGCGACTTCGACTCCACCAGGCTGCATGCCATTGTATACAGCTGCAAATTCGGTACGTGCTCCTTTAAATCCGTAAGTCGATGCGTTGGCAATGTTATGGCTGATAGTATTCAGCTCTGTATTTGTTGCATCCAAGCCACTTAGGGCAATATTAAAACTCATAATTAACCTCTATTTTCCTTATTGGTTAAGCACCAAATTGGGTAATTTGATAAAATGGAACGCTGCCAACACCTTGCACATTGACCTGTGCGGAGCCACCAGAACTAGGGATTCTCACTTGCTCAACCTCACCAGCTAACAATAAGTTGGGTGCAGATTGACCTTCCTGAATTTGAGCAGACACTGTGTATTTACCAGGTTTCAACCCTAGAGACTCTGGGTTAATAGAAAAATCGACATCACCCGCTGGATGAGCGCCCAGAGAAAGAGGTGTCACTTGACCAAACTCATCTGTGATCGTCAGATTGACCTGGCTAGAAGGGTGTTGCAGTTCTATTTTCCCCCGCTGTTGCCCTTCATCTAACTCAAATTCATTGGATGAAACATAAACGGTTTGTCCTACTAGCCCAGCAGTTGACAAAACTTGCATGTTATCGAGCAATACCATGTTATTTTTCATCATTGACGCCATATTCTCGGTACTCTGAACCTGAGAAAACTGCGCTAGCTGACTAACATATTCAGTACCATCAAGCGGATTGAGTGGATCCTGATTTTGGATCTGAGCCACCATCAAACTAATGAATTCGTTTTCTAGTGACGTCGCACTATTGGCATCTTTCGGATTACCTAATACACCATTGGAGCTTGAGGCTGAGCCGATTGGAGTGTCGAAATTTAAAGCGTTATTAGGGGCAATACTCATTAGCTACCCTGCCCTAATTTCAGTAATCCTTGCTGCATGCTTTTGACATTGGTTAGAACTTCAACATTGGTTTCAAAGCTTCGTGTCGCCGACATCATGTCAGCCATCTCTGCCACAACATCAATATCGGGGTAATACACATAGCCTTGATCGTTGGCTAAAGGGTTATTTGGCTCAAAACGCTGCTCAGCTTGACTCGAACTCTGCACAACATCGACAATCCTAACCTCAGCATTAGGGTAACTACCTTTACTCGCACTGAGTTGAGTTTTGTTATAAACCGTTGCGAAGACAGGTTTTAATGCTTTATATGCATCTTTAGCATTTGCGGATACCGCATCTGCATTGGCAAGATTACTGGCAACCGTATTCAACCTCACTGTCTGAGCATTCATCGCCGATCCGGCAATCGAATAAATATCGGTAAATGACATAATTAACGTCCCTCTATCGCTTTAGCTAATCCTGAAAACTTCATATTTAGAAATGTCAGGCTGGTCTGAAAATCCATGTTGTTTTGAGCAAACTTTCCCTGCTCAACACCAAGTTCTACCGTGTTGCCATTTTTGCTGTTCTGGTAAGGGATTGAATACATGGAAGATACCAACAACTTAGGACTTTTTTGGCTCACGCCTATTGATGACATATGATCCATAACTGTGCTAAAGCTGAGATCGCGAGACAAATATCCCGGTGTATCAACATTTGCTAGGTTGCTGGCCAGTACTTTGGTACGCTGAACTCGAAAATTCAGAGCGTCGGGATGAACTCCTAACGCATTATCAAATGAAATAGCCATTTATCTTTCCTTATGCTGTCGGCTCAGATAGTCTTAAATCAAACAAAATGTGTGCCATAAAAATAAGACTTTAATAACAATGAGTTACAAACAAAAAAGGAAGATGCACTTCCGGACTACGGAAGCCTATACCAGCGGAGGAAAAATGATTATTTCCCCTTTAAAATCAGCTTGTGTATTGAGCGCCTTTCTATTCTCCAATACAGTTTTGGCCAACGAAAATAGCCCAACATACCAAGCGATTTATCAGGTCGTCGAGCAAGACTTCCAAAAGCAAACCAAGCACCAGGCTAGTACGAGTCACTGGGGAATACACTCGCTTGATTTTCAGGTTAGAGTGCCTGCCTCAGCAAACCATTTACCTCTCTGTCCAGAACCACTCACCGTCATTGGTTCAGACAACAAAACGCTTCCTGTTGGAACTATAAAAAGGTCGGTGAGTTGCTTATCGACCACAGTTGACTGGCGAATCAATATCACCATCAAAGCAGAATTAAGCCTTAATCTCGTGGTAACAAGTACTGGAATTCGTCGTCAACAAACGATTACTGAAAAAGATCTAAAACTGGAGTGGCGAACACTAAGCAGAGAACAGGATTTTTTGACTCAAATCTCCCAAGCTACAGGGAAACTTGCGCTGCGGCGAATTCGTTCTGGTCAAATCCTTAACCCACAACAGCTGGAGTCACCACCGCTCGTAGAGAAAGGCAATCAAGTGATTGTCAAAGCCTCAAAAAATGGATTTACTGCTACCACTAAAGGGGTCGCATTGGAGCAAGGTTCATTAGGACAGCAAATCGATATTAAGAACCTCTCATCGGAAAAGGAGATCAAAGCCATTGTGACAGGGCGAAACCAAGTAGAGACTCAATTCTGATTTTGGGCTGAAGTTATCATTTCTCTTCTTTTCTTATCGTCAACGATACCTCAATTGCGGTAAATCTAAACAAAGTGTCAATCAAACTTAATATCCGCTTTACTATGGTCGCACTAATAATATTGTGACCACAAAAAATAGGATAAAATTTATGAAAATAGACAAAGTTACAGGCGGACATGTTACCCAAAGTAACCTCGACCAGGCCCCCAAAAAAGCAGCTGAATACACCAGTGTAAAACCAGACACACAACCCAAATTAGACATCAATGTAACAACGCTTGAACACGCTCAAGCCGAGATGCAGTCTTTGGCAGACGTAGACATGGAAAAAGTTGTTAGAGTGCGCGATGCACTAGCAAAAGGAGAATTATCACTCGATACCCAAGCACTATCTAAAGCCGTCCTTCAATTTCATACGGGTCACGGTTAACCCGACTGAGGATAGGACAATGACAACAAAAAATTCATACTTAATACAGAGCTTTTTCAATACATTAGTCCGTGATTTTAAAGCGTATCAAAAACTCGAAGTGCTACTAAAACAGCAAAAACTGCTGTACTTATCTTTTGATGCAGAGAAACTTGAGCAAAACCTCACTTTGCAGCAATCTTTGCTTTCACAGTTACAACAACATGCCCAAAAGCGCAGCCAAATAATGGTAAGCCTTCAATTATCAGCAGATAAAACAGGTATTGAACGATTCTTTTCAGCACTTCCCTCTGCTGCTGGAAAAAAAGTCAGGTGCCAATGGCAACACTTAGAAAATATGGTCAAACGATGTCAAACATTGAACCAGGAAAATGGTCAAACAAGCGCTAACTTTCATGAATTAATGGTATCAGTCACCAGCGCCGAACAGCATACTTATCAAGAACACCTATTAGGCTAATGTTATCAAATAGATGCCGTCCAATCCCGATCCTTCATCTGGTAGCAAAATTGATGGTAGTGTATTGCTTTAGTCTAAGCTATATCAATGCTTCACCCATGGCATCAGATATTGAAACTCAATGGCAAGTATTGTCTCCCTACAAAGCTCAGATTGAAGTGCATTTAAAAAACAACCAAAGCCTGATAGACAAGATCGCTGATAAGCTGAAGGTACATTCGCTTCCAATTGATTTTATTCTTATTCCCATGCTGGAATCTTCTTACGATCCTTCCGCAATCTCCCATGCCGATGCTGCAGGCTTATGGCAGCTTATGCCTGCCACAGCAAAACGTTTTGGGCTACAAGTCAGCGCTGATAAAGATCAGCGCTTTAATGTGCAAGCCAGTACGAAAGCAGCTGTGCTTTATTTGCAATTTCTATACACCAAGTTTGGTGATATAGCACTTACGTTGGCTGCCTATAACGCTGGAGAAGGGCGAGTTGCACGAGCTATAACTCAAGCCGAAAGTCGACATTTTTCTGAACTACAATTGCCAAAGGAAACCCGACGCTATGTACATCGGTTTTACGCTTTAAGAAAGCTGATACAGATTAAAGACATTTTACAAGGCAAAAAAAGCCGTTTGTATTTATTTGACCATCAAAACACATTGCCCTTAATTAATCTTTCCCCCCTTCCCCCATTAGTGACACTTTGAATTTAACTCAGCTTAAAGAGTACCCCCCTCATCTGTCGCCCTCATTTTATATTCCTTGCCGCTATAAAAGCTACGTTTTGAGATCCATTTGTTCTGTTAAGGGTGGAGCTTAGCAACCATTTAACTGGGTTAAACATTAATATGTCACCAAAACTGATAAGATCCCGTATAATTTTTATTCAACCATACAAAACCCTAGCTTTCGTTGGTTGTTATTAACTCAGCAAAGCAGGATAATATCGGGATCGGAATCTCTTAAATATATAACTATGACCGAATATGTTTTGTTGTTGGTCGGCACTGTGCTGGTTAACAATTTTGTACTGGTAAAATTTTTGGGGCTGTGTCCTTTTATGGGCGTCTCTAAAAAGCTGGAAACAGCAATAGGAATGGGGTTAGCGACCACTTTTGTTCTAACCCTTGCTTCAGTGTGCGCGTACCTTGTTGAAAACTATATCCTAATGCCATTGGGTATACAGTACCTTCGTACTATGAGCTTTATTCTAGTCATTGCTGTGGTGGTGCAGTTCACCGAAATGGTAGTTCACAAAACCAGCCCAACGCTGTATCGCCTTCTCGGTATTTTCTTACCACTCATTACGACTAATTGTGCAGTGCTGGGGGTTGCCTTGCTCAACATCAATGAAAACCACAACTTCATTGAGTCGTTTATATATGGATTTGGCGCCGCCGTTGGATTCTCATTAGTACTAATCCTTTTTGCATCGATGCGTGAACGTATTACGGCCGCTGATGTTCCCGCACCTTTTAAAGGCGCATCGATTGCCATGATCACCGCAGGCCTGATGTCTTTAGCATTTATGGGCTTCACTGGATTGGTAAAACTCTAATGAACGCGATCATGATTGCCATTTTAGTCATCGCGGCGCTTGCTGCTGTATTTGGCGCCATATTAGGTTTTGCTTCAATCCGCTTTAAGGTTGATGCGGACCCGATTGTCGATCAAATCGATGATATATTGCCTCAAACTCAATGTGGCCAATGTGGTTACCCTGGTTGTCGCCCATACGCCGAAGCTATAGCGGGTGGTGACGCAATTAATAAATGTCCACCAGGAGGCCAAGCCACGATTGAGAAATTAGCCGATCTGATGGGCGTTGAGGCCACAGACTCTGCCCATGATTTGCAAGATAATGTCAAAACTGTCGCGTTTATTCATGAAGATATGTGTATTGGCTGCACCAAATGTATTCAAGCCTGTCCTGTTGATGCCATTGTCGGCGGAACAAAAGCACTCCATACGGTAATTAAGGATGAATGTACTGGATGTGACCTGTGTGTCGCGCCCTGCCCAACAGATTGTATTGAAATGATTCCAGTAGAAACCACTACAGCGAATTGGAAATGGCAACTCAACGTAATTCCTGTTGTGGATATTACCGATTCTGCCAAAACGCAGAATAGAGTGAATTAAGGACTGGTATGTTGTCACTAATCGAACAAATTAAATCAGGCGCTTTATGGGACTTCCCTGGCGGTATACACCCGCCGGAAAACAAAGCTCAGTCCACCAAGCAATCCATTACTTCGGCAAGTATTCCTCACGAGATAATTCTACCGGTTAAGCAACATATCGGTAAGCCAGGGAGAGTAATTGTCAGCCTAGGGGATAAGGTTCTTAAAGGGCAGCCGCTGACTAAATACGATACTAGCTTTATGCTGCCAGTTCATGCTCCGACCTCTGGCACCATTTCAGCGGTAGAGCCGCGTACTATCGCGCACCCTTCTGGTTTATCAGAAATGTGTATTGTGATTGAACCCGATGGTGAAGATCGTTGGATTGAACGCGACACAAAAATTAACTTTACCAATTGCTCACCAGATGAGGTAATCGAGATCATCCGCCAGGCTGGTATTTCTGGAATGGGCGGCGCAGGTTTCCCAACAGCCAAGAAAATTCAGTCCGGACTTGCCCGTACTGAAATATTGATTGTGAATGCGGCAGAGTGCGAACCTTATATCACAGCCGATGATATGCTAATGCAGACTCACGCCGATGAAGTGATTACAGGCATCGAAATTGTTGAGCACATCTTAAAACCTAAATTGACCATTATTGGTATTGAAGATAATAAACCTACGGCGATAAAAGCACTTGAACAAGCCGCAGCTCACAAGGATATTGTTATACGAGTTGTACCAACTAAATACCCTTCAGGTGGTGAAAAACAACTGATTAAACTTCTGACCAATAAAGAAGTGCCCGCTAATAGTATCCCTGCGGATATTGGCCTGTTAGTACAAAATGTCGGCTCACTACAAGCCATAAAACGGGCCGTCTGTGATGGAGAACCTCTGATCGATCGTATTATCACTCTAACAGGTAACACATTTAAACAGCCAAGAAATGTCAAAGCCCTTATAGGTACTCCTGTCCAAGCGCTATTAGATGAATTTGGTTATAAAGCAGAAAGAAAACTGCCTCGCCTGATCATGGGGGGCCCAATGATGGGCTTTACTCTTCCTCACGCGAATGTGCCGATTACCAAAACGGCAAACTGCATCCTAGCGCCAACCGTTAAAGAAATTTCCACTGCGCAGCACGAAATGTCCTGCATTCGTTGTGGTCTGTGTGCTGAAGCATGTCCTGCTTCATTACTACCTCAACAGCTCTACTGGCATGCTAAGGCTGAAGAATACGACAAGTGTGAAGAACTTAATCTTAAGGACTGTATTGAATGCGGTGCCTGCGCTTTCGTCTGCCCAAGCGAAATTCCACTTGTGCAATATTATCGACAAGCCAAAGCCGAGATACGCACTCAAAAAGACGAAGCCCAAGATGCCGAACGTGCTAAAGTCCGTTTTGAGGAGAGAAAGAACCGTCTAGAACGAGATAAGGTTGAACGAGAAAATCGCTTTAAAAAAGCAGCTCAAGAAAGGCGAAAAGAGATTAATAAACCCGACGGTGAAGACGCTATTGCGGCTGCTATTGCCAGAGTAAAAACGCAAAAGTCCGACTCTGCATCGGATGAACCAACCGTCAAACCCGCTGTTGCCGCCGCCATCGCCAAAGCAAAAGCCAAACAGGCCGCAGCAAAAGAGGCAGGTCAAACCGAACCTGATAACTCAGAAATGATTAAGCTGCGTGAAGAACGCAAGCGTTTAGCGAGAGAGAAGAAGGCACAGAAAACTGAGAGCCCAGAATCAGCGCCGACAGAGCAAGATACCAAAAAAGCCGCCGTTGCTGCTGCCATCGCAAGAGCGAAAGCGCGCAAAGCAGAGCAAAACAAGACAGCCGACAGCTCAGACGCTGAAGTAGAAACAGCACCGACAGAGCAAGATCCGAAGAAAGCCGCCGTTGCTGCGGCTATCGCAAGAGCGAAAGCGCGCAAAGCAGAGCAAAACAAGACAGCCAACAGCTCAGACGCTGAAGTAGAAACAGCACCGACAGAGCAAGATCCGAAGAAAGCCGCCGTTGCTGCTGCTATCGCAAGAGCGAAAGCACGCAAGGCACAAAATGAACAGAACCATAGACTTGAGGAGGACGAGTAATGGCCTTTTTTATTGCCAGCTCACCCCACGCTCACAGCCGAAGAAGCACACCTGATTTAATGAAGTGGGTTGCCCTTTGCGCTCTTCCCGGCTTGTTTGTTCAGACCTATTTCTTTGGTTGGGGCACAATAATTCAATTGTTTTTTGCTATCATATTAGGCTTAGCACTTGAAGCTGGAGTTATGATGGTGCGCAAACGTCCACCTGTCTCAGCTTTGCGCGATAACAGTGCTATTGTCACGGCATGGCTACTTGCCATTGCTATCCCTCCACTTTCTCCTTGGTGGCTAGTCACCATAGGCCTTATCTTCGCTATCATTATTGCCAAGCACCTCTATGGTGGTATAGGGCAAAATTTATTTAATCCTGCGATGGTTGCCTATGTCGTGTTATTAATTTCCTTTCCAGTCCAAATGACCAGTTGGATTGCCCCAACAGAACTTCAGCCCTCAGCGGTATCATTTACTGATTCCCTATCGCTAATTTTTACTGGTTTTAACCTAGATGGGTTATCACTACAGCAAATTCGTACCGGAATCGATGGGCTAACAATGGCGACACCATTAGATGCTTTTAAAACCGCTCTACATTCTGGAAACACCGCAGCAGAAGCCGTTGCTCAGCCACAGTTTACTGGCTTGGCTGGCATAGGGTGGGAATGGGTCAATCTAGCGTACTTAGCGGGGGGGGTATTGCTCATAAAATTGAGAGTTATCAACTGGCATATCCCTGTAAGCTTCTTAGTCAGCTTACTCGTCATCAGCGTATTATTTAGTCTCTTTACCCCGGGTGAAACTGCATCACCAAGTATTCACCTACTCTCCGGCGCAACGATGCTGGGCGCATTTTTTATTGCCACAGATCCTGTATCGGCCTCAACAACGGTCAAAGGTCGATTAATTTTCGGCGCTTTTATTGGTGCGATGGTCTTTATGATTCGAACTTGGGGTGGTTTCCCAGACGGCGTCGCTTTTGCGGTATTACTAGGAAACATGTGTGTTCCACTTATCGATTATTATACTAAGCCGCGAACCTACGGACACTGAGGAGCAAAATGTTAAACGCTATTCGTAAAAATGGAGCCGTACTCGCTCTTTTTGCTTGTGCTTCAACGGGTGTTGTTGCTCTTACTCACTACTTAACCAAAGAGCAAATTAGCCAACAAGAGCAAGCGCAGCTTTTGTCTGTTCTTAATCAGGTCATTCCTGAAGATATGCATGATAACAATCTGTATCAGTCATGCACTTTGGTCAATCACCCTGACCTTGGCACTGACGCTGATATGCCAGTTTACTTAGCCACTAAAGATGGTCAACCCACCGCTCTTGCCATCGAAGCCATTGCACCAGATGGCTATAGCGGCGCAATCAAGATCATTGTTGGCGTCCAACAAGACGGCACCATTCTCGGTACGCGCGTGTTAAACCATCAGGAAACACCCGGTTTGGGTGACAAAATTGATTTACGCATCACAGACTGGATCCTAAGCTTTAGCGGTAAAAAAGTCACATCGGAAAATGATTCACAGTGGAAAGTTCGTAAAGACGGCGGGCAGTTTGACCAATTTACTGGTGCAACGATTACACCGAGAGCCGTTGTAAAAGCGGTAAAAAAATCAGTTCAATTCGTCAACGACCATGGTGATGAGATTCGAAACCAACCACACAACTGTGGAGAGTGAGATGAGTGATCATAAAACATTAATCAAAAATGGGATGTGGGATAATAACCCAGCGCTGGTTCAATTACTTGGGCTGTGTCCTTTACTCGCTGTATCTTCAACTGTCACCAATGCTCTTGGGCTGGGTGTCGCGACTTTGCTGGTTCTGGTTGGTTCCAATGTCATCGTTTCCTTAGTGCGGGCCCATGTACCAAACGAAGTGCGGATCCCAATTTTTGTAATGATTATTGCCGCTTTAGTGACTTGTGTGCAGTTACTAATGAATGCCTACGCATACGGCCTTTATCTATCACTTGGTATCTTTATCCCTCTGATTGTAACCAACTGTATTATTATTGGCCGTGCAGAAGCCTTTGCATCGAAAAATGACGTCCTTCCCGCGGCCCAAGACGGCTTTTGGATGGGATTAGGTATGACAAGTATTCTCGTTATATTGGGCGTGATGAGGGAAGTAATTGGTAATGGGACATTGTTTGATGGCGCGGATTTACTGCTTGGTAGTTGGGCAACCGTGTTACGGATTGAGATTTTCCACTTCGATAGCAGTTTCTTATTAGCATTGCTACCACCCGGTGCTTTTATCGGCGTCGGCTTACTGATAGCCTTAAAAAATGTCATCGATGCACAGCAAAAAGCTCGTCAACCAAAAGCACAGAAACCAGCAATAGAACGAGCTCGCGTTACCAATCAGTAAATTCTGATTGATACACTGGATAGCAATACGAAAATGAATAAAGAAAAACGAGTACAAATACTGGAGCGTTTACGGGAAAACAACCCTAACCCGCAAACTGAGTTAAACTGGAACTCTTCCTTCGAGCTTCTTATCGCCGTGCTTCTCTCAGCACAAGCTACAGATGTAAGTGTTAACAAAGCAACCGATAAACTTTACCCTGTCGCCAATACTCCGCAAGGTCTTTTTGACTTGGGCGTGGATGGCGTGAAGGAATACATCAAAACCATCGGCTTATTTAACTCAAAAGCTGAAAATGTGATTAAAACATGTCGCATCTTACTTGATAAACACAGTGGCCAAGTCCCTGAAGATCGCGCTGCTCTTGAAGCTCTTCCCGGTGTTGGACGTAAGACAGCCAATGTTGTTTTGAATACCGCATTTGGTTGGCCAACTATCGCTGTCGATACCCATATTTACCGTGTATCAAACCGTACCAAATTTGCCATGGGTAAGAATGTTGACCAAGTGGAAGAAAAACTACTTAAGGTTGTGCCTAAAGAGTTTAAACTCGATGTCCACCATTGGTTAATACTTCATGGCCGTTACACCTGCGTAGCAAGAAAGCCACGCTGTGGGAGCTGCATTATAGAAGATTTGTGCGAATTTAAAGACAAGGTTTACCCAGAGAATTAGGAGAAGATAGCAATGTCAAACGGACGCATTTTACACACTATGCTGCGTGTTGGTGATTTGGAAAAATCCATCGAGTTTTACACTCAAGTAATGGGCATGAAGTTACTACGCACCAATGAGAACAAGCAATACGAATACACACTAGCATTTTTAGGTTTTGGCGACGAGTCAGAAGGCGCAGTCATTGAACTCACTTACAACTGGGGTACAACTGAGTATGACCTCGGTACAGCATTTGGTCATATTGCTATTGGTGTCAATGATATCTATACCACCTGTGACGCAATAAAAGCCGCAGGAGGCAATGTGACCCGAGAGCCCGGGCCAGTAAAAGGTGGTTCAACACATATTGCTTTTGTTAAAGATCCTGATGGCTATATGCTAGAGCTTATCCAAAACAAACAAGCTTCATCAGGGTTAACTGGATAAATACGCTTTTCTTTCAAGGGCAGTTCATACTGCCTTTTCCATCCGCCTTTACATGATAATGATTATCATTTAATATAATGATATTGTCAATGTATAAGGGCTAATCATGGGTATCGTCGACTGGGAAAAACATACATTACTGGCTGATATTGCACTCAGTGAACACGATCATCTGCGTAGCATTCTTCATTACCAGCAGGCGTTGACTCTCAGTGAAGGTATCGGTATATCGAACGATGTTGAAGCAGAAGACAGACTGACAATTTCTGTAATCTCTTGTCATAATATGGCTTCATTCTGGCGAACTGTCGGCAATAACAGACACGAACTAAAATACCTTCAAATGGCGTCCGAAAAGGTACTCACTTTGGTTCCTCAATGCCCTAATAGCGAGTGTGATGCTTTTGTTGATTCAATGGGTTGCTGTAAAAAAGCTCTGATCGATTTTATGAAGAGACACCCTAGCCCTAATGTAGCTAAACTCGTGCAGGAAATTGACACTACTACCCACTGCAACTTGATTGCCAAATTCCGCCTGAATTGATTTCGTGGGCTTATGGCTGAGAACTAGGTATTAAACTTGTGTTCTGCCTAGTGATATCACCACTCTTCGGTTTCGATCCTTTCCTAATGGCGAGTTATTATCCACGACAGGACGACGGCGACCATAGCCTTGAACCTGAATTCTATCTTCCGGTAAGCCCAAGGATTTAAAATATTTTTGTAGTACCTCAGCACGTTGCTCAGATAGATTTTGACTGACGCTTTTGCTGTCTTCATTGCCGGTATAAGTGGAGACTAATACTAAGTCGATGTCTTGATTATGCTTTATATACTCAGCTATATGGGCCAACCTTTTCTGCGATGCCTTACTCAACTCTACGCTCGAGCGGTCGTAGTGTAAGATGGTAAAGGCGATGTCTTCAAAGCTATAAGGCAATAAATTCGCAATACAATCACTAAAGGCGTTATATGAGCGCTGGAATAATACAGACGAGAGTGCAACCTCAATACGTTGATCTCGACTTTGCCATTCTTGGTAACTAAACGTGGGATATCGTCCTTTTTCTAGTTCAGTTAAAATACCCCACGCCGTCTGACCTCCGATATACCCATCAAACTGTTGGAAGAATTGGAGACTAGTAATGCGCTCACCACTGTCACCAGGTCGCCATGCTGGAGGCTGAGAAACCAAGGAAACATCACGTGTTTTCCCCATTGGCCGCTTCATTTTCAACTCAAAATCGAGGTTAATTTTCTTACTAGCATGAGAAGAAAAGACAGCATCACCATAATTCGGAATAGGGTGTACCATTCTACATTCTAGTGGTGTATTCATTATCATTTGCCACTTTGACTGCTCAGGCTTAGCCCCATAATGTACGTCCATTGCCATAACAGGTACGGTAATGGAGTGAATAGCAATGGCTGTTAAGGTAGTGGCTAACCGTTTCTTCATGGCGCACGGACTCTCTTACATAATGCGGCCTATTGTTGCCGCTGATACAACTACAGCAGAAAGAATGCAAAATCCTCGCCAGAATATGCAGCACTATATTTAATCGAATCAACCCAGCTGATGAGTGATTATGAGGTTTTTCTTGTCCCTAGAATCTGCAATAATGCTGGCTTTGTCACATAATATTAGGCCAACATGAGTGTAGATAACGAAGCATTGACGCTGAAGCAACGCTTTCGCGGATATTTTCCGGTAGTAATAGACGTCGAAACAGCAGGATTTAATGCTAAAACCGATGCCCTGTTAGAGATTTGTGCCATCACTCTAGCTATGGATGAGCATGGTAATCTTAAACCCGCTTCAACAATACATTTCCATGTTGAACCATTTGAAGGAGCGAATTTAGAAAAGGAAGCGCTGGATTTTAATGGTATCCATGACCCATTTAGCCCTTTAAGAGGAGCAGTACCGGAATCCGAAGCCCTCAAAGAAATATATAAGCTTGTACGCAAAGAGCAGAAAGCAGCAGATTGCAGACGGGCGATCATCGTCGCTCATAATGCCACTTTTGACCATAATTTTGTTATGGCTGCCAGCGAGCGTAGCAACCTTAAACGTGTCCCTTTTCATCCCTTTGCCACATTTGATACTGCGACTCTCAGCGGACTTGCCTATGGCCAGACCGTTTTAGCAAAAGCATGCAAAGTGGCTGGGATGGATTTTGACAATAGAGAAGCCCACTCTGCACTATACGATACTCAAAAAACAGCAGAGTTATTTTGCGGCATCGTCAACAAATGGAAAGCGCTCGGCGGCTGGCCTATTGTTTGCGAAGATGTCGAACACAATAAATAAAAAGTAAACACAACCAACGAGTAAACTATGAATCCTGTAGTAATTTCTGTATGTATCATGCTGCTTCTAGCACTGATGCGCGTGAATGTCGTGGTCGCTCTGACATTCAGTGCCATCGTCGGTGGACTTGTCGCTGGCATGGGTTTAAATGACACGGTCGCAGCATTTGAAAGTGGCCTAGGTGGTGGTGCAACCATAGCACTAAGTTACGCTATGCTCGGGACTTTTGCCGTCGCGATTTCCAAGTCAGGTATTACCGATTTGTTAGCCAATAGTGTTATCAAACGTATACATGGCAAAGAAAACGGCGCCGCATCCACTGGACTAAAGTACGCAGTATTGCTTGCACTTGTTTTAGTCACTATGTCCTCACAAAATGTTATTCCAGTCCATATCGCATTCATTCCTATTTTGATCCCACCATTACTTGGCGTATTTGCTAAGTTAAAACTTGACCGTCGTATGATCGCCTGTGTGCTAACATTTGGCTTAGTGACTCCTTATATGGTCCTTCCGGTGGGATTTGGTGGCATCTTTTTAAACAACATTTTGCTCAAAAACCTTCATGATAACGGACTTGAATCTGTGACCGCTAGCCAAGTCCCTGTGGCAATGTTACTGCCTGCCGCTGGCATGATTTTTGGCCTTTTAGTCGCAATTCTCTTTAGTTATCGCCGACCTCGTGAGTATCAAGAAACTGAGTTGACTCATGTGGAAGAAAACACAGTATCGATTAATAAGAAGAACATTCTCGTTGCTGCTGCCGGTATTCTGGCTGCACTTTCCGTTCAGTTAACCACAGGCTCTATGATTATTGGTGCATTAGCAGGCTTTATGGTCTTTACCTTTGGTGGGGTCATTGCTTGGAAAGAAACTCATGATGTGTTCACCAAAGGTGTTCATATGATGGCGATGATTGGCTTTATTATGATTGCTGCTGCTGGTTTTGCCGCGGTAATGAAACAAACTGGCGGCGTAGAATCTTTAGTAGAGGCGCTATCTACCAGCATCGGTAATAACAAACCTTTGGCGGCATTACTCATGTTAGTCGTAGGCCTACTGGTGACTATGGGGATTGGTTCATCTTTCTCAACCATTCCAATTATTGCCACTATCTATGTCCCACTAGCGGCTGCTTTTGGCTTTTCTCCGATGGCAACCATTGCACTAGTTGGTACAGCAGCAGCTCTTGGTGATGCAGGTTCACCAGCCTCTGATTCGACTTTAGGCCCAACCTCTGGACTCAATGCTGATGGTCAACATGAGCACATTTGGGAAACCGTTGTACCTACCTTCATGCACTACAATGTTCCTTTGATAGTATTTGGGTGGGTCGCTGCAATGGTTCTATAGTCGACTAGCGATAATATAGACACAAAAAAGCTGACTTTTCATAGTCAGCTTTTTATTGTCGAACTTTTACTCTTAAGGTATAGAGTTAGTTTTTATTCCATTACTTGGTGCGCTTATCAACAACAGCAGATAGTACGGGGACCATATCTTTTAAAAACTTCTCTTCGACTGGTTTACCTGAAGAATCCGTCACATTAATAGAAGTACGGTTACCTAAATCACCAAATAGGAAAGTATATTTACCGGAAGGCAAATTAATCGGTTTAACACCAATATTAGTCCAAAATTCATCATTTGGTTCGGCGTACTTAGCTTTAACTGTTCCTTGTGATTGATTACGTTCTTCAATGGTAAAGCCCATTGATGGTAATAAGTTAGGCAAACGAGACCACAGAACATTGTATGGAGAACGCGCAATAATGACAGGGAAACCACTGCGATCAGTACCCATAGTAATTGGGATATTTTTAACTAACTCTTGAGCACGACGCTCCGCAGCCTGACGAGCATCAAGATCATAACGTGCAGTCACCAAATTAGTCATCAACACGTTGTAGCGCTCTTTATTAGTCGCCGATACTGGGTGCTTTTTACCAGCCTCACGCCAATCAATCAAAGATATTTTGAAGCCATAACGTTTGTTCGCTTCAATGCTAGTGATCTCATAACGAGAACCAATTTCTTTGTCTTCGTCTTCAGATACCCATGTCACCCAATCCGTTTCAATACGACTATCGCTTTGCTCACGAATGGTGATCTTACGCTCCTCAAGCATGGTTAGCACCGTTTGCCACACTTTATCTAGTTCATCTTTCTTGAGCAGCCATAATGTCACTTCTTCACCATGACGTTCAGTTCGTGCACCTGGGATTAACTCAAGAACTTGCTGAGGAGGTCGAATATCGACAGACTTCCCTACACCACCAGTAAACACTCCTGACGGGATCTGGTAATTTGGATAAACACGGGGCTCAACACCTTCAATATTTTTCCACTCTGTTAACGGTTGGGTATCAAGATACTCAAAGTCATCTTTAGCCTGGCGGCGCTGAGTCGCCCCGCCAGAGCAAGCGCTCAAAACAAAAACAGCTAGCGAACTCACGACTAGCTGATGAGACAATTTCATTGAAACTCCTGGTAATTAAATGCCGAAGCAGAGGCTTCGGCAATTCATATTAATTTAGTCAATACTGGCGTCCGTCATTGCTTTTATCACCATTGGGTGAGCTGATTCAGACAGTTCAGTTAACGGTAAGCGTAAGTCGCCACATTCTATCAAACCCATTTTATGTGCTGCCCATTTAACTGGGATGGGGCTAGACTCAACAAACAAGTTTTTATGCAGCAGCATCAAACGTTGATTAATCGCTTCGGCCTCATCGAACTTACCTTCAAGGGCAAGTTTCATCATGGTCGCCATATCTGCCGCAGCAATGTTATTCGTCACAGAAATCACTCCCTGACCACCAAGTCTCACAAAATCGAGACCACTGGAATCATCGCCACTTAGTAAGATAAAATCTTTGCCACAAAGTTCACGATGAATCTCAATTCGGCTTAAATCACCCGTGGCATCTTTAAGTGCGACGATATTATCGATTTCAGCCAAACGAGCGACGGTTTCAGGCAGCAAGTCTACTGCCGTTCGACCAGGAACATTATATAAGATTTGCGGTACATCACTCTCTTCTGCAATCGCCTTATAATGTTGGTACAACCCTTCCTGAGTCGGTTTGTTGTAATAAGGCGTGACGCTTAAGCAACCTGAAATACCAGAATTATTCAGTAAGCGACTGAAGGTAACGGATTCATGTGTGGCATTAGCGCCTGTACCAGCAATAACAGGAATACGACCTTCAGCGAATTCGACTGCCTTAGACACCACTTTGACATGCTCTTCAACAGTTAACGTTGCCGATTCTCCTGTTGTACCGACAGCGACTATGCCATTTGAACCAGACTCAACATGATAATCCACCAATCTTTTCAGACTAACGAAGTCAACTTCGCCATCATGGGTAAAGGGGGTAATGAGCGCTACAATGCTTCCCGAAAACATGTCTTTCTCCCTAATATAGATACTGTTTGCATGTTACTGTAAGGCGATTAAGAAACACAAGGGATTAAAGTCGCTTAAATCACCTATTTGAATGAATATTTACCAGATGTTAGAACTTTGCCAAATTACACCCTGTATAGGTGTCAGACTGAGGTCATAAATCATACTTTTATCTCAGGTCTACTGGCCCTAGTGTAACTATGCTAAGCTGTTTGGTTAACAATCATAACAATGACTCAATAGTGATACTATGACTCAACATCTGGTGATAACAGCAGTAGGAACAGATCGGCCTGGGGTGTGCAACCAAGTCGTACAGCTCGTCACAAAATCTGGGTGCAATATTGTTGACAGCCGCATCGCTCTTTTTGGCCATGAGTTCACTCTTATCATGCTACTCTCGGGTAATAATGCCAGTATTATTCGTGTCGAGACAACGCTGCCACTATTGGGTCAAGAACTCGACCTCATTACTATGATGAAGCGTACCTCTGAACATACGTATATAGATAATTCTTATCATGTAGAGGTATTTGTAGAATCTGATGATAAACTGGGTATTACGGAGAAATTTACACAGTTTTTTGCAGATAGGACTATTGGTCTTTCGTCATTGAGCGCACAAACCATTCATAAAGATAAAACTCAATGTGCTAAAAACCAATTCCACATTGCCATCACAGCAAAAGTCGATGCCCATTTTAACTTAATGCAATTGAGCGAAGAGTTTGATGAGCTATGCGCCACCCTTGGTGTACATGGATCACTCAATTTCATCAAAAACAGTCTATAGAAAGGAAAATCAATGAACACGCTAACCGCGGGTGCTATTGCCCCAGTTTTTTCACTTCAAGATCAAGATGATAATACGGTTTCACTCAGTGATTTCACTGGTAAGAAGGTGCTGTTTTATTTTTACCCCAAAGCGATGACACCAGGGTGTACAGTTCAAGCGCAAGGCCTGCGTGATGTGAAAGCAGAACTGGATAAGCACAATGTCGTGGTACTGGGTGTCAGTATCGACCCGGTCAAACGCCTAGGTAAATTTATCGAACGTGATAACCTCAACTTCTCCCTACTTTCTGATGAAGATCATGCCATCGCTGAACAGTTTGGAGTTTGGGGAGAAAAGAAGTTCATGGGTAAAATCTATGATGGGCTACACCGCATTAGCTTCCTTATTAACGAGGAAGGTATGATTGAGCATGTATTTAATAAGTTTAAAACCAAAGATCACCATGAAGTGGTGCTGGATTATCTCAGTAACCAATAGCTGATACTAAAGAGCCAGTTTCACTCGCACTGGCTCTACTCTTTTCGCTTTCCTCAATACGCACTAACCTAAATAACACTGCATATACCTAATTATTAACCTCATTAGCATTAGCCCAACAATGTAAGTCGTTATTCTCAAAAATTAACGATACTTCAGAAAAATAAGAATTGATTACTCAATCTCGGCAGGAATAAATCCGAGATAATTTCCAATTTGAGCAGACAAGAATCAAACAACCCAACAGAATATAGAACTCGCTTATGCAGGATAAAAATATGTATGCATGTAGACAATATTTCGATCTTTAGAGCACTTCAATATGTTGATGGAATATGCCTGTATTAGCTGACTATGATTCCTCGGAGGAATGTCTATGAGCTATGTTGAATCAACATTGCAGCCAAGCTGTACTCATACAACAATGCAGTGCACAAAAATTAGAAGCGATCACTCATCAACAATAAATTCTACTTACCATTCATATGGTGGATTTTTGGGGTGCAATATTTATACATTCTCAGGATATGGAAAATGTGTGGTCAGCAGCATTGAAAACAAAGAGCCTACCACAAGCCTGCGCATACTTACCGTAATTCAAGGTAAAGATATACTTTGGCACGACAGTAAACAAAAAACCATAAATTTAGAACCTGGAAAAAGTCTTCTTATAAGATCAACTTGTAATTTCAATGATATTCTTACAAGCTCCGAGAAAAGCTTTATTGAGGTTGTTGATATAAGATTTGATTGCCAATACTTGGGAAATATAAACAATCAAATTTTAGATCTCCTCAAAGATAGTAAACTTCAACCTTTTATAGAAAGTCGTCCTTGGATATTTGACACCAGCCCTGAGATCCATAGCTTTGCTCATCAATTAGGTAACTCTAGTTCAGTCCAATTATCACACTCTACAGCCCACCTTTATACATCTTCCCAAGCATACCAGTGCTTATCAAGACTGCTGCATAAGTTGGAGATGTTAAATAGCAATCGGAAACAAGACGAATACGTATGTCTATCAAGCCGAACCCTGAGCAAAATACGTAAAGCAAATAAGCTAATAGAAAATGAACCAAGCAAGAACTGGAGTATTGCTGAATTGTGTAAGCGGGTGGGGACCAATGAAACCAGCTTTAAAAGAGGATTTAAACAACTTTTCAATACCACCTTTTCCAAGCATCTACAACAAACTCGAATGGATGTCGCGGCCATTGAGCTAGTATTAACCGATCAGCCAGTCATTGATATCGTTTATAACGTCGGATATTCCAGTCCTTCACACTTTACTAAGCTGTTTAAACAACATTTTGGGCAGAATCCTCTGCAATATCGAAAATGTCGTCAAACAGCATAGTGTTGCCAATCAAATTTATTAATATTGACAAGTATGAGATTACAAAAATATATATATTTTTGGTTAATTATATCAATAATTTAAGTGCAACCATAGACATAGATTGATTTTAGTGATAATGTTTCTCATTATCGTTAAAGAATAAATATAATTATGGCTTATTACCGTTTACCCTTCGATATAGAACTCATGCAGGAATCGACACAAAAAAATGGAAACATTGTGTTTAAACATCCCAAATGTAATTTCTTCGTCAGGTGTAATCAGCTAAATGATGAAATTATACTCAATGAATTTCGTGCTCAATTCTACTCACCAATTAAATTGGAGACTAATAATCATACTGAATTCGATTTAGTGACCATTATGATTAATATGAGTAATGCTGTATGCTACCACATCAACAGTCTATCCACCCAACATATAATCCCAAATAAAGCTTTGATTTTTTGTTATTCCGATACTCAGTCTGGTACATGTAAATATCAACATCAGAATGCTCACTTAATAGCACTTCAGGTACCTAGAAGAATGTTAGTAGAGTATTTTGAAGTCATGCAAATTGGTACAGACATTAAAAATAAGCTTAAACGTAAACAGCCATTCTTCATCACCAAAAGAGCAACAGATACCTTACTCAGAATTGCCAAACAACTCATAGAACCCTCGGTGACTAAGAATAGCTTGCATCATCATATGTCCTATTCTTTTATTAATGAGGCCGTTTACTACTTGGCTAACGATGATAAATGTAAAACGAATCATAAAATAAGCTTTAAGCACCTAGAAGTTGCAATAGGAATATTAGACCAAGAATATAGTCTCCCTCCTACCATTAGCCAGTTAGCTCATAGAGTAGGTACAAACGAAACCTCTCTAAAACAATTATTTCGTAAAGAGCTAAATACCACTGTTCACCAGTATATTGTTCAACAACGAATGTCAAAAGCCATTGAACTACTCAATGAAAGTCCCCCATCAGTTTCATTTGTAGCTCAGGAAGTTGGGTACGCAAATCATGGACATTTCTCAGCCACTTTTAAAAAGGCGCTAGGTTGTCTCCCTTCTGATTACCTACCTTCATCGCAGCCTAATCTTAACTATGAGGTATCGACATACAACTAACTACTTTGTAATAAGAGCTTTGCTTGAAAAGCATAGAAATAATAAATAAAGAATCTATAAGTTGATACTCATAAATAAGAAAAGACATATTTCTCTAATGGGTATTGTACTTATTTATACTTATTTTTTCAGTAGGAAAAGTCTATTCATGTATTTTCCCCCTGATTTAATTTGCACTCCAGAAATTAGATTTTTAACCATAGAAAATAAAATTATTAATAAATATAGGAACACGGTAAAGATGTACACGCACAGTTTCTCAACTTCCCCATTCAAGTTAGCGTTGATAGCCGCAACCTTAAGCCCTGCTGTGGCCGCTCAAGACAGTCATGACGAAGTTATGGTCATAACCGCCACTAAACAGAATATCCCCATAGAACACATTGATAGCTCTGTATTAGTCAAAACAGGAGAAGAACTTGAAAAGTCTGGGATCCATGAGGTAAAAGATCTCGAGAAAGCCTTCCCAGGACTAATTATTCAGACCCGAGGCAATCGTACTTACGCTAATACCACTATAAGGGGAATAAGCTCGCCTGATTTTTATTCACCAACAATAAGTGTTTACGTTGATGGCGTTTTACAAGATAGCGCTTTTCTTACTCAGCAGCTGATTAACGTCGAACGAGTCGAGCTGCTCAGAGGCCCTCAAGGCACACTTTATGGCGGAAATGCACAAGGTGGTGTAATTAATATCGTCACTAAAAAAGCAACCGACAGTACCAGTGCTCTCACAGGGATTACCTACAGCAATCTAAGCCAGCAATTTGATGGCGCAGCTGCCGTCGCTATCAGTGATACCACATACGCTGATTTTGCCATTCGGTTGCTCAAAGACCAAGGAAACGTTCGTTATATACCAACCAATACTGATGACGCGAATGATAGCGAAGATTTAAGTGGCACAGCGCGCTTCCATTATCTACCTGAAGAGTCTCCTCTTTCCCTAACACTTTCAGTATCTTCAGCAAATTTAAACAGCCATGAAGAGTGGTATCTAACGGAAGAAGAGTATAATGAAAAAGCCACCAGCACAGCGATTCCAACACTCAAAAGAGTCGTTAATAGCTACGTATTAGATATGAATTATGATCTTGGCTCAACCCAAGTAACCAGTATTACTGCCTACCAAAATCGCAATATTGATCGCGCCTTTTTTGGAACTCAAAAGTGGGTGGAAGATCAAAACACCTTCAATCAAGAAATACGTGCCAACACACAATTCAATCAAGACCTTTCCGCTTTAGTGGGTGGTTACTATGAAAATCGTCATTTTGATACCAACAATAATGGTGCCCAAAATAGCATTCAAACTGATAACTATGCTTTGTTTGGCCAAAGTACTTATGCATTAACAAAGTCAATTGACCTAACCGGAGGCCTACGAGCATCTCGATACACATCAAAATCGGATTTCGCTGGTAACTCTGCGTGGGGTATTGAAAGTTATAATGAAGAAAAGTCCGAAAGTGTTCTATCTCCTAAAGCTGCGATTGGTTGGCAAGTTAATGACACATCAAGAGTGTTCGCCTCTATTACCAATGGTTACCGCCCAGGTGGTTTTAGCCCAATACCACGAAGTTCAGGGGATAAAAATGGCTATGATGCCGAAAAATCTCTAAATGGCGAACTCGGTTGGCGCACAAAACTACTAGACAACCAAGTTCACTTTAGCGGCGCCCTATACTGGATTGAGACGTCAGACATTCAGCTGTATACGGGAGATCCAGGTAGCCAAGTACTACGAAACATGGGTGATGCTCAAAGCCGAGGCATTGAACTCGACGTTACTTATTACCCAACTTACGATCTAGCTTTGACCTTGGGCGCCACATTCGGTCGCTCCACATTTGAATCTGGCAATAGCGCTATTCAAGGCAATACCCTACCTTATGCACCAGATACAACCGCTGTCGCAGGAATGGAATACTCCTTACCTCAAACTTGGCTAGATGGTGAATTGTCGATTACCGCCAATGCCCGCTATACATCCGACATCTTCTTTAATGAAGCGAATACCCTAGCTCAAAACGGCTACACACTGGTGGACTTAGCCATTCAATATGCCATAAACGACAACCTATCTATGCGGTTATTTAGTAATAACCTGACCGATAAAGAGTACAAAACCTTTTCCTGCATACTACCACAAATTCCTTCATCGCTAAACAACTATGGGACAGGGCGAGAAGTTGGTATCAATCTGAAATTAGGGTGGTAAAGCCATGAACGGCTCGCAAACTATGCTGGGTTTTAAGCCATTATTAGCAATCCTTGCTAGCGTTTATACGATACAAAGTATCGTCGGGATGTTTACACTGCAGGGCTTACCTGCAGTGCTGCGTGCAGAGGGGATTTCAACATCACAAATTGGCTTATTTTATTTGGTGATGTTGCCATGGGCCTTGAAGTTTCTTTGGGCACCTAAAGTTGAAATACATCGCAAACGCTACGGTCTCATTAGTCATGGGCGCCTCATCGCAGTCGCCCAAATAGGTATCATCTTCATTCTGGTAGGGTTAGCTATACATTCAGCCATAGAAAAACCGATACTGCTCTTTGGTGGTGTATTTGCATTAACTTTGCTATCGACTTTGGCAGATATAACAACTGACGGCTTAGCCGTAGATCAACTGCCAATATCAAAGCGTCGTTTAGGTAACATGATGCAAGTCGGCGGCAGCTATATCGGGGCTCTATTTGGCGGTGGTCTTTTTATCTACATGATGGGAGCCTACCACTGGCAAACGGCTATCTATATGTTGATCGCCATCATTGTATTGATGTCATTACCAACAATCACCTTGTTTAACCAGCGTTCTTCAACGCCAAGTGCGACTACTAACAAACGCGCTTCCTTACGCTTTGCTTGGCATACACCTAATATACGTTTTGGGCTTTTAATGGTCGTATTATGCCAAATCGGTACTCGATCGGTGCAAGCAATGTTGATGCCTTACCTTTTTGATCAAGGACTAGAGCTTACTGATCTTGGGATACTAGCAGCCGGTGGTGGTGCATTGACAGGCTTGGTTGGTGTTCTCTGTAGTGGCTTAATGCTGAAACGCCTTAGTGCTCGCGTGATGTTATTAAGCTGCTTAGGTATAGAGGCATTAATATTCCTCGGATTTTTCCTCAATACACTCGACTATATTACGGGAACAATAGGGTTACAAATCCTCTACGTTGTGAGCTCTGTTGTCGCGGCTGCAAAATTTGTTGCGCTTTACACTCTAATGATGGAGTGGGCTTATGGCGAACAAGCAGGGGTCGACTTTACTCTTTTCCAATCAATGGATATGGCTGTGGCAATCGTAATGGCTTTGTTAAGCGGCACTATCATCGCCGTATTAGGTTACTCCGCACATTATATGATTGCGATTTTGGCAACTTTTATTGCCTTGATAGTTGGCCTTTTACCTTTTTCAACGTCTGGGCTCTTTTTACGCACAGAGACTAATTAACCCTAACATAAGCCCATGAATGTGGGCTTAGTATCCTCCCAAACTTGTCACGTATATGTACGTGGCCTAGGGAGTCTTTACCCTAAATAATTAAAAGAAAGATGACGACATGTCTAATATCAATGGTTTAATTGCTCTATTTGAACAGTCGCTTTGCGACACCTATTTTTTATCTCCGTCAGATCTCAAAGATAACGATAATGTGTTTTCTCTGGGGGCCGATTCCATGTTTTTGATGCGGGTAGTCAGTCTGTTTAGGCAAGCTGGATTCAAGATTAACCTCAAACAGCTTTACGATAACCCGACGATAGGCGAAATCAAAACTTTATTAAGTACCTTTAATACTCAGCAAAATTCAACGCCAAAGGAAACCAAATCTTATCCTATCATGACGGACGGACAATCATTTTTAATGACACCCGTTCAGCATGCTTATTATGTGGGTAGGGATCCCAAACAACCTCTTGGAGGTAATGGCTGTCACCTTTATCAAGAGTTTGAAAGTCAAGGTCTTGAACCAGATACTCTAGAGAAAGCTTTAAACGCATTGTTAATCCGGCATCCCATGTTAAGCGTTGCTTTTAGAAATGATGGGTTTCAGCGTTGGGAGCCTCCCATCACACCACTTACTGTGTTTCGCCATGACTTAACGGGGCAGCTACCTAAAGATGTAGAAGCAATACTGCTTGATTTAAGAGACACACTGAGCCACCGAACATTAGACGTACAGAATGGGCAAACTATCGAGTTCCATTACTCACTACTTCCGAATAATCAATGTCGCGTGCATGTAAGCATTGATCTTCTTGTTATGGACGCAGCAAGCTTTAGCCTATTTTTTAATGAATTGTCACAGCTTCTTCGTGGTCACACTCTGGACCCATTACCAAAACACTACGATTTTTGTAGTTATCTAGCACAAGAATCCGTTGAATTTTCAGCGCAAAGACATACATCACAGCAGTTTTGGTCTGAGCAAATAAAAAAACTACCTAGCGAACCAAAGCTCCCTATGGCCATAGATCCAATGGCGATTAGTAAACCTAAGTTTCAACGTCGCCAACATTCGCTTAGTGCTGAGAAATGGGCAACGTTCCAGAGCTATGCTTCTCAGCATAAGGTGACACCAACAATGGTGTTAGCAACGGCTTATGCGGCAGCCCTTTCAAGATGGAGCGGTCAAACAAGCATCCTACTCAACTTAACCTTATTTGATTGTCATCCATTTAATGACAACGTTCAACGCTTGCTTGCCGACTTTACCAATATCTTGTTACTGGATATGAAAATAGACGATAAAAGTGTTATAGATTTAGTGCAAGCGCAGCAACGACGTTTTGCTGAAGTGTATGAGCACCGGCACTACTCTGGTGTCGAAGTAATCCGTGAATTAAAGAAAAGTGGTACTCACCCTAACGGCGCTCCGGTTGTTTTTACCAGTAACTTAAATCGATCCTTATTCGGCGACGATGTGGATTCCCCTCTTGGTCAACCTGGCTGGGGAATTTCACAAACCCCTCAGGTCTGGCTCGACTTTGTCGCCTTCAAACATAATGATGCCATCATGTTACAGTGGGATAGCGTCGATGAACTTTTTCCTTCAGGCCTTGTGGATAGCCTATTCAGTGCCTTCTTAGAATGTGTTGATTATTTACTTGCTGAGAATGCAGATTGGACACAACCATTGCCTGACCTTCTACCAAAAGCTCAGAAGCAGCAAAGACTATCACGCATAACAGCACCCACGATTTTACCTCACGGCCTGCTTCACGATCGTATTTTCGACTTTGCTAAATGCAACCCCAATAAAGTAATGGTTGTCCAAAACCAAGATTCACACAACTACGAAACGATCACCTATCAAGCGAAATGCTTGGCAAATACATTGCTACAAGCGGGACTGGAGCCAGACGAACGAGTCGCAATAAGCATGGAGAAAAACCCCGGACAAATTATTGCTGTATTGGCAATTCTTTATGCGGGTGGCGTGTATGTCCCTATTGCCCCAGATCAACCATTAATGCGCCGACAAACTATCATAGATAGCGCCAAGATCCGTTTTGTGCTGCGCTGCAAAAACACATCATCAAAATATAATTGGACGGAAGCTATCCATTTCGACTGGCAAGACGCTAATAAAGACCCATTAGAATCACCTCCATATCCACGTACGCCTGATGACACGGCGTACATCATCTATACATCAGGATCGACGGGCACACCCAAAGGCGTAGTAATTTCACACGCATCAGCACTTAATACGTGTATAGACATCAACCAACGCCATCAAATCAATTTCACAGATAGAGTCCTAGCGCTATCTTCATTACATTTTGATCTCTCCGTTTATGACATCTTCGGCATACTATCTGCTGGAGGTACATTAATCCTACCTTTAGACAACCAGCGTCGAGATCCAATGGCATGGGCCGATCTAGTCGAAAAACATGGTGTTACGATTTGGAATACTGTCCCAGCTTTGTTTGATATGTTCCTAACTTATTGTGAAGGACTGGAACTCAGGGCTCCTTCACAGATTAGAACCGTCATGCTTTCCGGAGATTGGATCGATTTATCCCTACCCGATCGTTATCACGATTTTCACCCTCAAGGCACTTTTAGTGCAATGGGCGGTGCGACCGAAGCAGCAATATGGTCCAATGAATTTATAGTCGATAAAGTTGACCCACTTTGGTCATCAATCCCCTATGGATATCCTCTTAGCAACCAAGCATATCGAGTGGTTGATTCTGTAGGCCGTGACTGTCCAGATTGGGTTTCTGGTGAGCTTTGGATTGGAGGTGTCGGCGTTGCTAAGGGCTACTGGAACGACTCAAAGAGAACATCAGCACAATTTGTTACAAGCCAAGACCCTATAAATGGAGAGCTTCTGCGCTGGTATAGAACAGGGGATATGGGATGCTATTGGCCCAATGGAACTCTTGAGTTCCTCGGACGCCAAGATACTCAAGTCAAAATTGGCGGCTATCGAATAGAGTTAGGGGATATTGACGCTGCACTCAATCGTATAAAGGGTGTACGTCATGGAGTGAGTTTAGCATTAAGAAAAAATGGCAGCAAAGATCCTCACCTGGAAGTTTTTGTCATACCAGAAGGTCCGCATCTTTCAAGAGTCTCAATACCTGAACCCAATATCCCGAACAACTACCAAGCTCTGTTTCCCAATACAGAACCTAAGTTAGAACGCTTAAAGGGTGAAGAAGTCGCCTACTTCTTACAGCATCACCTCCACATAAGTATACCGTTCAAAGAAACACCTAAGACTTGGGATGAATGGTGTCTGGCATACGGTTTATCTAAAACCTACGAGCCACTATTTATGCAATGGTGGGCATTACTTCATGAGCAGGGATTAGCAGAACGAATAGATACCAAATATCGGCTACTTCCCCCCAAAACACCTTACCCCATTTGGTTTGATAGCGAGTCGAACTTTCAATCAAATAGTGAAACCCTTAAAAGTATACTGCAGGGGGAAGTACCCGCTAATGCTTTACTGGATACAGAGATATCTCCGGAAGCAGTATTGTTCAACTGTTCAGAGTTTAGATCTCACCTTTCCAATATTGCTCAAGCTATATCAACCCTGTCATCTCAACTCGGCCGCCCTGTAAATATTGCTGAATTTGAAGCGAGAAGTGGACGCGCAGCGCAGGCATTACTGGATTTATGTAATCCAAACAGTCTTCAATACCATGCTTTTGATACTTCTTTGTCTTTAGTTCAATCTGCAAAAGATCGTCTATCAACATTCTCAAACAGTAATGTCCATCATTGGAACGGCGAAGACCATCCATTATTTGGCCACTGCGATATTGTTTTGATTAATAATGTCATCCACAGAGTCAAAGAACCTGAAAAAACTCTCACCAAAGCACAAAAGCTACTCACTGCCGAAGGGTTAATGTTAGTTCTAGAAATGACAGATTTTGGAGAAAATGCCTTAATTAGTGCTCTGGTAATAAAGCCAATATTAGACTCATTACCGAATCAATCCGAGCTTCTGTCTTGGTTTGAAAGTAGCCAACTATCACTCGAACATACACTCGATCAAAAACCTTTAATGGGATATGTACTGCGTAATCAAGCGCCAGTTCTGATTCCCAACAGCAATACTCTAAAAGAAAAGCTTGCTGAGCAATTGCCTCATTATATGTTGCCTAAACATGTTAATTTTCTTAACGCCCTTCCTCTTAGCCCAAATGGCAAAGTCGATCGCAAGCAATTATCGTCGAAATATAGTGTGCAAGTAGATAAGACATCGCAGGTTGAGTGCCTTCTAAACACCGACCAAGAGCTTTTATTAGCACAGGTGTGGCAATCTCTTTTTCCCACTCAATCTATTGATAGTCAGAGTGATTTTTTCTTGCTGGGCGGCGACAGCTTAATGGCCACACGTTGTATAGGTCAGTTACAAAAGCTCGGATATACAGCAGACCTTACCGATTTATTTGCTAACGCAAAATTGGAAAACTTTGCAAAAAAAATAACGACAACAAAGATTAACGACAACCCAATTAGACTAAAGTCTAACCAAGCAGACCGCTATAAACCATTTTCGATGAACGAGGTTCAGGAAGCATATTGGATTGGTCGACAATCAGGTTTTTCTTTAGGCGAAACGAGTGCTCAATTCTTTGTTGAATTCGGCGTCACCATGTTCGAGCCCTCACGCTTTAATCACGCTATGAATAGACTTATCGTTCGTCATGATGGACTGAGAACCATTGTGCGCAATCACAAGCAGCAAGTCTTAGTTAAGGTCCCTAACTTTTCAGTTCAATGCCATACCTTTGAAGAACTTCATGGCAAAGAAGCTGACTCTTTGCGAACCCAACTCTCTCATCGTGTTAATAACCCTGCCAATTGGCCATTATTTACTGTAGAGGCTATCGTCTCACCAAAGCATGACAATGCTAGGTTATGTATTGGGTTGGATAATATGATGCTCGATGGGCTGAGTATGCAACTTTTCTTCTCAGAACTTGAGGCGCTGTATCTAGAACCAACTTTAGAACTTCCCATACTTGATATTACATTTAGAGATGTTCTCGAGTGGCAACGCAAAAACCGATCGCTTCAAGCTGAAAGTCAAGCTAAGACGTATTGGCTAGAGCAAATAAAAAGCCTACCCGCGGCACCAGCACTTCCACTGCAAACGGCCCCATCAACCATAACAAATTCAAGATTTATCCGTATTGCAGATAGCCTTTCAATAGGGGAATGGCAGTCTCTAAAAAAACTTGCAAGTAAACACCAAGTCACCCCATCAAGCGTATTATTGACCGCTTATGCAGCGACACTAGCATCGTGGGGGAGCCAGTCTTCATTGACTCTCAATTTGACTTTGTTTGATAGGCCAGATGTCCACCCCCAAATCAACCAAATTCTGGGAGACTTCACTACTTTACTTTTGTTGGCTTGGCATAAAGGAACCAGCTGGATAGATAGTCTTAAACGCCTCCAAAGACAACTCGTGCAAGATTTAAAGCACAGCAACATCTCTGCTGTTTGGGTGATGAGGGAGATGGCCCGTGAGCAAAAATTGGTCAATGCCCAGATGCCTGTCGTCTTTACCAGTGCTCTTGGTACTTCTGATCGTGATTTTCTATCAGATAAGGGTTGGTTAAAGCCTACATGGGGCATCTCACAAACCCCTCAAATTTGGCTTGATCACCAAGTCTATGAGTCAGAGGGTAAACTTTGCATGAACTGGGATGCGGTTGAAAAACTATTGCCCATGCCCGTTCTAAAACCAATGTTTGAGCAATACGTTGCTCTTCTTCGACTCTTAGCAAGTCAACCACAAAGGTGGTCAGAGTCTCTGGATAGCTTGCTGCCAAACCAAGAAACACCGATGAGCATCTATTGTCTTGAACAGCAACCTCACAGCTCCCACGACCAACATCAAAAAGGTGAACCCGCACATATTCAAACAATCCAAACCGCATTTGAACAAATTGTTTCAGTATACATTGGTGAAAATGACAACTTCTTTGATGCAGGGGCCAGCTCATTACAGTTGGTACAGCTACACGCATTATTGGTGAAACAAGGTAACACTCTTTCTGTGACAGACCTATTTAGCTATCCGTCACCCGCTTTACTAGCAGGCTCATATAAAAACCCAATGGTTCAGCAGCCATCAACAAACGCGCTTTCACAACGCAAACAAAAACAAACTCAGCGCAAACTTACCCGCCGTCAGCGCGTTAATTAAAGACTTTGTTCGAGGCTGGTTTGAGTGGAAGCAGAGCCTCGATGAGAGAGGATAAAAATGGATAAAAATCACTTATATGATAACTGTGACCCAATAGCGGTCATCGGTATGGCGTGTCGGTTCCCCAAAGCTCCAAATTTAGAGTCATTCTGGCATAACCTAACACATGGCTTGTCTGGTCAATCTTTTTTTAGTGAAGCAGAACTTGAAGCTGGAGGTATTAGCTCAGATATATATCAACGGGAAGATTTTGTCCCAAGTGGTGCCGTTATTGATAAGCCGGAATACTTTGATGCCAACCTTTTTGGTTATTCACCAGCAGAAGCTATATCAATAGACCCCCAACAGCGTATCTTCCTACAAAATGTATGGCATGCACTTGAGCACGCAGGCTACGCCCCAACATGCACACCTTCAAGAACAGGGGTATTTGGTGCAGTTCGAAACAGTACTTATCCATCTTTTGAAGCATTTGACATCACGCAAGTAGGCCAAGTTAAAGGGCTGCAAGCTCTGATCGGGAACGATAAAGACTATCTAGCCACACGAGTTGCGCATAAATTTAACTTTACTGGACCAGCATTTACTGTTCAAACAGCTTGTTCTAGCTCTCTCGTAGCAACACATTTAGCCTGTGAGAGCTTACGTTCTGGTGAGTGTGACATGGCCATTGCCGGGGGAGTCGCCGTTTCCTTCCCTCAGAAAAGTGGTTATGCATACCAACCAGAAATGATTTTCTCTCCGGATGGTTTATGCCGCCCTTTCGATCACCAAGCCAATGGGACTTTTGGTGGTCATGGTGTAGGCAGTGTTGTTTTGAAACGCTTGGACGATGCGATTGAAGCTGGAGATACTGTACTTGCAGTACTCAGAGGCAGTGCGATCAACAATGACGGTCAGGATAAAGTAGGGTTCACTGCTCCTTCTGTAAATGGACAATCGCAAGTTTTAACCGAAGCTCTCAACCTTGCCGATATACACCCTGATGAAGTTGAAATGATAGAGGCGCATGGAACAGGGACTAAACTTGGCGATCCAATTGAATTTAAAGCGATACGAAATGCGTACCAGAGAAGTTCAAACGCCCCAATATGTAAACTGGGTTCAGTCAAAAGCGGGCTTGGTCATTTAGATACGGCCGCTGGTATTGCATCCTTGATTAAAACTGTATTATCAGTATCAAGAAAAGCAATACCGATGTCGCTCAATATTCGTCAACCCAACCCTGCTCTACTCATCGAAGAGTCTGGGTTTGAACTGGCAACCCAAACTTTAGATTGGACAAACCCGGTCCGTACTGCTGCCGTTTCTTCATTTGGCATTGGTGGAACAAACTGCCATATGATCGTTCAATCATTATCGGCGCCAATATCTTCATTACCTGATAACAACAACGAAAATGAACATATTCCATTACTTCTCTCTGCAAATTCTACCCAGTCTTTACGCCAACTTGCTCATGATTATGCTAAACACCTAAAGGTAAATTCTAAGCCTCAGGAACAAATGAACATCGCAAATGCTGCCATGCAAACGCGGTCACTCAATCTAACTCACAAACTAGCAGTCCCAATACTTGAAAATGCAACAACTGCACTTGAGGCGTTTGCGAGTACTGGCAAAGCACCACTTGAAATACTAATAGGAAAACACCAATCTCGTTCCAAACTGGTTTGGATATTTACTGGTCAGGGTAGCCAGTATGAAGGAATGGGGAAAGATTGGTACCATTCAAGTGACACGTTTAAAGATAGTATCGAACTTAGTCAACATTATTGTGAAGGTAAGCTTCAAGCTCCTCTAACTGAAATAATGTTTGGCCCACGTTGTGATTTATTGACCCAAACCAGCAATGCTCAAATTGCTATCGTCGCATTTGAAATTGCGTTGGCAGCACATTGGAAAGTAAAAGGAATAACCCCTGATGTTGTTTTAGGCCATTCTGTAGGCGAAATTTCAGCGTGTGCTGTGGCTGGCTACCTTAGTCACCAACAGGCGATACAATTAGTGGTTGAGCGTGGCAACAAAATGCACCAATGCACTCTACATCAAGACGGCGCTATGCTCGCTATTTTTGCCCCTATAGAGAAAATTGCTCCACTCCAGTCAATACTAAAGTTAGATACAGCAGCCCAAAATGGTGCATCACATTGGGTATTTTCTGGCGATACATATGACGTAGAACAAGCATGCTCAGATCTTGAACGTGCCAATATCTCGTACCGCCAGCTTGGCGTATCTTGCGCAGCACACTCTCGTCATCTAGAGCCCATGATCCCATCTTACGCTCAGTTTACAGCTGAAATAACACCGCTTAGGGGTGATATTCCACTCATATCCTGTGTAACGGGTGACACCATAAATGATCCAAACGAGCTAAACGCTGATTATTGGACCCGTCATGTGCGTGAGTCAGTACAATTCAAACAAGCCATAGAGCAGGCCTTAACTCTAGACTGCCATACTTTCATGGAAGTGGGCCCTAAGCCGCATTTAACGTCGATCGGCAAGCGTGAGCAGTGGTCACAAACGACCAGTTGGATACACGCTGAAGAGAATAACGCCTTGTGTAAACTCTATACTTGCGGTATCGACGCAAATTGGCAACACGTTTTTAATGTCAGTGGGAAGCGATGCTCATTACCTTTGTATCCCTTTGATGAAAAACGTTTTTGGGTTGAATCAAGAACAAGCTCCCATATTTCAAATCAGCAAGATGAGCCTTCGTATTCTCTCGAACCTATGACGCTCCGCTGTGCCGTCATTCGAGACTATCTACAAACTTGCGCGCGAGAAGAAATATTTAGCTTAAGAAAAGTGATACGGGGTGGGCGCATATTGCCTCGGCATCGACATCATATCCAAGCACTAATCGACCTATTGGTCACACAAGGCTATTACCATCGAAAGGACAATCTTTGGTTGCCGTCAAAAGCATTACTACCAAATGCCGAAGCCATCGTCCAGCATTGGCTCGTCGAAGCCAATTCGGAAACTTTAGTTAGTGTCCAGAAAACATGCCAAGATTTACTCAAACTAGGCCGCGCTTTGCCTGATTTATTGAGTCAGCTCGGCCATATATCAAGTCTGGAAAAACATTTGGTTCTATTGTTGGAAGGTAATGTTACTTCCCATAGTGACTCTGTCGTTGAAACTTCGAGCACACAGCTAGAGCTATATCAGAATCTTAGCTATCAAGACTGGTCATTGGTGTCAGAGAACACTGACCTAATAAGCGCAATTCATCAACAATGGCTACAACACTTACCTGCTCACCTCAACCAAGGAGAGCTGTCTGTTTCACCCACATATCAACCCAAACATTTATCTCGCGTCGCGATATGCAGGCAGCCAAAAATGTGGGGACAAGAAAGCTATGACATACGAGCTCAAGTACCACAAGGACACTGGGAGTGGCTCGCAAGACTGACACCCAAGCATGCTGATAATAAAGAACTTATAACCCTCCTTCCCTCACCACACAACCGATATGTGTGGCAATCCTATCGCGTTGAATCAGATAAAAACTCGGTTCTAAATACAATTGAGGAAATCAAAGTTTCATCAGAGACCAAAGGTTACATACAAAAGATAAACCAAGAAAAAGGCATATTGATTATCTCCACTAACTCATTGTCAGCTTCAGCAGAGCAGCTTGCAAAGATCCTTTGTAATGCCCCTGATACATTGTTGATTCTCATCTCTGGTGCGCTGAAGATCACGCAGGAAGATGAATTGAACCCAACGGCAGTGGCTTTAATGTCTATCATACGCGTAGCGAGAACTGAACATCCAAATAAGCGTTTTCTCGTCTTGGATGTCCAAAACCTACATGCCCCAGACCTCAATCAGCTATTGTCTAACGCACCCTTTAGCAATGTCGAAGATCTGGCGTTTCGTCATGGTCAATATTGGGCACAGAAACTGACACATGCTGTGGCTCATGGTGACCCAATTCCGGCATCATGGTTCAACGAAGAAGGGACTCACCTTGTCACAGGTGCAATGGGAGGAATAGGTCGATTGGTCATCCAATGGCTAGCAAGCTCTGGTGTAAAACACATCACAGCCATCGGTCATCAACAACATTCAGATTGGGTAGAATTTTGTTCACAAATAGCCAAGCTCGGATGTCAAATTACAACATATTTGGTCGATTTAGCAAGCGATCACGAACTGGAAACGTTCTTAGCAAACTGGGACGATTCTCGGCCTATCTCTGGGGCCATACATACTGCAGGCAATGTACACCATAAACTCCTAGAGAGTTGGGATACTCAAGAAGCTAAGCGTGCATTCAATGTCAAAGCAGGTACCTTTTCCACGCTTAATCAATGGCTTGAAAATCAGCAAGGGAGCTACTTGATAGGATTTTCTTCGGTTGCAAGTTTAGGTGCTCCTGGTCAAGGTTTATATGCAGCAGCCAATGCATACATAGATGGCTTTGCTCAATCAAATCATGCAAACAAGCACTGCCGAGTAATGAGTTTAGCTTGGGGAGCATGGCATAAAATTGGCATGACGAAAGACTCGGAGTTGGTTGCTAGACTCCACGATAATGGAATGCATACTCTGACAAGAGAAGAAGGCTTATGGCACTTGAGTCAAAGCTTAATCATGGGTAATGAGCATGTATTTGCCATGAACATAAGCTCTAACTCAAAACCATTTAGGAAGTATTTCACCTCAGATCTGCCAATAGATACTTCTAGCTATGAGGCTTCTGGTATAGAAACATTGGACTCTATGACTTGGCTGAGTAACCGAATCCATTATCAGTTGGCGCTAGCTGGAAATAGTGTCATCGAGCAAAAACAAGATCTTCTGCAACTGGGTATAGATTCATTACAGTTTTTGGAACTCAACGCTGCAATTAAAAAACAGTTCGATATCAAGCTAACCGCAGAAGAAGCTTATAAAAATATGACACTTGAAGGCCTTAATTTGCTCATTGAGGAGAAGAGCCGACAATCGCATCCCAAAAGCACCCCCCCCTTTATTATCCAATTAAAGGAACAACACAATCCATTCCCGTTAACCCCTATCCAACATGCTTATTGGGTGGGACGAGAGGCATGGGTACCATATGGAGGCATCGCATGCAACGTAGTATTCGAATGGGATTCATCGCACAATCAATTTAGTATTAGCAAACTTGAATCTGCTTGGAATGCTGTTGTTCAACGCCATGATATGTTGCGAATGTCAGTCTTAGTTTCCGGTGAGCAGGTTATCTTAAAAGATGTCCCTAAATATCACTTTGCAAGACAAGATCTAAAGGCTCTAGATGAGCAAATGAAGTCCGAAGCCCTTAATCAGATCAGACAAACAATGAGCCAATATGTCCGACCTGCTGAAAAATGGCCGTTGTTCGAAATTCGCATTAGTGAACTTACTGATACACAGTATCGAATTCACATGAATCTTGATTTACTTCAGTTTGATGTCCAAAGTTTCAAAATAATGATGGATGACCTTAGCCGAGCATATCACGGCCATGTACTACCACCACTTGCACTATCATTTCGCGATTACGTGCTACATGAACAAGCATTACAACAACAACCGGAATGGCAGGCGTCTTGGGATTATTGGATGAAGCTAGTACCAGTCCTGCCTAAAGCACCGGTACTACCGCTGGCAAGCCAGACCAGCTATCGCACACCAAAATTTGTTACTCGCAAAGGTCAGCTACCAAAATCACAATGGTCTGCTTTGAAAACACATTGGCAGCAATCTGGGATCACACCTTCTGCGGGGTTGTTAACATTATTTTCTCGCATGCTTGCTAATTGGTCAGAATCCTTAGCATTTACTCTCAACATGACCTTCTTTAATCGTCAACCATTCCATAATGATGTGAAAGATCTTATTGGGGACTTCACTTCCGTTCTACTAATGGATTTCGACTGGTCTCAAGGTCTAACTCTCAAGGGGCAGATGTCTCAAGCACAAGAAAGACTGTGGTCACGCTTAAGCCATTGCAATGTAAATGGTGTAGAAGTTATGCGGGAAGTGGCTAAACATCGCAAAACTTCAAGCACTATGATTGAGCATGAAAAATCTTTACCGATGACACCTATTGTTTTCACCAGCATGCTCGGGATGTCTATGGATGGTATGGACATTGAAAAAGCCATGACACATTTGCTAGGCGAACCTGTGTTTGTGTTAAGCCAAACACCTCAAGTCTGGCTAGATCACCAAATCATGGAAGTCGATGGCGAACTCAAATACCATTGGTATTGTATGGATGGTGTGCTTGCCCCTGATATAGTAGATCGTATGTTTGAGCAGTATGGTCAATGGCTGCACGAAATATCATTATCACCTATCGAGTTTGAGCGCCAAGCTTTCACCCCAACAATAGAATCAACGAGCTATACATCCATACTTCCCCAAATAACGCCTGAAGTCGAGAAAGAGGTCGAAAATGCTTGGCAATATTTGGAAACTCAAGCACTAACAGGACTTGAGGCAACTCTGCGTAAACACAACTTATTTGTTCATCCAGGTCAAACATTCAGTTACTCACAAATTATTGAGATACTAAAAACTACGCCAAAGCACCATAAACTCGTAAAACTCTGGCTAAACCACTTTGTCCGCGAAGGTTTACTTCACTTTGATGGCGACACCTATGAATGTCAAAACTATGAACCCATTTTCCCTACTTCTAAACTCCCTCAATCAATTTGGTGTCAGCACCTTTCTCAGTACCTTGATGAATGTATTCAATCACACTCTGAACTATTAAGTGGTAAAAAATTAGCACTGGAGATTTTGTTCAAAGATCAGAAAACCACTGATGCTCTCTATAAAACTAATCCTTCACTAACGATCCTCAATAAAAGTACCGCTAACCTAATCGCAGCTCTGGCAAAAGAAAAAGGGTCATCACTTAACGTTTTAGAAGTTGGCGCTGGAACTGCTGCAACCTCCAGCATGGTTCTTGATACCGCATCCTCATATATTGGCCACTACAGGTTTACAGATATTTCGCAAACCTTTTTGAACGAAGCAAAACAGTCCTTGGCAAACTACGGTCAAGTCAGTTTCGGACAATTGGATATAAATCTAAATATCGGACCACAAAACAAACTCGCTGGTGGCTATGACGTAGTGATAGCAGTAAATGTTCTACACGACGCTATCAACCTGCCCTCTACATTGATAAACCTTAGGGACATACTGGCAAAAAATGGACATTTGTTGCTGATAGAAGCCACTGTCCAACACAGTCCAATGCAACTTGCAACTGTCGGCTTTATCGAGGGGATAAATGCTTTTAACGATTTTCGGCAACAAGCTGACAGTGCCATGCTTAATATCAATGATTGGCAAAATCTACTTTATGAACATGGATTTGATGTCTTATGCCGTTATCCTGATACAGATACATCTGTCTTGCGTCAGCATTTAATATTGGCCCAATCGAATCAGTACAACCCAATATCGATGGAAACCCAAAGCGACCAGACAGAGTCATTGGATAACATTGAAAATGATTACAAACAGGCAACATCGGAGCCTGATTCAAACCGGCATATACAAGAGATAGCCAATATCTGGTCGTCATTACTTCAACAAGATGTGACTCCAAAAACAGATTTCTTCCTCTGTGGTGGAGACAGTCTGATGGCAACCAAGTTAGTGGTAAATTTAAAGCATGCAGGATTTGATACGGTTACTCTGCAAAACATTTTTGAATATCCCGTATTTGCAGATTTTTGCCAAAATGTAGTCACAATCAACGAGCAAAAAAGTGCTAATGAACTTCAAAAAAAACAGGGTTATCCCTTAACACCTTTACAAAACGCATACTGGTTAGGTGAAAGCACACTCTTTTCATTAGGCCAAAGTATTGCGCATTTTTATGCCGAACTAGAAATAGAGAACTTAGATAGTTCAAGATTCATCAATAGTTGGAATGAGCTCATCCGCCATCATGATCAGTTACGTGGAGAAATACAGGAGGGACGTTACTGTATTCATCAAACTGTACCTGACTATAATCCTCATTACATCGACCTCAGAAAGCTGAGTGAAGCGGAAAAAGGAGACTATTTAACCAAAGCCCGACATCGAATTGCAACCCAAGGGGTTCCTACCGAACAATGGCCACTATTTGATATTCATATTCTACATATAGAGGAAAAAAGCCACCTTATTCATATTGTTGTAGATTTGGTCGTGGCGGACGGAAAGAGCCTCAACTTGCTCTTCCAACAATGGCAAAGTCTGTATCAAAACCCATCACAAGTATTGGATACACCAGCAATCAATATCACTGAATATATGGAGAAAGCAAAACTCCAGAACTCAAATAATATTGACGCAGATCGAAAATACTGGATGGATCGACTTCCAGCATTGCCAGACGCACCAAAACTGCCACTCGCTGAATCTCGGAGTGATGTATTAAATCAAGGTGTTTTAACTCATCTCCTATCAGAAAGTAACTGGAGGAAAATTCAACATTATTCTTTTACGAATAATGTTCTGCCATCGATGACAATGCTCGCAATATTCTGCTTGGTTTTAAGGCGCTGGAGTAATAATTCTCACTTTTCGTTAAACGTACTGCACAGTAATCGCCCTGCATCAACCCCTGATTCAGCAAGTCTTGTAGGAAACCTTTCAACAACATCTATGCTGGAAGTTGACATGACAAAAGAACTCGAACTACTCACTTTTATTGAGCAAGTTCAACAGCAGATGTCGGATGATTTAGCTCATTCTCAATTTGACGGTCAAGAGATACTGACAGAAAAAAACAAACTCAATCGTAACTTTAGTGCTGGTATGCCCATCGTTTTTAACGACACTATTTCTGTCGGAAAAGAGAGTCATAATACTCTTGGCACTCTTCGTAACTTTGGAGCTCAAACACCCCACGTTTATCTTGATGCTATGTTAATCGCATCTACATGTGGTGGAGTCAATATAAAATGGACTATACAGAGTGATTACTTAAAACCAGGTGTATTCGATGCAATGTTCCAAGCCTATGTCGATATTGTAGAAACATTACCGTCAAAGAACTGGGCTCAACCACTCCACATCCAAATTCCAAATGAGCAGATAAAACGACGTCAGGGCATCAATTATATTCAATATCATGATGTAGAACCCCGAACACCGAACACCCTCATATCCATGGTAAATGAGGGAGTCAAAGCCTATCCAGACAGAGTCGCTATTAAGCAGGGCAGTCTTTGCATAACCTATCAAGAGCTTTGGAATGCATCATCAGAGCTCGCATCCCAGATCCAAAATCAAAAAGATAACGCTCCTTTAGTGGCGATTGTTATGGACAAAGGCTGGCAACAAGTTGTCGCTGTACTTGGTATCATGTTGGCAGGGAAAGCGTATCTACCTATAGATGCATCATATCCCGAAACAAGAATATCTGCCTTGTTAAAACAAGGGCAAGTCACAACCGTTATCTCAGAGCAAATTCGTACGTATGATAGATACCGAGTCCTTACTCCCTCACTCACAGGAGTCGTACCCTCTGGTTTCAAACCTGATCCTCTCTTACCTAGTGATTTGGCCTATGTAATCTTTACTTCAGGCTCTACGGGTCAACCTAAAGGGGTCATGATGGATCACCAAGCCGTGATCAATACACTTTTCGACATTGAACAACGAATAGAGCTAAATAGTCGCGATCGTGTACTCGCCATTTCAGCGCTTAATTTTGATTTATCCGTCTTTGATCTTTTCTCGACTCTACATTGTGGTGCATGCCTAGTCATTCCCAAAATATCTCCAGCACAAGACCCTGAAAGTCTTATACATACAGCGCAAAAAGAGCACATTACCATTTGGAATAGTGTGCCTGCTTTTGCACAGCTGCTGGCCGATAGTCTAATCTCAAGTGGCAAAAGCCTCCTTTCCTTACGACATGTTATGATGAGTGGTGATTGGATACCTATTGCCCTTCCTGATCACCTCCAAGTCGTTGCGCCTAAAGCTAAATTACTCAGCTTGGGCGGTGCAACTGAAGCTGCAATTTGGTCAATTGCCTATGATATTAAAGGCAGTTACAGCCAGTACAATAGCATCCCTTATGGTAAGCCATTAAAAAATCAGATGTTTTTTGTTTTGGATAGGGAACTTAATCCATGCCCTGATTGGGTTGCAGGTGAACTGTATATTGGTGGGCTAGGCCTTTCTCTTGGTTATTGGCAAGACAAAGCTAAAACTTCAGCAGCATTTATCATTCATCCAGTGAGCAGAGAACGTTTATATAAAACTGGCGATCTTGGTCGCTACCAAGAGGATGGTAACATTGAGTTCTTGGGGCGTAATGATCATCAAGTAAAAATTAACGGCTACCGAATTGAACTTGGAGAAATAGAAACAACCCTTCGTCTCTTTCTGTTTGAAGATAATAGCCGCCTACAAAACGTTATTGTCAAACCAATCAAGGAAGAGGGAGTAGGTGTTAGATTAGTGGCTTACATCGTTTGCTCACAAATCACGTCCCAAGATCTAACTCAACTTCTTGCGCACGCAAGAGAAAACCTACCCGCCTATATGTGTCCTACTCAATTCATATCAATTGATGCCATTCCTCTAACCCCAAATGGCAAAATAGATCGTGATGCTCTACCTGTACCAGAAGTCACAGTATCAGCGACAGCAAGGCCGCCTAAGTCATTAATGGAAAAGAAAATTGCTACAATATGGGAAGAATGTTTGAAGCAAACTTCCATTCCAGCTAACCAAAGTTTCTTTGATCTCGGGGGGAACTCATTAGCCGCAGTGCGTGTTATCAGTCAAATTAATACGGCGCTAAAGCGCAGACTCACCGTGAGCTATCTTCAATCGCACGATACTATTGAACAATTAGCATCGTCACTCGATAACCATGAATCAGCTCAAGATCAAAAGCCTATCTTACTGAATCCTGAAAATAGTGCCTACCCTGCTTTGTTCATAGTTCATCCAATCGGTGGACACCTCCTAAGCTACCAATTTCTGGCGAAAGGCCTAGAAAAAATAGCACTGTATGGGTTGAGCTATCCTCATATTGACCAACACACACCAATATTCAGCGTAAAAAAACTCGCTCAGCACTATGTCAAACAGATCAAGAGTATTCAACCATGCGGCCCATTTCGACTTGCTGGCTGGTCTTTTGGCGGTGTAGTTGTATACGAAATGGCATATCAACTCCGCCAACAAGGTATTGCCGTTGAAGATTGTATTCTAATTGACAGTTATGTGCCGACACCTTTGAATCAAGATTTGACTAAAGACGAGGTTCGCCATCATTTCTATGCTGATTTAATTGGTCGTTTCCCTAAGTTAGTGGATACCGAATCACCAAATATATCGTCGGATAATTCACTATGTCACCAGCTATCGGATACTTTTTCTCGCCTTGAAATAAGCCAAGATATGTCTGCAGACAGCATCCAACAATTACTCGATGTCTATCGTCGTAACTTGTCGGCGATGCTGTCATATAAAGCACCAGAGTTACTTTCAGTGCCCGTGACTCTCATCAAAGCAGATCAGAACAATCATTTAGATTTCATGAGTTACCAAAACCCAGCCACCGCGCATTGTCCTAATCATGGCTGGGAAAAGTTGTGCGACCTTGAAACTTATACAGTGTCAGGAGATCACTACACCTTATTGCAAGAGTCGCACGTTAACAAACTACTCCACACGCTAGGCACTGTGCTGAGCCCCGCTCCCAGTAATGAAAAGGCTTAACATCATCTTTCATGGAAAAACTTTAAAATGAACAATAAAAAGAAAGTCATTATCGTTGGCGCCAAGTTTGGCGAACTTTACCTCAATACGTTTATTGAGCCACCAGATCACATTGAGCTGGTTGGCCTCCTTTCAACAGGTAGCCAACGCTCACACAATCTCGCTAAAGCTTTTGGAATACCATTATATCGTCAAGTATCTGACCTACCGAGAGACATTGATATCGCTTGTGTTGTCGTTCGAGCATCGATAATCGGCGGTACTGGCAACCTGTTAGTGGAAGAGCTTTTGGCTAAAGGCATTAATGTCATTCAAGAACATCCTGTTTCAGTTCAAGAAATAGAGCGCCATCATCGCCTCGCGAAGCAATATAAACGCCACTATTGTGTTAACAGTTTCTATTCTGCAACCACCGCTGGACAAACTTGGTTGTCCAGTGCCGACCATATTTCTCGAAATATTGGCTCACCGGCTAGTTATGGGAATCTGACAACTAGCCGGCAGTTGTTATATTCAACCTTAGATTGGCTAGTACAAAGTCTAGACCTGGGCGCAGATGTTTTAACTCCAGAGCTGATCTATCGGCAACCTCTCTTTGATGTCCTTAATTTAAGTTCCAGTAGTGGTCACTATTTGCTGCAATTACAAAATCATCTGGATCCAAGCGATCCAGATATGCATAGCCTAGCAATGCATCGCATCATGCTTGGTTGGAATAGTGGTTACCTTTCATTAGCAGACAGTTACGGGCCCGTGACTTGGACTCCTGTACTTCATGCTAAGGATCATCAAAAAGATCATCTCAGCCTATATCAAACTGCTGGTACACCTGAAGGTGCATATTTACATGCACAAGCGACTCAAAAAATCTACCAGAGTAATGCTTCTCGTCTTGATACATTCGAGGTTCTAGGACCAGAAGGTATTCAAACTACTATCAATATGTTTATTAACCAAATAGACACCGATTCACTAGCGCGATCATTATCCTCAGAACATCAAATTCGTGTAGCACAACTGTGGGAACATATTTTAACCCTGTGTGGCCCCGTTAAAGAAACAAAACTCACACCAGCAAAACCTGTCGACTTACTCTGCAGGGAAGAACAATGATCACAAATAATTTCAAACTATTGTGTCAAAAAGGCACCAACGTCGAAGAAATATGGGTTCTTTGCCCATTTGCTGGTGGGAGTAATAGCGCATTTACCAGTTGGGCTTTATTGGACGAGCATGATTTACCCAATAATACACATATATTTCTTGCCACCTATCCTGGGCGTGATCAACGTATGAAAGAACCTCCATTGAACAGTATCGAAGCTATTGCTTTCGATCTATTCCAAAATTTAATGTCTTGGAACTCATCATACACCGATAGGCAGAAAATTCCTCGTTTACGGTTATGTGGACATAGTATGGGAGCACAAATAGCTTTTGAAGTGGCTAGGCGTTTTGAAGTCGAATTTAGTGCCAACACACCAGTGTCTCATCTGGTTTTATCAGGTTGCCATGCTCCACACCTTGAAAGCAGACGTATGCTAAGCCATCTCAACGACGAAAAATTTGTCGAACAATTAATAGAAATTGGTAGTGGCAGCCCAGTACTAAAAGAGCACCCAGAATTATTATCACTGTTTCTTCCGATGCTCAGAGCTGATTTTTACGCCACTGAAGCCTACCGACAACAATGGGACAGTAGATCAACATTGACACATACACACTCCAGTTTGCTGTATGGCCAACAAGACCCTGAAGCTTGGTGTAGTGAAGTTAGTGCTTGGCAGAAATGGTTCTCTTCTCGCGAGGAGGCATCCATAGGATACCTGCCTGGTGATCATTTTTATATCACAAACCACCCTGCTTTATTCATAAAAAGCGTGATTGAACACGCTGCTAGTCCCAACCGCGAACTTGGAGTATACAATCATGGTTAAGCCTTTCGATAATCAGCACAAAACTATCACCCTTGAGCATCAATGTGACCCTTTGCTTTTAGCTACAACGCTGATAAATGCAGATTTTTGCCACAACTATGTAGTCTATGAACATCACAATGAATGGGCTATCGGTATTAATAAACTCGCATGTTTAACCGTAGACAACCAAGGTACTATTGTTGATTTTTTCGGCAACACACTTAAACCTGAACATGGCCTGATTTGTGACGCTATTTATCATGCGACTCAAGCATTACCTTGGGATAGATGGAGACTATTTGGCCGAGTAGATTTTGAGTTCAGTCACTTTGCCCATAAGATCCCACAAAAAGATGATTTACATACTCTTCTCGAACTATTCATCGCTCAACATGACATTCGAATTACAGCTAACCGTTTAGTCATTCGTACCACTAATGACTCCATTTTACCCATCATAAGAGAGACCATAGATAAAACAAAAAACTCAGTTCCAACCAACACAACCACAGCGAAATTAACACAAGATGACATAATCAAGAATGATAATATCAGGCACAATTATCAGAAAATAGTCGAATCTGCGGTTAATGACATTAGAGATAATAATTACAAAAAAGTCATTCTTTCTCGAGTGGCAACTTTACCTCGTTCTATCGATATGTGTCGTAGTTTCATCTTAGGCCGACTCAATAATACTCCTGCTCGTTCCTTCATGCTTAAGTTGGGCGAACACGAAGCCTTTGGCTTCTCACCTGAAACCGTACTTGAGGTCGACAAACAAGGGTACTTAAGCACCCAACCTTTAGCTGGTACTCGATTGTTACCATCAGATCCTGTTGAAGCCGAACGTTTAAAATATGAATTAACAACAGATCCAAAAGAAATTGCGGAACATGCCACATCCGTAAAACTCGCTGTAGAAGAACTTGAGCAGGTGTGTAATGAAAAAACAGTCTGTGTGACAGAGTTTATGGAAGTATATCAGCGTGGTAGCGTACAACACCTTGCCTCTAGGGTGGTGGGGCAGCTGAAACATGGAAAGTCTGCGTGGAATGCATTTAAAATATTATTTCCTGCTATCACGGCGTCAGGAATACCAAAGCGAGAAGCCATTGAGGCTATTTCCCGTTTTGAACATACCACTCGCGGGCTTTATAGCGGCAGTATATTAATAGCTGATCATGATGGTTTTTTCGATGCAGCCCTCGTATTAAGAGCAGCATATAAACATCAATCAAAGTCCAGATTACAAGCCGGTGCGGGCGTGATCAGCTTATCTTCTCCAACAAGAGAATGGCAAGAAACCTGTGAAAAGATGTCTTGTGTTCTGGATCATCTTATTTTTGAAGATCAGCTAACCACTATTGATTCATTAACCTCTCCTCAAACACAAGAGACTCTTGTATGAAGCAATCTCATATATCCAACGAAGTAGTTCCTTATCGAGCAACTCAAGCTCTGCAATATCAAACTGCAGCAATATGGAAAAATGTACCTTTATGGCATTTGCTGTGGTCACATCCCACAGCACTTCAACAAAAAGTTGCAATAAGAGATGATCATGAGTCACTAACATATGAAGAACTAATGAATCAAGCCGATCAACTCGCACAAGGACTTATTGAAGATGGGTGGAAATCTGGCGACCATATAGTGATACAGCTGTCTAACACATGTTACTTTTCTATCGTCTTCTTTGGTCTATTACGTGCAGGTATCATCCCTGTGTTAGCTCTTCCTGCGCATGGCTTGAAGGAAATAGAGCATTTTATGAGCATTTCAAAGGCTAAAGGCTATATTGGCGAGGAATTCAATGACAACCAGATTTTTAAAGTCCTTAAAGAGAAAGGGTTAAGCTGTATATACCTCATCAACAGTAAAAACAAAAAGTTTAGCTTACCTAATTTTTTCTCTCCAAATTTCATCCCTGTCGATATTAATCCAGATACAACTGCAATATTTTTAGTCTCTGGGGGAACCACGGGGTTACCTAAATTGATTCCACGTACTCACAATGACTATCTCTATAATATAAATTGCTGCTGTAAAGCCAGTGCAGTTAGTGAACATGAAGTATATCTTGCAGTCCTACCCGCAGCACATAACTTTACATTGGGATGTCCAGGGTTTTTAGGGACTTTATCCAAAGGTGGCCAAGTGATTTTTTCTCAAATAGCGAGTCCAGATCACTGCTTCGACTTAATAGAACAATTCCAAATAACGGCAACAGCGCTTGTCCCTGCTTTAGCGCAACTTTGGACCGAGGCGACTCAGTGGGAGGATGCGACTTTAGCGAGTCTAAAACGTATTCAAGTTGGAGGAGCAAAACTCACATACCGTGACGCGCTGGCAATACAAGAAACAATACCAGGAGCTCTACAACAGGTTTTTGGAATGGCCGAGGGACTAATTGCATGTACCCGCTTAACAGATCCACCAGAAGTCGTTGCCTCAATGCAGGGAAAACCTGTAAGCCAATTCGATGAGATACGCGTTGTTGATAAAGATGGTAATGAGGTGACTATAGGGGAGGAAGGGGAACTATTGGTTCGAGGGCCATATACTCTCCGTGGTTACTATAACGCACCCGAATACAATACACTCTCCTTTTCCGATGATGGTTTTTATTGTAGTGGAGACAAAGTCCGTATAGATAAGGAGCAATATATAACGGTTACGGGTCGCATTAAAGACGTTATTAATCGAGCTGGAGAGTGTATTGCTAGCGATGAAATTGAAGATCTCTTATTAGCACATCCTCAAATAATTCAAGCTGCTGTCATTGCGATCCCTGATCAACACTTAGGTGAGCGTATTGGTGCCGCTATAGTTGGTCATGGAGAGCAAATCACACTTCAAGAGATACGTGAGTTCCTTCTCAAACAAAACTTGGCTCGCTTCAAAATGCCTGATGAATTACTTCTCCTGCCAACGCTTCCAAAAACTGCTGTAGGTAAAATAGATAAAAAAGCCATCATAGGTCCCACAGGATCGCTTTGGCATCAGAATAGTCCCTGATAAAAAGACCCCCAATAATTGGTGTCCAACTATTGGGGGTCTTTCAATGTGAAGTGAGGCTTTTTAACACTGAAACTCTATCACGCTTTCTGGCCAGCCTGCCAAAGCTGTTGATAGCGACCATGTTTGGTTATAAGTGTTTCATGAGTACCAGAGTCTACAATTTTTCCATGGTCTAAAACGTAAATGGCATCCATATTTCGCACCGTATCAAGCCTGTGTGCAACGGTAATAACTGTTTTACCACGCGAGAGCTTATCTATCGTTGATAATATATTATCTTGAGTATTCTCATCGAGTGCAGAAGTGAACTCATCCAATAAAAGAATGGGGGCATCGTGCAACAAGGCTCTTGCGATTGACACTCGCTGACGCTCCCCACCCGACAATCTATTTCCATTTTCCCCAACATCACTGTCAATACCTTTTGGTAGACCTGCAACCAAAGGCGCTAACCCTGCAGCATCAACGACCGACTCGATTTCTTCTTCAGTTGCATCAGGTTTCGCCAGTACAAGATTGTCACGTAAACTCCCCCCTAATAACTGAACATCTTGTGTTACATAAGAGACCATCTTATACCACTGACCTGTCCCGACTTCATCAACTTGCAAACCACCAATCTTAACTGAACCTGAGCTAGGTATATGAAAAGCAGCGATAGAATCCAGCAAGCTCGATTTACCAGCACCGCTAGCTCCTACGAAAGCAACCCTCTGGCCCTCTAGAATATTTATGTTGATACCATCAATAACGGTCTGTTCATCTATCACAAGGTGCATGTCTTCAACGGTAACATCACAGCAACTCGGGGGAGTACCCTCAACCACTTGCTGAGGTAATTGCACAATATTTACAAGCCTATTGGCAGCATGAAGCATATATCTTAACAGAGCAGCATAGACCGTCATTCTTGTTAAGGGCCGAACACAAGCAACACTAGCGACGACAACCACTAGACATTCAGATAATGACAACTGGCCATCTTGTAGATAGAAGCTGACCAAGCCAAGATTAAATACCACTGTAAATTCTGCCATTAGGGTCGCAAACAATACTCCGACACCTCCAGCCCATTCTAAACCAAGACCATCAGCTCTTTGTTGTTCAATTTTATCGCATAGTGGCTTCGCCAAGCGTTCAGTTTTTGCGAATCCGCGAAGCATAGGTAAGCAGTCAACATATTCCAGTAATCTACTTGATACATCTATGTTGGTTTTATGATGAGCAAACGCACGTTGATTGAAGTTTTTCTCAAACAAAATCAAAACACTCAACGCCAATAAAAATACAGCAAATGTTACAATACCTAAAATAGGGTGAATGAATCCAACCACAAATAGCATTGCTAAAGGCACAACCCATGATGAAATAAAGTCAGCTATTAGATGACTAAATATATCTTCAAATTGTTTAAGATCAGCGGTCAACAACTTGACCTTTTCACCCAAGCGCTTGCCTCTTAGAACCGAAAGAGGTTGTCTTCTTATATCCGTGAGCAGTTGACTACGAAGTCCATGAGTAATTTTATAGGCCCCTAGAAAGGTGTATTTAGCACTCTGACCCACCCACCACTGAACTGCTAATATTAAAGCAGCAACGAATCCTACCGTTACCCAAGACATAGGATTTGGGGTTAATAGCCAAAAAAACAACACACCTACCATCAACACAGATAGAGCTTCGACTGCCACTTTTCCAATAAGGCCTAGTCTAAATTGCCGGGAATCAATTCCGCTGTGACGAATAAGAAGCTGAATATTAGTCATAATGCACTTCCTTAACTGTCCCAGCTTCTACACACAAACGGCGTTCAACGTGTTCTACTCGCATTGCCCGATGACTAATAATTAATTGAATTTGTTCAGAGTGGTATTCACGTAAACCATCCAAAACTCTTTGCTCTGATAATTGATCAAGGTGGGCGGTCGCTTCATCCAATATTAATACAGGAGTTTTGGCCAAAGCCGCTCTAATGATTGCTAAACGCTGCATTTCTCCGCCACTAAACAAACGCTCAGCTTCACCGATGTCAGTATCTAGACCGTTTGGTAATTCCGTAACTAGAGATTTTAGTCCTAAAAGTGAAAGCAACTCCCATAAATCATCATCAGTGGAAACTTGCTTAGAAATAGCCAGATTATCCCGTAATGAACCAGAGAAAAATACCACATGTTGATCTACAGATGCGATATAAAGGCTGCGAGATTCGTCGTCCCAATCATTAATAGAAGTACCATTTATCTGCCATCCACCTTTCATCGGTGCAACGAAGCCGTTTAAAGTCATAAGCCAAGAACTTTTTCCTGACCCCGACTCTCCCTCAATTGTGATACGTTCGCCCGGATGAAACTCTAAACAAACATTTTTAAGTAAATGGTTACCTGATCTAAAAACATCCAGTTTATCGCAAGATAAGCTAACAAGGTGCCCATCATAACTTGTTGTAGACTTTCGAGATTGATGAAAATAAGGCAATAATCGGTCAATCGAAACAAAAGATTGCTGAATCTGAGAAAAAACTTGAGTCAAGTCCAACCATGGTTTGAGTATACCGATACTAAGGCATACAGCCATCACCAGTTCAACTAATGTCAAGTCTCCTATTTCAAAAAGTAAAATAGCCACTGGTACTACAAACATCATTGAGGATTGAGCCAAGGTAACGAATGTAACCCAAGCTCCAACCATAACTCTTGTATAACCATTAACAATTTTATTATGTGATCGAATCGTACGGCTAAGAGCTAGGTAGGAATCGGCATCCACCGAGAAAAGCTTCATCACACCAATACTATTCAGAAACTCCATTTGAGCTTGGTGCATCCTAGCTACAACCTCCATGTATTTTTGTTGTCGATGACGAAACCCACTCATCAACATAATCTGAACACCAAGTGCCACAGGAAGTGGTAATAAAGCTACGAGAGCCAATCTCCAATCAATATAAGTCAGAACTAAAGTCAACAAGATAGGCATCAATACACCATTTATCACATCCGTCCCATGATGTGCAATAAGCGGCTCGAGGCCTTGGCAGTCATCTGATAACCTTTTCTCTATATCACCGCGCTGTTGACTGCGCACATATTCGATATCCATTGAAGCTAAAGCACGCACTATATGCTGGCGTGCCTTTTGAATAATTTGATAGGCTGCAATATGCGCCATCCAGATCGCAAAGGCATACAGCCCATAACGCCCAAACAATGCAATAGCAAAAATAGACAGGTATAAAATTGGAGATTCTTCTGAGACTAAAGCTTCAAGAGAGAATAACAGACACAACCAAGGGAGAACTTCAACCAAACTGCATAGAACCGCACTACCGATCGAAAAGATAACGTTACGACGCTCACTCTTTAGCATGGCGATTAATGCTTCACCACGGCTCATATCTTTTGATAGCAACATACGGAGTCCAAGCAAATAGCGATAATTATCTGTCAATTTATTGCATTACACTAACGCTATAAGACATTAAAATGTCGCCTTCAGACCTTATTTGGGGTAATTATATATTCTTAAGTGACGGATAAAATTTTATTGTATCCAAGGGAGGTTAGGAACAGCGTTTAATAGCATCAACCCTGTTCCCCATATAAAACCTATGAAAATTAAATGATGACCTTATACAACAACATCATTTATAACCCAAAAGAATACTAAGAATACATTTTTAAACATGCACTTACGACTCCCGATTAAACTCTGGAATAATATGCTGACCATATTGAGCAATAATATTCTCTTCGTCACCATTATCTAAATAGATATTAAACTGAGTCACGCCCACCTCTTCGAGCTGTTTAATCTTGGTAATGTGATCGTCTGGACTGCCCAGTACAGAGAAGCTTTCAATAATCTCATCTGAGATAAACTCTAAATAAGGGTTATCACTTTGACCATGCTTAGAGTAATCGTAACCTTTACGCTTTTCGATATAGTCAGTAAGGCTCGTCGGCACTAAACCTGAGTCACTGCCATACTTTTCAACAATATCAGCAACATGGTTTCCTACCATAGCAGGGAACCAACGGGTTTTATCCAAACACTCTTGCTTGTCGCCAAAATAGGCTGGAGCCGCGGCTTGCACTTTAAAGTTACTCATGTCCTTGCCAGATTTTTTACCAGCTTCAAGCGCTTGGTCGGTAAACCATTTCACCAAACTTGGTTCAGCAAGCTGCAAAATCAAACCATCACCATGTTCACCAGCTGTTGCGAGCGCTTTGGGTCCATAAGCTGCAATCCATACCGGAAGATCGTAGCCTACTGCCCAAGGGAATTTCACCTCTGAGGCGCAGTCATCATAGGACACTGGTTCTTCACCTTTAACCATAGCTTTGACTTTATGAGTAAACTCAGTCAAACGAGCCAAAGGAGCTGGTTTTTTACCCATAACACGCATAGATGAATCACCACGTCCCAAACCAAGATCAAAACGGCCCTCACTTTGCAATGCTAAGCTGCCGTATAAACTTGCCGCTAGCGACCAATCTCGAATATTTGGATTAGTCACACACGGACCAAAACGCATGGTTTTGGTGTGCTCCATACACATAGCCATTGCGACAAAAGATTCGCGCCAAAGGATGTGTGAGTCATAGAACCAGCAGTAAGTAAAACCCGCTTCTTCTGCCTGACGTACCAGATTTCTTGCTCTATTTGGGCTCACAAAGCCTTTAAAGGTAATTCCAAATTCCATTTTTGTTTCCTTACGTAATATGTTTAGTGAGCAGGTGGCGCAATTGTGACGCCTGCGTGAGTAAAGGGCACTTCTTTCGAGATATTGAGCCTGATCAGTATTGGAGTCAGCGCTTCGATACAGCGTGCGCTTTCAGCAAGGCCAGCGTTGTATGCCTTTACACCCAATTTTTCTATCAGAGTCATTACCGATTTTTTGGCATCTAACTGATTGCCACACACCAAAACGTCACAATTGATCGACTGCTCGATATTATTCAGCGTGACCGCAGATACATTGTGAAGAGCACCCACTACCGCAATGTCATTACCTAATAGAGCTTGCGCAGCTTCGGTTGCTGAACCTTCTGGTGGCATTACCACCGCTTTGGGATTTTTCGGCGCAAGAGGAACAACAATATCAATCAAGATTTTGCCACTCAGAAGATGTTTAAGATCTGCTAGCGTCGCATCATGCGCTGAATAAGGTACAGATAGAATAATCATCTCATCCGCAGCTGTTGTGGCCGCTAAATTTTCCATGCCTTCAATTGTTGCGCTTCCCTGAGGTAAAGCAGCACTCAACTCTACCGCTACCTCTGCTGCTCGTTCACTATCACGCGAACCAATCACAACAGGAACACCTGCTATTGCAAAGCGTAGAGCCAAACCTTTCCCTTGTGGACCTGTGCCACCTAAAATTGCTATCTTGCTAGTTTCATTCATCGGAATAAATCCTCCTTGATGGGTCTTAAGATCTGCTTGGCTGAGCTGTCGCTTGTTCGCCAGTTCAACCCGCGAAAAATTATCACTGGGCACTTGTCACTTTTGCCCATTAAAAGGCCTGATGCGGCAGCCAATTCATCGGCAAAAGCAGGTGCCGTTACCTTAAGCTCTCGCCCCCAAGCATCATCGTCACCGCACATCTGTTGAATGGCTGGCACTCGCGCCAGTCCAATCGCTACGTTAGTTTGGCCAAGACGCCATGGTCGGCCGAAAGTATCACTGATGACAATGCCAAGACGACAACCAAAATGAGCTTCTAGTCGCTCACATAGCTGCATAGCGCTGCGGTCGGGGTTTTCGGGCAAGGTAATCAATTGCCCTACGCTGTCAGTATTGGACTCATCGACAGCGGCATTGGCACAGACAAACCCCAATTTGTGCTCAGCAATCAAGATGCCCTCATCCTGCTCTGCACGTTTTATGCTTCGCACAATACGCGCTGACTGATCGAGTATTACCTGCACCTTACGCGGATCCTTATTCACTTTTTCAGCCAATTCGATTGCCTGATCACTAGCAGACATAGTCTCGATATCAACCACAGCACCTTCCGTTTTTGACACCACTTTATGTGCTACCACCAAGATATCTCCATGCTGCAGATATTCCCCCTGAGCAGACAACGCATCTATTAAATGCTGGACCAGATCCATACCGGGTTTAAAATCCGGTAAGCCAGACAAGCTAAACATCTGCATCTTATTAACAGCGAGCGCGTTAGCGGACTCTGCGGTTACTGAACTATTCATAGCAGTACTCCTTGTGGTGATAATCAGGAAAGGCTTGGATTAAATCATCTGGCACATCGATATCTTGACTAAGATCTGGAAGGTTGAGCACTTCGACCCTAAGTTGATTAGCGTGTGCTTGCTGTACATGAGCAAGAGCTGATTGGCGACCATAGTGAAATTCAATAGCATTGGGTGGCGTGGTAATAAGAGCATTGGTCCCTGAGTCCTTGGCTCTTGCTATTACAACCTGACTGCCTGCTTTAGTCGCTTGTAACAAGACATCAATTTCACTGGCATTCAGTCTGGCAATATCTGCTGGGATAACCATCTGAAACTGATAACCAGACTCAAGACTCCAGCGAGTGGCTGCCTCAATCGCTGCATTTAAGCCTTTTGGTTGCTTTGCAATCAGAGCATTGGCGCCAAAATGTGAGGCTATATCGGCAATTTTGGCTGAGTTTGTCACCACCAAGCAATTAACCTGCGGGTAGTGCTGGGAAAAAAATTGCAACGTTTGCCGGTAAAGGTTTAACACAAGTGCCTCACGCTGAGCCATGTTAAGCACGCCCATTAAACGTTGTTTAGCAGAACTTGGTGCCTTGATTGGAATGACAATATTCAGCTTATCCAGCATCAACTTACCTTTTTTAGTGGTAGCTTGATGATCTGGTCCACGATACTTGTCATTACAGCAATTTTCTCAGCCTCATTACGCATCCAGATATTTTGAATCACTACCTGCACCCCCATAGCTTCAATATCAAGTGCATACTGTTCATCTACAGGATCAATGACTAGCACATCAATCAGCTCACAATAATAAGTCGCAATACCAAGGACATTTGGGCTATAGCCGAGTGATTGCATTAACTCGACTGCTGGTCCTTTAATCGCTTGACTACCAATTAGAGGAGAGATGGCAACAATCGGTTTTGAAAGCGATTGTATTTGAGTACGAATATCTCCGATCGACAAGATAGAGCCGATACTAAGCAGTGGATTACTCGGAGCAATCAGCACTAGATCCGCACAGCTCAAAGCTTCAATAGACTCAGGTGTTGCACTCGCTTTATCACACTCTAAATAACGAATTTCATCGACTTTAGCCTGGCAATGAAGGCGAACAAAGTAGTCTTGAAAGCTCAACCATTGACCGCCTGACTTGAGCTTGGTTTGCACTATGTCATCAGTTGGCAGCAATATAGGAATATTTATTCCGTTTGCTCGCTCTATCTGCTCTACTATTTTTTGCGCTCGAACACCCAAGCGGCGCTGCTCAGTGCGAAAAATATGGGTAGCGAAATCCATATCGCCCAGTTGCATCCAAGTATCCACGCCTAGTTGTTTAAGGCCGCTCAGAACTTTTTGTTTGTCTCCAGCTAGCCCCCAGCCTTGGTTACGATCAATTCGCTCTGACAATGTGTAGATAAGAGTATCGATATCGGGGGATACCCACAAACCATGGAACTGTTGGTCATCACCAACATTACCTATGATTTTGAGGCCATCAGCATAACAACTTTTGGCTAACCCTTCGGCCGCTTTCGCTCCACCGACACCGCCGGCAAGTAAGGTAATACTCAAACCACTCATAGCGATGCCTCAAAGCGCGCGATCTCTTGAGATGGCAAGATAAGTTGTCCTTGCTGCTGGTTGCTGGTTTGCAGTGGGTACTCCTGTAAAGAGCGGTACAAGGTTGAACGCTGAAAAGCATTCAGGCCGGCCTTGTGAATAAAACGCACCATATCTTGTGGCTGAATTTCTTGACCATGTTCGCCGCCCGCCGCACGCGAGATACTTTCATTCATTAGGGTACCACCAAGATCATTGGCTCCCGAGCGCAACATCTGTATAGCCACATCTGAACCCATCTTGACCCAAGAAGCCTGAATATTATTGATTTGTCCTTGCAGCATCAGCCTTGCTACCGCATGCATTTTAAAATGCTCACTTCGAGTCGGCCCTGGCCGCACCTGTCCCGGATTATCATTGTAGAGTTTGGTTTTATAATGCACGAAACCAAGCGGAACAAACTCGGTAAAACCGCCTGTTTCCTTCTGGGTATTACGCAATAATTCAAGATGATTGGCCCAATGATAAGGTTGATCTATATGCCCATACATAATGGTTGAAGTCGTTTTAATGCCAACCTCATGGGCAGCCTTAACTATGCTGATCCAATCTTCAGTACTGAGCTTGTTTTTGGTCAATTGCTGACGAATTTCAACATCCAAAATCTCAGCGGCTGTGCCTGGCATTGTGTCCAAACCACAGAGTTTGAGATCTTGTAGAAATTCTTTGTATCCCACCTTGGCACGACGTGCACCGTACCAAATTTCAAAAGGTGAAAAGGCGTGAATATGCATTTGGGGTAAGCGCTTTTTTATCGCTAAAAGTAAATTACGGTAAAAGTCAGCGCTTATTTGTGGATGTAATCCACCTTGAATACAGACTTCTGTCGCCCCGCGATCCCAAGCTTGCTGGGCTCTATCAGCAACCTCTTCAAGTGAAATGAACTCTGCATCTTTATGCTTTATAGGCTTAGCAAAATTACAGAACTTACAACCCATGTAGCAAACGTTGGTAAAGTTGATATTACGGGTGATAACAAAACTGGCCTTATCACCACACAAGTTGTGACGAACTTGATCGGCGACATCAAGTAGAGCCTGCTGATCCTGACCTTTGGCATTAAACAGATTTGTGGCTTGCTTAGGTGATATTTCTTTGCCATCAAGTGCCTGCTTTAAAGTATCTCTAATTTCTGAGTTCAAACGACTATATGGGATCTGGGTTATTTCTGACTGGTCGCTCCGTGACAACATCATTATCTCCTTAACTGGACAACTTAACTAGCGTGGCTCTGTATCATGGCAAAACCATTGTCTGCAGCCTGTGAACGTATTCTTGAGTGAACCAAACTTTCTACAGGTGTTTGAGCTGATAGCTGATACTCAGGGTATACAGTCAATCGTTCGATTAATTGGTATCCAGCCAATTGGCAATGTTCCGCTAAACGCTCTATCTGCGGCCATGCTCGCTCGGGATTAATAAAGTCTTTCGTTAACGGTGAGATCCCGCCCCAATCATTAATACCAGCACGAAGGTAGTCCTGATAATCTTGTTCTAAATTAGGTGGAGCCTGCAAACTGATTGAGGGTGAGAGTATCAATCTAGCCACCGCTAATGTGCGCAACATATCAACCTTGGAAGGTTCAGAGGCATCAGCCATCTCCGTTCCTGTCTTAGCACGAAAGTTTTGGATAATGACTTCTTGGATGTGACCATGCTTTTCATGTAATTGTTCGATAACTAGCAGACTCTCAATTCTGTCTTGCCAAGACTCTCCTATCCCTATCAATAGCCCTGTAGTAAACGGAATACCTAACTCACCCGCAGCTTCTAGAGTATCGATGCGACGCTGAGGTGTTTTATCTGGGCAACCATAATGCGCACCACCTTTTTTTGTTAAAGCTGGACTTAAACTTTCTAGCATCATGCCCATAGATCCAGCGACAGGTTTTAGTATTGCTAATTCTTGATAAGAAAGTGCACCCGCATTGATATGGGGCACCAGCAAACTTTTCTCCAGAACAAGTTCAGACATCGCCTTGAGATAACCCACTGTTGTACTGTGTCCTTGAGCTGCTAATAAATCTCTCGCGAGTTTGTGCCGTTTCTCAGGTTGCTCACCTAAACTGAAAAGCGCCTCCTTACACCCCATACGCTGACCTTGCAGTACAGTGGTAAGAACTTGTTCCGGACTCATCAACTGCGCCTCTCCCGACTGAGGAGTTTTGACAAAAGTGCAATAGCGGCAAGTATCACGACACATATTCGTCAGCGGAATAAACACCTTGCGTGAATAAGACACCTGCTGACCCCAATGACTATCACGTACTTGACCGGCTTGCTGACAGAGCCTACCAAGAAGTTCATCGGTGGCGTTTCCCATTTGCATCGCTACGTCCTTGCTCAGCATATTTCCTCCATGGTTATTCGTTACACCTAACCTTAAGAATTAAGATTTGATCAGAAATAAAATTCGCACACTTTTTATCCGCTGGTACAAGTAACACTCTTTTTACCAAATGGCAAAAAATTACATGGATGATTTCTGGTTGTGCAATCGCAGTCTAAATTGGAAGCAAAAATAATCAAAAGTTCATTAATTACATACGCTTAATGACAAGGTGAACTATGAATATTTTTAAACATAGTAAATAAGAGAATGTTTCATTGACTAGAAATAAGTCAGTAAGGGGCAAGTCCCCTATAAAGGTAGGGGATTATTTAGGGGCTAAGATGCCGTTTAAAACCATATCAGTGAGAAATTTGGCCGCACGATCAAAATCTGGCTGCTCAAGTTTTTGCTTATCCAATACCAACTCAATCTGGGAAGCGAAATCGGCATAAGTTTGGGTCATAGCCCATATAGCAATAAATAAATGATCGGGCTCAATCCTACGTAACCGACCTTCATCCATCCAGCCTTCTACCAATTTAAGGTTACGCTTAAACAACGGCCTTAAATGAGCTTTAAGGTAATCACGAATTATCGGTGCACCAGAAATAATCTCTTGGGCAAATACCTTTGAAGCATCGGGGTTGTCGTGGGAGAGCTGCAACTTACTGCGGATATATTGTTCAATAAGTTGCTCTGGAGTAGCATTTTTCTGCTCAGAAAACACCATTCGTTCTAGCCAAGTGTCAACGATGCTCTGTAATACCGTTCTATATAACAAGTCTTTAGATGAAAAATAATACAGTAGATTCTGCTTGGACATACCACTCTGCTGAGCAATACGCTCCATGGTGGCCCCTTTATAGCCAAACTCAGCAAACACTCCCTCTGCGGCTCCCTGTATATTGGCTTGCGTAGCGACTCGAGCAGAGGAGAACTTGGTCTCTTTCGAAGTTTTGGGTGCTAACTGAAAAGACGTACTAGTCATAATCACTAACCTTAGAAATATGGTTGCTGAACTTCATCTGCCTCAGTTTGAATACGGGTAAGTGCATCAAGGAACTCCTGCACAATCCTAGTCGGTTTAGGCGATTTTCGATGAATTGCAGTAAATTGGCAATAATATGAGAATCTTGGATTATTTATTCTAACCATTTTTTCCTGTGACACCATAATAGCGGCAAAATGCTCAGGCAGAAATCCAATATACTGCCCAGATTGAATAAGCATGGTGATCCCCTCTTGATTACTTGCTGTAGCGCTCTTGTGTAAGTTAAGCGCTCGACCAATCTCCATATTGGGGCTGCTAAAGCTTAACCCAGCGTATTTCTGCTCCATCACTTCTTCATCACTCACCAACCTTCGCATATGAAAAAAGTGATGACCTTTACCACAATACATATACATCTGCTCACCAAACAAAGGTAAATACTCAAGACTAGCCGAACGACGGTGCGGTGGAACAATCCCAAGGTGATATTTGCCTTCCAATACCCCTTTTTCAATTTCATTCACGGGCAAAACATGGATATCAATCGCAACCTCAGGAGCCCTTGCTACATAATCGGCAATAGCCTGATCAACCTTACACTTAGGGTTAGTCACCATAGTATCGAACATCGCAATGATCAGATGCCCCTTCAAACTATGGTGCATGCCATTTATCTCATGACGAAATTCATCAATAGAAAATAGTAAACGCTGCGCCGATTCATAAATGTGTAATCCCTCGCTGGTGAGAGAGAAACCAGAGCGTCCCCTATGACAAAGAACTAACCCCAAACGTTGCTCCAAGTCTTTCAAATGACGACTGATGGTTGAACGACCAATGTTAAGCTCCATCTCGGCTGCGCTTAGGCCACCGCTGTCAACAACAGCCATAAACACTCGCAGCAAGCGAATATCCAAATCGGATAACTGTCCTAATAACGCTTTCATTGTTTCATCACCCCGCATGTTTAGTTCGATTATTTGGTATTTATCAAACCAAATCTCGTGCTTAAAGTAAAAGCAAGTCCATGTTTTTTCCAAAGAAAATGGGAAATAACCAAAGGAGAACCAGATCAAATGGACACAAAGCAGATAGAAACAGAGATGCAAGCCTACTGGATGCCATATACTGCAAACCGCCGATTTAAAGCCGAGCCACGAATCATCACTGGTGCTCAAGGTGCCTATTACATCGATGATAAAGGACGCAAGATATTTGACGGCCTTTCTGGTCTATGGACATGTGGAGCAGGCCATAATCGTACAGAAATCGCCAATGCTGTAGAGAAGCAGTTGCTCGAACTCGACTATGCACCGGCATTCCAATATGGTCACCCTAAAGCCTTTGAGTTAGCAGAGCGTTTAGCCACATTGGCACCTGAAGATATCAACAAGGTTTTTTTTGTCAATTCCGGCTCAGAAGCCTCTGATACTGCCACCAAGATTGCACGTGCCTATTGGCGCCAACAAGGGCAGCCAACCAAAACTCGAATTATCGGTCGTATCAAAGGCTACCATGGAGCCAGTTGGGGAGGTATAAGCTGGGGAGGCATCAATGGCAATCGCAAACTGTGGGGCCAAGCGATGGAAGCAGACCACCTCGCCCATACTTTGCAACCCGACATGGCTTTCACTCAGGGGATGCCACCTAAAGGTGCTGAGATGGCAGATGAATTATTAGAGCTTATAGCTTTGCATGATTCATCCAATATCGCAGCCGTTATCATTGAGCCATTTTCCGGATCAGCTGGTGTAATTGTTCCACCAGAAGGCTACTTACAACGCCTGCGCGCCATCTGTGAACAACATAATATTCTGCTAATTTTTGATGAAGTGATCACTGGCTTTGGCCGTACAGGAAATTACTTTGGAGCCCAAACCTTTGGTGTTACACCAGACATGATTTGTATTGCTAAACAGATTACTAACGGCGCTATACCTATGGGAGCAGTGTTAGCTAAGCAAGGGATTTACGATGCCTTTATGCATGCAGGAGGCCCAGATCACAATATTGAGTTACCCCACGGCTATACATACTCTGGCCACCCTGTGGCCTGTGCTTGTGCATTAGCGACCCTAGATATATTGGAAAAAGAGCAGCTTATCCCACAAGTCGCCGAACTAGCACCTGTATTTGAAAAGTCGATCCACAGCCTTAGAGGTAGCAAACATATCTTGGATATTCGCAACTTTGGTTTTGCTGCTGGGCTCACGGTCGCACCACGTGACGGAGACGCTACCATTAGACCGGTGGAGATCGCCACCACTTTATGGCAGCAAGGGTTTTATGTCCGCTATGGCGGTGACACCATCCAACTAGGACTACCCTTCATCACCCAAGAACATGAAATAGATCGCCTTATCAACGCAATGGGCGATGCCTTCGAGCAAACAGATTAAACCCAGTGAGGAAGTAAACATGTTAGAACATATTGGTCATCTGATTAATGGTGAGATCCACACAGATAATAGCCAAGCACAGGCAATATTTAATCCTGCAACTGGTGAGCCATGTGCCCAAGTCAGTATGGCATCAAAAGAAACGGTCACCATGGCGATAAGCGCAGCCAAACAGGCCTATCCTACTTGGAGAAATACGCCACCAGCGGTACGGGCTCAAGTGATGTATCGCTTTAAACAACTACTTGAACAACACCAAGACACCATCTGCAACCTTATCTCCCGTGAGCATGGAAAAGTACTAAGTGACGCTAAAGGTGAACTAGCACGTGGAATTGAGAACGTAGAGTTTGCTTGCGGTATGCCAGAGCTGCTCAAAGGTGAGCACAGCCGTAATGTGGGACGTGATATTGATGCTTGGAATGAATTTCAGCCCTTAGGCGTCGTTGCAGGCATCACACCATTTAATTTTCCGGCCATGGTACCACTGTGGATGTGGCCAAGTGCAATAATGTGCGGTAACACCTTTGTACTCAAGCCTTCCGAGCGTGACCCATCTTGCGTTGTTTATATTGCTCAATTAGCTGAAGAGGCAGGGCTGCCACCAGGAGTTCTCAACGTAGTAAACGGTGGCGCTGATGTTGTTAACCAACTCATCGACGATGAGGCTATCCAAGCTATCAGCTTTGTTGGTTCTACTCCAATCGCAGAAGCTATATACAATCGCGCTGCTGAAAAAGGCAAACGCTGTCAGGCTCTGGGTGGGGCAAAAAACCACGCCGTTATCATGCCAGATGCTGATCTAGATAATGTAACTAGCGCACTCATGGGAGCTGCATATGGTTCATGCGGCCAGCGCTGTATGGCAATCTCAGTGGCGGTTGCAGTCGGTGACAACGTCGCTGATGCCCTGATCAACAAACTGAAACCAAAAGTTCAAGCGCTCAAAGTAGGTCCAGGGAGCGATAACAGTAATGAGATGGGACCTCTAATTACAGCAGCTCAAAAAGATAAAGTAGCCGCTTATGTTACACAAGCAGAAGCGCAAGGCGCTGAAATCGTAGTCGATGGCCGCAATATCGTCGTACCTAATTTTGAGTCAGGTTTCTTCTTTGGTGGCACCTTGTTCGACAAGGTGACACCTGAAATGACCATTTATCAACAAGAAGTATTTGGCCCAGTACTCGTCGTCGTCAGAGTAAACTCTTTAGAAGAGGCAGTGACACTTATCAATCAACATGAATATGGAAATGGAACCTGCATATTTACACGAGATGGTGAAGCAAGCCGTTACTTCTCAGACCAAGTCATGGTGGGCATGGTTGGTATAAATGTCCCACTACCAGTCCCCGTGTCATACCATAGTTTCGGAGGTTGGAAACGCTCACTATTTGGCGATCTGCATGCTTATGGCCCTGACTCAGTACGTTTTTACACTAGGCGTAAAGCTATCAGCCAAAGATGGCCATCTGGTGGTGTGAAAGATGGAACCTTATTTTCATTCCCAAGTTTATAGCTTGTAACAGTAGTAAAGGGTCAAACTTGATTCTGGCGGTGGTAACACGGCTTACGCCAGAATCTGATTGGTCAATTTTTTCTTTAATCAATCCGGCGCCTGTCCTCATTAATGTAGATCTTCAGGCAGTACCAACACCAGCAATTCGGCTGACAAAAATAGAGTAAAGGATTATTTATGAACGATTTACGCATTAATGGCGATCGACTATGGCAAAGCCTGATGGAAATGGCACAGTTTGGCCTAACGGAAAAAGGGGGATGTGCTCGCCTCGCAGCCACAGAACTGGATGGCAAAGCCAGAGATCTATTTGTCGATTGGTGCAAAAAATGCGGCTGCACTATTAGTGTCGATAAAATGGGTAATATCTTTGCGCGCCGCGAGGGAAAAGATAACTCACTACCGGCTGTGGCAACTGGTAGTCATTTAGATACCCAGCCGACAGGTGGTAAGTTTGATGGAGTATTTGGTGTACTAGCAGGTGTCGAAGTACTAAGAACCTTACATGAGAATAACATTCTCACCGCAGCGCCAATGGAGTTTACGGTTTGGACCAACGAAGAAGGTTCGCGCTTTCAACCCGCAATGCAAGGCTCTGGCGTCTATGTCGGTCGCTTCGACTTAGAAACCGAACTTAATAAAACCGATGTTGATGGTATTCGTCTAAAAGATGAGCTTGAAAACATTGGTTATCTAGGAAAAGAAAATCCGGGTAGTCGCCATATTGGGGCTTTTTTTGAAGCTCATATCGAGCAAGGACCTATCTTAGAAGATCAAGAAAAAACTATTGGTGTAGTCCGTTTAGGTCAAGGGATCCGCTGGTACAATGTCACCATCAAAGGGCGTGAATCTCACTCGGGCACGACTCCTATGTACTTACGTAAAGACGCTATGGTCGCAAGCGCAAAAATCATTGCAGAGGTTGAACAGTTAGCTCACCGCTATGAAAATGGTCTTGGTACCGTTGGCTTTATGCACGTTTTTCCTAACTCTCGTAACGTAATTCCCGGCGAAATAACCTTCAGCGTCGATCTGCGAAATCCAAATGCTGATGTTCTTACCAAAATGGACAAAGTCTTTACCGAATACTGCGCAGACATTGAAAAAGAGCGTGAAATCAAAATTGATATTGACCCATTCTGGTATTTCGCCCCAGTTGAGTTTAACGCCTCTGATGACGTTAAAGCGGCGGCAGAAAAACTCGGTTATTCAAACATGGATATCTATGCAGGAGCAGGTCATGACGCTTGCTATATGGCTGATGTCGTACCGACAGGTATGATTTTCACGCCCTGTGAGAACGGCATTAGTCATAACGAAATTGAAAACACTTCTCCGCAAGAATGTGAGGCAGGTGCTAACGTTTTGTTGCACACAATGCTAGAAGCCAGTACGCGCATTGCAATGGAATCTGCAAACTCCGCACTGTGTGAAACCGAATAGTAAACCTCTGTTGTCAGACAACTTCTCAATTGGATGAGAAATTAATGAAGCAATCAAGCATGAAAAAGATCGGTGACTTCTACGAACTAGACGTTGCCCAAGACTTAATAGATAGTAAATATTATAATCAAGACTTAGCACCTACCAAAATATCAGAACGTACTTGGAGCAAAGTAAACATCGCCGCGCTTTGGGTTGGGATGGCTATCTGTGTTCCCACCTATACCTTGGGTAGTGTGTTAACCACTTACTTCGGGCTATCGGTGCTAGAGGCACTAGTCACCATCTTACTCGCCAATACAATCGTACTGATACCACTGACACTAAACGCCTTTCCAGGAACCAAATACGGCATACCTTTCCCAATACTTCTTCGTTCGTCGTTTGGTACTCTGGGCTCCAACATACCATGTCTTATTCGTGGTCTAGTCGCTTGTGGCTGGTTTGGTATCCAAACCATGTTCGGCGGTTTAGCAATTCACCTGCTATTGTCTGAGTTATCAACCAACTGGGCAAATCTTGGCGGTATCGGTGAAGTAATTGGGTTCTTTATCTTTTGGATACTGAATATCGGTATAGTGCTCAAGGGCTCTGATTCAATCAAGTGGCTCGAAACCCTCTCTGCCCCGCTACTGCTGGCAGTTGGTCTTGGCCTTATATTCTGGGCTAGTGACAAAGTCTCATATTCGGAAATCATCATGACTCCAGCAAACCGACCCGAAGATGCTGGGCTTGCTAGCTATTTCTTTGCTGGTCTTACGGCTATGGTCGGCTTCTGGGCAACCCTATCTTTGAACATCCCAGATTTTAGCCGCTACGCAAAATCGCAAAGAGATCAAATTATTGGACAAATCATTGGCTTGCCTTTAACCATGTTCTTCTTCGCTGCATTAGGAGTTGTTCTCACCTCCGCTTCTTTCACCCTGTTTGGTGAAACGATTTCTGACCCTATAACGCTTATCAGTAAGATTGAAAGTCCATTTTGGGTAGTGGTTGCCATGGTGCTCATTATCATTGCCACCCTATCGACCAATACAGCTGCCAATGTCGTATCACCAACCAATGACTTTCAGAATATTGCACCGAAACAAATCAACCATACCCGTGGCGTGCTGCTTACAGGACTGGTTGGCCTTGGTCTGATGAGTTGGGAGCTATTGAAAAAACTCAACTGGATCGAATCAGATGTTAGTGTTGAAGCTATGTACTCAAACTGGCTATTAGGTTATTCAAGCTTATTGGGACCAATTGCGGGGATCATGATCGTCGATTACTTCCTGATCAAAAAGCAAACCTTAGACATTCCCTCTCTCTACTCAGATCAAGAGCAAAGCCCTTCAATTAACTATGCTGGCTTTATCTCCTTCTTCATTCCCGTGACCTTTACCATCATCGCCATCACTTTTGACGTTTTGATTTGGTTCTATAACTACGGATGGTTCACCGGAGCCTTGTCTGGCGCAATCCTATACTACTTGACCTCTACAGCGATGGTGCGTCCAGTCGCTAGTGCTCAGCCTGAAAAGGCATAATTGAACAAAAGGTCAACGGAGCTTTTACGTTGTTGACCCATTAAGAACAAGGAATAACTATGAATCTTTTAATCAAAGGGGGTGACGTCGTCACCCACGAGCAAACCTATTCAGCCGACATATTGTGTATTGATGGTAAAATAAGCCAAATAGGCCATGACCTAGATATTCCAACTGACACCGAAATTGTCGATGCCGGTGGCAAGCTGGTCATGCCGGGGGGAATCGACCCACATACGCATATGCAATTACCATTTATGGGTACTGTGGCCTCGGATGATTTTGCTTCTGGAACAGCCGCTGCATTAGCAGGGGGCACAACCACTATTATCGACTTTGTTATCCCCTCCCCCAATCAGTCTTTAATCGAAGCCTACAACCAATGGCAAGACTGGGCATCCCTATCACAATGTAATTACAGCTTCCATGTTGCGATTACATGGTGGGATGAATCAGTAAAAGCTGAAATGAAAACACTAGTCGCAGAGCATGGAGTCAACAGTTTTAAACACTTTATGGCCTACAAGAACGCCATTATGGCCACCGATGATATTTTAGTATATAGCTTTAGTAACTGCCTTGAGCTTGGTGCGGTGCCAACTGTGCATGCAGAAAATGGTGAACTTGTCTATCACCTGCAACAAAAGCTACTAGAAAAAGGCATTACAGGACCAGAAGCTCACCCTCTTTCTCGCCCCCCAGCGGTCGAAGGTGAAGCAGCCAACCGTGCTATCAATATTGCTGGTACTCTAGGTGCCCCTATCTACTTAGTACACGTTTCGACAGAAGACGCTGTCGATGCCATAAAATATGCCAAAGACAATGGTCAAATTGTGTTTGGTGAATGCCTGGCTGGCCACCTAGTCATCGATGATAGTGTATATAAAAACCCTGATTGGAACTACTCGGCCGCACATGTTATGAGCCCACCATTTCGCCCTAAAAAACACCAAGATGCATTGTGGAAAGGGCTACAAAGCGATGCTATTCAAACAACAGCTACCGACCACTGCGCCTTCTGCGCTTCACAAAAAGCGATGGGGAAAGAGAATTTCACCATGATTCCAAATGGTACTGCAGGCGTAGAAGAACGTATGATGGTTTTGTGGGACAAAGGGGTTAACCAAGGTAAACTGAGTCCAAACGAGTTTGTTGCTATCACTTCAACTAATGCCGCTAAGATATTTAATCTTTACCCACGTAAAGGAGCAATCGAAGTAGGTTCTGATGCAGATATCGTCATTTGGGATACCAACCAAGAAAAGACTTTTACCGCAAAAGAACATATGTCGAAAATCGACTTCAGTATTTTCGAAGGAATGAAAGTACAAGGTAAGCCAATTACTACAATTTGTAACGGTAAGATTGCTTGGGATAAAGGAGAATTAAAAACGGCGCCAGGGGATGGTCAATACGTCACTCGTCCTCCTTATGCTAGTTTCTACCAAAGCCAGCTAAAACGGAACGAGCTAGCAGAACCAGAGGCTGTGAAGCGATAATTTGAATTAGTGTGATTACCAAGGGAATCTGTCAGTTTCGTAACCTAGATGTGACAGGTTGCCCTAAATTGGTCCTGCCCCTTTTCTACTTAGTGCGATTACTCAGCAGCGGATTTCGTTGCTAAGTTTGCGATACTTGCAGTTATGGCAGGTGTCAGAACAGCACTACAAGGAAACTCCCAATTTCGCGCAAAACAGGTGTTCTATTAAGCAAAATCTATTCTGCATAACGATTCAATTTGTGACCGATGATTATCTGTGTCTCTATCAAGGCCTTTGCTCAATCATTACATTCATTCCGACCTTATTGCGTCTCATCACTACATTAGTTTTGAACCTCCTGATATTTGGATCGTCGAAAAATAGTCTATGGGTTAATACCTCGAAGTCTTCCATATCTTTCGCCAAGCAAATCACCGCAAAGTCTGCTTCTCCAGTAATGTAGTAACATTGCTGTACTTGGGGCTCATTAATCATTCTTTTTCGAAAATTATCTAACATATCGGAGCGCTCTCGCTCCATTTCGACTAAAACTAGAAAGGTCATTTTCCACCCCAGTTGCTCTGGGTCAAGAACAGACACATCTCGCAGAATGACTCCACTATCTCGTAACCGTTTTATTCGCCTTTGGACAGTAACCGTTGATAACCCTACTTCATCGGCAATCAGGTCAAGAGGTGAGCGACAATCTTCCTGAAGAATAGAGAGTATTGCTAAATCAGCTTTATCAAGTTCTATCATAGTTTTCCTAGATCATCCGTATGCATGTGTCATTTTAACACTAATAGCACGATTTTGACGGATAACCATCAAAAGTACAGAGAAGTATGAGGCATAGACATCACCTAGAAAAGTTAAGCTATAAAAAAGCACGTATAACTTGGATGTATGATGAACAAGGTAACTTCAGACTATATAGAAATATCGTGTCCAACGAAGCCACTGTCATGGCTAACACACTGTACAGATTATGAACCAACTCCATTGACAGAGTTAGCTCCTGTTGGTGAGGCCATAGGAGGCTCGACTTTATTTATCAAAAATGAAACCAACAGAATGGGGCTTGGTTCCTTCAAGGCTCTTGGGGGAGCGTATGCCGTTTTTTCTTTGGCTGAAGAAAAGCTGTGTCGAATTTTGAAAAGGACTCTCAGCCTAAAAGAGGTAATGCAATTAAGTCATGATTATTTGAAACAAGAAACCATTTGTTGCGCCTCAGCAGGAAATCATGGTCTTTCGGTTGCAAAAGGGGCAACTCTTCTCGGCTTGAAGTGCGAAGTGTTTATATCTGAGCAGGTTCCTAGTGCATTTGAAAACCGTTTGCAGCAAATAGGGGCGAAAGTAATTCGTGCAGGAATGACCTACGAGGAATCCATGAGTAACGCTTTGTCTCGCTCACAAGCAGATAAAGTCACTCTCATTACAGATTCATCATGGGCAGGTGAAACGCATTATCCTTCTTTGGTCATGCAGGGATATTCGGTATTGGCTCAGGAGATGCTAGATGAGTTTAAGCGATTAGCCCAATGGCCGACACACGTTGTTTTACAGGCTGGTGTGGGAGGTATGGCAGCGGCTGTAACTCAACACATACGAGACAAATGGCCTGTACAACCTGAAATTATTGTGGCCGAACCCGAATGGGCGAACTGTTTACAGCAGAGTGTCAAACATGGGGTCATAACTTCTGTTAAAGGGCCTGTTTCAAATATGGGGAGGCTAGATTGTAAAGAACCTTCAATCTTGGCATTTGATATCCTCAAAGTAGGTGCAGACAGCTTTGTTACTGTCACAGATGAACAGGCTACAGAGGCTAAAAACATGCTTTATAGCCACGGTATCAATACAACAACATCAGGAGCAGCTGGATTAGCTGGCTTAATGTTTTCCACCGTTCCAAGCAATGCTATACCATTAATCATTGTTACAGAGACCCAATGAGAACGAAAAACGGTTTGAACAAGCATAACTCAGCAAAAACCAACAGATAGTTTTTAACAACTTTAAACAAGAGATTAGTCAGATGAAAAAAGCGCAAATCTTAGCCTTTGGCGAACCAAGTTTACATATTCCAAGTGCGGAAGTTGACTTCAACGATCCTGATTTGTCCGACGAGATTGAACAACTAATAGTAGCTTTAAAAGAGTTCCAGTATGAGCTTGGCTGGGGTAGAGCAATGGCTGCACCGCAAATTGGTATAAACAAGCGTATGATTGCTATTAGGATTAATCAAAAAAGCCAAGTATTAATTAACCCTCAAATTACCCGTACAAGCTCAGAGAAGATGGTGGTCTGGGATGACTGTATGAGCATGCCTAATATTGCTGTGGAAGTAGAAAGGCATTGCAGTATTGATATCCGCTATACAGATGAGAGCGGACAGCAATGTTCGTTGACCAATACAGATCGTGATTTTTCCGAACTTTTGCAGCATGAAATTGATCATTTAGACGGTATTGTAATGACAGATAGGATAATAAGTGGTGGTGCAGTCATTCAGCGAGACTTAGTGGAAAAGTACGAAGGACAGAGGGGGGCTAGTAAAACGACATAGCGGTAGATAGCGGCAAAGCAGAGGTCTTCCACAATACTGAGAAGGCCTCACTTGGACTTACTGCCTATCTATGTACGTATCTTGAATAGGATAAAATTACTAACAAATACCTAAGATGGAAGCTTTTGTTCAAAAGCTTTCACGAACGGCATCTCGCATAGAGGTGCCGTTCGTCACTTTGGGATACGAGAAGTTATCCGTGAATAGCTAAATTAGCAAATTCACTGACACAAAAATGTCCAGTTATAAGTCACGATACCAACGGGCTGTCTGTGATCACCAAGCGATTCTGTCGTACGAGTTAGTCGTGACTAACCAGCGGATGTATAAGATCGTGTATGAGTTACTACAGATAATTCACATGTGATAGTCTCTTAAAAAGTAAAAATGCCAGCATTGTTGCTGGCATTTTTGACTCAACTACACAATAAATTTATTAAGAATCGAGTCTTGTTCCCGGACATTTTCAGTTTGAACTTTCATCGCAACGTTAGCGTCTTCCGCCGCATCTGCAACTTGAGTAGACAAATCCTTAATCTTGACAGTATTCGCGTTGATCTCTTCTGCAACCAAACTTTGCTCTTCAGCAGCTGAAGCAATCTGCATATTCATATCTGTAATACTCTGAATAGAATCCCGAATACGCTGGAGAGATTCATCCGCAGCTTTGGCTTTTTCAACAGCGTCAATAGCGGTACTTTTGCTTTCACGCATCGCCGCTGATACCGAACTCGCACCTGACTGAAGCTGTTCAATCATACTGCGAATCTCTGTCGTAGATTCTTGAGTACGCTGCGCCAAAGTTCGCACTTCATCTGCTACCACTGCAAAGCCTCGACCTGATTCACCTGCCCGTGCGGCTTCAATCGCAGCATTCAACGCTAGCAGATTAGTTTGATCTGCAATATCGTTAATGACCTTCAAGATGGTTTCAATGTTTGCCGTGGCTGATTCTAACCCTTGAACTTCTTCTACTGCCTGATCAATTCGTGCTGACAATGCATCTATTGACGCAGTAGTATCACTGACTACAGATGAACCTGATTGGGTAGCTTCATCGGCTTCTTTTGCTGCTCCAGCAGCTCCTTGGGCATTATTCGCGACTTCAGTTGCTGTAACGGCCATCTCATTCATAGCCGTCGCTAGTTGCTCCAGCTCCAGTAACTGGCTGCGCATTGCTTCAGCTGATTCTTCCGAGCCCTGTACTGTCATTTCAGTCCCACGTAAAATCTCAGCTCCGATCGCTTTCGACTGCTGAATCTGTGTTTGAAGTGTTTGTGTAAAGGTATTAAAACCTTCAGCAAGCTCTGCAAATTCTTTATCTGTATTGGTATCTAAGCGCTTGGTCAAATCCCCTTGACCGGATGCCACATCTTTTATCGCTTCGTTTAAGGTACCGAGCGGGCGCATCAAAACTTTAATTAAGAAACTGAGTACCAATACACTCAAAACAACGCTGATAATGGTGTAGACAACAGAGCTATTGCGCATATCTGTAATAGCAGCAAAGGCGATATCTTCATCAACAATGGCACCAATATACCAATTTTCACTCGGAACTGGCGTTAAGTGAACCATGAAGGAATGGCCATCTTTTTCAAAACGTTGCTCTCCTTCTTTGAGCGTTACGTTTGGAAGATAAGTTGACAGGTTCTGACCATTATTTTCTGCATCAGGATGGGCGATAGTCGTTCCGTCAGATGACACAATAAATAGGTAGCCAGCATCAAGTAAGTTGGCGCTATTGACTAACTCTGCCAGCCCAGTCAGCTCTAAATCGTAAAACATGGCAGCGGTAAACCGGCCATTATCCTTGACTGGTGTTCCAATCGAAATGATGACTTTTTTTGAAGATACGTCAACATATGGAGCTGTCACCACTAACTTTCCTTGGGCTTTAGCCTCCTTATACCAAGGACGAACCCTTGGATCGTAATCTGGACCAGCTTCCCATCCATCATCATTTTCGACTACAAATCCGTCAGCTTCATATGCATAACCAACGGCTAAGAATGTTCCTTTCAAGTTAGGTTTTTCGAGCACATCCTTCACACGTGTCTTATTTTGTGGATCAAGTTCCAATACCTCAGTCGTCGATTGAGCGAGAGATTTTTTACTCGCCATCTCCGATACAACGGTATTTTTAACCCCTTTCACCATCTCTGTTAAACTGGTATCAACCAAGTCTTCAACTTCTTTCTTAACAGTACTAAGCTGCTGAATAGAAAGTAACACGACAGTGACCAAAAGCAGTATTGACGATGCTGCAACGATCTTTTGACTGAATCTCATAGTGTCCCTCAAAGAGTAATTCGTTTGTAGTTGTTACTTGTCATTTATTATTATCGTCCTAACCAACACAGACTTAAGAAACTTCCTACAAAACTGATGTTTTGTAAAACAATCTTTTAAAAAGTATATACCTTCTACGCAAATAAAAAGCCCGAATGCATATGCATTCGGGCTTTTTATTGTAAATATATGAATTATATCATTAACCAGGATGACTATAAGCCTCATCTTCGTCGTGACTTGGCAACGCATTCCATACAGCCTTGACTAAAGTAGCTAAAGGGATTGCAAAGAAGACTCCCCAAAACCCCCATAACCCACCAAACACTAAAACTGCAACAATAATCGCCACTGGGTGCAAATTTACCGCTTCAGAAAAAAGAATGGGGACTAGTACATTGCCATCTAGAGCTTGAATAATCCCATATGCTAATAGCAACCAATAAAACTGCGGTGTAAACCCCCACTGGAATAATCCCACTATAGCAACAGGTACCGTAACCGCAGCTGCCCCAATGTAAGGGATCAGCACAGAAAGGCCAACGGCAACAGCAAGTAATACTGCATAGCGAAGATCCAAAATGGCAAATGTCACATAACTAACACTACCCACAATTAAGATCTCCATAACTTTGCCACGAATATAGTTTGAAATTTGCTGATTCATTTCATGCCAGACTTTCGTCGCCAGCTTGCGATTTCGAGGCATCACACCACTCGCTAAAGACATCATTTCTTGTTTATCTTTTAGTAAGAAGAACACCAATAGTGGTACCAAGATTAAATAAACAGCTAAAGTTGCGATACTAACCAACGAAGCAAGAGAGCCTTTGACAACGGTCTCTCCCATCACTATGACTTGGTTTTTAGCGTTGGTCACTACAGACTCTACGATTTGAAAGTTATCTAATTCTGGATATTTCCGTGGTAACTCAGCAATCACTTTTTGCACACCCGAATACATAGTGGGGATATCGTTAATCAGATTACCTACTTGCTTCCAAATCGTTGGCACAAGACCGAACACGGCCAATAGCATCAAGCTAGTAAAGCCCAAAATAACCAGAATAACTGCAAGCTTTCTAGGTATATGAAAACGAGAAAGCTGTGTTACTGGCCACTCTAATAAATAGGCCAAGACGATAGCAACTAAAAGCGGAGCAATTAGATTACCGAAAAAATAAATCGTAACAAAGCCAAATAGTAAGATCGCGACCAAGCTTACGGCATGAGGATCGGAAAAACGTCGCTTGTACCAACGACTCACCATTTCAAACATTCGACAGGGTCCCTTTAATTACTTGAACACGAAAATAGCCATCTAACTCTTCACATACCCATTTAAATGATTGCTTGAGTAAGAAACGTTTTATATCAGATAAAGAATCGTGGCCTGAAACATAAATAATAGCTTTTTGGCCAGCGTTCATCTCTTTGGCGTGACGCTTAACAAGCAATAAAGCCATTGGACAACGTTCCTGACGTAAATCCAAAATATTCTGTTTCATTATTTAGCCTGATGATTAATAGTAAACGAATATTGTATAGTGTTTTTTTTCCAACGTCAGGGCAAATACAATCATTAGGAAAAGTTTCACACTGTACTGACCATTGGGAGCAAAGTTCCCATAAAATAAGAAAGAAAGTTCCACAGAGTGCATAACAGCATGTGAAACCTTATCACAAAAAGAGGGTCAAACTCGATATCCTGTGGTCAAACCTGTTATTATAGATATTAGGCTCATCAGAGGCCTAATGATTATGGAGTACATCCAGTAAGATATGTTTAAACGTACACGCTCACTCATCTGCTTATGTATAACGGCCTCTCTAGGCATACAAACTCCTCTCTACGCTAATAATATCGATTTGCCAGATATTGGTACCACCGCCAGCAGTACCCTGACTATAGATCAAGAACTTCAGTATGGTGATGCTTACATGCGTATGCTGCGTAGTAGCCACCCAATAATAAGTGATCCAGTCATCAACGAGTATATTGATAGCCTCGGCCACCAACTCGTCGCTAACGCCAATGACGTAAAAACTCCATTCACTTTTTTTATGATTCGCGATCGTAATATCAACGCTTTCGCCTTTTTTGGCGGTTATGTTGCTCTACATAGTGGTCTATTTCTTCATGCAAAAACTGAAAGTGAACTTGCTTCAGTCATGGCACATGAAATTTCCCACGTCACTCAACGACATTTAGCTCGAAGTATGGAGGATCAGGCTCGCCGTTCTCCTGCAACTTTGGCTGCATTAGCAGGTTCATTATTACTTGCCATAGCAGCACCTGAAGCGGGAATCGCCGCCATAACAGCAACCACTGCTGGAAATATACAGGGCCAAATTAACTATACACGCAGTAATGAGAAAGAAGCCGACCGTTTTGGTATAGAAACGTTAGCAAAATCAGGGTTTGATGTTAACGCTATGCCTAGGTTTTTCTCACGACTTGCCGATGAATATCGCTACGCAAGTACACCGCCTCCGATGTTGTTGACCCACCCATTGCCTGAAGACCGCATCACTGACAGCCGAGCAAGAGCCAGAAATTATCCAGAACGAAGGGTGTCCCCTTCGCTTAACTACAGTCTCGCTCGATCTCGCATTGTTGCTAGATATGCCGATATAAACGCAGAAGCTGCCATGGATTGGTTTCGACGTACTGAAAAAAAAGCGCCTACAAGTATTAAACCATCGTTTCAATATGGTCGAGCATTAGTTCACCTCGATAATAAGCAGCTTGATGAAGCCTATCCTCTACTGCAAACTCTACTCAGTGCTCAGCCTGATAATAACTTCTATCTAGATGCGATGACCGATCTTTACCTCGCAAAAGACCAAGCATCCAAAGCAGAAACTATGCTTAACAACGCACTGAAATCTAAGCCGAATAATTCTGTATTGACGATAAATTTTGCTAACGTTTTAATGAAGCAAGATAAAAACAAAGAAGCAGTACGAGTTCTTCAACGATATACCCACGACAACCCTAATGATGTCAACGGATGGCACTTACTCAGCGAGGCCAATATCCACCTTGGGCAAAGTGACGAAGACTTAGCATCGAGAGCTGAAATATTAGCCCTCAAAGCAAACTGGAACAAAGCCATTCAGTACTATACTCAAGCAAGTCAAATAGCAGAGTTAGGAAGCCTTAAACAAGCTCGTTATGATGCACGCATTGACCAGTTGATGGCTAAAAGAGATCGCTTTATGGCGCTGCAATAATCGATAGCTCAATTAAAAATATAATAAAATCATCGGTTATCATATTTTAACGAGATGAAGACATTCCAATCATGGTGACTAAAGCCATACATCAACCGGAGATCTAACCTATGTCAGTGGTGATTTATCACAACCCACGTTGCTCAAAAAGCCGCCAAACTCTGGCACTTTTAGAACAAAGAAATATCCAACCTGAAATTGTTAAGTACTTAGAGTCACCCCTGAGTATCTCTGAGCTAAAAACCTTATACTCTCAACTTAATCTCCCTAATGTACGTGACATGATGCGTACCAAGGAAGATATCTATAAAGAGCTTAACCTCGCCAATGTATCCGATGAGCAGTTGTTTGAAGCTATGTCCAAGAATCCAAAGCTTATAGAACGCCCTATCGTAGTAAAAAATGACCAAGCAAAGCACGGTCGTCCACCAGAACAGGTGCTTGATATTCTATGAAATGTACCCTTGTAGTTCTTTACTACAGTCGGCACGGCTCTACTCGCTCATTGGCAAGGCACATAGCTAGAGGTGTTGAATCCATTCCTAACTGTGAAGCATGGATAAGAACAGTAGAAGATATAGAGACGAAAGACAGCACTCAAGATCCCATAATCACAATAGAAGAACTTAAGTCATGCGATGGTTTAGCTATGGGGAGCCCGGTTTGGTTTGGCAATATGTCAGCCGCTCTTAAACATTTCTGGGATCAGACCTCTTCGGTATGGATATCAGGAGATTTAATCGACAAACCTGCCTGTGTATTTAGTTCCTCCTCAACGTTACATGGCGGACAGGAAACAACACTGCAAACCATGATGTTACCGCTTCTTCACCATGGAATGTTGATTATGGGAATCCCTTATTCAGAACCAAAGCTTCATACGACTCAATCAGGAGGTACTCCCTATGGCGCAACCTCCGTCAGCCATGGAGAGAGTGCTCTCACTAAAGATGAAATCGAGCTTGCACGAAACTTGGGTAAGCGTTTAGCGACCACTGCCATGAAACTTAAGGAAGGCTAGAATGCAGAAAATGTGCTCAAACACAAAAGCGTTTCGCTTTCTCGCTCTATGCGGACATTTGGGCCTACTAAGTTGGGTTCTTGTCTGGCAACTTAACCTATCCCCACACCCACATATCAACAACGTTGCGCTTGCGATTGCATGGAGTATTCCACTTCTTTTACCTCTACCAGGAATACTGGCTGGCAAGCCTTATACTCATGCTTGGGCTAACTTTGTTCTCATGCTGTACTTTTTACATGCACTCACCATATTGTATATTGGCAATGGCGAACGATGGTTAGCGAGTGTGGAATTGGCATTCACAACTCTTGCCTTCATCTGCAACACTTTATACGCTCGGACCCGTGGACAAGAACTGGGACTAAAACTAAAACGTCTATCTAAGGTTGAAAAAGAAGAAAAACAAAGGTTTGAATAAAAATAAAAAAGTCAGGCATGCCTGACTTTTTAATATTCATTTTCAATTTCATCAAATTCAAGCACAGACTCAGGGGTTTGTTGTTCTTCGGTAGTAACTGCAATAGGTGTTCCTCGCCATTCAAACATTAAAATTTGCTCTGCCGGAATAAGATCTACATAAGTACCATCTGCATAACTCAAGTCCGAATTTGCTACCTCTCCTGAAAGTTCCTTTTCTTTTTCTTGATGATTAGCGGGTATCGAGTCGATTATATTGCTCAGTGGAATGACTTTATCCATACGTCCTACCTCTTGCTCAAACTTTGCTTGAGAAGTCAGTAAGTGTACAGTGAAAGTCACCTGATCACGTTGAATCTTAAGAATATCAAGCGATGCAACAGAGCTAAGTTTCTTAAGATTATTCTCTAAAGTGAAGAAATCCACTGCATTCTTTAGCGCCTTGAAACGAACTTTCACCGTTTCAGAAGGCTCACTAGCAACTATAACCGAGCTTTTCTTCGCATAGTAGTCGCTTATTTGATTGATCATCTTTGATGATGCATTTTTTCCAGCACTTGAACCAGAGAGTGGTGCCTGACGCGTAACACCTATAGTTGCAGGTTTTTGATCATATAAAGTCCAACGAAGCATGTTGCCATCCGATCTGACTACTAAAGCCGCGTCCACAGGGTAACGCTGACTCGCTTCACCTACAGGTCGCGCAAAACCTCCCCAAAGATCAGAGGCTGAAACACCAGTAATATCATCAAAATCACCAACAGGGACGGTAAGTGGCAAGCCTCGCTTGAAAGCTTCAGCTTTCATTTCAGTGAGGATCTTAGAATCAGAATGTTCCCAACTTACACTTCTATCATACTGAACTTCTTCGACTAGCCATACTAAGATATTGGCACGAGCTGCAGGCCAAATTGGCACCTGAGCCTGACTAAGTAGAGAACGTATATGTGGTGCACTAAAACCCATTTTCAACGTCTGTAAACCTTCACGTTGACCGTGGCTTATTTGCGATAAATACTGCGAATTTTGCTTCAAAGCTTTTTGAATGACCGGATTAGAGGTAACATCAAAATCACCAGATGCACGCACAATAATCTCTTTCATACCACTAACACGAGCCTTCGCATCAGCATTATCAACACTTTGTTCCAGCACAATCTCAGTCTGATATAAATCCACATTAGTTAAAGCAAGTACAGGAAAACATACTAATCCTAAAACCAAAAAAGCGAAACGACGCATAGCTATCCTAACATCAATTTTTAATTGCAACTTACGATGATAAGCAACTATCCTCTGCGGAGCAACTAAAGCTCATTTTTATCTTGATATCACTCCTAAGGTTTCATAACACTCTGCTAAGTTCATTCAACTTGGTTGACTTTTATTTGCTCGTCCTCAGATTACAATCCTTTACCAAGATGGTAAGATTCTGCAAATTTTATGACTGGCGCTCAACTGCCATACCACCATAGGCCAATAAAGGATAATGTAAGATGAAAAATGCCATCCAAGGAGCTCAAATGCTCTTTGTTGCATTCGGCGCACTCGTATTAGTGCCATTGTTAACTGGTTTAGATCCAAGTGTTGCACTATTTGGCGCTGGTCTCGGCACACTTATTTTTCAATTTATTACTCACCGAACAGTACCTATATTCCTTGCTTCTTCCTTCGCTTTTATTGCACCCATTTTATACGGAGTTCAAACTTGGGGCATACCGGCCACCATGGGCGGGCTTATGGCGGCAGGTCTAGTGTATGTCGTTATGGGTATATTTATTAAAGTTAGAGGTGTTGAATTTATTCACAAGCTTCTGCCTCCTGTTGTCGTCGGACCTGTAATCATGGTAATTGGCCTAGGGCTAGCACCCGTTGCTGTTAACATGGCATTAGGAAAGGGAGGTGATGGTGCGCAATTGCTTGACGCAAACGCATCTTTGGTTATTTCTAGTGTCTCGTTACTTACGACGATTATTATCAGTATTTTTGCTAGAGGCTTTCTTAAGTTGATGCCAATTTTAGGTGGGATATTGGCTGGCTATGTCACCAGCCTCGCCTACGGCATGGTTGATTTTAGCCCTGTAGCCGAAGCGGCTTGGCTATCTTTACCTCAGTTCACTGCGCCAGAATTTAATATCAACGCCATTTTATTCATGATTCCCGTCGCCATTGCTCCCGCGGTGGAACACGTTGGAGATATGCTAGCGATATCTAATGTGACAGGTAAAGATTACCTCAAAAAACCAGGTCTTCATCGAACTATAACAGGTGACGGCCTAGCGACAATCGCCGCCTCTATGCTTGGTGCTCCGCCAAATACAACCTACTCAGAGGTGACTGGGGCGGTATTGCTAACTAAGGCATTTAACCCCGTAATTATGATTTGGGCAGCTGTTACCGCAATTGTTCTTGCGCTTGTAGGAAAGCTCGGCGCTGTATTGCAAACGATCCCAATGCCAGTTATGGGAGGAATTATGATTCTTCTATTTGGATCGATTGCTACAGTAGGCTTAAATACCTTGATAAAAAACAAAGTGGATTTACATCAATCACGTAACTTAGTGATCGTTGCAATAACACTTGTCTTTGGTATCGGCGGTATGGCTTTTGGCGTTGGCGAATTCAATCTTCAAGGGGTCAGTTTATGCGGTATCATAGCGATATTAATGAATCTGATCCTTCCTAAAGATTTAGGTGAAAACCATATCGTCGATAGCACGCAAATGGAAGATGAAAACAGCTAAAATAGATGCTCTTTTCATGGGTTACTGTAAAAATGGTAGCCCATATTTCTTCTGCGACTCACAGACACAACTCGGCAAATTTCCCTCTGGTCAACAACACTAAATCTTGCGGTGCTAGTTCGATTTCCAGCCCTCGTTTTCCTGCACTTACACAAATAGTTCTTTTGCTCTTTGCACTTTGATGAATATAAGTAGGTAAGGCTTTCCTTTGTCCCAAAGGGCTAATTCCACCAATCACATACCCTGTTATTTTCTGAGCAATATCAGGATTAGCCATCTCTGCCTTTTTGACCTTTGCCGCTTTTGCTGCCAGCTTTAGGTTTAATTTATGGTCGACCGGAATAACAGCCACTGCGAGATTTTCAGGATCGCCATTAAGGCTATAGAGTAGAGTTTTAAAGACATAACTTGGATCCTGCCCAAGAGCCTCAACGGCTTCTAAACCATAACTATCTACGCGAGAATCGTGCTCATACTCATGAATGGTATGGACAATTTTCTTCTTCTTTGCAAGGTTAATTGCTGGAGTCATAGCATTTCTACTGCCTAAAAAAAGGCGCTGAAATAGAAATACAGCGCCTTTTGTTGTTCATATTTTAAACCTAGTGGTAAACAACATCAGTCGACTCGAATTTATTAATATCAACTGGGCTATTTTCTTGTAAATATTCTTTTAATATTTCAGCATCAACGAAACCAGTATTGACATAACCAGGATGGTCACTGATTTTAGGATAACCATCTCCACCAGCGGCATTATAGCTCGGCACAGTGAATCGATACATCTTGTCTAAACGAAGCGGCTTGCCGCCAATGATCACATTCGATACTTTTTCATTCGCTACCGTCATAGAGATACCTGCAAACTGGGCATAGGCACCAGAATCAACTGGCATAGTTGCAACAGAATTTAAGTACTCTACTATCTCTTTGCCCGTCATGTCTGTATAGGTCAAAATATTACCAAATGGTTGTACCTTCAGCACATCTTTATAGGTGATTTCTCCAGCCTCGATAGAATCTCGCACACCACCAGAGTTCATAATACCAAAATCTGCTTTTGCACGCTGCATATGAGCTGTTGCAATTAGTCGTCCTAGATTGGTCTGCTTAAAACGAACGACATTTCTATCACCTTCAAGTTTGCCATTAGATTCGGCGATTTTCACCTCTAACTGATCTTGACCCTTTTCTTGGAATGGGCGCAGGAAATCTAACATTTCCTTATTTTCTGGGATTTCATTTTGAATGAAAACACGCTGTTTTTTACCGTCAACGTTCACTTTTTTCTTAAGATTTACTGGGATCAGGTTATAGCTAACCATTTCCAGCTCTCCATTATGGAACTCATAATCTGCACGCCCAACATATTTACCCCATTCATGGGCCTGTACAATGTAAGTGCCGTTTTGAAAGTCTGGTTTACATTCATCACCCGGTTTAAATCTTTTATTTATAACGTTAGGCCCTTCCATACAGACAGGCTCTTGAGAGTGACCTCCGACAATCATGTCCAAGTCTCCCTCTTTAAGATACCTCGCCAATGCAACGTCACCAGGAGCATTAATTCCTCGGTTACCATTTTCGTAATGCCCCATGTGAGTCACCGCAAAAATCAGGTCAGGTTCCTCAGCTGTCTTGATTTCAGCGATAAGCTGCTTAGCTTCTTCTTTGGGGTCTCGAAAATCAATACCGCTAATAAATTCTGGATTGCCAATTTTAGCCGTATCTTCTGTTGTCAGACCAATAATGGCTATTTTTATGCCTTGCTTTTCGAACATTTGGTAAGCCTGAAACATACGCTTACCTGTTTTTTTGTCATAAATATTGGCAGATAACATTGGAAAGTTAGCCCAATCTATCTGTTTAAATAGTACATCTAACGAATTATCGAATTCATGATTACCTAATGCCATAGCATCGTAACCAATCTTATTCATTCCTTTAAAGTCAGGCTCTGCATCTTGTAGATCAGACTCAGGAACGCCAGTATTAATATCACCACCAGAGAGTAAAAGAACGCTACCACCTTCACTCTCTATATCTGCGCGCAATTCATCAATCAAGGTTTTACGTGCAGCCATGCCGTACTCGCCATATTTATTTTGCCAAAAACGGCCATGGTGATCATTGGTGTGCAGAACAGTTAACTTATAGGTTTTATCTGTTTCCCACTCATGCTTAGGTGCGGTCGCGCAACCAGCAAGAGTAGTAAGAATGGCCGCGCTTAATGCGGTTTTAAGAATAAGGCGTTGCTTCATTATCATACCTTTGGACGTATAGAATTGCTCAATGAATGGGCGATTAGGCAAATTGGGTACTTATTTAACGAGTACTCAATAAAAATTTGGAATAGTTTAAATTAAGCTATTGCTCCTGACATCTTGTTTTCATGGATATGTTGTTGAGATCACCATAATTGATATTTAAATATGTAATAAAGTGACTTAGTTTCACTTGCCTAGCAACCACTAACAAATTAAATACTAGAGGTAAAAAAAGCTAGCAAAAATGCTAGCCTTGAAGGTCAACCTGGTGAGTACTTGCAAATACAAACCTTAGGTAATATCGATTTTCTCAAAACCTTTAATAAGGTCATCTAGGGCTTTCATTTGTACTAGGAAAGGTTCAACTTTATCTAAAGGTAGAGCTGAAGGTCCGTCACATTGAGCTTGTGCTGGATTAGGGTGTGATTCGATAAACAAGCCTGCGATACCGGTAGCCAAACCAGCCTTCGCTAATTCAACCGTCTGCTCTCTTCTACCGCCGGATGCTAAACCAGAAGGATCACGCATTTGCAATGCATGCGTCACATCAAAAATGATAGGACTTCCATTTGATGCTTTCTTCATGACTCCAAAACCTAACATATCAACGACGAGATTATCATATCCAAGACAAGAACCTCTCTCACAGAGAATAACGTTTTCATTACCACATTCTGCAAATTTTTCTACGATATTACCCACTTGGCTAGGGCTCATATATTGAGGTTTTTTAACATTGATGGCCGATCCCGTCTTCGCCATAGATTCAACGAGATCAGTTTGGCGCGCTAAAAATGCTGGTAATTGAATAATATCAACAACATCAGCCACTGGTTGCGCTTGTTGCTCGGTATGTACGTCTGTAATAATTTTGACCCCAAAAGTATCTTTCAACTCTTGAAAAATTTTCATGCCTTCTTCTAGACCAGGGCCACGATACGAATGGACTGAACTACGATTAGCTTTATCAAAAGAAGCTTTAAATACGTAAGGTATACCTAGTTTGTCGGTAACGTTGACATAATATTCACAAATCTGCATCGCAAGGTCACGAGATTCAAGAACATTCATGCCTGCAAATAAGGTAAACGGTTTGTCATTGGCTACTGGGATATCACCAACATGAACGATTTTTTGTTCCATTTTAATTCTCTATTTATGTCTGTCTAATACCATGCTTAATGCACGGTCACAGGAGTCAAATTCATTGCATTAACTTGATTCTTTAATAACTCTGCAGCAGGATCATCAGGGCACTGATCAATAAAATACAGATAATCAGTTAGAGCAATTTGGTGACAATCTAACTGCTGATAAATAAAACCACGATCACGAATTTCATAAGGATCATCAGGCACAAAAGTTAACGCGAGATTGGTACATTTAAGTGCCAATGTGTAATGCTCTTCACGCAGAAAAGCACTTTTAACCAAGGCTAGCCATCGACCAATTACAGTTGGGTTATCTGTCGATTTAAGGTGTGCTTGTTTGAGCCTTGCCAAAGGCCCACTATGACCGATCAACCAAGCTCTAAGTATTTGTTTAGATACATATTCGCCATTAAAGGGATTAATGTACTTCGGCGCTTCGCCAAACCACTCAACCTTTATTAAAAACTGACTCGGAAATGTTACTCCAGAGATGGGAAAGCCTAATTTCCTTCCCAAATACAAAAGAATGGAACCTAAACTTACAGGAATGCCTTTACGACGTTCTAATACTTTATCGATAAAAGCATTGGAAGACTCATAATAAGCATCTTGATCACCAATAAAACCCCACTCATGATAAAAAAGTCGCAATAAAGCTTCAAAACGTTGCTGGTCATTTACTTCATTACTTAAGGTAAGCTCAGCTTCTTTTAATAGACGTTGAAGTTCCTTTTTGGCCCATAAGTCTTTGGTCGCCGGATTAATCGCTTTGTTTAATATCAATGCCCCTTCAGCCAATTCAATCGCATCAAAATCTTCATCAAATAACTCAACCATGGAATTCACTAACACACCTTAACCTAAAAACATTGGGGCTTTAGTCACCGCAATTTTACCCGCCATAGCCAACCAACCTAAAGCACCAAAGAAAGCAAAAGTACGCAGCAATTTATTTTTACCCAACTTTAATGCAAAGAACCCAAGTGCTATATAAGCAAGCACACAAGTAATTTTTTCACTTAACCAAGGCGCAGCTGAGGTAAATGGAATAAAACCTGTAATGTAAATAAGCCCAATGCCTGACAGTAACAAACAGGTATCATTGATATGTGGGAAGACTTTGAGGAATTTTTTTTCCAAAAGACCTGAGTTTGCCATCATCAGAGCATAACGTAGCGATAGCAAAGTCGCGCTTATGACGACTGTCATTAAATGAAAATGCTTTATACCTTCGTACATAATTATTTCTCTTCCTGACATGGCGAAAACTGACCAATTGTTACTCTGTCATTCTCACCATAATCTTTGTAAGTGGTAATACTCTGGTAACCCAAAGCACTCAAAATATTTCTAACCGAGGATCCTTGATCGTATCCGTGTTCAAACATTAACCAAGCATCTGGCAGTAAAAATCGTAGTGCCTGCTCAGAAATATGCTTAATATCAGCTAGTCCATTATCTTCTGCAACTAAAGCACTTAAAGGCTCAAACCTCACATCCCCTTGAGCTAAATGAGGATCTTGCTTTTCTATGTAAGGGGGGTTAGACACAATCAGCGCAAACTGACCCTCATCTTCCAGAGGAGCAAACCAATCACCAGAGAGGAAAGTCGTATTCTCAATTCCGAGCTTCAATGCGTTAGACTCAGCTAATGTTCTCGCTTCCTCTTTCACATCAATCCCCCAAACTTTACGTTGTGGAAGCTCAGAGGCAATGGCCAAAGCAATCGCACCTGTACCAGTACCTAGATCCAGAATATCACCCCGTATCTGAGGAGCTTTTTCTAATGCAATTTCCACCAAACGCTCAGTATCTGAACGAGGAATAAGTGTACTTGGTGCAACTTGAAGCGGCAATGACCAAAACTCTCGCTCACCCACAATGTAGGCAATTGGTTCTCCCTGCAAACGGCGCTGTAAAATGACTTCAAACACCTCAGTATCTTCCACCGACAACATTCTTTCGGGCCATGTCAAAAGGAAAGACCTTTGCTTATCAAGTACATAACAAAGCAACACGGATGCATCGAGAGAGGCTGAATCACTACCACTTTTTTTTAGTCTTTCAACTGCAAATGCTAGCGTTTCTTCTACAGTGGACGGTACATTCATGGATCAATTATTCTCGGCGAGTGCCGCAAGCTGATCCGCTTGATGCTCCTGGATAACAGGGTCAATCAAACTAACAAGCTCACCTTCCATAACATCATTCAAGCGGTAAATTGTAAGATTGATCCTATGATCAGAGACCCGCCCTTGAGGGTAATTGTATGTCCGGATACGATCACTACGATCTCCCGAACCAAGTAAATTCCGACGAGTGTCTGATTCTTTAGCCGCACGTCTAGCTTCTTCAGCCTGACTAATACGAGCTGCAAGTACCGACATTGCTTTTGCTTTATTCTTATGCTGTGAACGCTCGTCCTGACACTCCACTACCGTACCTGTCGGTAAGTGAGTGATACGAATAGCAGAATCTGTTGTGTTAACGTGCTGACCACCCGCACCCGACGATCGGAAAGTATCTATCTTTAGGTCTGTCGCTTTAATCTCTGGAATTTCAGCTTCTGGAATCTCCGGCATAATGGCTACCGTGCATGCTGATGTATGTACACGACCCTGAGACTCTGTCGCGGGTACTCGTTGTACACGATGGCCACCAGATTCAAACTTTAAGATACCATATACTCCATCACCATTGACCTTGGCAATCATCTCCTTGTATCCGCCATGCTCAGATTCATTTGAGGACATAACCTCAATACGCCAGCCTTTTTTCTCGGCAAACTTGCTGTACATACGGAACAAATCTCCAGCAAAGATACCCGCCTCATCACCACCAGCACCAGCTCGAATTTCTAGGAAACAATTACGATCATCGTTGGGATCTTTGGGGATTAACAGAATTTGCAGCTCATCATTTAAGCGCTCAATACTTTCCTGAGCATCTTTTATTTCTTCATGCGCCATTTCGCGCATCTCTTCATCATCTTCCTTTGCCAATTCTTCAGCGGCTTTCAAATCTTCTTGAGCTTGTTGAAAAGCTTGAAAACACTTAGTCACTTCCTCTAATTGTGAGTACTCTTTGGATAAAGCACGGAATTTATCTTGGTCACCAATTACATCTGGCTCGCCAAGCAAATGTTGAACTTCTTCATACCGCTCAACGAGTGTTTCTAGCTTAGTTAGAATAGAGGCTTTCATAGTTTTCTTAACTCAGGGTTCTATTAAATTGGCTGGCGAAAACCAACCAAGGATATTTAAGAGTCTTCAAGACCCAAACTTTGTCTTAAAATGGCAAGCTTCGCCGGCTCACCTTGCTCAGCAGCACTTTGCAGAGCTCGTGTTGGGGCATGGATTAACTTGTTAGTCAATTTATTACTTAGCTCAAGCAGAACTTTCTCAGGCTCTGCACCAGTCGCCAATGAATGCAAGCTTTTGCTCAGCAGATCTTCACGAATATCGTTGGCAGCATTGCGATAATCTCGAATACTATCCACTGCCTGTAATGAGCGCAACCACGACATAAATGTTGCGCTTTCTTCACTCACTATAGCTTCAGCTTGAATAGCTTCTACTTTACGCTGCTCCATATTATTTTCGACAATCGACTGCAAGTCATCCACGGAATATAAGTAAGCATCATCCAACTCCGCGACCTGCGACTCAATATCGCGTGGAACGGCTATATCTACCAATAACATGGGTTGATGCCGACGAGCCTTTAACGCTGTTTCAACCATGCCTTTTCCAATAATAGGTAAAGGGCTGGCGGTGGAGCTTATCACAATATCAGCGCGAGCAAGATGGTTAGGTATATCCGGTAAACCGATCACTTGTGCTCCAAACTGCTCAGCCAAAGGTTGAGCTCGCTCGAAAGTTCTGTTGGCGACGATCATATCACAGCAACCATTACTGGCTAGATGCTTAGCCACCAACTCTATCGTTTCACCAGCACCGACCAAAAGGACTGTCGATTCTCGAAGTGATTCAAATATATGCTTGGCAAGCGTACAAGCTGCATAAGCAACCGACACCGCATTTCCACCAATATCTGTTTCTGTACGAACACGTTTCGCAACAGAGAATACTTTCTGAAACAGTTTATCCATCGCGGTATCAACAGACTTATGTTGACGTGAGTCCGAGTAAGCTTGCTTCACTTGTCCCAAAATTTGAGGCTCTCCAAGAACAAGAGAGTCCAATCCGCATGATACTCGCATCAAATGACGAATAGCAGCCTGCTCTTCGTAAAGATATAAACTGGGTTTTATATCTTCTGGACTTAACTGATGAAATTGTGCTAGCCAATCTATAACTTTACTTTTTCCTAGCGTTTTAACATCGCAGTATATCTCAGTTCGGTTACAAGTAGAGATGATAACACTACCGTTCACATAGGGATTGTCACCTAATTGCTTAAGTGCTTGTGGTAATTTATCCGGCCCAAATGCGACTTTCTCACGTAAATCAACGGAAGCCGTATTGTGGTTAATACCGATAGCAAGCAATGACATGTAATCGAGGTTCTCTGAATCAGCGAATAAGCAAACAAAGACAGAATTTTACTTTATGCCCCACTTTAATTAAAGGACATTAAGGATATGTTTTCATGACTTCGTGATTTCAATGGTATAGTGTGGCCAATAATAGTGACTCAATCGGATAAACATTAAACAATGACGGTCCATTCTCGTCTCTTCCTTACTTTTGTACTCAGCGGTTTATTTCTCTCAGGGTGTGCCTCCATTGACCCTAGTACCACCAATGTCGAATGGCAAACACAACAACAAAGATTGGCTTCTATAGATGATTACAAAGCTAATGGAAAACTGGGCTATATTTCCCCTCAGCAGCGACAATCACTAAACTTTCAATGGAAACATAGTTCTACATTCAAGCAACTAAGACTGACTACGTTTCTTGGTCAAACTGCACTAAACTTAAAAATAACCCCAGATGGTTCATCTATTGAAACCTATCAAGATGAAACATTCACCTCCAGTGATGCCCAATCGCTAATTTATCGCCTTACCGGACTCAATTTACCTATTGAACAACTCAACAATTGGCTCCTTGGTAGTCCGAAAGGCGCTGATAATTATCAGCTCAATAGTACGAATACATTGGCTTCGTTGACGAAACAAGTACAAGGTAAGCTATGGCAGCTCGAATATCTAAGTTATCAAGATATTCAATATCAAAACCACACCATTCCCCTCCCACACAAACTCAAGCTAACGCAAGGGGATATTTCAATCAATATAATTACCTCTAACTGGAATATTGAACAATGATCGGTGAAACAACCCATTGGCCATCGCCCGCAAAACTCAATCTATTCTTATACATTACGGGGCAAAGAGATAATGGCTACCATAACCTGCAAACACTCTTTCAGTTTCTAGATTATGGTGATGATTTAACTATCATGGCTAACCGAACTGGCGAGATTACCATTGAACCTGAACTATCCGGTCTTCCCATTAAAGAGAACCTAATTTACCGGGCCGCTGTGACTCTAAAAGTAAAGTCAGGGTGTAAGTTCGGTGCTAATATTCAATTGAACAAGCGATTACCTATCGGCGGCGGGATTGGCGGTGGCTCCTCTAATGCTGCAACCACTCTCGTTGCCCTAAACCACCTTTGGCAAGTTAATCTCTCTGAACATGAGCTAGCAGAAATTGGTTTAACACTTGGTGCTGACGTCCCCGTATTTACACAAGGCTTCGCCGCCTTTGCCGAGGGAGTTGGTGAACAATTAACCAAAGCACACCCTGAAGAAAAATATTATTTGGTTGTAAGACCTGGAGTATCCATCGCCACAGCCGATATTTTTTCTCACCCACTATTGTGTAGAAATTCTCCAAAGCGTGATCTAACCTTACTTCTTGGCAGTGAATACGAAAACGATTGCGAAAAAGTTGTTCGAATGCTGTATCCAGAGGTTGATAAGCAACTTTCTTGGCTGTTACAATATGCACCGTCAAGACTGACAGGGACCGGATCCTGCGTTTTTGCTGAGTTTTCAAGCCAAAATGAGGCCAATAAGGTCCTTGATTTATTGCCTGACAATGTCTCCGCTTTCGTAGCAAGAGGAAAAAACATTTCGCCTCTGTATGAGACACTTGCTAAGTATCACTTAGCTCACAATATAATCTAAATACTGGACGCAACCCTGAGGTTTCCACCGTGCCTGATATGAAGCTATTTGCTGGTAACGCTACACCTGAACTAGCCCAACGTATTGCTGATCGTCTATACATCTCCCTTGGTGATGCAACTGTTTCTCGTTTTTCGGATGGTGAAGTCGCCGTTCAAGTTAACGAAAACGTTCGTGGTAGTGATGTGTTCATCATCCAATCTACCTGCGCACCAACCAATGATAACCTAATGGAATTGGTCGTGATGATTGACGCAATGCGCCGCGCTTCTGCGGGCCGTATTACCGCCGTCATTCCTTATTTTGGCTATGCCCGCCAAGATCGTCGAGTCCGTTCTGCCCGTGTTCCAATTACAGCTAAAGTCGTTGCTGACTTCTTATCGAATGTTGGCGTGGACCGCGTTCTAACCATTGATTTACATGCAGAACAAATTCAGGGCTTCTTTGATGTACCTGTAGATAACATCTTTGGTACACCAGTATTACTTGATGATATGGAGACAAGGGGGCTTGAAAACCCAGTTGTCGTTTCTCCGGATTTAGGTGGTGTCGTCAGAGCACGTGCAACGGCTAAAGCGCTTGGTGACATTGATATCGCCATTGTCGACAAACGCCGCCCTCGAGCTAACGTATCTGAAGTAATGAACTTAATTGGTGACGTAGAAAACCGAGATTGTGTCATCGTTGATGACATGATTGATACCGGAGGTACCTTGTGTAAAGCAGCAGAAGCGTTAAAAGAGCGTGGAGCAAAACGTGTTTTTGCCTATGCGACTCACGCTGTTTTCTCTGGTAACGCCCATCAGAACATTAAAAATTCAGTACTTGATCAAATAATAGTAACGGATTCAATCACTCTAACTAAAGAGATGCAATCAACAGGTAAGGTTACAACATTGAGCTTATCACGTATGCTTGCAGAAGCAATTCGCCGTATCAGTAATGAAGAATCGATCTCTGCGATGTTTAATTAAGCTGAAAAATGTCTGGCAGATCCAATTTCAAAAGCACCCCTTTTTAGGGGTGCTTTTTTCTGGCTGGGCAACAAATGTATACCTCGCCCATAATAATACTTCTGTGTTATCATATCGCGCTTTTGAGATACCAACTGAGATTTTTACTTTGAGCCATTCAATCAAACTTCTCGTCGGACTGGCGAATCCAGGCCCTGAGTACTCTAAAACTCGTCATAATGCTGGAGCTTGGGTCATCGAAGACCTTGCTCGCGTTCATAACATTTCACTCAAAAATGAGCCTAAGTTTTTTGGTATAACAGGACGCATCGTCATCTATGGACAAGATCTTCGCTTGCTTATCCCAACGACTTTTATGAACTTATCAGGTAAATCTATTGCCACTTTGGCAAAGTTTTACCAAATAAAGCCTGAAGAAATCATGGTAGCACACGATGAGCTGGATTTACCTCCAGGTATCGCTAAGTTTAAAAAAGGTGGAGGTCATGGTGGACATAATGGCCTGCGAGACACCATAAGTAAGCTTAGTAATTGCAAAGATTTTTATCGTCTCAGGATTGGCATAGGCCATCCTGGACACAAGGATAAAGTAGCGGGTTTTGTACTTGGCAAAGCACCTGTTAAGGAGCAAGAGCTCCTTGATGCAGCCACTGACGAAGCTGTGCGCTGTTTGGATATCCTTTTAAAGGATGGCTTAGCTAAAGCACAAAACCGTCTACACACGTTCAAAGCAGAATAAGGTTATATCATCATGGGTTTTAAATGTGGCATCGTAGGTTTACCAAACGTCGGTAAGTCGACTCTGTTTAACGCACTAACTAAAGCTGGAATCGAAGCAGCTAACTTTCCATTCTGTACAATCGAACCAAATACTGGTGTCGTTCCTGTACCTGACTTACGCCTTGACGCTCTAGCGAAAATAGTTAATCCACAGAAAATCATACCAACCACAATGGAATTTGTGGATATCGCAGGTTTAGTGGCAGGCGCCTCCAAAGGAGAAGGATTAGGTAATAAATTCCTTGCCAACATCCGTGAAACCGATGCAATAGGCCACGTAGTACGTTGTTTTGAAAATGAAAATATTGTTCATGTCGCTGGTAAAGTATCACCGATTGAAGATATTGAAGTCATCAACCTTGAGTTAGCAATGGCTGATTTAGACTCATGTGAACGTGCAATTCAGCGTAACGCCAAGAAGGCAAAAGGTGGTGATAAAGACGCAAAATTTGAATTAATCGTACTAGAAAAACTTCTACCAATCCTTACTGAAGGTGGCATGGCTCGTACAGTAGGGCTATCAAAAGAAGAACTCACCGCGATAGGCTACCTTAACTTTTTAACGCTGAAACCAACCATGTACATTGCCAATGTCAATGAGGATGGATTTGAAGACAACCCATACCTTGATGCAGTACGTGAATTTGCTGCCAAAGAAAATAATGTTGTTGTACCTGTTTGTGCGTCAATTGAATCTGAGCTATCAGAACTTGAAGATGAAGACAGAGAAGAGTTCCTTACCGATATGGGTATTGAGGAGCCAGGGTTAAACCGAGTGATTCGTTCAGGTTATGAACTTTTGACTCTGCATACTTACTTTACTGCTGGCGTGAAAGAAGTACGAGCATGGACCATTCCAGTCGGCTCAACTGCGCCACAAGCTGCAGGTAAAATCCATACTGACTTTGAAAAAGGATTTATCCGAGCAGAAGTCGTCGGTTACGATGATTTTATCCAATACCAAGGCGAAAGTGGTGCAAAAGACGCGGGTAAATGGCGTTTGGAAGGAAAAGATTACATCGTTAAAGATGGCGATGTTGTGCATTTTCGCTTTAACGTGTAATTTTAACGCAAGTTATTGACAAGAAAAGCCAGCAGCCATGCTGGCTTTATTTTTCACTTGAGTAATCAAAGAAATAAACTTGGGAAATGTTCTTCATTTCACCATCACTTTTTACTCATTAACACGCCTCTTTGTTTAAAAAGAAACCGAACAGTTGATTTCACGGCATTTATTCAAAAAAATTGTTGACGATTTTGCTTCAACTTCGCATAATGCGCGCCGTTCCCAACAATAAACTAAGTTATTGTAGAGAACAAATGATATGGCTACGTAGCTCAGCTGGTTAGAGCACATCACTCATAATGATGGGGTCACAGGTTCGAATCCCGTCGTAGCCACCATTCCTAACGACTTTTACTAAAGTTATTAGGAATAGATGCGGAAGTGGCGGAATTGGTAGACGCACCAGATTTAGGTTCTGGCGCCGCAAGGTGTGAGAGTTCAAGTCTCTCCTTCCGCACCATAAATTGTTAACTGTTGCAGTTAACCCTGTAGGTCTATCGCCAAGTGGTAAGGCAGCGGCTTTTGATGCCGCCATTCCCTGGTTCGAATCCAGGTAGACCTGCCAATTATTTTAAAGTGCTAAGCCTTGGGAAAAAGGGCTTGTCACTACGAGTGGGAACGTTTATATTGTCTCGCTCACGAGTGGCTACGTAGCTCAGCTGG
>NZ_JAHKPM010000063.1:120524-121073 GCF_018860525.1 Vibrio hepatarius
AGTCTCTCCTTCCGCACCATAAATTGTTAACTGTTGCAGTTAACCCTGTAGGTCTATCGCCAAGTGGTAAGGCAGCGGCTTTTGATGCCGCCATTCCCTGGTTCGAATCCAGGTAGACCTGCCATATACAATATCAGTCAGATTCACCAATTATCTGGCCGATTACAAAATTAGTTGCGGAAGTGGCGGAATTGGNNTGGCTACGTAGCTCAGCTGGTTAGAGCACATCACTCATAATGATGGGGTCACAGGTTCGAATCCCGTCGTAGCCACCATTTATTTTTGATTGTTAGCCTTGGCTATCAATCCTGTAGAGTCAAGACGCGGAAGTGGCGGAATTGGTAGACGCACCAGATTTAGGTTCTGGCGCCGTAAGGTGTGAGAGTTCAAGTCTCTCCTTCCGCACCATCTTGATAACTCTACAAATACAGTTTATGCGGAAGTGGCGGAATTGGTAGACGCACCAGATTTAGGTTCTGGCGCCGCAAGGTGTGAGAGTTCAAGTCTCTCCTTCCGCACCATTATTTAAATGGCTACGTAGCTCAGCTG
>NZ_JAHKPM010000046.1 GCF_018860525.1 Vibrio hepatarius
ATATTATTGTTTTTAATTAAACGTTTATATTTAACTTATATTAAATCCCATATTATACTTTTTAAATATAGCCTGTTAAATTATTAATACATGCTCCCTGGTTTATATAGGTTTTTAATTTAAATTAGGATGGTATTTCCATCTGTTAATACTCTATATCAGGCATGAAAACGTTGCTATTAGTTCCTTTTTAGGGTTATTTGACATCTAAATATGAGATTTAAGAGAAGGTTAAACAGCATTCTCATGCTAAGCAGGTTAAGTTTTCTTTTACCTGTTTAATTAACTATAAACAAGGAAACAAGATGAAAAAAACGTTATTAACAATAGTATTATCCGCTAGTGCTTTCTCCGTGTTTGCTCAAGATAGTAACACTAATGGCAGTCTCTTTGTCCAAGAAAAGTGGATTAACTTACAAACCAATGATACAGATTTAACCAAAGTGCAAGCCGCTTGTCAGGCTCATGGCAGTAATTATCATGTACCAACTTGGTCACAGGTCAATGCATTTAAACGTGAATTCAATAATGCCAATCAAGAAAGGCTTCGTGAGAAAGATTCAACCAAATATGATCAGCTACGACAATTTTTATTTGATACATTATTAGCTGAGCAAGTTGGCTATAGCCATCAGAGAAAATTCGCTACCCCATACTTTTTAGTTAACAATTTCAACACACCACATGAAATGAATATTGAGCTCAACCGGAGTCGAGCGAAAGTTAATTATGCTTCTTTAGACCCTGAACCTGCGGTGAATCCTTTTACATTCGAGCCTGATAGTTCTGAAGATTCACTCAATAATGCACTCAATGCGTTTCTTGTTGAATTGGGCCGCAATAAGTGGGAAGAAGATCAGAGGGAATTGGAAAAGAACCGCAATAAAAATTCTGTGTTAAATATGTGTGTACGCATTGATGCTTAATAGATGATTTAAAATCTATTAGGCAAGTATTAAGGCTATTGGTGCAGGTTATGTACTGATAGCCTTGATATAAGTGAATCTGTAAGTTTATATATCATTACTAATGTCTATTAGATAATTATTTTCTGTTTAAGAATCATGGCAGCTGGTACCTTTTTATGATCCGTCAGTCTACTCCTTACTTTTCTGTACTTAGCCTCTTGACTGGTTGACGCTTTAATGTTTAATAAATATCATGAAAGTGAATATGATCATTGGAAATGATAATTTGCCGATATTTATTGCTCCTACTGGCCTACCGCGCTGTACCACACATATGACGAATGACGACTTAAAAGACTCTCAGCCATTTCAGGTTAAGACGGTATCTAATAAGACTAATCAGCTATCTTCACCGCATCCTCTAATGGAAAAGCCAAATAGAGATCCATCTAAACCTCTGATCAAGGCTTGTGGTTCTTTCTCGTCGATCGAGACTGGCGCAGCCATTTTAGATCAGTTGGTCAACAAAGTAGCAAGTAAAACAGGTATAGTTAAACGGCATTTTATCCCCATCCAAGCAGTTGCCCGAAAGACTCAGCAGATCATCGCTTTTCGTCCCGTCGACCCTATGTCAACAGGACTTATTGAAGAGGGTTATCCAACCAAAGGATTTGCAATCAAAGGAAAATCTTCCAATCATGGCCCTCAAGCGGGGCTTATTTGTGTCGATCAGAGGTTTAGTAAGCTTCATATTACGTTACGAGATGACGATGATATGCGTCGAAATCAGATCATTAAATATAATGAGAGCGTAGAAGAATGTTTAGAAAGCGGAGACGCTGTTTCTGTGAGTTTGACTCTTTCTCAAAAACGTTTTGATTGGTTAGAAAATAACAGAGTGTTCAAAGTTGAACAAGAGAATAATGAGAGTGGTGTTTTCACATTAATCTCTGAAGGCCTAAACTATAAGGCAGAGAAAAAGGGTGACTATTTTGAGGTTTCTTATAAAGGTGAGCCTCTTAAAGTGCTTGCCGATCCTGTAACCAGACAGCCACTGACTGCCGATTATGATCTTATGTTTATTGCGCCAAAAGCAGAAAATCTTGATTTGGCAAAAGACGACAATTTACCCGTTAAGCGGGTGCATTTTTCTGATGTATCTACAATGTACAAAGCTAGGTTTAAAGAGAAAGAGGGTGAAGACTTTACTCCCAAACAGTTTTTTGCCAAAGAGGACGAAACTAAAGGGAGTTTTGGCCAAGCAATTGGAAATGCGACGCCCAGAATAGCTAAGATGATCGATATGCTCAATGCGGCAACTGTTGGCAAAAAAGGTAATCCTGTTGTCCATCACAGCACGGACTCAGCCAACCCATATACAGATACGAATTCTAACTACCCAATTACTGTATTTATGCCTAAAGGGTTTGCAGGTTACGACTCTATCCACATAATAGAAAGTGCCGAAGAGTTTGCTGAGTTTGTAAAGCAGGCAAAAACTCATGGTTTTGCAGTACCAAATAATCCGAAATGGGAGCGTAAGGTCTCTCAAGCGAGAAGCTCAAGCTTTGAACAGGCATCGCAAGCTATCAGTCAACTTTTACAAACCCGTAAAAAAAGTAGCACCTAAGAGCTTCTTATACTGATCAAATGACCTATTATTTCTAAGCCAAACGACCCCGCCATAACGACTTTAATCTTAGTTCCAGCTATAGTAATGAAATAGCAAGATGCTGTGAGAGATAAAATGAAAATATGGCTTTTAGGGTTACTTTCTACCTTGATGATTATGCCTGGTATTGCCTTGGCTCAAAAAGATAATTTAGTTAAAGTTGCGATTGGTGATATTTATAAAGGGTCACCGCTGGAAGCGGATCTCAAAAACATATATCAAGCTGCTGGTATTGAAGCTGACTTTACATATTTACCTAATGAGCGAGCTATTCAATCGGTTATATCTGGCCAATATGATGCTCTTGGTCTTCGTATCGATACGTTAGATAAAGAAGAAAGTCTCATTAGAGTCAATGTGCCTTTGCAAGCGATGAGCGTTCATTTACTCTCTGTGAATGGAGATTTTTACCAAAGCTTAGATAACGTAAGCGATAAAACCTTAGTCTCTATTTTAGGAGCTCGTTATTCAGATATGGCTAAGAGCTACAAAAAGCTTCATCTTGTCCAATCGGAACAACAGGCGGCGTTAATGCTCACTAAAAAGCGAGCAGATGTGTGGTTAGCTGCCTATTGGAGTTACCTTAACATAAAGGACGAATTTCCAGATATCAAAGTGGCCAGCCCCTCTATCCACAAACAATACTTATACCATTATCTGAATGTCTCAAAATCGCATCTTATCGAGCCACTTGAAGTATCTGCTAATGCTTTTAACCAGGCCAGATCATTTGATAAATAAAAATTATTGTATCAGCAGTTAAATGTGTTGAACTAGATAGTTGGCAGTCTGATATCTTTTGATCTAACGCAACCTATAGTGTTAGAAAGACAAATTTTTCTGGAGTAGTGGATGAAAATACCGTTCCTAAGGTTATTGTTTACCGCGTTATTGTTCTCAAGTGCTGTGTTGGCAAATACAGGAGATTCGGTCAAAGTCGCGATGGGAGATATATACAAAGGTTCCACACTAGAACGTGATTTGAGAATTATATACAAAGCTGCAGATATTGACGTTGAGTTTATATATTTACCTACTGAGAGAGCAATCCAAGCTGCGGCATCAGGTCAATATGATGCGCTTGATCTTCGTATTGATACATTAGATGAAGAAGAAACGCTTGTTAAAGTTGACGTACCAATCGTTGTGATTGATGTCTATTTACTCTCTATTAATGATGACTTTTACCCGAGTTTAGATGACGTTAAGGGCAAAACCTTGGTCTCTATCTTAGGAGCCCGTTACTCGGATATTGCAAAAGTTTATAGGAAGCGTCATCTGGTAAAATCAGAAAAACAAGCGGCCTTAATGCTTACTTCTGGAAGAGCGGATCTATGGTTAGCACCCCACAGAACTTATCTAAAAGCAAAAGAAGAATTTCCTAATATTAAGATCGCGAGTCCGTCAGTATACAAACAATACTTATATCATTATGTTCATGATTCAAAGTCACATCTTGTCGAGCGGCTTGAAATGTCGGTAAAAGCATTTAACCAAACGAGATCGGTCAATTAAGATTAACGGTATACTAAAGCTTTCCATATGAGCAGAATTTGGTCAGTAGCTATACTTGCTATTATCAGTTTTGACCTATGGATATAATGATGAAAGTCTTAGTTGTTTTATTTGTCATTAATGCATTGTTTCCAATAAATAATGCCTTTGCTCAAGACATAGAGGTTATCAATATTGCGATTGGAGAGAGCTATAAAGGGGAGAGTAAAACGACAAAGTATGGCATGACGGTGGAAGATGTCATTACTGCTGTGTACAAGGGGGCGGGCATTCCTTATACAGTGACTTACCTACCTGACGAAAGAGCAATCCAATCGATAATAACGGGTCAATATGATGCTTTAGACTTACGAATTGGCCAGCTAGATAATGAAGCGGGCTTGGTAAAGGTGAATGTTCCGCTAGAGCAAATCAAAGTACACTTATTTGCCAAAGATGGAAGTTATTACCAAACACTAAATGATGCCAAAGATAAGATAATCGTGACTATGCATGGCACCAAGTATATTGAAGTTCTTAAGGATTATAGACGTTTACATCGGGTGTATTCTGTTGACCAAGCCGCTCTTATGCTCATGGCCGGTAGGGCTGACGTCTGGCTAGCTCCTTTGCAAAGTTATGCGTTTCTTTCAAAGCAATATCCTGACATCAAAATTGCCAGCCCCCCGGTAGACACGGAAGATTTATATCATTATATTCGTTTGACCAAATCACACCTCTTGCAGCCACTAGAAGACTCAGCAAGAGAGTTCATCCAACTTCATTCAGCGGAATCAAATTGATATTCTCTGAATAAAAACGGATGAATCTAATTTAATGTAAGAGAAGTTCGAGTTCTTTATGTATCCTTTAATCGATATGTTCGCTTATCTTCAGACCACAATGGCCCATACGATAACGTTGCTTTATGCCAGAATCATAGACAAAGTCATTATCATGGCTGACTAATAAAAAACCGCCCTGATAATGACGTAATGCGTCGGCTAACATTGTTTTTGAATCTACATCGAGATGGTTGTCGGGTTCATCTAATAATAGGAAAGGGTGATTAGTTTGATGACTGACAATCAACATGCTCAGTTTCATCTTTTCGCCGCCACTTAATACCTTTGAGCTTTTAAATACATTGTCGCCTCGAAAGCCAATCCCAGCTAATAGTGTACGTGCTTCACATTGGTTAATCCCTTCAACTTGCGAACATAAATTATCTAAAACTGATAATGTTTGGTTAATGTTATTTAAGTGTTGATCTAAATAATAAAAGCCACCGCTCGTGTTTATCTCTCCCTCAGAGAGAGGAACCTCACCTAATAGTGTTTTTAGTAAAGTGGATTTACCACAACCATTACATCCTTGGAGGTAGACTTTATCCCCATGAAAAAGTTGTAGGGTTAACTTTGCAGTGTTACCAAATGCGAGTTTACCGTCTAGAAATAAAATCCTAGTTTTCAAAGTTTCAGAGTATTTGATTACATTGAATCTCTGGTTTTTCCATTTATCTTGTTTGGCGGAGATTTGTAGTTCTTGACTTCGAAACTGTTCTTTTCTGAGTTGCGTTAATTTGCTGCGGTTTGATGCACTATTTTCTGCCTTTTCTTTCATACCATTAAGTAGCATTTTGGCTTGGCTGCCACTTTTACGTAACTTATTGCTTTTGGATGCCCTTTGTTGTGCTTTCTCAACGTTTCGTTGAGCTTGGGCAGTAAGGTGTTTTTTTTGTCGGTCAATGTTAGTTAGCTGTCTCTCAATAGCTTTTTGCTCACATTGCTTCTTTTCTTCAAAGAAATGGTAGTTACCTCCAAATACTTGTAAACCAGTATTTGATAGTTCCCATATTTCGTCCACTTCGCTGAGCAGTTTTTTGTCATGACTAATGAGTAGGATGGCGCCTGGAAATCTTTGCATGGAATCGATAAGCCATTGTTTAGACTGTTTGTCTAAATGATTTGATGGCTCATCTAAGATAAGAAATGCATTATTTTGTTCAAATAGTTTCCACAGCATTAGGCGGTTGAGTTGACCTCCGCTAAGCTCACTGCAAAGGAAATTAGGGTCGGGTGGAAGCCCAAGTTCAATTAATTGTTGATTAAGCTGTAACTCTAGCTCCCAGTTCGGCCCAATTAAATCAAACCATTTTTGCAAGCAACTACCCATTTCAACATGTTTGAGTGCTTCTAAAACGTGCTGTTTATCTAAGTACTGGGCGATGGATATACCACCATTTGACTTGATTGATGGCTGCTGGTGGTACATCGAACAATTCGAAGGTGCTATTAGGGTACCACTTGATGGTGCCATTTTTTTTGACAGAATTGATGCGAGAATTGATTTTCCAATACCATTACGTCCAACAAGACCAACTCTGTGTTTGTCCATAGTGCATGAAATGTTTTTAAACAGATTGTCGCCATTGGCGAATGTATAACTAATATTGTGAGCGTGAAAAATGGCCATAAATTGCCTCCTGTAAAACAGGAAAAGCATGCATAGCGACATATTTTAAGCACCTATCGTAGACTCGTTTTATCCGTTGGAAAGATAAAATTGCTGTCACAGACAAGTAAGAAGCAAAGAAAAGTATATACGTGAGCTACGCCTACTAATTCCTGTAAATCCAATAGTTAAATGAAATGGATAACAGGCTTAGTTGTTCATTGGCGTGGCTCTTTTTTTGGAATGATGCCGTAATTGTACCCATCTATTGGATTTGAGGTCAATAGTTTGAGTTATACATAGTTGGCTTGGTTACGCAACTATGCTGAACTACGACTAAACTCATATTTCAGATCACTGCGATTTATATGAGGGAGAAATGGGCAAGCAATGCAATGATTCTGATGAGTTACTGCCTATTATCGAAGATGTGTCTGAAGCGGATGTTGACACTACACAGACTCGATATTGGAGAGTGCTGATCGTTGATGATGATGAAGAAGTTCATCATGCGACAGAGCTAGCTTTAAAGGATCTCATTGTCGAAGACCGTCCCCTTGAGTTACTTCACGCTTACTCTGCCAAACATGCGAAATCTATTCTCTGTGATGAAGCTGATATCGGGGTGATTTTACTCGATGTGGTCATGGAAACTGAGCATGCTGGTCTAGAGCTCGTTGAAATGATTCGTGATGAGTTAGACATGCATGCTTTGCGGATAATATTGCGGACTGGGCAGCCAGGCTATGCTCCTGAAATGGAAACCATCCAGCGTTACGATATTAACGATTACCGAACCAAACCAGAGCTGACTCGCATCCGGCTCTTTACTATTTTAACTAGTTCCATCAGAGCCTATAACCAAATACGCAGCCAGCAAATCATGCGTCAAGGGCTTGAAAAGGTAGTTAAGGCGAGCACGGAATTGGCCCATTTACACGGAATGCAAATGTTTGCTGAAGGTGCCGTTAAGCAAATTAGTGCGATTATGCAGATAGAGCCTGATGGTTTGATTTGTGCGCAAGAAACTCAGGACGATAAGGTTGTAGGGCCGATCATTATTGCTGCATCAGGTCGATACAGTAATTTTGTACAAACTTCGTTGGACACACTTGATTCTGAGCATATCAGAAAGTCAATCATACAGTGTTTAGAGACCAAAACGAGCCTGTTAGAGCAAGGTTTAACCTTATACTTTTCCACTGAACGTGGTCGAGGTGTTGCAGCTTACGTTGACGTTAGAAGACCGCTGGAGAACATCGACAAGCACTTACTTGAAGTCTTTTGCGCTAACCTATCGGTTGGCTTTGATAATGTCATTTTGTATAACCGTTTGGAGGAGCAGGCGTTTAAAGATCCGCTGCTTGATATCGCTAACCTAAACAGTTTGCGAAGGTATCATTACACTGGAGTTTCTCGCGATGACTTTGCCCGTTTGGCGCTTATCGATATTGATGATTTTTCATCGTTTAACGATAGTTTTGGTCATTCTGCGGGTGACGGCCTTTTAGTCAGAGTTTCAATACGTTTACAGAAACATTTCCCTTATTGCTTTTTAGCTCGTGTTGGCAGTGATGTTTTTGCTTTACTTGGTTCGCATAGAGATATTATCAGCGACCGAATTATGTCACTGTTTGAATCTAGTTTCACTGTTGACGAGCAGCCTTTCAAGATCACCGCAAGTATTGGTATTGTTGACATGATGGATCAAGACTTTGATCCGTCAGTGCATTACAAAGATGCCCAAGTCGCACTAAAACAAGCCAAGTTGTACAGCAGAGGTGGTGCGGTGAGTTTTTCTGCTGATATGGGACAAGATGCTCGCGATAGAATGCATTTACTCGCCGAGCTAAAGCAGGCGCTTAACGACAATGCTTTGTTTATGACTTATCAGCCCAAATACAAATTAGCAACATTAGAGCTTTCAGGTGTTGAAGCTTTATTACGTTGGCGAAATAAAGAAGGGGTGCTTGTTCCACCAGACCAATTTATTCCATTAGCAGAGCAATCAGGTTTGATGGTTAGTATTGGAGCTTTTGTTCTCGAACATTGTTGTTTGCAATTTCAAATGCTTAAGCAAGCTGGTCACACACAACTCACCATGGCGATTAATGTTTCCCCAACTCAAATAGAAGGACCGGGGTTTGTCCAGCAATTACGGCAGACGATGAAGCGTTATAATATCGAGCCTGAGACGGTCGAGTTAGAAGTCACAGAAACGGTTGTAGCAAAAAACATTTCTGAGCTTTGTAAGGTATTGAATAAAGTTCGTCAGTTAGGATGTAAGATAGCTATTGATGATTTTGGTACGGGTTTTTCTTCGTTGAGTGTATTGCACACTTTACCTGCTACTCGCTTGAAAATTGATCGCGCTTTTGTGGAGGGAATGTTACAGGATGACAGTATTGCTAAAATGATAGTGAATCTTGGGCAAACTTTGGGCATGGAGATCACTGCAGAAGGTATTGAAAATAAATCACAGCTTGAGAGGCTAAAAGGTTTTGGCTGTGAAGAGGGACAAGGTTGGCTATTTTCTAAAGCAATGATTATGGAAGAGCTACTCAATTTTGCTCGCCAAGTAGAAAAGTAGAATAACCATTGGATAAAGACATGAAGGATCTGGCCCCAAATAATGATCAAATGAGTGCTGATGGATTAATTCGTCGTCATAAATACATGCTTTATGGAGTTCTGGTCTTAATACTATTCCTCACATTAGGTAATGCACTCTATTTGAGTAAAGAAGTTCGCATTCAGGAAATCGATAAGTTGGAACATAAAGCGCTTGAAATTATGGTTGCGCTTAATAAGACGCTTTCGGTTTCTTTTGACCATGTCGATAAAATGCAAAATGGTATTCAAAGTGCATATCAGTATCCAGCACTTATTCCAAGTCAGTCTGCACTCAGTTTCCTTGAGCAAAGTACTAGAGGGTCAGTAAAAAATGCTCCTTGGGAAAACCTGCCTTTAAAAATGAGAAAAGAACTTGGCCAACTGTACGTTCGAACCAATATTCGTGACTATTCTTTTGATTTACGTGCACTTTTAATGATTGTTCCTGAAATCGTTTCGACACACTCTCAACATAAAGATTTTCAGTGGAGCTATTATTATGATGGTGAACAAGCTCTTACTTACCTATACCCTTGGTTGAGTTATAGAGATCTTATCGCAGCCACTGAAACTGAAAATATGGACCAGGCGATAGATGTTATCTACCAAGCAGGTGGAACGTTCCCGCTCGATCTGGTTCATCCGGACGAAAACCCAGAGAGAGCGAATGTATGGACGACGCCCTATATGGATGCTGGTGGCAAGGGAATGATGGTGTCATTATTAGCGCCAGTATACGTTCAAGAACGATTTATTGGAGCGGTCGGTACAGACATCACTCTTAAATTATTAGATACCATCTTGACTAAGCAGCCGATTAGTATTGCTCGTTTGGTGGTTATAGATGAACAAGGGTTGGTCATTGCTGATAGTGGCGGTTCATTACTTAGTTCGACGGAAGTAGTGACGCAAGAGGGAGTCTTGAAATTAGTGTCTGAAGGTGAGGCGCATCAAGTGAGGCATGGTTACCTCCACAATAGAGACAAAGGGTATTGGAGCTCTTACCTCTTGCCTAATACACCGTGGAGACTGGTGCTTGAAATCAGTGAGGATGAATTGAGTGGTCATATCTTTGAGGTTGTCAGTCCTCATTTGATTATGGCTACCATCTTTACGGCGCTATTGCTATTTGTGGTTTTGTATCAACATTGGCATTTTAGCCAGCCAGCAATGCGTTTAGCACAGTTTGTAGAAGGTTTACCTGATAACCATAATTTATCCATACCTAGGATTCCGGAGCGTTGGCATTACTGGTTTGAACGTGCAGCGACTACGGAGAATGATCGTCGTGAATATTTGCAAAAGACTAAGCAGCAAACCATTGAGCTTGAACATAGAGTTGATGAGCGTACCGAAGAACTCCAGAAAGCCCTTGAAGTTTTGAAAGCGACTCAAGAGGAGTTGGTAAGGTCAGAAAAACTCTCTGGTCTTGGATCCTTGGTGGCTGGTATTGCTCACGAACTTAATACACCTATTGGTAATGCTATTGTGGTGGCCAGTAGCTTAAAAGAGTTCAATCATATATTTATCCAATCAACCAAGGAGGGAATTAGGCGTTCGGCTCTTGACACCTATATTGAACAAAGCGGCCAATCAGCAGACAGCATCGAACGCAACTTGAAACGTGCTGCCGAGCTTATTTCAAGCTTTAAGCAAGTGGCCGTCGATCAATCCAGTTACCAACGTCGCAGATTTGAATTAGACGAAGTCCTTCATGAATTAAGAATTACCATGTCTCCAAGTTTATCTCGAAGCCAAATTATATTAAGTGAAGAATGCCCTCAAGAGATTAATATGGATAGCTATCCTGGGCCGCTTACACAAATCTTGATGAACCTATTGTCAAACGCTTTGGTTCATGCATTTACAGACCATGATCATCGAATAATTGAAATTAAAGGTCAGAAAATTGAAGAAAATGCGGTTATTACTGTGACGGACAATGGCCAAGGTATTGCACCTGAGCATATTGGCAAAGTCTTCGATCCATTTTTCACTACACGGTTAGGGCAAGGTGGCTCAGGGCTGGGCTTGAATATTGTTTACAACTTGGTGACTGACTTGTTGGGCGGAGATATCAAGGTCACTAGTGAGTTGGGGCAAGGGTGCTGCTTTATCTTGACTTTACCGCTGGCGGCACCAGAAAAGCATGACCCTGAGGTGACGAATGAGAATTTGGTTTAGATGGAGTAGGTTTACTTCTTCTGATATGAAAGAGAAAGGCCTATTGTTCAAATAGGCCTTAGCTTGTTTAAGTTTGTTCGGATCGATACTGCGAACGACTGGTCAGGCGAATCCATAGTCTTTTGTAGGTTGGATAAGTTCCGAGGTTCTCGTTTAGATGTCGGTAGTTGACAATCTCACCGAGTTTAATTCGGTTTAGGTAATCTTCTACTTCACGCTTGACTAATGGTGCGAACAAATACAGGCCAAGTACGTTTGGTACAGCAATTAAGAATACCAATGCATCAGAGAACTGAAGTACAGCATCAAGATGGATCATACTTCCAAGAGCGACAAAGCTACAAAACATTAGCTTAAATAAAAGCTTCGTAGACGTTTTTTCACCAAATAGATAGGTCCAACCTTTTAGTCCATAGTAAGACCAAGCAATAGTGGTTGAAAAAGCGAACAACAAGGCAGCAATGGCAAGTGGGTAGGGAGCCCAGTGAATATGATGAGCAAATACGGCTGAGGTAAGCTCAATACCTACAAGATCGCCGTGGATTAACCCTGTTGGATAAGCTGTTGAGATGACAACCAGTGCACTCAAAGTACAGATAAAAACAGTATCAATTAACGGTTCAAATAATGAGACTAACCCTTCTGAAGCTGGCTCATCAGTTTGTACTGCTGAATGGGCAATAGACGATGAACCTATACCAGCTTCATTGGAGAATACTGCTCTTTGGAAACCGACAATGAGTGCTCCAACCGCACCGCCTGTGGCACTTTCCAAGGAAAAAGCGCTGGAGAATATGAGAGCAATAGCGTCAGGTAAGTGCTCCACACTCATGGTGAGAATAACACAAGCTGAAACCACATATAGGATTGCCATAATCGGGACAAGCTTAGCGGTTACTTTCGCAATTGAGCTGATACCTCCAAGGATAACCAAAGCCACTAAAACAGCCATGATAACTCCAAATAGCCACCCTTTGTCGGCAAAGAAACTTTGGCTTTCGCCAGTGACAACCAGCAATTGCGCATAAGCTTGATTTGATTGGAACATGTTACCAATTCCCAAACATCCTATTACCAATGCAAGAGCATAAAATCCACCTAAACATTTACCCAAGGTCGGATAATTTCGGCTTTTTAAGTAATGCTCAAGGTAATACATTGGGCCACCTGAAATACTTCCATCAGGATTTACTTTACGATATTTGACCCCTAGGGTGCATTCGACGAGCTTGGTAGACATACTTAGAAAACCAGCCAAAATGAGCCAAAATGTTGCGCCTGGTCCGCCGATAGTAATCGCAACGGCGACGCCACCAATATTACCTATCCCCACAGTACCAGAAATAGCCGTTGCTACAGCTTGAAAGTGGGAAATTTCACCTTCTGCTTTTGGGTTAGTATAGTCTCCACGTATTAACCGAAATGCAGTCCCTAGACCTCTTAAATTGACAAAATTTAGATAGAAGGTAAAAAAGACAGCGGCCAAACTTAGCCAGAGAACAATGATGGGTACGGAATAGCTAAATATGCTGATTTTGTAAAAAACAATCGAAGAAAGTTGTTCAGCAATAGGGGAAATAAAGGAATTAACGTGCTGGTCGAAATTAGGAGTCTGCTCGGAATTAGTTGCAAAAGATGGAAAAGAAAAGAGAGACAATATTATCCAGAATAGTGCCCGAAGGCCGTGATTGGGTGGATGTACGTGCATAGCTTAAAATCCTAGCGTTACTGAACGGCATAAGAATACATCATAGATAAAAGGTCGGATTACTATTAGAGCCAGAAGTATGTTAAAAATGGTGCCAATAAATTAACAAGTTGTTGATAATTATAACAAAATGAAGCATCTATTTTACATTAAGTTTGGCAAGGGTTCCAGTCTACAAACCCAGATTAAAAATATGATAACTACCAGTATTCTCGATGGTCATATTACGTCTGGTGAAGCTTTGCCTTCGTGCCGAGAGTTGGCGAAAGCCCTTGCAGTTTCACGAAATACCGTTGTTCTTGCTTATGAAAAATTAATTGAGGAAGGTTACGTAATTGCGATAGAGAGAAGGGGTTTTTTTGTTCACCATACCTATGGTGAAAATTCAGTAGCAACACACTCTGCTTTACCATCAAATGCGAATGATGTTGATTGGTCGAGTAAATTTCGTTTAGTGCCTTCTGCGCAGGGACTTATGCATAAACCTGATATCTGGAGGCAATGCGAATATCCATTTATCTATGGGCAACCCGATCCGCAGTTTTTTCCTGTAAGAGAGTGGCGAGAATGTACTCAGCGAGCGACACAAAGTTTGCAAGCTAAAGAGTGGTTGCAAGACCGCGTGGATGAGGACGATCCTTTGCTCATCGATCAACTAAGGACCCGAATTCTTGCTCGTCGTGGGGTGCGCTGTAATAAGAATGAGATTTTACTGACAGTAGGAACGCAACATTCCCTTTATTTATTGAGCCAACTTCTCGGCGGGCAGGGGGTTCGTCTAGGCATAGAAAATCCAGGATACCCTGATGTTCGCCATATATTTGAGCTTAACCAAACGGAACTTCAAGAATTGGATATAGATAAAGAAGGTTTGGTTATAGATAAGGCAATTGATAGCTGTGATTATATCTTTGTCACGCCCAGCCATCAGTCACCATCAACGGTGACATTACCATTGGAACGGCGACTTAGTTTATTACAAAAAGCAGCGGATAATGATCTGGTGCTGATTGAAGATGACTATGAATGCGAGCTTAATTTTTATTCTACCCCTACCCCTGCTTTGAAAAGCCTAGATAATGATGGTAGGGTAATTTATGTAGGCAGTTTGTCAAAAACACTAGCCCCTGGATTAAGAGTTGGCTATTTAGTTGGTTCAGAGTCACTTATTCGGGAAGCTCGTGCGCTTAGGCGTTTAATGATGCGTCATACCCCAGCTAACAACCAGAGGACTTTGGCGCTTTTCCTTGCTGGTGGATACCACGATACATTGGTCCACAGGCTGAGGGTACGATATTCTGAGCGTTATGAAGTGCTAAAAAGCGCTTTACAGGAATTTTTGCCTCAGGTTTCTATTGCTCCTTCAGTTGGAGGAAGTGCTATGTGGCTCAAAGGACCAAAAGGATTAGACTGTGTTTACTTGCAACAAGAAGCGATTAAACTAGGTGTTTATATTGAGACAGGAACACAGCATTTCCATAATCTTTCCCACAGAGACTACGAATCAAATCGTTTTTTTCGTTTAGGTTTTTCATTGATAAAGACGGACCGCATACGCGATGGGGTCCGTCTTTTAGCTCAAGCGGTGGAGAGGGCGTTAATTATGACGACAACGCTGGCATAAAGAGGCTCTCTTCGACCTCAGTTAGCGCTTTATCAATGCTTTGTGCGATGAGGTCGATTTCGTATTGTTGAGTGACTAAAGCAGGGCTTAAACACAGTGTATTATTGAGTGTTTGGAACGAACGATTTGTTCTACCAATAATCACCCCCTGTTTTAGGCAACTTACCGCTACAGCGGTACTGATGCTTTCATCGACGGGCTGTTTTGTGTCTCTATCTTGGACCAGCTCTATACCAACAAATAGGCCTTTACCACGTACGTCGCCAATAATTTGATGTTTTTTCTTCAACTCCAGCATTTTTTCTTTTAAGTATTCACCTTGAATATACGCGTTGTCGATTAAGTTTTCTTTCTCAATTATTTCTAGGTTAGCAAGGGCAGCAACAGGGCCTGCTGTACATCCACCGAAGGTAGAAATATCGCGGAAATAATCCATGCGGTTAGTGGTATCTTCATCATGGATCATTTGGTAGACCTGTTCAGTGGTTACTGTACATGAGATAGCCGCGTAACCTGACGCCACACCCTTAGCCATAGTTACGATATCAGGTTGAATATCATAGTGTTGATAGCCAAACCATTTACCAGTACGCCCTAAACCACATACGACTTCATCGATATGAAGTAGGACGTTGTACTTACGACATATTTCTTGGACTCGTTGCCAGTATCCTGCTGGTGGCTCAATAACGCCCCCTCCAGCGGTAATAGGTTCGAGACAAATAGCACCAATAGTCTCTGGCCCTTCACGAAGTATTACTTGCTCGATCTCATTAGCTGCTTTGAGACCATAATCTTCAACATCTCCCCATTGTGAGCGATATTCACAGCAGTGAGGTACGCTGACGAACCCAGGTACAAACGGGCCATATTGATCGCGCCTCTCTTCTTGCCCTGTTGCGCTCAGGCAAGCGATAGTTGTACCATGGTAATCGCGCTCTCGGTAAAGTATTTTATGTTTTTTACCACCGTATTTTTTAGCGGCGATTTGTCTTACCAACTTAAACGCTTTTTCGTTAGCTTCAGAGCCTGAATTAGAATAGTAAACACGGCTGAGTCCCGGCATTTTCTCAAGGAGTTTTTCAGCAAATAACGTAGCGGGAATATTACCTGCGGTTTGTGCAAAGTAATTCATTTTGACCAATTGATCGCGCACCGCATTGGCGATCTCTTCACGACCGTAGCCAACGTTAACAGACCAAACGCCACCCGAAACTGCATCTAGATACTGTTTGCCATGAATATCCCAGACATACATACCTTGACCTTTTTCGATCATCATAGGCGTTGCTTGGTGAGGTTTCATGTGGTGCCAGACGTGTTCAGTATTACTGTTAATCAGTGATTGGATATCTATGTCTTTCATCATCAGCCTCTTAAGGTTATCACTTTCGTTATTGCTAAACTTTGGTGGTTGATAAAATTATTATTCATGTTTATTCATCACACCGCAGCGAAAGTTGTATATTGTGGTCAAGTTTACTGACCGATAGTGTGTGATGAATAGAGCCAGATATAGGCATATTTTAAGTCCAGCCCTGGTACCAAAAAAAACATCTACTGGCTCTACGTTCGTTCTCTTATGTCACATAGAGTTACCTTTCTGTTAATGGCTAGGCAGCTAAAGAAGTTATGGACATTATTTCTTTATCAACCACAACGCTAATTCTTGCTACCTTAGTGGTAGTGATTGCTTCGGTGTTATCCAGTTTGACTGGCAGTGCTGGTGGGATCTTGATGTTCTCAGGTATGAGCGTATTCATCCCAGTTAGGCCTTTGATTGCTATTCATGCTTCAATTCAAATTGTCGGTAATGGGATTAGAGCTTGGCTACTTCGGGGTGAAATCTCAGCCAAAATGTGTGTGCCGTTTTGTGCTGGGGCTTTGTTTGGAGCAGCACTCACTACGCGACTTCTTGTCGAATTAGTGAGTGATTTATTTGCTCTATATCTTTTGTTAGCACTGATTGCATACACTTTATTCAAACCTCAAAAATTGCCAATGTTAAAAATTAAGGACAAGCATTTTTTTTGGGTTGGCTTAGCTGCTGGTAGTTTAGGAATTATAGCGGGTGCGGTTGATCCTTTACTCACGGCATTTTTTATGCGTGATGATTTGTCCAAAGAGAGTATTGTTGCCAACAAATCTGTGATGCAACTATTTGTACATTTGACAAAAATCCCCGCATTTCTTTACCTAGGATTTTCATTTTTTGATAATGCGGGACTTATTGTAATTTTTGCTTTGGCTGCCTTTTTGGCGACAAAGCTGGGAGTGTATCTACTAAAGAAAGTAAATACCGCCTTATTTTTGAGATTGATGTGGTGGGCGCTTTTTGTGTCTGGTGGACAGCTCACTTACCAAATTATCTCCATACACCTTAACTAGAACATAGGAAAGACTTATGACATTGGCTTATCAGGTAAAAAACCCCTACACCCAAGAAAGCATTGGTCAATTTCACTTTAGTACAAAAGATGATATTGAAAACTGTCTGACCATCCTTCGTAAAGGACGTAAAACGCAGTCAAATCTAAGAGCTTTTCAACGTTCGGACATACTGCGTAAACTTGCTGGATTATTAGAGAGTAATGCTGAATCTTTAGCAAAAATAATCACGCAAGAAACGGGGAAAACTATTGCAGATAGTCGAGTAGAGCTGACACGCGCTATTAATACCGCTATAGCCTGTAGTGAAGAAGCAAGGCAAATTCAAGGTGAAGTGTTAGATTCTGACGCGTATGCGCCTGCTAGAGGTAGAACAGGTGTTGTTCGTTATACTCCAATTGGAACGGTACTGTGTATCACACCTTTTAATTTCCCTATTAACATAGCCATGCACAAAATTGGTCCTGCTTTTGCTGCCGGTAATCGCATTATTTTAAAGCCAGCCCCAATTAACCAAGGTTCGGCAGCTAAGCTGGTGGAACTATGTTATGAAGCAGGTATTCCGAAAGAGGTGTTGCAGCTTGTGGTGCCGGATATTGATGAAATGGCTGGGCTAGTTAGTCACCCAGAGATCAATGCAATTAACTTTACTGGAGGTCACCCTGCAGCTGAAGCTATTGCCGCTCACGCGGGCTATAAGAAGATGTTGTTTGAATTAGGAGGCAGTGATCCTTTAATCGTTATGCCAGATGCTGATCTTGCTGCTGCGGTGAATGCTGCCATTCAACAGCGCTTCGCTACGGCAGGGCAACGCTGTACTGCGGCTAAACGTTTGTTTGTTCATAAAGATGTTTACGGTGAGTTTCGCGATTTGCTTGTCAAAGCCAGTAGTGAACTTGTCGTAGGAGATCCTAGCAAAGAAGAGACGTTTGTTGGCCCATTGGTTAATGAACAGTCTGCTATCCAAATTCAGGCAGTAATCGATCAGAGTATAGAAATGGGAGCAAAAGTGCTTCTTGGTGGTCATAGAGAAGGTAATGTTGTTTATCCAACTATATTAGAAACTGTGCCTGATGATAGCCCTGTAATGAGTGAAGAAGTTTTTGGCCCTGTTATTCCATTACGATCGTTCGATGGCATAGATGAAATTATTCCAGTGATAAATAGTAGTGATTATGGACTTCAGGCTGGAGTTTTTACTCACGATATGAGAACAATAGATAGGCTATTCGATGAACTGGATGTTGGAACACTAGCGACTAATGATGGACCAGGATTTAGAGCAGAACATTTTCCATTTGGAGGTGTGAAGCATAGTGGAATCGGACGAGAAGGTATTAAATACGCAATAAGAGAAATGTCCGTTACCAAAACCTTAGTTCTTTAAAGTCCCTTCTCCCCCAATGGCGCGGTAAAAATTTTTCAGCCGCGCCATTTTTACAGCATTGCCCCTAATGCTTGGTCGCCTTCCTCCTCTTCTATTATATTTTTAAATATCAATAAGTTATATTTTGATACAAACAATAATTTAGATATAATCTTTGTTTATTAAAGATCTTTATATAGAGTATAAAAATTAGGAGGAGCTATGATTACAGTCAAGCCATTTAATGTTATAAGCAATGATGAGCGAGGAGAAACAAAGTCTTTTAAAGTAAAAGACTATGGGGAGTTTATTTATATTACAAGGAAAAAAGGCTCATTATGTGGTAATACTTACCATAAGGGACAGAATGAGGGTACTAGATTAAAGACTTTCGTATTATTACAAGGGGAAGTGACAGTTCATTATCGTCATATTAACTCTGAAAAGTCAGAAAGCCTTAAAGTAATCGCTCCATCTGTAATTGAAATAGAGCCTTTGATTGTTCATAACATGCATGTGGAAAACGATATTGTAATCCTAGAAAATAATTCCATCAATGATATTCAAGAAGATGTTATTAGGGAAACTGTTTAGTTTTTTATTTTAATTACTGATAGAATATCAAATAAAATCAAACATAAATGCTATTACAATAAATGGAATTTATTAGTAAGTATAATAAATTCCATTTATTGCATCTATCGATTTAATTAAATAATGTATTTTCGTCTTGTATCACAAAAATAAATATGACCTCTATTGTGTATTAATTTTGTGGGGTAATTTGTCCGCGATTTATAAGAGGAAATAATAATGATGAAAACAAGAATAGCAACCGTTTGCTTTTTTACTTGCTTAGCTGCCAATGTACAAGCGGAAACCCCACAAGTTGTCACAGATACTTCTCCAGAAGGTGTTTTCAGTAAATTTGAATCGGAGAATCAGATTCGTGAGAGTATGGAGGAAAATGGATATACCCAACATCGTTGTGGTGTTGAATCCATTCGACAAAGTGCGCCTGTTCAGCAACAAATAGATATACCGCATAGCCAGTTCCAATGTTTTTATTCAAAACCGGGGCTTCTACCTACAGATGAGTCAGAGCTTGCTTATTGGCATTTAAACATTCTTTATAGCCATGACACTGGCTTATACAAGTCAGGTAATGAGTATACTGACTATTATCAAGTGAATGTTTACACTCACAAGCCAGCATATCTATTCGATGCCGGTCCACACTACTATAAACAGAGAGCACGTATACAATCACAGGGAATGACTGTTGGTGAATGTAACTTGCAGCAAATTTACTATTTCATGAAACCACAAGAAGCTACATATCTGTCTCATGTTGCGACTTGTCCAGTATATGGTTCTGAAGGTGAAGTCTCAGGAAATATTCAGATAGATATAAACTACACTTCGGCCAACATGGGGTATAGCGAAAGACAAGTGACTTTTAATTCTCTTTAATAAATACGCCTGAGACATTACAAAAAAGTGGGGGTTAGCCCCCACGATTGTTTATGTATTATAATAGGTTAGATTCTTTCACCTGAAGGGCTAACGTCACCACATTTTTTAAACATTAGGCCATAGCTGTGAGTGAGCTTTCCATCTATTGTATCTAATGTAATTAAGCCACTGTTTTGACGTGCATTACGATTATCAACTTTGACTTCAGACTTTATAACAACAGGCTCCGTTGCATTACAAGAAGACCAAACTAAGCTTTGTAATCCAATACGGTCACTGATCTGGTAGTTGTCTGAAATAGGCCCAGTAAACGCCGAACTTAACCTTGCTTCCTGACGTTCACCTGCAAAGAAGTAAGTAGAAGTTTGTTGTGCCATAACATGTTCATCAAGATCAGCATACCCTCTGTAGTTTACATCCGCTAGGGTGAATGCATAACCATTAGGAATACCTAATACTGCAGTAATTTGACAGTTTTTGCGATTTTCTCGTCTTGAAATGTCGGGTCCTGCTTCGGCAATATATTCGTCAAAACCAAGAACAAAGGACTTACCATCAGGTGCAATAGTTGAAGATACGGTACCAAAAGGGCAACCACTACCTGAACTCTGTAAGCTTTGAATAGTAACTTGAGAAGGATCTAATTGGGCAAGTTCAACTTCTGCCAAAACATTGGTGGCCAATAATGTGCTGGATGCAGCTAGTAATGTAAGAATAGACAACTTCATTTTCAATTTAAACTCCATTTTATTGATAGTGTTAATTTTAAAAATCACTTTAATTCAATGACTTATACTGGAGTTGGTAGACTAGTTGAAAATTATATAAAAATCTTATTCCTTAAGTTAAAACATTTGTTTTTTTTATGAAGTGAGGCTGAAAACTCAGTTTACAGCCAAGTAAGTTATGTAAGTTGTTGATTACAAAAAAGAAAGGCATTCATTCAAATAAATGAAAACTCAATCACCTACGGTAAATTGTGCACTAACAGCAAAATGATCAGATAAATCCCAAACTCCCCACATGTCTTCTTGGAAATTACGCGGCAAGTTAATCTTACTGGAGCTATCAATAATAGAGCCGTTGTCTACAAATAATAAATAGTCAAGGCGTTCTCTATCTGACTCATCGCTGTAACTAATATGTTCGTTGAGGTATGGATCAAAGCTGTAAAGTAGGGCACCTTCTAAGGGAGGTTCAATTACATTAAGCACTCTTTTCATTTGTTCAAAATCGAGTGGGAATTTTTGTTTGGCTATATTGAAGTCTCCGCCAATAATAATGGGCTCATTGCTAGGTAGATTAAGTTGATTGATAAAAGAAAATATTTCACTAATCTGGAGCATTCTTACGTTCCTATGTCCTTGAGAGTTCCAAGCTCCGAGGTGAACGTTAAAAAGGTGATAGGGATATCTACCTTTCATAATTTTTGTATATAATATTCCCTTGTCTGCTGAGCAATCGGTACCTTTACAGTTAGCAAAAATATGTTGAGCCTGCTCAACTATTGGGTATTTGCTAAAAGTGAGTACACCACCGTCATAGGTATTACTACCGCCACCATCAAGTTTGTTGCTTGTGTAAGGGAAATAATTTTGCATAGTCCAGCGGATATTTTGTACATTTTCATATCGGAATAATTCCTGCATAAATACGACATCATTATTATTTATCATTCTTGAACTGGCGATTAAAGTATCTCTTACTCCCATATATTTACCAATATAACTTAGCATCCAAGTATTATATGTGAGTATACTCAGGCTATTGTTCTCAGTTCGTCTGGGTATGCTTTCTATTATTTTGTCAATAACCAGTGTGATTTTGTCATACCCACCGGTATAGCTTGCCTTATAGTAGTATTGATAGGAATTCTTGAAACTTGCATGGATATTTCTATCAGTATGAAGATCGCCTAGTTCTATAGTGTCTGGATCTGCTAATGTATAAGATATATTGGAACCCCAAAAAGTGCCTTCTAATCTTATAACCAATGACAGCATTGTTTCACCAAGAAATGTGTATATGTCATATTTTTTTCCTGATTTAACACCTGAATTACGGCTTAGCTCTGCAACATAGGTTAATTTATATGGCTGTAGAGGACCTACATTTTTCTTCTGCCAAAGACTAGGTTGGCCTACGATAGTTAAGTCAATATCTTCTGGGGTATTATTAAGGATATAAATACTTGTATCTGCCTGAGATGTAAAAGTTAACATTAATAGTATTGTATAAAGTGCTAGTGTATTTTTCATTGCTGACAAATTATGATTATTATTTTGTTTTAAGTATTTTCCTATTGAATATGAAAATTTCTTATCTGATCGATTGATTTTTGTTACATATAGCCATTTCCTATAGAAAAAATTGAACAATGCTCTCATTAATTAACTCTAATCTTATTAGAGTTTTTGGAAAGTTTGGCACAATTATATTAGCTGAATGTCTCATCCATAGTTACTTGCCAGCATAGGATCTACTCTTCGACAATAATTTCTCAATAAGTACTGAATAGTATTTCGTTTCAAATAGAGTTGCAAAGGTTAAAAATGAATACATATGCAGTTTAATCTACTTTTTTTCTGTTGAGAAAAGTAGATTAAAAAATCATGGTAACGCTATTTTCAATTAATTTAGGATTTTTAAGCTTAATTTTAATCATATTCAGGTATTTTTCTGATTGATTTGAAATTAAAAAATTCATTAGTCATAGATTAATATTCTGTGATTAGAGTTTGAATTTATTTAAATACATGATTTGTAAGTAAATGTTTTATATATAAATTAGGAATTAGTGAGAGGATTTTTTGCTAGTTTTATTCACGGTTTAAGCAATTAATGCTGGTTATGGATTGATTTGAACGATAAATATCATCAATCTACGCTTCGTTGAAGTTGGAATATCTACACAACTTTTTATATAAAATCTAACGGAGTAGAATTTGAAAATGAAAAAAATCATCACTTTATTATCTGTTTCGGTACCTTTGGTCGCCGTAGCAGACGATGCAAAAATTGAACAATTCATGAAAGCATTTCACGATAATCCGCAAGCAGTAATGGATAGTTTGCCTGAGAAAGAAGGTGAAGAATATGTGACTATGAGCGCTGAAGATATCGAGCTAATAAGAAATGAAATGCGTGAGACAGTAATGGATAGAGCTGAGCCGATGCTTGCTCCTCGCTTTGCCCCAAACCTAGGCAACGATAATCCAGCACGTTTAGTTGATGTTGGAAATGCTCTTATTCGTAATCTAGTCGAATTGGACAACGCAGCGCCAGATTCAAAAAAGCTCTCAGTTCAGCCTTGGTCTGATACATATTGGCCACTATATTCCGGAGCCGCGGGGTGGCGATATGCAGATAGAGAACTTTATGCTTCAGATTGGCAAGAGTACTATGATTTTTCACACTCAATTAAACCTGTAGATAGCTATTCAAATGAGCAGCGTCATCTCCTTTCACCTGCAGAAAAATACGACTTATTGGTTGGAGATAAGAACTTTACTCTAACTAAACGTTCGTGGGATTCAGGCAAAGGGTATTATGATTCTCAAGGCCGAGTTGAGCGCTGGATGGGGCTTTGCCATGGCTGGGCTGCTGCAGCATACATGCTACCACGTCCTGAAAAATCAATTAACGTTCTAGATGCCAATGGCGATATGCTAAAGTTTTACCCTTCTGATATTAAAGCCTTAGGGACTTTATTGTGGGCTGAAGCGCCATTTAACACCCGATTTATTGGTGGTCGTTGTAACATTAAAGATCCGGCAAAAGATGAAAATGGTCGAGTAATTGAGCCAGATTGTGTCGATAACAACCCAGCAAGTTGGCACTTATCAGTTCTTAACCAGATTGGTATTACTGGCCGCAGTATGATTATGGATGCGACTTATGATTACCAAGTATGGAACCAACCAATCTTGGGCTATAAGGTTAAGTATTTTAACCCACAAACTAACCGTACATCGAATGACCCGGCAAGTGTTACTATCGCGATGGGTGATTATGAGAAAGATAAATTCACTAAATATCGTTCGTCACGTGCTGTATCTGTTGTTGGTGTGGAAATGGTTGTTGATTACATGGTCGAAACCAACCCCACACATAGAGACTATGATAAGCCACGGTTAGATGGTGTTTCGCGCGTAAGATATTATTACGATTTAGAGTTGGATACTTCCGGTAACGTAATTGGTGGTGAATGGTATCAGAATCGTCACCCTGATTTCCTATGGACACCAACCCCTCAAGCTGTTGCAAAATCTTATTATGATGGTCGAGGTAATTGGGATGTGACTCAATCTGTCCCTTCAAGCTGGCAAACTCAGGCACCAAGAGCATCACGCCATACTCAACCTATGACATCAATTGTTTCTGCTCTTTTTGAAGCTTCTTCAAGTAATGAGAAACCAGCAGAGGAATGGAAGCAACTTTCTACGCAAGGGAGTCAATGTTTGGACGTTGAAAATGGTTATGGCACTCCTGGTGCGAAAGTTTATGGTTGGAGCTGCCATATCGGTGATAACCAGCAGTGGCAACTAACATCTTCTGGTCAATTGATTAGTAAAACAGCACCAGGAATGTGTGTTGATCAGATAGGCGGCAATATTACTATGGAAGAGTGTAGTGATCGCCCGAACCAAAAGTGGCACTTTGATAACGGTCAACTTAAGAATTCATTAGATAATGCTCTAAAGTGGAACGATAACACTTGGCTTGTTGAAGCTGATGTGAGTGGTAGCCAGTGGGTTTGGAAATAAACTTTAATTAAAATATTATCAACAATGGAGCTCTCAAGAGTTGAGAGCTCCATATTCTTTATTGATAACAACTTCCCTCAAATAACCAATACCAGTAATAGTTGTATGGGTCTGCTCCCCAGCTATCTTGAATGGCGGTGAAACGATTACCCTGATATTGAATCTGCATACCTTGTGGATAGTAATCATTCGATGACCATTCACTCAAAGCTGAACAAGTATCTTGTGGTTGAGGTTGTGGATCTTGTCCATCAAGGTAGGCACTGACACCGACATAAGCGTCAGACGATCCTGTAGCACCTTTGACCATAATGTATATATGCGTCTGTCCGACTCCGCTGAAGCCACAATATTCACCATTATCTGCATTTGTTGATGAACAGTCATAGTCATTTAGTGAAGCGCGTCTATTAATTGCCACATACATATCTACGTTTCCATAACCGTTGTAAGTCTGAACCCATATATCTTCACTAGGAGCATTCTCTAAAATAAAGTGCTGTTCATCCTTACCATGTGGATCGATAGATTCAGGTATGTTGATTACTAAATTGGTAATATCTGGTGTTGGTGTTGGTGTTGGTGTTGGATTGGGCTGGTTTGACGTACAATTTGTTACTTGAACACCCACTTGCGCAAAAGCACTGTGAACAGCTGAACTTTCATAGCCAAGTTTTTCTGCTGCTTTACAGACGCCCTCTGCACCCTGCTGGAAGTTAGAATTTGCTTGCCAATATAATTGGTTAGCCGTTGCATAGGCAATGAACGCTTTTTGGATGTCCCAATTTGGGCTTGTGGCTAAATGGTAAAAAGCCTTATTGAAAATACCGGAGCTGTGGTGAACATCAATGCCATTATAGTATTGGTTGATATGATCGATAGAAGTCCCGTCTTTGCTTGGTTGTATAAAGTATCTCATCGCATCGGAATACTTCATTACATGTTCACCCATCTTCCAATTAAAACTTCCGTTTACATATTGGCTAAGCGCAGCAGCTGCAACATCCGAGAAGGATTCGTTCATTCCTCCGGACATGCCACGATATTCTAGGCCAGAGTTTTGCTCTGTAAAACCGTGGCTGACTTCATGAGCTATGACATCCCAAGTTGCAAGCGGGTACATTGATTGGTTGCCATCACCAAATGTCATTTGTCGTCCGTCCCAAAAGGCATTACCGTAACTTGTCCCATAATGTACGCGCATCGTTAGCTTTTGTTGTATTGGTTTAGTGTTTAACCAATCTTTATACATATCGAAGACTCGTTGACCAAAATATTGTGCATCATTCATTGGAGCGTATGCACCATTGACAGCTCGAGTACTGTTGGTGTTGCAGTTGAACCGATGAACTTTTCCTCCGAATTGTTGGTTGTTCATATCAATGGTTTTGACGTTTTGGCTGTCCATCTGACAGTATTGGTTGACTTCAAAACCGCCATAATGTGTTGTTGGGCTGAAGTAATATTGGCCGCTTTTTTGGTTACCTCCAGGCCCTTCGGCTTCGATAAATGCTATGCCTTCCCATTGATCGAGGGTTTCACCCGTTTTCGCATCGATTAATGTAATAGGCCTCGAGGGAGCCATTCCTTTTATTTGCACAAGATCAACTTTGTAGACTAAGTGAGCTACCTGTTGTGAGTCTTGCCAGATCATCAGATTAGCTCTTGGTTCACCCATTGTTTGTGAGGCAAAGCCTTGATTGGTGTTCTTTACCAGCTCTATAGCTTGATTGGCGCTAAACATAGGCAGAGTAGAGTCAATGTCTGTATCAATGCCAGTGAGAACTTGTCCATCAATGGGGGTGATATCACCTTGATCTGAGAGCTGAGCAACAATGGATTTGCCGTACACTGGAACACCAAAATGCAGTTGCTGCTTCCGCAGTAGAGTGGTGGAACCTGCTTGCACATAATTGCTGTCTGAATACGCTAATGGTTGATTATATGGTGAATAATTTTTAGACCTTGATTGATTGAGTACATGAGAGAGATCGACTTGCGAGTAATCAACAATGTTTGCTGCTTGAGAACCAAATGCTATTGGTAGCAACAGAAGTAAATTAACATTACGCATACTTCACCTTTATAATTATTTCAGTTAGTTGGGGTAAAAAGTGCGTGTCCAGATTAGTGGTGATTGAGAATAAAAATAACTGCAATTGGTTTTATATGTGTTATCGGTTCAAAATGTAAATTTTATTAATATTACGAATGAGATATTGGTTCTAATATAGAGATTTATTATTATTGTTTAGTTATTAATTTTTCATTAACGTGTTGTTATTGAATGCTTATAGGGTCAATTATCGGTTTTCAAATAGTGGTTAAATAAAGGCAGGCGAAAGTGGCTAAATTGTTACTATCATTTGTGTGTCGAAAATCATCGGGGTAAAAAGTCTGTTAAAAAAGACGCTTTGTGATGCCTATGCAACATGTTAATTGATACCATGGAGGAACTAATGAATAACTATGTAGTCACATGGCTACACAAATAATAATTGGAAGTTAAGTATGGCTAAGTCTTGGCTAATAACAATTGCGAGTGTTGCATTTCTTGGTGGTGGTATTTTTGTCTACTTGCAATCTTCGGTGAAGCCAGAAACATTGCCTACTTTGATAGTAGAAAAAGGGACGATCGAAAAACAGGCAATGGCTGTGGGGAAAATTGTTCCTTCGCATGCGATCTCAATTAAATCTCCAATCGAAGGTATCGTTGGAGAGATATACGTTCAAGTAGGGCAAGTGGTTAAGCAAGGGCAGCCCCTAGTGAAAGTGAGCCCCAACCCGACTCCCCAAGAGTTGACGGATGCTTCTACCAACTTGATGCGTAGTGAAGCTGAACTTGAATCGGCTAAGCAAAAATTGGCAAACTTAGCCAAGTTATTAAAGCAAGGAGTTATTCCGAGTAACTATGATGAGTATGTTAGTGCTCGCTCTGAGGTTAAGTCTGCTAAAGCGGATGTATTGCAAAAGCGCCAAAATTTAGAGTTAATTCAAAGTGGGGAAGCGCTAATTGGCGATAAGCACTTAACTTCTACTCTTGTAGCGCCCATCAATGGTACGGTTCTTAATCGAAAAATAGAAGTTGGGGAGCCGATTATATCAACGGCATCAAGTCAAGCTGCCTCTGAGCTCATGTCGTTGGCTGATATGAATAGCGTGATATTTAAAGGTAGCGTGAGTGAGCATGATGCAGCGAAGCTCAAGCCAGGAATGCTAGCAACACTATCGGTTGCACCTTATCCAGACCTTGAAATCCTGGGGGTATTGACCAAAGTTGCCATTCAGTCGGAAAAACTAAATACACCAGATGATACGAATACGTCTAAGAGCTTTGATAATGGCTTCGAAATAGAAGTAGGCGAGCTCCGGATTCCTGACAAGATTACTTTGCGTTCTGGTTTTTCATCAACAGCAAAAATTATCCTTGAAAAATCTCAGGATGTATTAACTCTGCCAGAAAGAGCCCTCAAGTTTACAGGTAATACTCCCAGCGTTTTAATTTCAGACGGTTCAGATGAAGGGTTTCACCAGCAGAAAATCGTGTTGGGTTTATCGGATGGAATTAATGTTGAAGTGCTCGAAGGGGTAAGCTTGGGTGAGGAGATAATTGATAATAGCATGATGGGAAATAATCATGACTAGTCGATATTTTTTAAGCCGAGTGAGTGTCCTATTTGCTCTCACTTTCAGTTTCTCTTGTTTTTCTCTTACGATGGAAGAAGCTTGGCAGTTATCAAAAACAAATGCTCCTGATTATGAAATAGCGCATATTGATGTACAGATTGGAGAAACGGTTGTTTCATCTGGTCAAAGTGCTTTACTTCCATCTCTTGATGCAAGTGCTTCAGCGAATTGGAATCAGGACACCGATAACACCGATTCATACAGTTTAGGTGTATCTCAAACTATCTGGGATAGCAGTTTGTGGTCAAACTTAGATAGTGCGCAGGCAAGCTACCTAAAAACTAAGCTCGAATTGGCTAAAGCAAGAGATTCTTTGGCACAGCAAGTGTTGTCGACCTACTTGCAGGTTGCAAGTGCTCAAAGTGAGTTACTACTGGCAGAAAATAAGTTTGCTGAAGGCCATAAGCTGTTACAAATTATTGAGAAGCGTTACCGCGCTGGTAGAGTGACATCGGTAGATGTTGAAGAGATAAGAGCCAATCAAATCTTAGAACGAGCGAATATTCTTGAAGCTAAGGGTAACTTGCAAACTCAAACTGCAGAGCTAACGGCCCTTATTAATCAAATTCCTGACCAAGTAGAACAAATTTCGACCGACTCTCTTTCTGAACCACCAATGCTGGTTAAATCTGAACATCAGTGGTTAAAGTTAGCCAAGGATCATAGCCCAGAATTGTTGGCAGTAGTACAAAGTATCAAAGTTAGTGAGTTTGATCGTCAATCAGCTCAAGGTGGATATTATCCCACTGTTAAGGGTAATTTGGGATACAGTGACGATGATAGGTACTCAGATGGTGAATTTAATGCAGGTTTAACGTTGAACCTGCCAATTGACCTGAATGGGTCAACACGGGCAAACGTAGAAGAAGCATCACTCAATGTGCTTAAAGCTAAGCAAGATAAGCGCAAAGTAGAAATTGACATTGAGAAACGAATTAGGCAGCAATACACCCAAGTCAGTATAAATTGGGATCGTGTATTGATTGCTAATGATCTCGTTGAATCGAATGCCAAAGTTCTCAGTAGTAAAGAGAAGCTATATGATGCAGGTAAATCAGAAGCGTCAGATGTTATTAATGCTCATAACAGCTTCTATGAAGCAAAAGTTAGCCTAGAGACGAATTTATATAGCTATTGGTTAGAGAGGATAAGTCTCTTATATACGGCAGGTCAGCTAAATGACGAGACGATTTTGACCATCTCGCAGGCCTTGCAATTATGAATGTTCTGCTGCTGCAAACCTGGCAGACAATCGTTGCCCATCGAACTAAAAGCATCTTGGCCGTCGTCGCCATTTCTTGGGGCGTTATTTCAGTTGTGACCTTAATGGCTCTAGGAGAGGGTTTTTACCGCCAACAAAGTCAGTCCTTTGCATTTATGATCAATGATACTCAAATAGCTTTCCCTTCAAGGACAAGTAAACCATGGCAAGGGATGCCAGCACGGCGAGAAATTAGCTTGTCACAAGACAATGTGGATCAGCTTAAACAGATTAATTTTGTTGCGGATGCATCTGCCGTTTATGCAAAATGGGATGCCAATGTTTCTAATATGTTGGGACAAGAGATCACATCCAATGTTGCTGGAATCGGTTCAGGCTATTTTCCTTTGAGGCAACGCAGCCTTCAATTGGGCTCTAGAAACATTTCTCCAAGTGACATTAAAAATCACACCAGAGTAGCGATCATTGGAGATCAACTTGCTCAAATGAGTGCGCTTAGTGTGGGTGAGGAATTGAAAGTCAATGGGATTACTTTTCGGGTGATTGGTATTTTGGATGATGAAAGCAGCGGTATTTCATTTGGTGACAGTCGCAGAGTATTCATTCCTCAAACCACTTATCGCGAACTTTGGAATGATAAAATTTGGATGCTATTAACCAAGCCTGCTTATGATGTTGAAACCACTTTTTTTAGGCAAAATATTGTCGCATTTTATGCTCAACAGCTCCATTTTGATCCAATGGACCAAGACGCGCTGTCTTTTATTGATATGAGCGATAGTTCTGATGTCATCATCAGTATCTTGAGAGGTATTCAGATTTTTCTCGCAGTTAGTGGTGCCATGACTATGGCAGTAGGTGCTCTCGGTGTCGCGAATATTTTGTTTTTATCGGTAACTGAAAGAACAAGAGAAATTGGTGTTCGACTTGCAGTAGGGGCAACTCCAAGCGTAATACTTACTCAGTTTATTTTTGAAGGGTTAATCCTCGTCGCCATAGGAACCTTTCTGGGCCTAATGCTTTCCTTGGGCTTAGTTGTAGTCTTATCAATGATGAACTTACCAGATTGGATAGGTGAGCCTGTTGTCACTCCACAGTCAATTTTAATGGCGTTGTTTGTGACTTTTTGTCTTGCATTGCTTGCTTCCTATTTTCCCGCAAGGCGGGCATCTCGATTGACGCCTGTTATTGCATTAAGTGCCAGAGTTTAACTTATGTGGCTACCAATAAGGCAAATTTTTCAAGAAATGGCGTCTGAAAAGCTGAGATTGGCTTTAACCATTCTTGCTGTTGCATGGGCAACTTTATGTATTGCGGGCATGTTAGCTGTTGGTGAAGGAATCCGCCTTGGTGTAATGAAAACTGCTCAAAATGGTAATGGAAACCTGATTTATCTTACAGGAGGGATTGCGACTAAGGACTTTGGCCGTTTTTATAATGGTAAGTCACTGAAGCTAAAAATAGACGATGCTGAAGTTATACGTGCTCTTCCAGAAGTAAAGGCTGTAGCCCCAACGGCAGAATGGGAAGAGGATATTACTGTCGGCGATAAGAGGACATGGCGTCAGCCACTTGCGGTAGTGAATGAATTTAAGTCGATGACTAATCTACGGCCTCTTGCAGGAAGCCGCTGGTTTAATCCTATTGATCAGCAAGAGCAGCGCAAGGTTGTAGTGCTGGGCTATTCACTCGCAGCCCAGTTTTTCAATCCAGATGAACGTGAAAGCTGGTTTGATACTGTGACGCTCAAGGTAAATCCAGTGGGTGAAAAAGTCAAAATCGGCGATGAGGAATTCACTGTAATAGGCATTTTGAAAAAAAATAGTGCCAATATAGAACAAGGCGATCCTATCGATTATTCGAGTTTTGTCCCTCTTTCTACATGGAGGCGCTATCATCCTGACGGTGACATTTTGGGGATTAACGTTGAACCTTATCAGTGGGCTGTTCGCACTAAGCTTGCTGACACTATACGTCAGGTTTTGTCTCGCAAGCATGGGGCAAGTGTTGAAGATGCACAGGTTGTTCAAGTAGAAGATATGTTTCTTGACCAAAAAAGTATGCGAAAGTTTCTTGTGGGTTTACAGAGCTTTTTGGGCATTATTGGGTTTGTAACTCTAGCGGTAGCGGGGGTAGGAATCGCCAATGTTATGTATGCGATGGTAAAGCGTTCGACGCGAGATATTGGGGTCCGCATGGCTGTTGGGGCAACACCTACCGCGATTCGCTTGCACTATTTAGTTCAGTCATTAATGACGATGTCGATAGGAGGCACTCTTGGGTTCGCAGTAACTTATCTGCTTGTATGGGCTATTGCCGCGATTGATCTCGAAGGGAACATGTTTTACGAACACCTTGGTAGTCCAGTGCCAGAGTTATCTTGGTTGGTGGTGGCAATTGTGATTGTAACTTTGATTATTACGGGTGTTGTTTCCGCGTGGTTACCAGCTAATCGCGCCGCAAAAGTGACCCCGATGGAGGCTCTGCAGAGTGAATAACCTAGAGATTAATGCAGATATGGCTGAGAATATATTAGTTAAACTCACTAATATATGTAAATTCTATTCGAGTGGTGAAACTGAAGTCAGAGCGTTAGATGGAGTTGAACTCAATATTGCTCAAGGTGAGTATTTATCCATACTAGGACCGTCAGGTTCTGGCAAATCGACATTAATGAACATGATTGGTTGTTTAGATAAACCAACACAAGGACGTTATCAACTCGATGGGCAAAATGTGGCTTCTTTCACGAGCAATCAACTCGCTGCGATTCGTAACCAGAAAATTGGCTTTGTATTCCAAAGTTTTAACCTACTAGAGTATGCGACAGCGATTGATAACGTGGCTCTTCCTCTGGTCTATTCTGGTATCCCAGCGAAAGAGCGTAACCGACGTGCTGCTGAGTTACTTAAGCAAGTAGGGCTTGGCGATCGAATGGATCATAAGCCTAATCAATTGTCTGGAGGACAGAAGCAAAGAGTAGCGATTGCTAGGGCATTGGTTAATGACCCACAAATTATTTTGGCTGATGAACCCACAGGTGCTCTTGATTCAAAATCTGGGGCAGAAATTGAGAGTTTGTTTAACGATCTGCATGCACAGGGTCGAACATTGATTATTGTTACTCATGACAATGCCTTGGCTGAACGTACCAAGCGGGTGATCACCATTAAAGATGGACAAGTCATCGCTGATAGAAAGTCAGCCTCTGGAGTAGCATAGCCAATCATATGTTGAGCTAGCGTAGATTAAGCACTGTACTGACTAATTTGGATATTGGTTTTTTATCAAAGATAGCTGATAGTTAAAGTTAGGTGATGGGCCGTGAATCTGATTTACGTATAGACTTTTGGAATCAAACATATAGTGATTCATCTCTTTATCCCAAATCCCTATATACCAATGATCGGAACTAGTGCTGTTGAATTTGGCAGCAAGCTCAGTTGCCCATGTGTTCTTTGCGATGTTGCTGTTTGTAATTATGAACTCAAGATCATGTTGCTCGTGGCCGTCTTGGTTAAATATACGCAAGCGTATGGTATCTCCTACTTCGACAGGGCCAAAACCCTGTGGAATATAATAGTTGAGCACGGATAGGTTTTCGATTGGCTTATTGGTTGTAAACGAGTTTAATTTTGGCTGAGCTTTATCAGTAGTAAAAGAAATATCGCTGCAGTTATAAAACCCTTCTCCTGCAGGATCTTCACGTTGCCATCGGGTAAATAGAATAGCTTCCCCACTTCGGTTGGGGGGGAAATTAATCGTTATCTCATAGTTGTTTTCTGAATTAACAGTAATATTCCCAGCTGTGTCAACTAATTCTAAATCTGCCCATGTTAGTGGTCGAGTATCATCATAATCACTTTTACTTAGGTAGAACTCCCAATACGATGGGTTGTGAGGCGCTGTAGCATGAAATATAAGTTCTAGCTGGTGACTTGAGTTGAGTGAAATAGGAGTCTTTTGCCAATCGGGGGAGGCTATATTTAGTCCGGACTTAGCGTGGTCGCCTGCACCGCATAAACTACCATCTTTTACCGCTGCTTTGACTTGGTCCATATCCCAATACTGACTGACGTTAATCGCTATTTCGTTACGTTGGACAAATTGATAAGCGCCAGATTTATCGTATGCTGCCTGACATGCAGCGTTTGGAATGCGATTATCCCAAAAGCCACCATCGAGGTAACAAATATTTTGTCGAGCGTTTGGATATTCCACCCAACCATGTGCATAGACACCGAATGAGCTGAGCATAAAAAGACTTGTAATGGCAATGTCGAACGTCATACAGGGTTTCATAATATCTCCTTGCAAGTATTATTTATGGCCTGAAGGCATAATAAATGTGCGTTTAACGATCTCAACCTAGCAGTAATATCGATATTATTTAGTTAAAAATAAATTTAACATCATCTCGTGATGTTGATATACAACCTTGTGCCCATAGTTGCGGAAACATCTGTAGGAAAGCCTTATCACTTTCGAGTCACTTCAAATATTTGATGTTATTGGCGAGGTCGTTGCCCCAGTAATTAAGAGGCTCACATAACAAATTTTCGAGTAGATAAATTTGATAGGGTTAGGCAGATTCTTTGCAATTGAAAGGGCTAACAACTAAAGCTTAATAGAGCTCGGTTAACTAACAGTCAGCAAGGTTGTGTTATGTTTAAAAACTTGTCTTTAAAGAATAAGCTAGCCATGTCCGCGGGTGTGGCCATTATCTTTGGTGGTTCTCTGGTTGAGCTACTGTCTTTTCAAGCATCTTTACAACGTTTAGATATCGAAGTAACGCAGCGGCTGGAGAGTTCTACTGCGTCTTATAACCAATATGTATCTGATTGGATCGAATCAAAAGAACGCGCGTTAACGTCAATTGTACCGGATGTTAATATGAATGACATTATTAGCAATCTTAAGCAGGTCAAAAATTCTGCCGGACTTGATAATGTCTTCCTAGCCTTTCCGGATGGCTCTCAGAAAAATGCAAATGGTGTCGTGCTGCCCCCAGGAAATGATGATCCTCGAAAATGGGGCTGGTATATAAATGCGATGAAGACACCGAGTCAGGTTTTTATGGATAACCCAACTGTAGCGGCAGCAACTGGTGCAAATGTTGTGTCACTCGGTGGTGTGGTTAGTTTGGGAGGAGGGCGAGTTGTTCTAGGTGCTGATGTTGAAATTACAGATATCATTTCTGGGTTGGATAAGGTCATATTACCAGGTGAGGGATACATGTTTATTGCTAATCAGCAAGGCAATGTTTTTACTCATAGCGATACTAAATTGCTCAATCAACCCATTCGGCAACTTGGTTTAGACTTTGAAGATATTAAAAGGGCCATGAACTCTGGTAATGATATATTCACTGAAGTTAATGGTGAACTTAGTGTTGTGTATGCTTCTCCAATCAAGGGGACATCGCTTATTACCGTCACTGTGCTTAATCGTGAATCTCTGGTCTCCCCTTTACACAGCGCCATGTGGGGGCAAATCGTGGTGACAATATTGGTTGTCATTTTGTGCACATTTCTGTTCAACATTCTGTGTGGCATCTTGTTTAGACCATTGACAAGAGTTTCTAATGCATTGGAGCAGATAGCTCATGGTAGTGGTGATTTAACCCAGAGACTTGATATTGATAGTACAGATGAGGTTGGACAGTTGGCCAATAACTTCAACATATTTGTTGGTAGTATGCAGAGTCTGATTAGCCATATTCGTGAGCAATCTGATAGCTTATCACAACAATCAGAGGTCAGTAATCGACGCGCAAATCGTAATGTTGATGAGATAAATCAACAGCAACAAGAAATTACAATGGTAGCGACGGCTGTGACGCAAATGGCATCAGCGACTACTGAAATTGCCTCCCATGCGGAGCAGACGGCGCAGTCTGCCCAAGATTCTGCTAAAAACACCGAAAATGGTAGGACTGTGGTGCTGGAGAATAAGAATTCGATTCACCGTTTAGCTAAAGAGCTGCAAGAAGCAAGTAATGTTGTTGGTGAATTAAACCGCCACTCTCTGGAGATTTCAACTGTGTTAGCTACGATTCAAGGTATTGCTGAGCAGACTAACTTGCTGGCACTTAATGCAGCTATAGAAGCCGCAAGAGCAGGTGAACAAGGAAGAGGGTTTGCTGTTGTGGCGGATGAAGTCCGAGTGCTTTCGCAACGAACACATGATTCAACTGAGGAAATTAAAGCAACTATAGATACTTTACAAGCTACGACCAGCAATGCAGTTAAGCTAATGGAAAATAGTTCAGATCTCGCAACCCATTCTGTAGAAGATGCTGATAAAGCGAGCGTTGCTCTTGAAGAAATTAATACTTCAGTTCAGAACATTAGTGATATGGCGACCCAAATTGCAACTGCCGCAGAAGAGCAAACTCATGTCACCAATGAGGTAACGCAAAACATCACACTTATCAAAGAAGTTGCTGATCAATTGGTTACTAGTGCTCAAGAAAGTTCTGAAGAAGCGGGCTCTGTTAAAGCTCTTTCTGGTGAATTGATAATAAAAGTATCAACTTTTAAGCTCTGATTTCAAATATTTTTTAATCTATCAAGGCACTCTATGAGTGCCTTTTTATTTATCCTTAAAAAACTAAAGTGTAAATTTTTTTTTACTAAACGATAAATATGAAATTTGTTGCTTCTTGGTTTTAAGCGCATAAGGTTGATTTTGGGACTATTCAAATAAACCTAGAAAGGGACTTACCAATGAACACACATTTAGGTAGCGTTGGGCTGGTTTTAGCTTGTATTAGTTCACCAGTAGTGGTGGCTGATACTGCAATCCCTGTGATTGCAGATGAAGTGAAATACACTTTGTCACATGCTGAGTTAAAAGGGATATCTGGCAATGAATTAACTAAAACTGTTAAGCATAAAGGTGCCTCCTTTATAAAACTTCACTTTAAACAACTCTCTTTACCTCGAGGTGCTCTTCTGAGAGTTAAATCACCTACAACTGGAGAGAAGGTGGAGTATAACGCAAGCCAGATTGATTGGTTTGCTCAGTCGATATCAGGGGATTCTTTGGTTATTGAATTAGTCGCCAATTCAAAAGGTCATTATGGACAATTTGAGCTTGATTACTATATGGCGGGCAGGGATACAGCTGAGCAAGAGGTTACGATGCTTTCAACCTGTGGAGTTAATGAACGCCGAGATGTCGCTTGTTGGGAGGATACACATCCAGATAAAGTTGCTTGGAGCTCTCCTGTAGCTCGTATTTTGATCAATGGTAGAAGCTTATGTACGGCATGGCGAGTGGGTCCAAATAATCATATGTTTACCAATAATCATTGTGTCGAAAGTGCATCAGAATTGAAAAATACCGAGGTATGGTTTAACTATCAGCGTACAAGTTGTAATGGTTCCAACGCTATACCTGTCAAAGTTATGGGAAATGAAATACTGAGTACGGATTACACCTTGGATTACACTCTTTTTACAGTTGATGATTTTTCCAAGATTTCATCATTTGGTTATCTTGGCTTAGATGCCTCTGAACCTGTTTTTGGTGACGGTATCTATATTCCTCAGCACGGAGCGGGTAACCCTAAAGAGTTGTCGATTGAAAGTGATAAAAATGGTTCAGGTATGTGTCAGATTGACTTAGCTTCTGCCAATGGCCGAGGCTCTAATACAGACACTGGTTATTTCTGTGACACAATTGGTGGTTCTTCTGGATCACCAGTATTAACAACCTCTAATAATAAAGCAATCGCGTTGCACCACTTTGGTGGTTGCGAAAACCAGGGGGTAAAAATCAGTAAGATTTGGCCGAAGGTTTCGAGCTACTTTGGCAATGTCTTACCTGATGGTTCAGTAGGACAGCAGCCTCCAGGTAATGATATTACAGAGTTAAGTTTGGATACTCCATTATCTGATCTTTCGATGGCTAAAGGTGAAGAAAGAATGTTTGTTCTTCCAGCTGCTACTAGGACTTCAGAAGTAATAGTTTCTATCGTTTCTGGCACAGGGGATGCTGACTTATACGTGCGGTCTGGGCAGCAGCCAACCACAAGTGTCTACGATTGTAGACCTTATCGTTCGGGGAGCACTGAATCTTGTGATGCTGTGAAGGTCAACGAAGATCTTTACATTATGCTTCGTGCTTATAGCAGCTTCTCCGGCGTGACACTTTCGGTGGGCAAGAAGTAAAAGAAATAGCCAAGGGTGCTCAGGCACCCTTTTTTAATACCCACTTAATGACATAAGTGTGACAACTAATGGAAACACTCTGGTGTAAATGGAATTATTCTCAAAAAGTAAATAATTATCCTAAATTTTGAGTGTTTTATAAAACTCCATGGAGGAGATAATGAAATACACTAACGCGTTTTTGGCTATAGCACTTTCTGTAACTGCGACAAGTGTTAACGCAGAGGATAAAGTATGGATATCGATAGGCTCAGATGCCTCAAAGGCCATTGCAAAATCTGGTGCTACGTCTGTTTTACCTGCATCCTTAGCGACGAGTGGTAGAGTGTGGGTAGGCCAGGTCGATGAAACTCAATTGGCTGGATTATCCCATGACATGCATGAAGAACATCATCGTTGTGGTGGTTACATGGTCCACCCCTCTTTACAAAGTGCGATGGCCGCAAGTGCCACGCCTGATACATTAAATACCTTCACTATTCCGATGCTATCTCAACAAACGTTGGTCTCTCCTTGGCTTTCACAAGTTAATTCAGCAGAAATTACACAGACTATTCGATCATTGATGAGCTTCAATAATAGGTTCTATACCACTACGTCTGGCTCACAAGCATCAGATTGGATTGCAAATGAATGGAGAACGTTAACTACTGGGCTTGCGAATGCAAATGTTACACAGTTTTCTCATTCCGGATATAACCAAAAATCAGTAATTTTGACTATTGAGGGAACGGAAAGCCCTGATGAATGGATTGTGATGGGTGGTCATTTAGATTCAACTATCGGCCCCAGAACTAACGAGAACTCAATTGCACCAGGCGCAGATGATGATGCATCTGGCATCGCTAGTGTTACTGAGATTATCCGCGTATTGTCGGAAAACAACTTTGCTCCCAAGCGTTCGATGGCATTTATGGCTTATGCTGCAGAAGAAGTTGGCTTACGAGGTTCACAGGATATCGCTAATACTTATCGGTCGCAGGGGAAAAATATTGTATCGGTATTACAGTTAGATATGACCAATCATAAAGGCTCCGCTCAAGATATTGTCTTTATATCTGATTACACAGATAGCAGTTTGACTCAGTTTTTGACCAATTTGCTTGATGAGTATTTGCCGTCCCTAAGCTATGATTATGATCGTTGCGGATATGCCTGCTCTGATCATGCATCTTGGCATAATGCAGGTTATTCAGCGGCAATGCCGTTTGAGTCTAAGTTCAGTGATTCTAACCGCAAGATCCATACCTCTAGAGATACTCTTGAAAATTCTGATCCAACAGGTGCTCACGCGGCGAAGTTTACAAAATTAGGTTTAGTCTATGCAGTTGAAATGGGTAATGCTTCAGGTGGAAATCCTCCGACAGATAATGTATTGCAAGATGGTATACCAGTAACTGGATTGTCTGGCTCCTCAGGCAGTGAACACCAGTTTGTTTTTGAGTTAACTGCGCAAAAAACGGTCGACATAAAAATTGCTGGCGGTACTGGTGATGTAGATATGTATGTTAAATATGGTTCAAAGGCGAGCAAGCAAAATTGGGATTGTCGACCTTATCGGTACGGGAATAGTGAAACTTGCACCTTCGCTAGTGGCTTACCCGGAACATTCTATGTGATGTTAAATGGCTACTCTTCATTTACTGGAGTGACGTTGGAAGCTTCAACTCGCTAATGTATCCATGGATGGTTATAAGTAGTACCATCCATCCACCCTATGGAAAATTATATTCCAAATAAACTCCCCCCAAATCAAACTCCCTCAAATCCTAATTTTCACGGGCAAATAGCATTAGATATAAACCATCAAAATATAATATTTGTTGCATATTTTTGTCATGTGAATATAAGGTAGTGCTGGCTGGATGTATTGATGGTTTTAATGTGGTAAAAGTCTCAAAATGCACCTAATTTGGCGACTCAACAACAATTAAAATAACAGACCTGATTGCATCCTTACGTTGGTTTATGTGCTCGTATATGTAATGAGGAAGCGCAATGAATATAGGTTTTAAAACTCGTATCTATCTTGGGGTTGGATTACTAGTAACGATTTCTCTCATCGTTCTTGGCACCTTAAACATACTTTCAATGAAAGAAAAAATGATAGCAGGCTTGGTCAGTGAAACTCAGAATAAACTTAACTTTCATGTGATTGAGCTTGAGCAAATGATGCATTTTCGTATTAATGCTATTACGTTAGGCGCTAAGCAGTTTGGGACGAATATAACAGATGCTGAAAATCATAAACTGGTCACTTTGCTGGCACAAACAGCAGGATTTGCTAATGTTATCGTCACCTATGAAGACGGTCGTAATTATATGTCGATAGAGGGAAGTAATACCTTCGACTTTCGTAATAGAGATTGGTACCAAGCTGCGAAAATAGCCTCCTCTGTTACTTTAACTGATATCTACCAAGATAAAGTGACAGGCGAAAAAGTGGTGAGTGTGACCATGCCAATTCAGCAAGATGGTAACGTGATTGGTGTTCTACTTGGTGATATTCAGCTTGGAGAGATTATTAGTACCGTTAGTACTATGCGTTTCGCTGGGGGAGCAGCAACACTAACGGATAGAAATGCAGTATTTGTCGCAAGTGATGATGCAAATAATATTGGAAAAACACCATCACAAGTGAGCAGCGATTATACCGAAATGGAGCAGTTATTTTCTAATCAACACAATGGCCATTTATCTTTCCCTTATCTCGGAATTCAGTTTGATGGATATTTCCAAAGAGTTAATCTGACTAGTGATATGTATTGGACTTTAATGGTTTTTGTAGATCAAGCAACGGCTTTGGTTGAAGTAGAAAGAGAGGTGCGAGAAGCAATTCTTATTGGATCATTACTGTTCATAGTCAGCTTTGGTTCCATTTTTGTCATTGTTCACTTTGCGTATAAACCTTTACTTATCCTTAAGGCCGCGGTGTTTGACCTTTCTCAGGGTAATGGCGACCTAACTCAGCGTCTTGAGGTGACAAGCCATGATGATCTGGGGAAAATTAGCCAAAGCTTTAATGATTTTGTCCAAAGTCTACAAAAAATGATGCTGAATATTTCTCAAGCAAGTGAGAATATATCAACTAATCTAGTTGAGCTTAAAGATACAGCAAAGGACAATGAGTCTAAACTGCTTATCCATTCGAGTGAGACTGAACAAGTAGTGACCGCGATTACTCAAATGAGCCAAAGCGCTCGTGCCGTTGCTGAGAATGTTCACCAGTCAAATCGAATAACTGACTCGACGAGTATGAAAGCCCAGTCATCTTTAAATATTGTCAATAATGCGGTCTCAACCGTTAGTACGCTGGTTACAGAGGTGGATGATATGGCTGGGCGAATTATCAGCATGAGAAAAGACGCAAACCGTATTAGTGAAGTGCTTACTGTTATTGGTGAGATTTCGGAGCAGACAAATCTACTCGCTTTGAATGCAGCGATTGAGGCTGCCAGGGCTGGAGAACAAGGACGTGGATTCGCTGTTGTTGCGGATGAAGTTAGAGCCTTAGCGGCAAGAACACGTAACAGTACCTCTGAAGTTTCAGAGATGTTGAGTCAGTTGCTCGATGGTACAGAGCGAGTTGTGAGTGCTATGAAAGTGACTAAAGCACAGTGTCAGTCAACCGCAGAAAAAACCTCTGAGGTATCAGAAAGTCTGGGGCTGATGACGAATTCAGTAAAAGAGATTGACGACGTGAGTACCCAGATAGCAGCGGCAACAGAACAGCAAAGTACGGTCGCGGAAGAGCTTACTAAAAATATGATGTCTATCAGAGAGATCGTTGATTCATTGGTGACTAGTGGCCAGCAGACTGTGACATCAACCGAGTCATTAAATGAATCAAACTATGAGCTTGAAAGGTTAGTGGCAAATTTCAAGTTAAGATAACCCCTGATTTTTATTGATAAAACTGCGTCCCAACATACTAGGTGGCGCAGTTTGACCTATTCTATAAATAGGAAACAAATCCGGAGCGTCAATATGGTCAAATATATTCGTCAATGGGCCATGGTACTTATCTGTCTCTTTTCGTCTGTTGCAAGCTCTGAAACGGTGAAGTTATTGGAATTGGATTGGTCCAGTCAGCGTGTATTGACTCATGTATTGGCCGATATCTTAGAGTCTAAAAACGTCAAAACAGAAATTATTGCGATTCCATCCACACCACAATGGATGTATCTCAGTACGGGAAAAGCGGATATCCAAGTCGAGGTATGGGAGGGGTCGATGGGACCTCAATTCCAGTCTTTGCTACACAAAAAACTGATTGATGATGGTGGCACTCACAAAGCGCAGACACGAGAAGAGTGGTGGTATCCGGACTACGTAGAGCCACTATGTCCGGGTTTACCGGACTGGCGTGCTTTAGAAAAGTGTCATGCAATTTTTTCTGAGCCAGGAGAACAATTCGGTACTTTTTATACAGGACCATGGGAAAAACCTGATAATGCTAGGATACGCGCATTACATCTTAATTTTAAAGTGGTAGTACTTCCGGATGGTGATGCAATCAATGAGAAAATACATCAATACATTTCTCGTAAAAAGCCACTGCTTATTTTTAACTGGACCCCGAATTGGGTTGAGTCAACATACCCAGGAAGTTTTGTTGAGTTTCCGCCTTATCATAAGGCATGTGAAGACGATCCAAAATGGGGGATGAATGATAAATACCCTTGGGATTGCGGAAACCCAAAAGGAGGGTGGTTAAAAATAGCGATATCTACTGGGCTTAAGGCGCGTTCACAATGTGCTTATAGTGCTGTCCAGAAGTTCCAACTGACCAATAGTGATGTCGCTTTGGCTGCCGCTCTGGTGGATATAAAACATTTGGACATCCCAAGTGCAGCTAGAGAGTGGGCTGCCCAAAGAAGCACTTATGTCCAGAAAATCAAGCAATCGATTGATTGCCGATAAATCCAATTATTCCTAGCGTCTTGGTAGAGGTTGCGATCTAAAAAGCAGTATCACTCTAGGGGCATAAATACGTCTTAACCGGTAATACCGATTTAGAATCTTTTGGTGAACGTAAATTACCACCAGCAACCTGGTGAAACATGTTAAAAACACATCGAAATGAAGTCTATATATTATTTTTTTGTTTTCCTATTGTTAATTAATTTTTTAATAAACGAATCGATAAGACAATTAATAGACACTTTACTATACATGTTGATACTGCGATTTTGTTCAAGATAATTAAAATCCTTAATGAGCGGGAATCTATATCCTGAGTAATATTTTTTTCAAAATGTTGCATGGATCGGAGAATTAAGCGGATTTTTGCTACATTTTTATGGCAAATCGGGTGGAGGATTGATAATGTGTGCTGCAATCTTCGTAAGGTTTTAGTGTTTTGTTCTTAATTTTTACACTAAATAATTCTAAATCACTCTTTAATATAAGTAGACTTACGAAGACGTCATGGATGCAAATTGAAAAAATCGGAGTTTACGCATGTACAAGAATCAGATCACTCAAGCTCTTCTTCTTGGGGCAAGTTTGGCAGTTGCTGCCACTTCTAGCTATACTTTCGCCGCAGATGTTCCATCAGGCACTAAATTAGCAAAAAAGCAAGAATTGGTACGCGGTAATGGTGCGGAAGTATCTTCACTTGACCCTCAAAAGACAGAAGGGGTTCCTGAATCAAATGTGTTGCGCGATTTGATGGAAGGTTTGGTTATTCAAGATGCTATGGGTAAAACTATTCCTGGTGCTGCTGAATCTTGGACAACCGAAGATAACAAAACATTTACCTTCAAAATTCGTAAAGATGCCAAGTGGTCAAATGGCGATCCTGTCACTGCGTACGATTTTGAATACAGTTTCAAAAGAGCGGCTGATCCAAAAACAGCTTCTCCTTATTCGTGGTATATCGAATACGCCAAAATTAAAAATGCCAGTGATGTCATTGTTGGTAAGAAAGATAAGAATGAGCTTGGTGTAAAAGCAGTGGATGCTCAAACCTTAGTCCTAGAAACTGAAATCCCGCTGCCGCACTTAGTGAAAATGCTGGCTCATACCACTATGTATCCAGTACACAAAGCAACGGTTGAAAAATATGGAGATAGCTGGACCAAGCCTGAGCACTATGTATCTAATGGCGCCTACACCCTTAAAGATTGGGTTGTAAATGAAAAGATAGTCCTAGAACGCAATAAAGACTATTGGGATAATAGTGATACTGTTATCGATAAAGTAACCTATCTTCCTATTGAAAGCCAGAATGCAGAGATGAATCGCTTTCTCTCTGGTGAAATACATATGACAGACGAGTTGCCAAATGAGCAGTTCCGTCGTCTTGTTAAAGAATACCCGCAAAATGTCGCGGTTTCTCCTTACCTTTGTACCTATTACTACGGTTTTAATAACAAACGCCCACCATTTGACGACGCTCGTGTACGCAAAGCATTATCTTATACCATCGACCGAGATATTGTGACCAAAGCTATCTTAGGTCAAGGCCAATTACCGGCCTATGGTCTGACTCATAGTGGAATTACTGGGTTCTCACCTGACGCACCAGAATATGCGAAAATGACACAAAAAGAGCGAGTGGCTCAAGCAAAAGAGTTGCTCACAGAGGCTGGGTTTAATAGTGGTCACCCGCTTGATTTTACTTTGCTCTACAATACGGATGATAATCATAAGAAAATCGCCGTTGCGGTACAGTCAATGTGGAAAAAGTCGCTTGGAAGTTTTGTGAGTGTCAAACTTGAAAATCAAGAGTGGAAAACGTATTTAGAAAGTTCTAAACAGGGAGATTTTGATGTTCGCCGCGCCGGATGGTGCGCAGATTATAACGAAGCATCAACCTTTCTAAGTGTGGCCATGACGGATAACGGACAAAACGATCAGAAGTATTCAAGTGCTGTTTACGATAAAGCGATGAATGATGCTGCAACTGTTGCGAAAACTGATGAGGAACGTAACCAATTTTACGCAATGGCGGAATCACAATTAGCTAAGGACATGCCGATCGCGCCAATCTATGAGTATGTAAAATCACGTCTAGTTAGTGCTCAGATTGGAGGATATCCCGAGAAAAACCCTCAGGATAATGTCTACTCGAAAGACCTATACCTTATCAAAAAATAGTCTCTGAGTACCGAAACCCAGTGTGCTGATAGCTCGTGTTATTGGCACACTGTTTTTTAGATGTGAGTTGTATTATGTTAAAGTTAATTTTCTCTCGAATTCTCGAAGCAATTCCGACCTTATTGGTGTTGATTACCGTCTCATTCTTTTTAATGCGTTTTGCGCCTGGTAACCCTTTCTCTTCTGAAAAGACACTTCCTCCAGAAGTGATGCAAAATATTAATGAGAAATATGGTTTAGATAAGCCTGTATTTGAACAGTACACCACCTATTTAGGTAACATCCTACAAGGTGACTTTGGACCATCTTTTAAATACAAAGATTATAGCGTGAATGAGCTTGTGTCAGATGCTCTACCAGTGTCAGCTAAGGTTGGGACCTTCGCGTTTATCTTTACTGTGATAGTGGGGGTATTCATTGGCACAATAGCGGCGCTTAAGCAGAATACTTGGCTCGACTATACTATTATGTCGACCTCGATGATTGGTATTGTGCTACCTTCTTTTGTGTTTTCTCCCGTGCTTATTTATGTCTTTTCTATTTGGCTAGGGTGGTTTCCTGCTGGAGGTTGGAATGGCGGAGCAGTGCAATACATGGTGCTTCCTGTTCTTGGTATGTCATTTCTTTATATTGCAACCTTCGCTCGTATTACGCGTGGTTCGATGATTGAAACCTTAAACAGCAACTTTATTCGTACTGCTCGGGCAAAAGGATTAAGTTACCGCTACATCGTCGTCAAACATGCACTCAAACCGGCACTTCTTCCTGTTGTCTCTTATATGGGGCCTGCTTTTGTCGGCATCATTACAGGGTCAGTCGTCATAGAAACCATATTTGGTTTACCGGGTATTGGAAAATTATTTGTCAATGCTGCTTTCAACCGAGACTACTCGCTGGTAATGGGGATCACTATTTTGATTGGTTTCTTGTTTATTTTATTTAATGCAGTGGTAGATGTTTTGCTGGCTATGATCGACCCGAAAATTCGCTACTAACAAGGAAGTTGGATGTATGTTAACCAAAAAAGAAAACCTAGAAGCGATAGAAAAATTCTCTGAAGAATTAGAAATCCAAGGTCGTAGCCTATGGCAAGATGCTCGCATTCGATTTATGCGTAATCGAGCAGCGATGATAAGTTTATTCATCCTGTTTATTATGACGTTAGCGGTGATTTTCTTACCAATGATTGCCCCCTATACCTTTGATGATACTGATTGGTATTCGATGCATGTGGGACCAAGTGCTGAGCATTGGTTTGGTACTGATAGTTTGGGAAGAGACCTTTATGTAAGAACCTTAATTGGTGGTCGAATTTCACTTATGGTTGGTGTGATGGGGGCATTTGTCGCTGTGCTGATTGGTACTTTATATGGCGCAGCTTCTGGATTTATTGGTGGTCGAACCGATAGAGTAATGATGCGCATACTTGAAATTCTTTATGCCGTGCCCTTTATGTTTTTGGTGATTGTCTTGGTCACGTTCTTTGGTCGCAATATCATTCTTATCTTCGTGGCGATTGGCGCAATTGCTTGGCTTGACATGGCGCGCATTGTACGTGGTCAGACTCTGAGTCTGCGTAGCAAAGAATTTATTGAGGCAGCGCACGTGTGTGGTGTGAGTAAGTGGAAAATTATTACTCGTCATATTGTACCGAATGTATTGGGTATTGTTGCTGTTTACTCTACGTTGCTGATCCCTAGTATGATTTTAACTGAATCTTTCCTCTCATTCCTTGGTCTTGGTGTTCAGGAACCGATGACAAGTTGGGGCGCCCTTTTGCAAGAAGGGTCGCAAACAATGGAAATCGCAATCTGGCAGCTGTTATTTCCTGCCGCATTTATGGTCGTGACTTTGTTCTGCTTTAACTATGTGGGTGATGGTCTGCGCGATGCGCTGGATCCAAAAGACAGATAATGAAAAGCACCAAATTATAAGATCTATAAAAGATTAAGGAAGCAATGATGAGCTTGTTAGATGTCAAAGATCTGCGCGTCGAATTCACCACGCAAGATGGTATCGTCACCGCAGTTAACGATTTAAATTTTTCCCTCAATCAAGGGGAAACTCTGGGTATCGTTGGTGAATCCGGATCAGGAAAATCCCAAACCGTTTTCGCCATTATGGGGTTATTGGCAAAGAACGGAATTATCACAGGTAGTGCTAAGTTTGAAGGCAACGAAATTCTCAACTTGCCAGAAAATGCGCTCAATAAAGTGCGAGCTGAACAGATCGCAATGATATTTCAAGATCCCATGACGTCACTTAACCCTTATATGAAGGTGAGTGACCAGTTAATGGAAGTATTAATGCTGCATAAAGGAATGGGTAAAGCGGAGGCATTTGAAGAGTCTGTCCGTATGCTTGAAGCGGTCAAAATTCCAGAAGCTCGCAAACGTATTACGATGTACCCGCATGAATTTTCAGGGGGCATGCGGCAACGAGTGATGATCGCCATGGCTCTGTTATGTCGGCCTAAACTGTTGATCGCAGATGAGCCAACAACTGCTTTGGACGTGACGGTTCAAGCACAGATAATGGATCTGCTCAATGAGCTGAAAGATGAATTCAATACTGCAATCATCATGATTACTCACGACTTAGGTGTCGTGGCGGGTTCGTGTGACAAGGTACTGGTGATGTATGCTGGCCGGACGATGGAGTATGGTACGGTTGATGAAATATTCTATAACCCAAGTCACCCCTACGCGGAGGGGCTGTTAAAAGCAATCCCTCGATTAGATGCAGAAGGTGAAATATTACCGACTATTCCAGGCAACCCGCCGAACTTACTTCGTCTACCTCAAGGCTGCCCTTATCAAGAGCGTTGTCACCGGGTAATGGATCGTTGTAAGCAAGATGCACCTATTTTGACGCCATTTGGTGATGGCCGTCAGCGTGCGTGTTTTTCCAAATGGGAGGCTTGGGCAGAATGAGCGAAAATAAACCGTTATTATTGGATGTAAAAGATCTTAAAGTTCACTTTAGTATTGCGTCAAAATCGCTTTGGCCATGGAGTAAAGCGTCTAATTTGAAAGCGGTTGATGGTGTCAATATTCGCCTGTATGAGGGTGAGACACTAGGCGTTGTTGGCGAGTCAGGCTGCGGTAAATCGACGTTTGCACGCGCTATTATTGGGCTAGTGGAAGCGACCGATGGCGATGTTATGTGGCTTGGCCAAGACCTGACTAAAATGCAAGAGGTTCAGCGCCGAGAAACACGGAAAGATATTCAGATGATCTTTCAAGACCCGCTTGCGTCGCTTAATCCGCGCATGACGGTAGGGGATATTATTGCTGAGCCATTGGAGACATTTTACCCACAACTTGATGCAGAAGAAGTTAAGGATCGCGTCAAAGCCATGATGGCGAAAGTAGGGTTACTACCAAATGTCATCAATCGTTACCCTCATGAATTCTCAGGGGGCCAATGTCAGCGTATTGGGATTGCGAGAGCACTGATCCTAAAACCTAGAATGATCATTTGTGACGAACCTGTATCGGCTCTGGATGTATCGATTCAGGCTCAGGTTGTTAACCTTTTAAAAGAACTGCAAAAAGAACTCAAACTTTCTTTGGTGTTCATTGCTCACGATTTGTCGGTGGTTAAACATATCTCTGATCGTGTGCTGGTCATGTATTTAGGTAATGCGGTAGAGTTAGCGGAGTCGAAAGCATTGTTTGCCGACCCTAAACACCCCTACACACGTGCATTGATGTCTGCCGTTCCTATCCCAGATCCAAAGCTTGAACGCAGAAAAAAAATTGTCATGCTAGAAGGCGATTTACCGTCTCCGATAAGTCCTCCTTCTGGTTGTGTCTTCCGTACTCGGTGCCCGCAAGCGAATGAGGCATGTGCCAGCACTAAACCGACCATCCAAGGTAATGATGTTCATGCTGTTTCCTGTTTGCAGGTCAGCATATAACGCCACTTAAACCCAGTAAATGTTTCAATAGCGGATTCAAATAATTCGAACAACAAAGCCAACTTCTTCTTCTTCAGATTAAGTTGGTTTTTTTTATACTTGGAAGAATTATCGTTTTTGAGGAGTAAATTATGGGTAAATTGGTTGAAGGGGTATGGCAAGACATTTGGTATGATACCAAGTCAAGCAATGGGAAGTTTGTCCGTGAGGATGCGGGGTTTCGCTATTGGATAAAAGATCATCCTGAATCCAGGTTCATTCCAGAGTCAGGACGCTATCACTTATATGTATCGCTTGCCTGCCCATGGGCACATCGAACGTTGATCTTTCGTAAGCTTAAACAGCTCGAAAAACACATCGAGATTACCGTGGTGAGTCCTGACATGATGAATCAAGGTTGGACAATGGCGATACCTGAACCTTTGTTTGGTTACACCCGATTACATCAAATGTATACCCAGGCTCAAAATAACTATACAGGGAGAGTTACTGTTCCTATATTATGGGACAAAACACATCAAACGATTGTAAGTAATGAGTCAGCCGACATCATTCGAATATTCAATACTGAGTTTAACAACATTACAAACAATAGCGATGATTACTATCCTAAAAAGCATCAGTTAGCTATCGAGGAGTGGAATACTTATATATATTCCAACATTAATAATGGGGTTTATCGTTGTGGTTTTGCAACGACTCAAGAGGCCTACGAAGAAGCTTTTGATAACCTATTTAATGCACTTGATCACCTTGATAACTACTTAGCGACCAATCGTTATCTTATTGGTGATGTGTTGACTGAAGCTGATTGGCGGCTTTTCACCACCTTGATCCGATTTGATGCTGTCTATGTAGGTCACTTTAAATGCAATAAAAAAAGAATCGCTGATTACACCAATCTTCATGGATATATGAAAGAACTTTATCAAATAAAAGGTATTGCTGATACGGTCGACTTCTATCATATCAAGCGTCACTACTATTATAGTCATACTGGCATTAATCCAGTGCAAACTGTACCCAAGGGGCCAGATCTTAGTTTAGATTCTGCTCACGGCAGGGAAGGTATTTAATCAGAAACGGCAACGATTTGATTACGCCCTTGATTTTTTGCTTGGTATAAAGCGATGTCGGTTTCTTTCATTGTGTCGTCGATGGCGACCCTTCCGTCTTTGACAATCAGCTTGCTCAAACCGCCGCTAAGAGTTACGTATAAGCTATCTTCTGAAATCGGGATAGCAGTTTGACTCAACGCAACCCTGACGTCATTAGCCATTTCGAGTGCTTCCTCTATGCTGTTTGAAGAGAAAATGGCACAAAATTCTTCACCACCTACTCTGTAGAGAGATTCTTTGCCTAGAAAATGAGTAATACTTTGAGTGACAGTTTTAAGAACTTCATCTCCAGCGGCGTGTCCATAAGTGTCATTGACTTGTTTAAAGTGATCTAGATCGAAGTGAATCAAAAAATGATCCCGGATAAATTCATGTTTATTGGCGGTATCGTTTTCTAACGCTAATCGATTTTTGGCACCGGTTAATGGGTCTAATAACGCAGCATTACTGAGTTCGTTTCTTATTTTTCTTTGAACATCTTCATGGACAAAAGATATAGCCCAAATAAGAAAGTAGGGAATAGTAAAGTTAAATAGAGTATAGGCAGTCGAGTTAACAAGGGGAGGATATGAAGCGAGAATGAAGACGGCAGCAATATAGAAAACCAAAGTTGCCAGAGAAGCAGCAAAGCGGTTAAAGAAGATATGGTAAAGCGCTGGGAAACAGAAGGCCCAGAACACGAGAACAGAGTAGCCACCTGCAAAGGCGAGACTGTATGTGAGAATAGCAGTGAGGCCTGCTATTAAAAGAACGGAGTGCCAAGGCCTATGTCGGCCATACTGGATGGATAAAAAAATATAGATACAAGCCAGTGTGTAGATAGAATCTACAAGGCCAAATTTTGGTAAATCCAAAAAAAAGAAGTTGGTAATGGTAAATCCAGTTCCTATTGCCGCTAAGAAGAAGCTGGTGATCTTAAGGACATTCTGTTCAAGAGAAGCTTGTGAACTGAGTAAGTTAGATCGCATTTTAAACCCCAAACAGATGTTTTGGGTAAAGTGTAGCAATAAAAAAAAAGCAGTTGCGATAGCAACTGCTTTTTCATAGAAATAACCAGCTTAGTTGTGCTCTTGATCTGCTTGTATTGCGGTCAGCGCTATAGTGTAGACAATGTCATCGACGAGTGCACCGCGTGACAGGTCGTTAACTGGTTTACGCATGCCTTGTAGCATTGGTCCAATGGAAACAAGGTCCGCACTACGCTGAACGGCTTTGTAAGTTGTGTTGCCGGTATTTAGGTCTGGGAATACAAATACCGTCGCTTTGCCTGCAACAGGTGAATTAGGTGCTTTAGATGCTGCTACGTTTTCCATAATTGCAGCGTCATATTGCAAAGGACCGTCGATGATCAGATCTGGGCGTTTCTTTTTAGCTAACTTGGTAGCTTCACGCACTTTATCTACATCTGCACCTTTACCTGATTCACCAGTCGAATAAGAGATCATAGCTACACGTGGCTCTATTCCAAAAGCAGTGGCAGAGTCAGCTGATTGAATAGCGATTTCTGCTAGCTGTTCCGCGGTCGGATCGGGATTAATTGCACAGTCACCATACACTAGCACTTGATCTGGTAGAAGCATAAAGAATACTGACGATACAATGGATGCGTTTGGTGCAGTTTTTATGATTTGGAATGGTGGCACGATAGTATTGGCTGTCGTGTGAACTGCACCAGAGACTAATCCATCAACTTCTTCATTTTCAAGCATCATAGTGCCCAAAAATACAGAATCTTGTAGCTTTTCTCGGGCTACTACTTCTGTCATGCCTTTTGTGCCTCGCAACTCAACCAAACGGGCGACATAGTTTTCTCGGATGGCTTCTGCATCTATAATCTGCACACCGGTACTCAGCTCAACACCTTGCTGCTCTGCAACTCGTTTGATTTCTTTTGGATTACCAAGAAGTACACATTCTGCAATTCCACGCTCAGCACAAATAGCGGCTGCTTTAACTGTTCGTGGTTCATCACCTTCAGGAAGTACAATACGTTTAGCTGCTTTGCGAGCAAACTCAGTTAATTGATAACGGAAAGCTGGAGGGCTCAATCGGCGGGACTTTTTCGTCCCTTCTGTCATAGATTCGATCCAGTTACCATCAATATGACCAGCAACATGTTCGTTGATAAACTCGATACGTTCTTTATCGTCGGCTGGTACTTCGATACTAAAGCTTTGCAGGTTTAGCGAGGTTTGCCAAGTATTACCCTGCGCTTTAAAAATTGGTAGACCAGAGTCAAATGCTGGTTTGCAAAGGCCAGTGATTGAGTCAGGGATATCATAGCCGCCAGTTAGTAATACCGCACCAATATCGACCCCATTCATTGCGGCAAGTGCAGCTGCAACAATCACGTCTGGGCGATCTGCAGAGGTAACCAATAAAGAGCCAGGTTTAAAGTGCTCAATCATATTAGGTAAAGAGCGAGCGCAGAAGGTGATGCTTTTGATTCGACGGGTGTTGATATCACCCTGATTGATGATGTCAGCTTTCAGGTGTTTTGCCATATCAATTGCACGGGTAGCAATCAAGTCAATACTCCATGGAACACAGCCAAGTACACGAATAGGTGAAGTGTTAAAAATTTCCATCACCTTCATTTCATTTTGCTGCGCACTGTCTGCATCATCGAAAATTTCAGAAAGGTCTGGACGTGTGCGTCCAGCATCATCCACAGGAGCATTGAGCTTATTAATAATAACGCCTGAGATGTTCTTGTTCTTGGTCCCACCAAAGTTTGAGCAAGCAACTTCAATGCGGTCTTTTAGCTGTGCAGGGTTATCTGTACCTGGCGTTGCAACGAGAACAATTTCTGCACCCAGTGTAGCAGCAATCTCTGCATTGACCTGGTTAGCAAATGGATGTTTTCGTGTTGGGACTAATCCTTCAATTAAAGTTACATCTGCATCTTTATTGATTTGATTGTAGCGTTCGACAATAGTTTCGAGTAGCTCATCCATGTTGTCATTGCCAATCATATGCTCTGTAACTGACATGGCTAATGACTGTCCAATTTTCATGTCGCTATTGTGAGCCACAATGGTGGAAGTCAGATCAGGTTGGTCGCCCCCTGAACGAGGTTGACAAATGGGCTTATAAAAAGAAACCTTAACACCCTTACGTTCCATAGCACGTAGCACACCCATGCTGACGCTAGTAAGGCCAACTCCTGCGCTAGCAGGGATAAGCATAATAGTACGAGACATTCGTAGAATACCTTTTGCTATTTATATCAAAGCTTAACTATTATTCCTCTTGACTGAATAGGAGTTAAGCCCCTAAAAAGAATATCGGCTGACTTAAAAGTCAGCCGATGAAGTTATTTAAAGACTTGCTAAACGTGCTGTATCTTCAGCGATTACTAGCTCTTCGTTGGTGGAAATAACCATCGCTGGGATTCTACTGCTGCCAGTAGTGATAGTTCCTTCGCCACCGAAACGAGCTTTAAGATTAGCTTGTGAGTCTACTTCGATTCCAAATATGCCTAGTCGGTTCAGAACCATTTCACGGATAGGGCCAGAATTTTCGCCAATTCCACCTGTGAATATGATGGCATCTAATCGACCGTCAAGCGTAGCCGTATAGCCCGCAACATATTTTGCTAAGCGGTGACAAAATACATCCATAGCACGTGTCGCTTCTTCTTTGGTACCATAGTTGTCTTCAACAAAACGGCAATCTGACGTTACTTCGGTCAATCCAGCTAGCCCAGATTCTTTGGTTAGCATGGTGTTGATTTTATCTACTGAGTAACCAAGTGTATCGTGCAGATGGAAAATGATTGCTGGATCGATATCGCCACAACGTGTTCCCATGACTAAGCCTTCAAGAGGAGTCAGGCCCATAGAAGTATCGACAGATTTTCCATTCTTTATTGCACACACTGAAGCACCATTTCCAAGGTGACAGTTGATGATATTTAGTTCAGTTTCTGGCTTGCCTAAACGGTTTGCGGCTTCACGAGCAATGAAAAGATGAGAGGTACCATGCATGCCGTAACGTCGAATGCCTTGTGTTTTGTACAGATTATATGGAAGGGCATATAAGTAAGCCTCTTCAGGCATTGATTGATGGTAAGCGGTATCAAAAACAGCAGCCATCGGTAGATTAGGGAAAGCTTTTTGAGCTGCTTTAATACCAATAATCGCGGCTGGATTATGAAGTGGTGCAAGTGTTGCACAATCTTCGATTCCCTGTAAAACATCAGTGTCAATCAGTGCCGATTGGGTGAATTTCTCTCCACCATGTACGACTCGATGACCAATAGCTTTGAGCTGCTGAGCAAGTTCTGGTTTGGAAGCAAGGATAGTTTCAACAATGAAGGAAAGAGCTTCATCGTGCGCTGCGCCTTCACCTAGTTGAGCTTCATGCTTACCATCAAGTTTCCATTTTATACGAGCTTCCGGAAGATGAAGACATTCCGCGAGACCTGTTAAGTGCTCGTTACCATTTTTGGCATCGACAATGGCAAACTTAAGTGAAGAACTACCGCAGTTTAAAACTAAAACCAGCTTAGACATGAGTGGCTACCTGTAATAATCAGTTAGAATAAAAATTAATCAAAAGAATAGACGACGCTCGATAAGCTGCATACTAATCTTGAGTAAAAAGTCAATTTCCATATTTAAAGACAGCGGTGAAATCGTTCACTGCTTGCGCATCCACTGCAGAAGGGTCTCGATAGTTGCTTAAATGCTAAATAACAGCAACAATGAGAGAGTAGGCCTGTAAAGGATAACGATAATGGTCAATAATAACAAAAAAATTTGAAATAATATTAATTTTTGTCAATTAATTACGACTTAATTTTAATTATTAAAATTTTTTTTGGCTATTGTGGGTAGGTTAGTGTAGTGAGAGAGCCCTATGAGTAACAAAGTCAGTTTAGTGCATAACCTTCGGGATGGACAAAAGTATATGGATGCTTGGCCTATGCGCAAGGAACTCAATTTTATGTTCCCTGAACAGCGCATTATTAAAGCCACCAAATATGGCGTTAAAGTTATGCCCGCTATTGCGGCGATAAGCGTGTTGACGCAGATGGCGTTCAATAACTATCAATCTATGCCCCAGGCTGTCATTATTGCCTTGTTTGCGATAAGTCTTCCAATTCAAGGAATGTGGTGGCTTGGCAGTCGTGCGAACACGCGACTTCCACCTGCATTGGCAGGCTGGTACAGAGAAATACACCAAAAGATCGCTGAAAGTGGTTTTGCTTTGGAACCAGTAAAAAACAGGCCAAGATACAAAGAATTAGCACAAATCCTCAACCGTGCATTTCGCCAGCTTGACAAAAGCTCGTTAGAGCGATGGTTTTAGGCTTCAGAATTGGACATTTCGCCCATTAAAAAAGCGCGCACCGAAGTGAGCGCTTTTTTGTTATGTGTTATCTAAGCTTAAGGCTAGTTGAACATCTCAATGGCACTAGCAGGCTCGATGTACTCAAGCTCAAAGCTTTCAGCGACTTCTTTACAAGTTACTTTACCATGAATAACGTTCAGTCCTTCTAAGAAACCTTTATCTTCAAGAAGCGCTTCACGATAACCCTTGTTTGCGAGCTTAACAATATAAGGGAGAGTGGCATTGTTTAGTGCGAATGTTGAAGTACGTGCAACAGCTCCAGGCATATTGGCAACACAGTAGTGAACTACGTCATCAATAATATAGGTAGGATCTGCATGAGTTGTTGCGTGAGAAGTCTCAAAACACCCGCCTTGGTCGATCGCTACGTCAACCACAGCCGCACCAGGTTTCATTTTGGCAATGTGTTCTTTAGTTACTAGTTTAGGTGCAGCTGCGCCTGGGATAAGTACTGCGCCGATAACAAGGTCTGCATCTAATACATGTTTTTCGATTGCATCTTCAGTTGAATAAACTACTTTTGCTCGGCCTTGGAACTCCTCATCTAAGCGACGTAGTGTATCAAGATTACGATCTAAAATAGTCACATCAGCACGCAGACCTACAGCCATACGAGCAGCATTAGCACCGACAACACCTCCGCCGACAACCACGATTTTTGCAGGTTCCACACCAGGAACTCCACCAAGAAGAAGACCACGGCCCCCGTGAGACTTCTCTAAAGTTTGTGCGCCAGCTTGGATAGACATGCGGCCTGCGACTTCAGACATTGGTGCAAGTAGTGGTAAGCGACCCATATTATCTGTTACAGTCTCATAGGCTATACAGACAGCTTTGCTCTTGATTAGCTCTTCGGTTTGTGGAAAATCTGGTGCTAGGTGCAAATAAGTAAATAATATTTGCCCTTCACGGAGCATTGCTCGCTCAACAGTCTGAGGCTCTTTAACTTTTACAATCATTTCTGCTTGCGAAAAAACGTCAGCAGCGGTAGGAAGAATGGATGCGCCTACAGAGATGTAATCATCGTCGGAAAAACCGATGCCCGAACCGGCATTGGTTTCGACAAAAACCTGGTGACCTTGAGATATTAGTTCGCGAACGCTAGCTGGGATCATTCCAACTCGGTACTCATGGTTTTTGATTTCCTTAGGTACGCCAATGATCATCCTGACTCCTCATTTTATATTGGTTGTATTAACTATAATGGTTGTATTCACTATGTGTAGGGTAATTCTATCGAATTAATATCTAGTATAGATACGATTGAATAAAATTTGATACTGAATATTAAAAAGTTGTAGTATATTTTTTTGCAAGGAAGTAATAAGGTGGAATAAAAAATGGCAGACAACAATAAGAAGCCGTCTAAGGATCTTGACCGCATCGATCGCAATATTCTAAATGAATTGCAAAAGGATGGTCGTATTTCAAACGTTGAACTTTCTAAACGAGTTGGTCTTTCGCCAACGCCTTGTTTAGAACGTGTTCGCCGTTTGGAGCGTCAAGGGTACATAACGGGCTATACAGCCTTGCTCAATCCGCAGTTTCTCGATGCGTCACTATTGGTTTTTGTTGAAATTACGTTAAATCGTGGCGCACCAGATGTGTTTGAACAGTTTAATGTAGCAGTGCAGAAGCTTGACGATATTCAGGAGTGTCACCTAGTTTCAGGTGACTTTGACTACCTGCTAAAGACCCGAGTATCGGATATGAGTGCGTACCGAAAACTCCTTGGCGATACGCTTTTACGACTTCCTGGAGTTAATGACACGCGAACTTATGTCGTTATGGAAGAGGTGAAGCAAACAAATCAATTAGTGATTAAAACCCGCTAAGCTATATGTATTAGCGAAGGCCTTTCGGTATTCTGACTTAAGGCAATTGGGTTTTTAGTCCTAATATGATTAAATCAATAGTCCGAGGGGCGTGGCTTCTCGGACTATTTTTTTTCTTACTATACTGGCTAGTGATTGTTTGCCGCAAGTGAGTGGCATACCAACAGTCAGTACCAAGCATTTGATAAGTGGGTTATGTTCAAAGACAGTAAAAACAAAGTTGAAACCATAATTAAAACTGGAGATGAGTTACAGTCGTCACGTCTTGATGCTCCCCAGCGCCTCAAAGAGTGCAGCTTTATTGTGAGTGTATTGACTTCCATTTTGGTGTCGGTGTCATTATTTACTTTTAATCCAGCAGATCCATCATGGTCTCAGACAGCATGGGGAGATGATATCCATAATGCAGGTGGTATTGTGGGAGCATGGTTAGCGGACACTCTGTTTTTTACCTTTGGTTCTTTGGCCTACCCAATACCAATTATTGCTGCGGTTACTGGTTGGTTTTTTTTTAGGAAGCGTGAAGAAGGTGAGTCTATTGACTTACTTTTGTGGGGTAGCCGATTACTCGGATTAACTGTGTTGATTATGACCAGCTGCGGGCTTGCGGATATCAACTTTGATGACATTTGGTATTTTTCATCTGGGGGGGTGGTAGGTGATGTGTTAACAAGCCTTGCGCTTCCAACACTAAATACTCTTGGGACCACTTTGGTTTTTCTTTTTCTCTGGGGCGCTGGCTTCACATTACTTACTGGAATATCTTGGCTGACAATCGTTGACCGGCTCGGTGAGTATACGATGAGCTTGTTAACCGCCGTTACCAATAAATTTCGCGGAGAAAAGGATGAGCTGATTGAACCTCAATTAGTAGATTCGACGGAGCATTCTAGCCCGGTTAACGAAGATCTTGAGTTGCTCGAAAGCATAGTACCGGAGCGAAAGGATTTAACGCCACGTAGATTTAATATTCATATGCCTGAAACTCACAACGAGCCTGTTATACCAGTGCCAGAAGTGATTAACTCACCAGTTTTTGAGCCTTTAGATCCCGTATTTTCTGAGCCTAGTGATCAACAGCGTAATAAGCAGCTTGACGCCACTATTGAAGAGTTAGAAGCGGCAGCGCAGCATGAGGATGACTTTGCAGTTCAAGAAAATATCAATGATGTTGATGCTGTAAAAGAAGCCGATGAAGTTACCCAAACCACTAGGGTACAGAATCAAACTATCTCTATTGAAAGTGAACTTGAGGCTGACATTAAATCTGAATACCTTCATCTAGAGCCGGTTAAATTTGAACAAATGGTTTCTAATACAGAGTTAGAAGAGTCAGAACCTGTTATTTCAACGTTTGATGTAGCTGAAGATGAGGTTGATATAGTCGATACTGCTCCCCAAGTTAATGCCAGCGATGAAGATTCGATGGCATTTCAAACTATTGTCGCACAAGCGCAATCAAAGGTTGTAGCGCAGCAAAACCCTTTCCTCGTTCAGAAAGAAATCAATTTGCCTACGCCTGCAGAACCGATGCCAACCCTTGAGCTTCTTTATCACCCTGAAAAACGTGAAAACTTTATTGATCGTCAAGCCCTTGAAGACATTGCAAGGCTTGTTGAGTCCAAACTTGCAGATTATAAAATTACAGCGGAAGTGGTGGGCATATTCCCAGGACCAGTTATTACCCGATTTGAACTTGATTTAGCACCTGGGGTGAAAGTAAGCCGTATTTCAGGGTTATCTATGGATTTGGCACGTTCGCTTTCTGCTCTGGCTGTCAGAGTAGTGGAGGTTATCCCAGGTAAACCATATGTTGGGCTTGAATTACCGAACATGAGTCGCCAGACCGTCTATTTTTCCGATGTTGTGGCCAGCCCCCAGTTTGTTGATGCTAAGTCTCCAACTACGGTAGTACTTGGGGAAGATATTGCTGGAGAAGCCGTTGTTGCTGATTTGTCCAAAATGCCTCATGTATTGGTGGCGGGTACTACAGGTTCTGGTAAATCAGTTGGCGTGAATGTAATGATTCTCAGCATGCTTTATAAAGCTTCACCCGAAGATGTTCGCTTCATTATGATTGACCCCAAAATGCTTGAACTTTCGGTCTATGAGGGGATACCCCATCTATTATCTGAAGTTGTGACAGATATGAAAGATGCTTCTAACGCCTTACGATGGTGTGTAGGTGAAATGGAGCGTCGCTACAAATTGATGTCGGCGCTTGGGGTTAGAAATATTAAAGGTTTTAATGATAAATTGAAACTAGCGGCTGAGGCTGGGCATCCAATTCATGATCCCCTGTGGCAAGCTGGTGATAGTATGGACGAGCTTCCACCTTTACTTGAAAAGTTGCCGTACATTGTTGTTATCGTTGATGAGTTTGCCGACTTGATGATGGTGGTAGGTAAGAAAGTTGAAGAACTCATAGCCCGCCTAGCTCAAAAAGCTAGGGCTGCTGGTATTCATTTAATCCTCGCTACTCAGCGGCCTTCGGTTGATGTGATTACTGGGTTAATAAAAGCAAATATTCCAACTCGTGTTGCCTTTACTGTATCTACGAAAGTTGATTCTAGAACCATTCTGGATCAAGGTGGAGCCGAGTCCTTATTGGGCATGGGTGATATGCTCTATCTTCCTCCTGGTTCTAGCCATACAGTACGTGTACATGGTGCATTTGCATCAGATGATGATGTACATGCTGTGGTTAATAATTGGAAGGCTCGTGGTAAGCCAAATTATATAGATGAAATTACCCATGGTGATCAAGGGCCAGAGGCTCTATTACCAGGTGAAAAATCAGAAGGTGAGGAGGAAATGGACCCTCTATTTGACCAAGTTGTTGAACATGTAGTTCAATCACGTCGAGGTTCAGTGTCCGGTGTTCAGAGACGTTTTAAAATAGGTTACAACCGTGCCGCACGAATTGTTGAACAATTAGAGGCTCAAGGCATAGTGAGTGCTCCTGGGCATAACGGTAACCGTGAAGTACTAGCGCCAGCCCCTGGCCGGGAAGTGAACTAGGAAATTAAACAGGATTTATTCAGTAAAAAGCAAGAGCAGTGTAGCTCTTGCTTTTTCTTGTCTTGGTATTTATACAGTGGGGGTGTTATTTTTTACCGCTGTTAAATTGAGCAAGCACAATAAATGTTAATGCTATCAGATTCCCAGCAAAGATAACCACTAGCCACTGTGGCATTGATAAGCCCAAAAACTGCCACACAATCTCACTGCAATCGCCATAGGCTTCAAATAGCCATGGGGCCCATTGGTTTATAGGGGCCCAATCTGGGAAGGTGACAAACAGATCGCAAGTTGCAAAAGGAGAGGGGTTAAATTGGTAGTCAACGTGTTCTAATGCCAAAATAAGCCCTTTATAAGCGCCGACTCCCCATGCAGTCAGGCCTAGCCATCGAATTAATGGATTTCGAGGTGCTATTACGCCAATGATTGCAGCACCGCCAATAGCCAACATGGCGACTCGTTCATAAATACACATGACACAAGGTGATAGCTGCATGACATGCTGAAAGAATAAGGCGGCTGCTTCAAATAAAATGACTGAAAGTAGTAATAACAGCCAAGAAAGCCGAGTTTTAGAAAAGGTATTGAGAGTGCAAAGAACGTTCACAGATTTATCCTGTTGTAAAAAAGCTCTGACTATTCAGAGCTTTTTACCGCGTAAAAGTTTCGCTTTCAACCAAAACTTTTATTTGTAGTGATCAAAGGTTTTTACCATAAGTTGCTGAACCGTAAATTAGTGGCCATTAGATATTGCTTGGTTTGGTTCACCAGTATGTTGGACAATCCAGCCTAAATCATAAAACCAAGCAGTCATAGGCTCGACTAAAAAGATGATCCCAGCAAGACCTACTAGTGTTAGCACTATAGTGTAGGGTAACGCCATGATCACCATACGACTATATGATAGGCGTATTAGTGGTGCTAATGCAGACGTTAGCAAAAACAGAAATGCAGCCTGGCCGTTTGGCGTAGCAACGGAAGGTAAATTTGTCCCTGTATTAATAGCAACAGCGAGTAAATCAAACTGATCACGTGTAATGATGCCCTCCAGCAAGGCTGTTTTGACTTCATTAATATATACTGTTCCGACAAAAACATTGTCTGACACCATAGATAACAGACCATTGGCGATATAAAATAGTGCCAACTGAGTGCTTTTATCTTCTACATGAAGCACAGTATCTATCACTGGTTTGAACAGTTGCTGATCAATAATAACGGCTACGATTGAAAAGAAAACGGCAAGAAGGGCAGTAAAGGGAAGCGCCTCTTCAAATGCTTTGCCAAGAGAATGTTCTTCAATCACACCTGTAAAAGCGGTAGCAAGAATAATGACAGATAAACCTATCAACCCTACTGCAGCAAGGTGGAAGGCTAAGCCTAGGATTAACCAGATTGCAATAACACCTTGAATCCACAGTTTAGCGACATCCTGTTTGGTGCGATTTTTGCGTTCTTGATTGTCAAAATCCACCAAAATCTTACGAACGTTATCAGGTAAACGGCTGCCATAGCCACATATTTTTAGTTTCTCAACCAAAGCGCTGGTAAGAAGGCCAAACACAAATACGGGAGCAGTGATTGGTAACATACGAATAATGAATTCGCCAAATTGCCAGCTTGCTTGATCAGCAATAATAAGGTTTTGGGGCTCTCCGACCATAGTCATAACACCACCCAAAGCCGTACCCACACCAGCGTGCATCAAAAGTGAGCGCAGAAAAGACCGGTAATTTTCCAAATCATCACGAGTCAGCTCACATAAGTGATCGTCTTTGGTATGGTCATGGGACGCACTAGAACGAATCCCCGATGCGACCTTATGATAAATAGCGTAAAAACCGACTGCCACACTGATAACCACAGCAATCACTGTTAGAGCATCTAGGAATGCCGATAGAAAAGCAGAAGCAAAGCAAAAAGCCACAGAAAGTAAACTCTTTGAACGAATACCAAGTAGGATCTTTGTGAATATGAATAGCAGTAATTGCTTCATAAAATAGATGCCAGCGACCATAAAAACCAGCAAAAGTAGCACTTCAATATTCGCGACAAGCTCATGTTTTACTTGTTCAGGACTTGTCATACCGATAGCGATCGCTTCTATGGCAAGTAACCCACCTGGTTGTAATGGGTAACATTTTAATGCCATAGCGAGGGTAAAGATAAACTCCGCAACGAGTAGCCACCCTGCGACAAAAGGGTCAACAAAGAAAAAAACAAGTGGGTTGATTAGCAGGAATAAAAAGATGGTAACTTTATACCAATCTGGTGCTTTGCCTAAGAAATTTTTTATGAAAGCATTTCCGAGCGACATCGGCATGATATTTTTACTCTTAAACGTTGTAATGAATAGACACTTTGGGTGCTTAAAACTGAGCGTCTGGGCAACATTGCTTAGGTTGTTTCTATTTTGAAGATAGAAGGCAACATAAAAATGTTTAAACAGACTTTATTCAACAGTGGCTTAGCGAAAAAGGATGGTTTACCTTGCACTTTTGCTAAATCATTCCCTGAGAAAAAAAAGCACTCCTTACTTGGGGCGCAACTCTACTCCTCAAGTTAATTTAGTCAATAATAAACACTCTAATGATAAAAATCATAGTGAACTTTTGTCCAAAAACGCGATCCCAGTTACGTTAAAATGGGGTGAGAGTTGTGAAAAAAAACAATTCATGGTGCCTATAAACTCAGATGCTTAAATACAGTAGTTTATATCACTTAATTGCATCAGTTTTTGCCTACTTAGTTGTAAATAAGAAAGAGCGCTCATAGCCACTAATACACTACAAAACATGAACTAATGTACGATCCCTTTGATAAAAATAAACATTAAATGACTTTGGCAATGTATGAATAAATCTATAATTGCATAATTAACATTAGATTTTTTGCTCTATATGAGTTTTTACACTTTGTTTGCGATTGTCCTGTTTCCGATACACGAAAACTAGTGGTATGATGAGTGATATTAGACCCTATAAATCAGAATATTGGATAGCTAAACACATGGTCATTAAGGCAAAGAGCCCAGCAGGCTTTGCAGAAAAATACATCATTGAGAGTATTTGGAAAGGGCGTTTCCCACCAGGTTCTATTCTTCCCGCTGAACGCGAACTTTCTGAACTGATTGGGGTGACTCGTACAACACTTCGTGAAGTACTACAGCGCTTGGCTCGTGATGGTTGGTTAACGATACAACACGGAAAACCGACCAAAGTTAACCAGTTTATGGAAACGTCAGGGCTGCATATTCTTGATACCTTGATGACTTTGGATGCCGATAATGCGACTTCTATTGTAGAAGATTTACTCGCAGCCCGTACAAATATCAGTCCTATTTTCATGCGTTATGCTTTTAAAGCGAATAAAGAAAGCTCTGAGCGAACGATCAGTGGCGTAATCGAATCTTGTGAAAATCTTCTCGCCTCAGAATCATGGGAAGACTTCATGTCTTCGTCACCCTATGCAGAAAAAATTCGGCAGTTTGTCAAAGATGATGGAGAGCGTGACGAAGAAAAACGTCATGCTACTTTACTGGCGAAGACTTTCAATTTTTACGACTACATGCTTTTCCAGCGTTTAGCTTTTCATTCAGGCAATCAAATCTATGGTTTGATATTTAATGGACTTAAAAAGTTGTATGATCGCGTTGGCAGTTATTATTTTTCAAATCCTATAGCGAGAGAGCTAGCGCTACAGTTCTACCGTGACTTATTGGAAGTTTGTGAGACGGGTAATCGTGATCGTATTATCGTTATTATCCGGCATTATGGAATGGAAAGTGCTCAGATTTGGAATGAGATGAAGAACTCACTGCCAACTAATTTTACTGAAGATGATAGTTAATATATTTCTTTATTCGTAATGAACGAAAACAGGCCTGCTAGTCGGCCTGTTTTTTAATATAAAGTTAGCGGCTTAACCTATATCAGAATCATCATATCCACCTGCCTCTTTATACCAATTCGTCAGGTGTGTTTTTAAATCTTTAAGTTCTTCAGGGCCAATTAAGGCAAGTCCTAGATCTTCTGCTCGAGTGATATCGTTATAACGTAGAGGTCTAAAACTGACCAACATAGCCCGGGCTTGTAATCCGCCGAGTAAATCACGCAAGGATTCTAGTTTGTATAATGTGTCATCACCATCGTCACGCATGCCCTTGGTTTTACATTCAATGATATGTAGTTTGTTATTTGCTACCGAGGCAATATCTAATTCATTGCGAACTTCACGGTCTCCAAGTTGGCGGTATACCTGAACATTGAGTGAGTGGTCTTGTATCGTTGGTATGTCTTTCTGGATATCACGTACAGTGCTATGCACAAGAGTTTCTAACCACTCACCATTTGAGAATCGGCGAGCGTCTTCATTGGCGAAAGTCAGTATTCCATCTTCATAGCTTGCAATGTCCGCTGCGACTAGGTCGCTTAGAAGCATATTAAGTTCGCGATAGCCTTGTTGTTTTTCTGACAGTTCAACATTAAGCTTTTGTTCTTTTCTGCATGTGGTTGCCAGATAGTTGAGTGTCGCAAGTCCAGGCCCTAACTCAAGAGCATTACTTGCCCATCGTTCACCTAGCTCATAAAGTTTTTGGTCTAGAGGCGCAGGCAATTCTTGATGGTTAAACTCACCTCGAGCACCAAATACGGTTAAGTAATCATCAATAGTGATTCTATCTTCAAGTTGAGTGTCTTCTTTACCATCAGGGTAAAGCCAACATAGCCTATCTGTGTTGGGCTCCACCACAAAAATTGACCAATGGTAGGTACGGAAAATTTCGTACACAGACAGCAGTTGATGACGAAGACCACAGCTGGCGTTTAATTTGACTTCTTCGCCACGCACCCTGAGATCATCCGCTAAAATTCCGACCGCGCATTTAATTCTTGACGTATTAGCAACGTTCGGGATTTCAAAAAATTCGGATGTAATGTTTCTTTTGGCCAGAACACTTTGTAACCTTTGGTACATGGGTACCTGGTTCTTAACACCAATGAAAACGATATGATTACTGATAGTGCGGTTATCCAATAATGGAGTTACCAAGCGAATGGGGTCTTGATCAATTATGCCAACATGGACTGCCATATAGTTTCCTCATTATTGGCTTGCAAATTGGTAAGATAGATATGAGCAAGCCTTATTACCCATATAAAGACAGTGTGTTAAAAAAACAAGAGCGAAGGACGAAATTGACCGATATGTATGGATAATTTGCCTAGCCCTGACAAATCAAGAATTTTAAGCATATGCAATCTGTTCATCAGTATCTGATATACATAGATACATAAGTTGTAGAGAAAATGAACTTAAAAGTATCGCTTGGCCAAATATAAGACAGACTTTAAAGGCAGTTTGTTGCATACTTTGTCCTCTGCGATTTGCTCATGAGTATGTGGAAAGTGAACACTGTTTTTATTGTGATTTTATTGCGCTTAGCGCATACTCCTTGGCAATAATCAATGCTAATAATAAGTAATGGAGTGCTTCATGACTGAAGAAACTATATTCAGTAAAATAATTCGTAAAGAGATTCCTGCCGATGTGGTGTATCAAGATGATCTTGTTACGGCTTTTCGTGATATCAACCCGCGGGCACCAAGCCATATATTGATTATTCCAAATAAATTGATTCCAACAGTCAATGACATTGAGGAACAGGATGAACTTGCCATGGGCAGAATGTTCACCGTTGCACGTAAAATAGCTAAGCAAGAAGGTATTGCTGAAGATGGTTATCGATTAATAGTAAACTGCAACTCGCATGGAAAGCAGGAAGTCTATCATATACATATGCACTTAGTTGGTGGTCGTCCTCTAGGTTCAATGCTCGTCAGCTAAATCTGAGGTTAATATAAAAATAGTGGTGGTCATGCAAACTTTTTATGATTACTACTGTCAAAAGCGGCGATCATAAAATTCTAATAACTCATTCGGAGCACGAAGTGCAAAAACACGTTCGACTCGCATTAGTAGTATTTAGCTCAACAATTCTTTCAGCCTGCGCTAATTTTTCTGCCGGTAATTTATTTAGCCATTACAGTGCACAAAATAGTGACCTATACCAGGCGGTAAAAGAAGGGCAATATCAAGAAGCAGAGCAAGCCTTACCTGAGCAGGTGGCTGGTGACATTCTTGATAACATGGAAAAAGGCCGCGTTTATTTACTGAATTCGCAGTATGGTGAGAGTAAGTCTGCTTTTGAGGCCAGTGATCAAGCAGTAAGAGCCCAGCAAGATAAGGCAACAATATCCATTTCGGACACTGCAACCAGTGTCGGTTCCTTGGCTGTCAATGATAATCTAGATACCTATAAACCTGCCGATTATGAACTGGGCTTTCTACATTTGTACCTTGGTTTAAATTACCTTAAAAATAATGATCTTGAAGGCGCGATAATAGAAATGCGACGTGCCAATCAGGTGCAAGAACGAGCAAGAAAAGACAGAGAGAAAGAGCTAGAATCTGCACAGCAGGATATGCAATCTAAAGGGCTAACTCCTAATATTGGTAGTGTATTATCTAACTACCCTGATGCTGGTAAGACGCTCCAAGCAGTACAAAATGGTTACCTACTTTATCTTTCTGCGCTCCTTTATGAAGCGAATAAATCGCTAAATGATGCCTATGTTGATTATCGGCGTGCTTTAGCTGTTATGCCAGAGAACACTGCAGTGATTGATGGCGCAAAACGTGTTGCTAAACGTCTCGGTATGAATGAAGACTTGGCGAAGTTAGAGATGCGATATGGCAAGAGTTATTTTCTTGATGATGATAAAGCTAGAGTTATTGTGATTGAGGAGCAAGGTGTTGTCGATGCGCTACAAGGGTGGAAGCAAACTTTACCACTCTTTGATAGTAATGGTAATGTTGCGTTATATACGATTGCTCTACCTCATTATGGGCAACACAATACACAACCTTTCCCTGCGACTCAATTTAACCAAATTAAGCTTAACAGTGATCTGATGACGGATGTGAATGTTATGGCTCAGTTTGATTTGTCTGAGAGAATGCCAGCGATTATTATTCGCCAAGCACTACGAGTTTGGGCTAAAGACGAGTTACGCAAGAATGCCACCAATGAAGACCAACTGGGCAACGCATTGGTCAATATCTGGAATACGCTAACTGAGCAGCCAGATACTAGGAGCTGGTTAACTCTTCCAGGCCAAATTCGCAGTAGTAGCGTGATTGTAGAGCCGGGGCAACAGACGCTGTTGGTTGGCGATCACCAAAAATATCAGTTTGAGGTTGAAGCAGGTCGTACTGCTTTAGTTTGGGTCTCTCGTCAGGGAGGTAGTGCCATAATTTGGCATAAACAGTTAGGAAATATTAGATGAAAAAATGGCTTATTGTAGTAATTGCTGGATTACTCATGGTGGGTTGCTCGAGTAACACCGCAGGTTTACGTATTGATGGAGCATCGCAAACTGTGTTGTTTGGTGATAACGTATTGGCCGGTCGACTGCATATAGATGATATCTCTACTGCTGATGTTGATGGTCGTGCCCGCGGCGTGGTACGAGTAAGCAGCCAATACAAAGGAGATCAGCATATACAGTATCGATTCTATTGGTATGATGATAGTGGCCTAGAGGTCAACACTAAGCTTGGGCCTTGGCGACAAACTGTCGTACGAGGCATGGAAACCATCTCTATCTCTGAAGTTTCAGTGAATCCGAATGGCAAACAGTTTCGCATTCAGATTCGTGAAAGTGACAACTAAGGGTTAAAATCTCGGTATTTTTCCCGACAACAACTAACACAAGATTCTAGAAAAATTGAGGAACCAAGAATGAAAAAAAGCGTTATCGCGTTACTTGGCTTGGCAGTACTACTGGGTGGCTGTTCAAATAAGGTTAGCTATGGCGATGCACAAGCCGTTGAAACTACAACAATCGATTTCGGTTCAACCGATTTACAGAAGATTGCTGGAGAAATGGTTGATAGCATGATGATGTCTGGCTCTGTTGCGGCAATTACAAATAATTCTCGCCCGATAGTCTTTGTTGAAAGAATTAAAAATAAGACCAGTGAGCATATAGATACTGAATCAATTACCGACACCATTAGTACTAAGATGCTTAACTCAGGTAAATTCCGCTTTGTTGACATGGATCGAGTTGAAGCCGTTCGTGAACAGCTTAACTTCCAGAACAACGATGAGCTGGTGAATCAAAGTACTGCTATTCAGTTCGGCCAGATGGTCGGTGCACAGTACATGTTATACGGAAACCTATCCAGTATTGCCAAAACCGGCGGTAGTGATAAAGATGTATACTATAAGATGACGATGCGTCTAATGGACTTGAAGACGGGTTTGATTGAGTGGGCTGATGAAACAGAAATCCGGAAACAAGAGTCTAAGAGTTTCTTAGGCCTGTAACTTTTGAGGAGTGATCGATGGCAATAATGGCTTGGCATGCTGCATGTCAGCTTGATACTTCACTGAGAGCATTAGATCACTTCTTTTCACTCACTCCGGAATATGCCCAGACATTAACCGGAGGGTTGACTAATCGCTGCTGGAAAGTGAAAGCTCAAAGTGGCGACTATTTTGTTTGGCGTCCTAGTACCCTTATTACGAAGTCGCTGTCTATTTCTCGGTTTCACGAACAGCAAATTTTATCTCTCATACAAGATACCTACCTTGCACCTAAGCCTGTATTCCTCCATGAACATGGTTTATTGGTTGAGTGGATTGAAGGTGAGCCACTAACGAGTGAGCTGCCTTTTGATTCATTATTAAGGACGCTTGCCAAGATCCACAGTTTAGATATAACTAAAGTGCCAATTGCTCCTTTTAACTATACTGCGCGGGTTGATCATTATTGGATGCTACTGCGTGAAAATCTGCAGTTAGATACGTATCGAGACTTGTACCAGCAATGGCGCAGCGTTCCAAATCTAAGCAATATAGGTACTTCACTATGCCACTTCGATCTGGCAGGTTACAATATGGTCAAACATGCTGAAGGCAACAAAGTTATTGATTGGGAATACGCTTGTATCTCTGATCCAAGGCTAGACCTTGCTATAACTATTGGTGTTACTGGTGAGAAGCCGCTCGAGTCGGTTTATCGTTATTGCCAACTTCGAGATATTGAAGAAGTAAACGAGTGGATTGAAGGTGTAATGGCTTGGAAGCCAAGAGCAGATTTGATGGCCATGCTTTGGTACTTATTGGCTTATCAGTTAAAGGGGCAAGATAAATATTTAGTTGAAGCGCAGACCCTTTGTGATTCATTGACCTCTCAACTTTCGTAAATACAACCTAAACAGTAGTTTAGATTGACCTCTCCTTATACCATTGTTTTCTGTATAGGATTCATGGGATAGATTGAGGGTGTTATAATGATCATTTAGAACACAAAATTAATCAATGTTTTAAAAGGCACTATTTAATGTTAGTACCTTTATTAACTCTTGGTTTATTCAAGCTTATCTATGTCGCTTATTTCTACCTATTTCTATGGTTGAATAAAACGCATGTATGATACCGGGTACAAAAAAGAATAACGTTAAAGCCAAGCTAATAAAAAAGTCTTTCTCTAATCCTCTATTGCAAACAACAGCAATAGGAGGTAAAAATAAGCATAAAATAACTAGTATAATTTTTTTCATATGTTTTCCCTAAAAAATATTTTAATTTCAATTGTCTGAGTTATATATGCTCTTATTTTATAGGTATTATGTCAATGGACATAATGTTCATTATTTATGTTTGATTAATTATAACCTATAGTGATAAGTTTATAATGTTTAATTATTTTAACTATGTAATTATTCCTTAATTTTTCTGTAATATTTTTTATTTATTATATTATATTCTGTACAGGTTTTTTTTAAATTCTTTAATTTTAAATTGGTGGAAGTAATGAATAAATATAGAATTATAGCAATAACGTTAATCATGATATCTTCTTTCTCATATGCGAATAGCGATGAGTCAAAGCTATTAATAGATAATGGCGGCGAATGTGATGTAAAAGTTATTTTTAGTGAGGAGCTACAACATGAATCACCAGCATATATACCTTCACTGAAAAGCTCTGAATTTAGTATTGTTGGGCAAGGAGATATAGCGATTTATCCAGGTTCGCCCATTAAAGGTACTAGTACATGCCACTATGATCAGACCTTAGAGTTGCAACTGGTAGGAAATGAAGCGAATTTATTTAACTCTAGCTGGGATGACACAACCGAACACTTATACATTTCAGGTAAGCTTGGACAAGCAAAATATATATTTGACGAGTACGTGACTCAGGGAACATCATCCGCTATTGGAGTGGTGAATAGAAGCTTTTCTGGAGAGAACAAAAATATTTCTATTATCATAAATAAAGAAAAACCAGGGTTTATGGATTAACGTCTCAATATAAACAGGGGTATACATGATAACGTTTCTGTATACCCCTTGGCTTATCGTTAATTAGATTTAAAATTTTTCAACATATCCCATAACATAACTGCAGCTTGCAATGTTACCACTACAGTGAAGGGTATAGCCCCCGAGATAGCGACTTGTTTATTCAGCTCTACATTATTGCCATAGAGAAGTGCTGTTGAGAGTGACACCAGAATGGCGGCCCATAATATTTTTGTTTTATTGTTATCATTGTTGGTCAACATTGTACAAACCAATAAAGCTGAGTCAGCACTGGTGATGATGAAGGTAATTAATAAGATTAAAGCAGTAATTCCGAACATTTTGCTTACCGGCAATTGTTCAAAGAACGTAAACAATCCTTTGGTATAATCATTATTAACTGAGGCAACCACATTAGCACTGAAGGGGCTGTCTAGACTCGCGCCTCCAAAAGTACTAAACCAAATAATGGAGGCAAATGTTGGCACAAGTACTACACAGATTAGAAATTGTCTAATCGTTCTTCCTTTGCTGATCCTTGCGATAAAAGGTCCTACAAAGGGAGCCCATGCAATCCACCATACTAAGTAAGTGACAGTCCAGCCTAAACTCCAATCACGTGATTGTGGATCAATAGCAAAGGATACTTGTGGTAGTAATTCGATATAGCTTATCGATGATGAGGCAATTCTTTCCAGTGTTTGCACTGGGTCGACCAGAACAAATACCGCGCCTACCATAGCGAGCATAATGATGGTGTTGAAAAGACTTAACCGCCTGATTCCTTTCTTCAAACCTAACAAGGATGAGGTAGTAAACAGGAATGCAATCATAATCAGCAAACTATAGCGAAACAAGAAGGAGTCTATAACAATTGAAAACGTTTGTTCCAAGCCTGTTTGAATAAGAGCAATAGCATTAGCAAAGGTGCCTGCAACACCAAACATTATTGCGATCACCGCCATCCAATCAAGGATAGAAAAAATGCCACGTTTAGGCTGTGAAGTAAACATTGACGATATATGCAGTGTGCGTTTCCGGTTGTAGCTAAACCACGCGATTGCAAGAGCGGCAATCGCGTATATCGACCAGGCATGCAGACCCCAGTGGAAGTATGTTAGGGCCAATGCTGTATCGGTATCATCTCCTAGGTTTTGAGCAAAGCTAGGTAGGTTAGATGCATGAAAAGAAGGTTCTGCAATTCCCCAAAAAATAAGGCCAGATCCCATTCCAGCAGTAAATAGCATTGCTAGCCAGCTTGGTGTACTGAACTCTGGTTTACTCATATCACCGCCGAGGCGTATTTTCCCTAGAGGGCTTAAACTAATGCTAAAGGTGAGGAGCACCATTACACTAGAAAATAGCACGAAACTAAGGCCAAATTGATCAATGGTATATTGAGTTAAACGGGCGATATAACTGATACTTATCTGGGGAAAGGCGACAAAAAGAAACATAAGAGCGGTGATCGCAAGCGTGGTTGATATAGAACTATTAAGTCTAAAACCTTGCGTCAATCGTGACTTAATTATGGATATGCTATAAGAACTCACTTCTTACTCCGAAAGTTATTACTATGTATTGACCAAGAAAAAATCGACACTAAATTACAGTAAATAGACCTTAAAAGTCTAATTTTTTGGTCTTTTAACCATAAATAGTACAAGTATTTAACGGCAATAAACTTGTTGTGACAATTTGATGATGGTGGTGATGTTTTAAAAGTAACAACACAAAACGAGTAATAATCACCTAAATATTTCTTGAGAGTGGAAAGTGAATTTAGTGTCAATATCTAAATGTAAAAAATACTTTAATCAATATGTAATCTACCAAAACTAGATTGGCGAGGCTCACTATAAAGTAGGCTTTTCTTTAAAAACTAGGTAAAGGTTAATTATGGTTAATTGTAATAGACGTTCATTTATAAAAAAAACAGCAGCTGTTGGTGTTGGGGCTGCATCAGTCACTTCATCATCAAGTGTATTCGCGAGTATTGAAAAAGCGTTGTCCATCCCTGCAAATCGTAAGCTTGGAACAGTAAAAGATGTAGAACATGTTGTGATCCTAATGCAGGAAAATCGTTCATTCGATCATTACTTTGGGACGATGCTAGGGGTACGAGGTTTTGCTGACCGTTTTCCCTTAGTTCAATCCAATGGAGATTATGTGTGGAATCAACATAATGCTCAGCCAGACAATGACGAAACTTACAAAAAAACGTTATTACCTTGGTACTTTAGTACCGATAAAGACATGGGTTATGAATATTTTGCGGGAACGCCTCATTATTATGACAACGCACAATATGCGTTTAATCATGGAAAAATGAACCAGTGGCTCCCCTATAAAACAGATCGCTCTATGGGCTATTTCACTGAAAAAGAGGTCTCATTCCAGTTTGCACTGGCCAACGCATTTACACTGTGTGAAGCCTACTATTGCTCAACGCTGACAGGTACCAATCCCAACCGGGTCATGCATTGGTCGGGGACTATAGATCCAAGTCAGAAAAAGCATGGCCCAGCAATTACCAATAGCCACGATAGCTGGGGAGATATAGAAGATGGCTATGATTGGAAGACCTACCCTGAGCGACTAGAGAAAGCAGGTGTTTCATGGAGAGTGCTTCAAAACCGTAACAATAACTTTGGCGATAACCCTCTTGTTGGATTCTCCAGTTTTATCAAAGCAAATAACGAAGATCAAAGTGCCCCTATCTTCCAAAAAGGGATTGGTGAAGACTATGATGCAGGTAAGCGTTCAATCGACCTTTTCGAGGATCTTTATAATGAGGGGCTACCTAAGGTGACTTGGATTATTACTGAGCAAGAATTCTCCGAACATCCTTCAGGATCGACTCCAACTAAAGGGGCAGCGTATACTTCAGCGGTACTTGATATCTTAACATCTGATCCTGAGGTGTGGTCAAAAACAGTCTTTATTATTAATTTCGATGAAAACGATGGTTTGTTTGATCATATGCCACCACCTTCCGTGCCTCATAAAACTCCATATGGAATGTCATATGGTAAGTCTAATATCAGCACCAGTAATGAATACTACTATGATGTGGATTATCGCAAGTTTAATAGTGGTATTTCTTTCTCTCGAGACGTAGCAGATTTCGTTAACAATGCTTCACATGGTCTAGGACCTCGTGTTCCTTGTTATGTTGTATCACCTTGGAGTATTGGAGGTAACATAAACTCACAGGTATTCGATCATACCTCTGTTCTACAATTCCTAGAGAAGGTGACAGGTGTGGAAGAACCAAATATATCAGAGTGGAGGAGGAGTGTATGCGGTGACATGACGAGTTGTTTTGATTTTTCCCATCGCCAAGGTGATTACGACAAGCCTGAGCAAGTGTCCTTTGAGGAGGCTGAGAAAAAATATCAAGCGGCTCTTGATGCGCAAGAAGAACATGCCGGCCAATCAGGGTATACAGATGACGGTAAAAGGAAAAAGCCGCAAATGAGTCTTGTCGGTTTGCCAGTTGTCGTTCAAGCAGGCTCTCGTCCATCTTGTCAGCTACCATATGAACCGAAGGTTGATATTAGTTTTAACAAAAGTGCGGTTGGAATTGAGTGCTTCAATCTCGGTAAGCAAGGTATTGTATACCAGACTTACAATTATCTCGCCAAAAATGAGCCAGAACAGAATGAATTTCTCGCACCTGAAAGTCGTCCTTATGATATGACAATGCCTCGTCAGTATACCGTAGGGGGTAAAGAGAGTAATTTGCTAAACCCGACCGTGACGGATAAATGGAAAATTGGAGAGCACAAGGATTTCGAACTCATGACTTTTGGGCCTAATGGTTTTATTCGTCGCGTTAAAGGGAATACGGCTGAGCATAAAGATATGCCGCACATTAGTATTCAGCATAAGCAAAAAAGATCAGGTAACCTAGACCCTCATCTATCTATTAAAATTGAAAATCACTCTAAACAGCCTCAAGATATTACAATTTCTGACAACGTTTATGGTAAAAAGCCTCAGACCTTTACCATTAAATCAGGGAAGGTTGAGCATATTCGCTATAAAACACGAAAGCACCATTGGTATGATATATTAATTACTTCAAGTACAAGCAGCAACTTTTCCCTCCAAGCGGCGGGTCGAATTGAAGTTAACCATCAGCACAACTTTAAAGCTTGTACAGACCCAGAGTTGGGGAATTTTAGTCAAGATCCAAATATTATGATGTTACAAAAAATTTAAAAGACTCATTAAGGCCTTATAAAGGTACATATCCAATAAGGCCGATTTATATTTAGAACAGTGCTTCCAATTCGTTAGCACGTTGTTGTGTCATATCAATATGACAATCTAAAGCATCATTTTGACCACCAGAACCGCTCTCTTTGTGATAGAAAAAGTCACATTTCTTATCACGGTACTGAATCCATAAGATTTGCATTTGTTTTAGATCAAAACGCCTAAATTCTTGGATTTTCCCTATTGCTGTTTTATAAGCTTGGTTAAGCCGAATGTCTTCTCTTTCTAGTTCCAAGTTTTGGCACTCGGTTTGCTCAAGCCTAGACGAAGCCTTGTTTGTACAACGGATATACTCGGTGCTTCTTACCGTTTTTTTTGCGGTGGCTTGAGTGTTTATACCAACAGGTTTTTGTTTGATATGAGAGGACTCCGTTTGGTTTGAAGGGATAGGTGTTGTGCCTTGCATGCAGCTAGCAACCAAAAAAGAAGTCACAATAAGTGATGTTTTTAGCAAACCTTGTTTCATAGAGGATGAGGTGTTTGTTTTGGTTATGTGAATACTAAATGATTACATAAATAATGGAAAATCATTGTTTAGTCAATGAGTGAGGGATGATTTCAGGCCTCTTAAGATAATCTTTAGTTGCACACCATATCCTGCTCTATATAATGATATTTATCATAAGATTTTTGATAAATATCAAAAAATACAGAGCGAGTCAGAAACTTGCCCAAGTAACATTCGAGTGTCGGTAAATAGGCGGTAAGCTGCGGCATTCTTGAAATAACGTGCCTTACTTAATGAACAAAACCTCTAAAGGCCCTTATTGCCATTAGACTCAGCTTAGATTGAGCCGGCTGGCCAGAAATTATGCAAATTTTATCGAGGCGAGAAATCGACTCGACACCTATTTTATTTTTCTAGAGGATAGTTGCTGTGACTCGAATTATCGTAGTGGGCGGCGGTGCAGGCGGTTTAGAGCTTGTTACCAAACTTGGTCGGACGTTAGGCCGTAAAGGGCGTGCAAACGTGACATTGGTAGATCGTAAAGCCAGTCATTTATGGAAGCCTTTGTTGCATGAGGTGGCTACAGGTTCACTTGATGAAGGTGTCGATGCGCTAAGTTATCGAGCGCATGCCAAAAATCACCATTTTGACTTTCAAATGGGTAGCCTTAAAGATATTGATCGAACCCGTAAGATAATCACTTTAGGTGAGCTCAGAGATGAGCACGGCGAGCTTTTAATGCCTGGCCGAGAACTGGAATACGACATTCTTATAATGGCGTTAGGGTCTACCTCCAATGACTTCAATACACCTGGTGTACGAGAGCATTGCATTTTCCTTGATAGTACCGATCAAGCTTCAAAGTTTAGAACTGAAATGAACAACGAATTCCTTAAGCTACATGCTAAGCATGGTCACGGCACGGTAGATATTGCGATTGTAGGAGCTGGAGCAACGGGAGTTGAGTTGTCGGCTGAGCTTCACAACGCGGTTAAAGAGCTTCGCACATACGGCTTTGGTGATCTAGATTCTTCTAAGTTAAACGTTAGCTTGATTGAAGCTGGTGAGCGTATCTTACCCGCTTTACCAACTAGAATATCTTCGGCAGCGCATAATGAATTGACGAAGCTTGGAGTAAGTGTCCGTACGAAGACTATGGTTACGGAAGCCTATTCAGGTGGACTTGTTACTAAAGATGGCGAAAAAATCCCTGCACAGATCATGGTATGGGCAGCTGGGATTAAAGCGCCAGATTTTGTCAAAAATATTGCAGGCCTTGAAACAAACCGTATTAACCAGCTGGTCGTGAAAGATACTCTGCAAACGACTCATGATGATGATATTTTTGTTATTGGCGATCTAGCTCAGTGCACGCAAGCCGATGGTTCATTCGTACCACCTAGAGCCCAAGCTGCTCATCAGATGTCTAGCCGAGCTTTTTCAAACATTGTCGCAAAACTGAACGGCAGAGAATTAAAGCCTTATATATATAAAGATAAAGGTTCTTTGGTGTCTCTTAGCAAATTCTCTACCGTTGGGAGTTTAATGGGCAATTTGACCAAAGGCTCGATGATGATAGAAGGGCGCATAGCACGAGTGGTGTATATTTCTCTATATCGCTTGCACCAAATGGCGCTACATGGAGTATTCAAAACCGCTTTAATCATACTTATGGGCAGAATAAACAGAGTATTACGCCCGAATCTAAAGCTCCATTGATCTCAATAACCTTCCGATACTTGAATCCTGTATTGTTATAATACTAAATGGCGGTGTCCCCTTAGGTATGCCGCCATTTAAGTTAAAATGCCCCAAAGTTAGCTAGATCAAATACTCCATATCTTTTTCAATTTGCTGCCTATCATTAGAAAAAATGGCTCTTCTCCGCTTAGGTGAGTCTAATGTCCA
>NZ_JAHKPM010000056.1 GCF_018860525.1 Vibrio hepatarius
ATCAGCGAAAAATAGTATCCAACTGTAAAAAACGCGAGATACAAAATTGACGAAACCAACTCAGCGACCGTTTTTTTTATCATCTGGAGCATTTCCCTCTCGTTTCGTGACAGCGCAGAAACTAGATAGAGACCAAATTTCCCCATGTTAAAAACAAAAGAGCAAAGCCCAGTCAAAAACCCTAGAACACCTAGTATGATCCAACCGTAAGGTAGACCGAACTCCAGCGTAGCTCCTAGAAATATAAAATACACAGCAGGCGAGGTTAACCACGAACCACCATCATTCATAACGTAACCGAAGATGAATGCAGACGAACTAGCTAACGAACTGACCCAAGAGCTTCCAGTATCTATGCTGTAGGGCGACTCTTTTACATCAACACTCTCATTTCCAAGGCTATCAATAAACGCAACAATCCCCGCGCCAAAATACCAACGCCGTATTTCTTAATCTTGTCTATATATCCGGTAGACTTGGATTTTTCTTGAGATTTATTACCGGAGTCGATACCACCATCGTTTTCAGACGCCAATTTATCCCCAGTCATTTTGCTCGCTGCAATATCTGTCGCTCGACCTAGATAGTAGTACGTACCGAATGAACGTATACGTGAACCAAAACTGCTTAACTCTGAGATTACTGAACCACAACGGAACTGAAGATCACCTGCATCGTCAAGAACGATAGTGTTCGGCTGACTTAAACAGCGAGTTAATGGCGTTATCCCAAAAATATCCTTGTCATCAACTGATTCAGCTCCCGTTCTTTTAGATAAGAACTTAAGTCCTCATTTTGCGGACTTTTTTGATAAACAACTGCAAATTAAATATAAATAAATAAAACATGAACAAATCGGAAATATTTGACACACAAGAGCACAGGCTAAAGTCTATAGTCTCACAGTCTGCGATGACTACCATTTTTTTCCCAATACTGATTGCGTTGCTTTATTTAGGATTAAACTTCTTTTCTGGTAGTGGAAGCCTTGATTTCAGCACTTTCTGCTTTGTTGCCATCGCGCTTGTTGTGAGTTCCTTATCTGATATGTCAGATGCTTACTCTAGAATTACTGGTAGCCATGCGCTCGATATCATCCCTGCATCTCGCGCACTAAAGCGCTTTAAGTATAATACGTTACTCCCATCATTTGGCCTAACTAAACAATTCTGCATGGTTGTTTTGACAATTACCGTACTTGGAGATCTCGCTTCTGGTTATTTAACAGAGAGCGTTATTGTCACAAGTGTGCCTTCCGTAACATACAATGAATTTGCCTTACTTATCAGCTCCGTAGCAGCAATAACTGTATGCTCCCTGTCCATAATAGGTAAGCCAACCAATTATGACGTCACGAAATCTAATAAAAAAGTAGAGGCAGGCTTGATTCTATCTTTTATGATGTTTGGTGCCTTGTCGATCCACAATAGTCATACAAATTTTGCGACCGTAACATTCAGCAGTGACAGTGAGGTGAAGGAAGTTCGAGTAAGTTACCTTGTAACGTCAGATTTACTGCTGTCTGAGCTAATAACACCAACAATATATGGAAGTGAAAAGCTTGCGATTAAGCTTCTCTCTTCTTTGGACGGTAATGACTTTTCTCAGAATCCCTCATTAGGTTCAGTTATCGCAAACGCTATTTTGTCGAACGCGACAATCAACTTAGGTGAAGAGCTGATCTCTCCACCTCCTTCGCACTTATTAATCAAAAAGGGCTACCAAGAGCGCGACATCGAGTCTCTTAAATACTTCTTGAGCGGAAATTACGTGGCATATGTAAATTCTTGCCTTGAGATAATAAAAGAAAGCAAAGGGTCTAGATCAAGAGGCTCTTATGCAGTCAGATTACTGCTACACCTTGTGGATGGAGGACTACTAAAGGTTCAAGGAATTGATACTAAATTTATACCAGAACCTATCAGTGACGAAAGAAAGAGGGATATAGCTGAACTGATTTCTATACACGATTTCTTATCTAGCCCATCAACAAAAATTGTCGTGAACTAAAATTATTTGGCAGCCAACAGGCTGCCATTTTTAGGCTGCCTTAGCAATTTCGCCGTAAACCCTCGCCCGATCTGAGGGCGGGGATATAAGGCGTAAAGTTCGTAGAACTTTAATCTGGTGTTGATTGGTTTTCGACATATGCCTTGAGCGTTTCGATTGTTGCCCCTCCTGCTGTACAAGCAAAGTAAGAGCGTGACCACAGTGCTGCACTTTTGCTTTGCCTTGTAAGGTGTGTGTTTTGCAGTCTTAGCATCCTTGATGAAATGGATTTAAGGTTGTTCACCATGACGCTAACCGATAGCTTTGGTGGGTAGGCTATTAATAAATGAACATGATCCTGTTCGCCATCCATTTCTATCAATTCACACTCAAGTTTTACACAAGCCGATTCAAAAGCCTCTCTTAATTGCTCAATCATAACTCCAGTAAACAACTTGCGTCTGTACTTGGTTGTGAACACCAAATCCACTACCAATTTGCTAACACTATGCCTTTTTCTGAGGTAACCATCTAGCTGACTATTATCGAACGCACTCACTTTACAATGCCTTATTAAACCCATATAATATGGGCATTGTACACATGAGCACTGAAAATGTTAAGAGCCACTAAAGTACGCCTTTACCCAACGCAAGAACAAGGTGAGTTTTTAATAGCTCAGTTTGGCGTTTTGCGTATAATAAAGCTCTACATTTAACGTCTCCTATGTACCGCAAGCATGGTGTAACGCTGAATCCTAAAAAAGATATAAAGCCATTTCTTGCCGTTGCCAAGAAATCACGAAAATACCACTGGCTTAAACAATATGACTCAATTGCCTTGCAGCAATCAGTCATCAACCTACACACTGCTTTTGATAACTTCTTCAATCCCAAATTAAGAGCTAAATACCCAAACTTTAAACGCAGACATGGCAAGCAATCTAAGATTGCATCGCCCAACGGGCGGTGAGTAGTCACGTAGTAATTCATCAGCTTCTGACATACTTGCCCCACTAGGGTTTACAATCTTATCCGCAGCCGCAGCGAAACTATTAACACATTACTTCGTTTTCAAAACTGTAAGCTCAGTTCTAAAAGAAGAAGAGAAGTTGTTGGCGCAACCGTACTTAACCAACAAGGTCAGCGATTATGAGAAATATGAAGGCGAAATAAACGAACTATGGTAACTAAGCAGAAAAAAGTCAAAACTTTAACTCTAACATCGTTTGCCTTATGCCTTAGTTTGTCTTGTGCATTTGCGGCGATTTGGTTCGACATGCCTAGCAATTATGCAAAAGTCATGTTTTTATTATCTGGCTTTTCAGCAGTATTACTTCTGTTCACTAAATTCAGCAAAACCGAGCAAACTGATACTGAGTGCACCAATGAAGATCCTATTGAGTCACCAATAGCGACCATCATCTCTGCAATTAATGTAGGTACAAAAAAATGAAAAATGAGATCATGGTATGTGAAGTGCTATATAGTGAATATGCAGTATCAATCGGTCAAGGTAGCCTTGTCCAGTTTGATTCACTCCATAGATGGTAAGTCAGGTAAAATATGCCTGAATTTTAGCGGCATAAGCATTTGCGCCACCCCATGCTTTGGTAAAGCAGCGACAGCAGACCTTGAAGAAGACCGCCCACAACTAGCGGATGAGATTGCTCTTGGCCTTACTTACGACCAAATTGATGATTTCCTAGAAGGTAAAGCAATTCCTACGGAAGCAGAAGATAAACTACTTGGAATCTACAAGGCCACTGCTCACAAGCATGACCTACCAGCAGAGTTCTTTTAGTAAGAAATGATTGTTGTTTAGCCGCCCTTCTTTGGGCGTTTTTTTTTGATCTGGAGCTGGTGGCTTAAAAAAGTATACTGTAATTACTAAATGACACAGAAAAGAAAATCAAAAATTCCTTGGTATTTTCCCTTATATCATAATTAGTACAGCACAAAGACAGGTGATCAAAAGCTTTACTTAAGATAAATGCTATTAATCAAATTGACATCATGTAGAAATAACACCCTAGTAATGAGAAAGATAAAAGTACAGCAAATGGCAAAAACACCAGAAAGATGGCTTCTATTGGATTTTCTAAAAAATCAACCATCAAATTATAATTTAACCCTAAATACTTAATGTCTGGATCTATTAACTTGGGGTAAATCAAATAGGTGAGCATAATTAAAAAACCAAAGTAACTGAAGATAAACACGCAACCTCCAAAACACTGTGACTACCATCAAAAGCATTTACTTCGTAATGAGTATCAGTATCTCCAAACAAGCCCTTTCCTTTCACATGGGGTGAAATTTTTAAAGCGTGAAAGGCGTGATGGGTAAAATATCTTATGAGTGATTCATCATATGTGCGCAACACGCATGACGATAAGGCTAAAGAAACTGCTTTAAGCTGACGAGAAACTATGTAAGAGGAGAGCAATCCTAGCTTTTTATTAATTCCCGCCAAAAGTTCTCTACCAAAAGCAGATGATGAAGAAAGACTTAAAAATAATGTTGAAGTTGCTACAACAAAAAGTATTACTTTAAGTGGCATTTCTTTGTAAATAAATAATTATAAATTTAATGTCTTATCAAGGTTTCCATAGAGCAAAAAAGAAACAGGAGGAAATACAAAAAGTAAAAATACCATCAAGTTGATGACCACCAAGCTGATTTTAGAAGATAGTGATATAAACCCAAAAGAAAAACCTATATAAAAATTAATAATGAGAAATTAATGTTAATAAAATCTCTTTCAGTTAGAAGCCCCGTGATATGATAAAGTCAAAATAAAGTATAAATTGATATCACACCCCTGACCTGCAAACAGAGTTTTTTAGCAAGAAATGATTGTTGTTTAATCGCCCCTTTGGGTGGCTTTTGAGATCAACATGGAGATACATTAGCGTTAAGTATCTAAACCTAACCAATCAGGGAAAAAATGTACTCAGTGTTTTACGCAAATAAAGAAGAAAAAGAAAGTAACCCAGAGAAAATGATTAAGCCAACGGAGCAACGAATCGAAGATGAAGGTAATCAGTACTACGACCCACCGCCTTTAGATGAAGACTATAATGAGAAGTACCCAAGACACGAGGTAAAGGAATTACAAAACCAAAGCCCACGAGAACAGATCTAAGGAAAAAAGCCAAAAGTAAGCAAATCGCTCGCAGGAAAAACAGGGCTTAATATTAACAATTCCTTATATTGCCAAATAGTTAAATTTATCTTCATTTTGTAGGGACTTTCCTACATAAGAATGCTTGTAACTGCCTAAAAGCTTAATAACCCATAAGGCTTAACAATGGTTACAATCAAGGTTATCTGCGTGTGCACGTCAAGCAAACACACACCTCATTCAAATAGATATTTTTCGTCAATAAGTAAGAAAAAAGCAGTAACCATGAGCTACTGCTTTTATGGAGATTCGGAGTCCAATCTCCCAACTTTAATCGGGCACCAAACAGTTCATTAACTGCCAACAAAAACAGGCTAGAACCTTCAGGTGCCAGAAGAAAGCTAATTTTAAAACAATAAGGACTAATCTATGACTAGTGGTGAAAAGTTAATAAACAACTCTAACCAAATCAAATCTAATAGGAGTACAAGTAAAGTTTAGCCAATCGGTGAGCTTCTCGCTCTAGAGCCAAAACCTCCATAGGCTTGAATTTAAAACCAATTATCTCAGCTTTATGCTCTGCCTCACTAACCCCCCCCCCTTTCTCTGCAATCCAGTACCATGTAAACGCCTTCTTGTCATGGCCTTTTGATTCAAGAATACGCGCCATTTCCAGCATAGCTTCTGTATACCCTAGTTTTGCAGCATTATTGTAACTTTCCAGCGCTGCATCCAAGTCTACCTCCCCTAACTCTCCACTTTGATAGATCCTTGCGAGGCGCAACATTGCATGACCATTAAAGTACTTAGGTTCTGCTGCCTTTTTGTACCATTTTGCAGCATTTTTTAAATCACCCTTTTTGTCGTATCTCACTGCCAGAGTGTACCGTGCATCGACACTACCTCTTTCCGAAGCCAAGTTTAGGTAATGCATCGACATCTGTTCATCTTTTTTAACATTCCTTCCTGAGCTGTACATATTTGCTAACTCATACAAATCTTCTGCCCCACCTTGAGAAAGTCGATCTACTTTGTTTGTCACGGCACAGCCAGTAATCATTAACGCTGAAGTAACCAAAAGACATATTTTTATTACTTTAATTTTAAATTTCATTTTTCAGTTGTATTTTTTTTTATTTTCCCATTTTACCAGTCAATATATAAATTGTTAGCTATTTTTTAATCATGTAGCTGTAAGTGTCTCATTCTACAACACTGCTAGTGCGATTCGTGTCGCGTTTTTTTTGCTTTTAACAAGTAAATGTCTTTTTTATATGACTTTTATGTAGTAATATTATGCCTCTCGATAAAGGGATAATAACAAAAAGTGGTGGATACATTGTCTATTCTAGATGAAACCTCAATTACTATCGAAAGCATCTTCAACGTTGATGCGCTTAAAGTTGGCTTAAATCCACCTCGCTCTCTAAAGCTTTTGTTAGCTGAGCAAGGTGAGATTACGTGTGAAGCTTTCGGCTTAGATATGTCAGACTCAGACATGTTTGAAAATGATGCCGAATTGATGGAGCTTATCGCCGAGACCGACTCTACTGGCTATGTTATTGAGGCAAAGATGCCTTTCGCAAAAGGCTTTGAGTACGAAGATGGCGAGGTGATTGGCTATCACCATGATCATTCAAGACTAGAAGTTATGCTATTCTCTGGCTCAACCATCGAAGAATGTTTTTCGAAAGCGGTAAGCTGGCATAATAGTAACATCACGATTTGGTCGTCCCAAAACCTTGTAGATTAGAGTAATATAGCGACTATTTGGTTGTCAAAAGACCAAAGGTCGCATAGAGAAAACATGATGAGCAGTATTTTAAAAGATCTATGGGAATGTTACCTAAGCATTCAGCAAATTCACTCACTTGACTTGGTAGCGAACTCCCCCCCTACTACCTAATTCATTTTCCAGTTTTTTTTACGATTACTCAGATGAAGCACTTAATTCCCTAGGTATTGAATGGGATAGCAATTATCGCTTATCTGATGACGATGACTTGAAAGACTTTATTCGCGATAAGAACCTAACAGGTTTCATTGCCCTGTTTCGTTGTGGTTACCCTACAGATTTCGAATTCGTCAAAGGCACTACCGAAGTTGAAATGAAAAACTGTAGCATTTCGAGCTTTAGGTTCCATGAGATGATGGCCTCGGCACCGACAGTTGAACAATGCGCACAAAAAGCCATTGAATCACAGAAGGCATTCTTTGATGAAGTTCAGCTCAGTGCTTTTCACAGGCAAGAGTCAAACAGGGAAACACTGGATAAAATTGATGCTATCAAAGAGTCCGGTCATGTAGCATACCTGTGCTCAAATTGCTGCGATATGCTAGGAATTTGCTATTTTGCCAGCGCCGAGAATTCTGTTGGTCGGAAGGCGTGTTCGTCATGCGAAGACAACTCCACCAACTTGCATACTGCATAGAAATAAACCGCCGCTTACGGCGGTTTTTTTACACCTCAAGCTGGTAAAATGTAACGCTCACCTTCTCTGAATAGTACCTGTTACTCTCACCAAGCCACCTCATCCAAAGCCCTCCCTTGTGCATTTGAAACCTCTTCAGCCTGTATAACGTATCCTCCTAGAACATCAGAGGCATCCCCATCGAAGTCATTCAATAAAACATCCTCACAGCAGTCTTGTATATGCTGCAAGACCACAACAAAGCCACACTCAGTCTAATCCGAACTTTTTCGGAGTCGATTTCAAGTCCAGTGATGGATTTAATCGTCTTGTTAATTAAGTGGCTAAAGGATGCTTCGATTTTTTTATAGTTAGTCATAGGTTTGATTCTCATAATTTGCGATTTCTCATACCTATTTCACTAACCGCGCCAACTTAAAGTAAAATAGTGACAACAGATTATATCATTGTATTTAAAGTGTAATTGTCGCAAATCCCCCCTTGAGAAATAAGTTGTCTGCTTAGGAAAAATTAGACTAGGCATATAGTTACTATATTGCTACATATCACTTTGTATCGCTGCTTTGTTTGCTATATTAAAGGGAGATAACAACTACACATCGAGAACAAATTGAGCTACAAAGTCACAAGTGATAAGTTTGGAACCATCGCATCAGTATCAGAACACACATTGGTCGATGGGAAGTTCGTACAATCTCTGCATGATCCGCATTTAAAATTCAGAGGAAGTTCAAATCAGAGAATTTTGGATAAAGGAATAGATTACTAAGTGGTCGTTTGTACCTTTAAGTGGGTGAATTTGTATAAAAGGGCTAGTATTGGCGATCTGTCGTGGTATTATAGTGACGACGTTAGACAGAGATAAGAAGTTTCTTTTCTTACCAAGCAACACTTAGTGGATATGATTGAATCCAATGTGAATGTTTGGGGTGGCTCACAATCTTATAGCGAAGCATAGTTAAATGATGTTGCATGCTCTATATGCTCTTCGTTAGAAACAAGATTTTTCGCCTATGAGGTTACTTGTGAGCATGATGAGAGTGGCTTAAAACAAAGACTCTCTTTTAGGCTGCCAAAACACGAAAACCTATCATTCGGTTTAACGTTAGAGTTGCTTCAAAAGTACTATTTCGCAAGCATATATACCTCGCAATATCGATGGTAATATATAGACAAAGTATCAAGGTAGTTTCCAGAATGTACAACGATGTAAAGAAGAACAAAACAGAAGCCCCCCGCCACCACCAGCGCAGCCAAGGAGAGAATGGCGACAAAAAACGCAGTAGCAACTTCAAGCGTAACGGTAAACCTAGCGGTAACCGTCGTCCATCAGGCAAGAAGCCTGCAAAGAAGATGTCTAAAACTAAAATCAAGACTCTGAAATCATTCCTTCTTTGCAAGAAGTTCTGGCCTCGCGTTTTCAATATCTACAACCCTAAGCCACTTTGTAATGGTATGCGCCAAGTGCTTCTAGATGATGCAGAAGAGCGTGGTATTAAAGTTTCTAACAGCACTGCTTACAACGCTTTATTCTGGATGACATCTACAATTCAGTACAAGCAAGCACTGGTTCGCTACCACTCTCGATTCGATCAGAATGGTGAAATTGTTGGCGTTGTCTCTGATGATGAAAAAGCTAAAGCTCAAGAATACATCGACAATGCGCCAATCAATGCGAAGAAAGTTGCAGAGAAAACTCTGAACAAATCTAAGCGACCTCAAGGCAATCATCGAGGCAATAACTGCCCTTACCAAGGTCAGCGTCGCCAAGTCGAAAACCAACGCCGTCAACCAACAATTGGTTACCGTGGTAAAGGTGGACAAAACCGCCAATCTAGCCAAAGTCGTGACGGCGAAACATCGCGGCCAGCACCGCGATTCAACAACCGCGATGAGAAACAAAGTGTAGCTCGTACACAACGCGCACCTAAAGTAACTTACCGAAGCAGTAGTCCACGTAGCTCGGCATCAAGCCAAGCGACTTCTACTTCAAACAGTTAAGAATTCCAAAATCGTAGTTCGATAATTAAAGGCGCTTAATCGCGCCTTTCCTTCTAGCAGAAACAAAGAGGTTCGTATGAACAAAAAAGTCAGTCTCCTCCTAGTAGGTTTAGGGTGTCTTGCTGCCCTTATTGGCGCAGACCAATACAGTCGTTACATCGCGAAAGTGGAAGCAAGTAAACCTTTCGAACCAACAGAAGGTGTCCACTATAAAGAGATAGAGACTCCAGATGACGCAAAAGTTATCTTGAATAAACTTGGCGTTAAGGAAGGCGAAACTTTTGAGATTATGTCTTATACCTGCCCTGCCTGTAATAATATGGAACCCCTACTTTACCACTTTGAAGTTCTTGGCATTAAGGTGCATAAGTTCCAGATCGGAATGGACAACATTCCGCTAGCTGAAGCTGAATACTTTGTAAAAGAAAAGTCGGCGCATAACCTACCTGAGTTCCGCAAAGAAATGTTCACTAAGATGCTTTCTTCTGCTCCTTCGGAAGAAAAGGTTACTTTTGCCAGACATATCCCTCTTGAGTACGGCCTAAGTTTAGATAACCTTGCCGAACTTGACGTTAAAGCCACTGAGTACAAATCCCTAACTTTGGCTCTAGCCGATAAACTAAAGGTTTCTCACACCCCTACGATTTATGTGGCTGGAAAGTATGAATTGATCCAAAAGAACCACAACTCTTTCGAACAGTTCTCTAAGACATTTATGCATGCTTACGAGGCTTACACGAAAGACCGAGAGTCAGAGGTAAAAGCAAAGTTAGAGGAAATGGAGAAAAATTCAGCCTCTGAACCAACTGCCGACAAAGAAGTGCACCCCCAAGACAGTCTGACTAAGTAGAAAATATACTTACTTAAAAGACCGTAAATAAAAATCTCCAAATTTATCTTGGAGATTTTTTATTGATAATTCCTAGTTTGATATTTTTTTGATCAATATAGATTTATCTTCATCCTCAATCACAACATCCATAACAGGAAACTTCTGTTTATCCATGGAATTTCTATTTGTGATGTATCCAATAGTGCCATTCTCATCAATCTCAAAAGGCGACATTGTCACCGATGCTTCAGTAAGCAAAGAGAACATATCATAGAACTCATCCAGCGGCATTGAGAACACATCTTTTGCATCATCTTGTTCGGATATGCGTTGATATACAGCGTACCTTCTCGAATCCGGTAATCCAGCGCGATGAGTAACACCAATAAGAGCTACCTTTAAGCCTTTGTAAGAGATGAAAACTGGGCTTACTGGTGCCAGAGAATGTGAGGCACCCGTCCAGCACTTAGCTATATGGATTTTTGAAAGGAGCCTGTAGTTACTGTTTAGGTTTTCTCTGCTTACGCTGACGGGCTGACCATCCATCGTTTCTAGTAAAACCCGAGAAGCGCCCTCAAGGTCATCTTCTAAAAATTGACTTCCAAGCAAAAGAAGTTGCTTATTGTAATTGTCTTCAATGACGAAATGGGCAAAGCCTGTATCTTGTGACATTATTGTAACGAGTTTCTTTAGTTATATTTTAACACACCTCCCTCTTGCGACAAAAACAAGCGGAAGAACCAGTCTGATTTATTAAACTAAAAATAGAATAGAACAGAACCTTGTTAAAAAAAGAAGCTCATAAAATTGTAGCCTTGATATATTTTCAGCGCATTGACAGAGCTTACTTCATTCATTAATTTTTTTATAAAAAATGAATGTTGTTGTCGAATACCGTAAAGGGAAGCCTATGGTAAAGGCTTTAGATACCTTATGCTCTGCACTTAAAGAAAATAAACAAGATGAAAATCTTAAAATTATGGATTTTTTCAAATCGATAGATGAGGAAATACTATCCAAACACCCTGACATTACAGCAGGAGGCTTAAATTCCTGTCATGGTTATTGGTACGAGGCCATCATATCGCTAATCGCTTGGAATCACTTTGCAACAAACCAAACATCTAATTTGATTATTCCTCTCCCAAATATCTCACAATTCGATATCTCTACCCTCTACGAGGAAGAATTGTCTAACTACCTTAGCGAATTAAAAAGCAAAGTGATGGAGATAACAGGAGTAAGCCTAATAAGCTCAAATCCTGATTTTGTCATCATCAGCCGTAATGCAATTGAGTGCGCAAACTTAGAAATACGACCTCTAACAGCAACACCCGAGAATTTAAAAATGATCCAGGATTACCACAAAAGACTAGTGGGTTGTTGCGGCTTTGACGAAATCATCGGCTATCTGTCCGTTAAAACTAGCCTAAGGTCGGATAGAAGGCTTCAAATATGCCACGAAGGTTCACTATTCAAATCAATGTACTCACATTTAAAAACGAGGTCTTGGGACATTAACGCTAAAGGTATATTCTATTATGCCGCCGCCACATCACTGAATGAATCAGACATTAAAGCGCTAAGAACTGTTGCTACTCACTCCCTCAGCAATGTCCATGAGATCCCTCAGTCAGCAGTAGACGCAGCATACAAAGCAGATACACTCACATCAATCTATCGGATGATTGATCAAATCTCAGCGTAAAAAAGCAGCGGTTGTGGCTGCGTTTTTACTAAATATATGGCTAATTATTAAATCGATTCAACAGATTGTCGGTGTTGCGGTTTTTTACTACAAGAAATCTAATTGAGTTATCCGTATTCCTATTAGCTTTGTCGCAATACCCGCCCAACGGGCGGTGAGTAGCCACAGGCTTTGGCGTTTTCTTTAAATGCTTCAAGACCTTTAATTTCACTTAACAGGTTAGTAGGAACAATACGTCCATGGTTGTCGCATAAAATCTTGTAAGCAAGTTTAGAGAACGCAAAGATAGCCACAGAGATGGCCTCTGATGCTACTTCTACAATCCCAATGTCGCCAACACCTTTTGGGAGGTCTTTGTCTAATCTCTTTATCTCACCTTGCAGCCAGTGAAGGAACTTATGACAATCTTCCGAGCGAAAGTCATTCATTAGTCCCCCCATACCTAGCTCGTTAAGCAGATATCTGAGATCGGTAACTCTAATCGTTACCCTGTTGCTAGGCTCAATATACAAAACTTTTTTCTTTTAGATTAAATATACAAAACAGGCAGAGAATTAACAGCCCACTTTGTGACAATGTCACGCACAAAGGTCGGTTAATGAAACTAGCTACTCAATAAAGCCAAAAACCTTTTCCACAGCCAGTGACGGTGTAAAAATATGCTTGGTAACACATCACTTTATCGCGTCTCACGCAACAACTTAATGAGAGATTTATCTTTTATGAAAAGCTCAATATCTTTATATTCCATAAAGATTAATTTTATTTAATTATAAAAACTTTTTGAACGACAAACAATATATTTATACCATTTCCCTCAAAAATTATACACATACAAAAATTTTGAAAGCTATCTTATATATATTAAAATTAAAGATGCATTTATATAGACTGATTAGAGTTACCTTTATTGCCTGTATTATATTTATTAGTAGAAACCATCGCTGATGCTCGTTTAACCTCAACTCCACCAGCACTAGTAACCTTGCCATTCAGGAATGAAGAAATAATTCCCACCAATTCGCCCTTTTCATTGATAACTCCACCACCACTCATGCCAATTTGAACAGGCGCATCAATAAGGCTAATTAAATATTCATCGTCATTCAGTTGACTTTCGGTTAGGTGGATATCAAACAAATATACACCTTTACCATAAATAGTTTTGTAGGGATTGATTATTGATCTACCGAACGTTTTTACAGGCGTATTTTCCTCAACCCTCCCAAGACTTGGAATGTTCTTTCCACGGTTTTCTCGCTAAATGATTGCGACGTCAATGGTCTCAGAGGGCGTATATGTGCGAATAAACAAATCTGGTGTTTCCCTCAGGTCATCACAAGGTATATATTCACCACACCTGTCCCCTCAAGTGATAAGACGCTATTGCATCCGCCCAGATAAAGAACTCAGTATCTCACAGATTACTTCTTTGTGAGCTGGTGGGTAGCCTTTGCTTCGGATGGCAACATAGAGATAGTCGTAAATCAGATTACTGTCGATCCCATACTCACGGTATTGCTTACAAATCCCGTAAATCTCTGAGAAGCTAGCCCTATTGTCCAATAGCCTCTTTCAGCTTTGTGAATACTACATTGGTCATCATTCCAGGAACCTCTTCAAGCTCAAAAAAAGGTAAAAAAAAACCACCTCAAATTGAGGTGGCGAGAGAAATAGAGGTTGTGCTTATAGTGCACTTAATTATCTGCTGGCTCGGCCTGTTTTTTATGAACATGATTTGGCGTACCAGCTTGTTCCTCGTTTGGCTAAAGTAAAGAAAGTTTCAGCCCACCTTGCAACCCCTAAGCGAAAAAAAATAAAAAAAAACCACTGCGTGAACAGTGGCAATATCAGAAGTAGTACTCAAGGTACTCAAATAATAAAAAAAGTAACACAGAATCTCTTCGTTAAGGCGTGCCCCAGCGAAGAGACGGTGGGGATTAAAACGCATAAGCTATTGCTTAGCAATAGATTTATCTTTAACTCAATTTGATTGGTTACTTAGCATACAATTGTGTACAAAATTGCTGTCATTTACGGCAGAATGGTGACGCAGATCACTGCTATTTGACGCTTTTGGCAATATAAGGAATTGCTGTTATAGTGTAGTTATGCAACTTATCCCATTGTATGCGTTATGGTTATTATCTAAATGGACAATAAAAAAAGCCACCAGCTTTGGTGACTTTTAAATTTATAAATATGGAATTCTAGTTTTTCAGCTTTTGCATACTATATGCAGACACCAAGCCAAGACTGAATGTCATCGTCAAGGTCGCCGTCCCTCCATAACTTATTAAAGGCAACGGCACACCAACAACGGGCAACAAACCAACAACCATCCCTATATTCACAAAGATGTAAGCGAAGAGAATTGATAAAATGCCACCTATGAAGCTCTTCGCGTAGATGTCGTCCAGTTTAAGAAGAATGCGCAAAACACGACCCATCAAGAAGAGGTACATAGCCATCAAAATTGCAAACCCAATGAAACCGAACTCTTCACCAATAACCGCAAAGATAAAATCTGTATGCTGTTCCGGTATAAACCCTAAATGCGTCTGTGTCCCTTCTAACCATCCAGAGCCATTAAAGCCACCTGAGCCAATCGCCGCTTTCGCCTGCCCAACGTGATAACCCGCCCCTAGTGGATCTGCATCAGGATTGAATACCGTCATGATGCGCTCTCTCTGATAAGGTCTCAATACATGGAACCACAGTATTGGAGATGCTGCCGCCCCAACAAAAAGTCCCCCACCAATCAGCTTCATTGGAAGGCCAGAGAAGAACAGTACCGCAAACCCAGAAAAAGTAATCATAATCGCAGTGCCTAAGTCAGGCTGTTGAAGCACTAAGAAAGAAGGAACAACAATCACGCCAACAGAAATAAGAATGTTTCTAACCTTATTCGCCAACCCCATATGCGCCACAATCAATGCACACATCATAGGAACTGTTAACTTAGCTAACTCTGATGGCTGAAAACTCATGAAGCCAAAGTCTAACCACCGTCTGGCACCCATTCGAAGATCACCAAAGAATTCAACTGCAATAAGTAAGATAACTGTTAGCACGAACGCCTTGGCTGCGAACTGCTTTACATAGACAACATTCAGCCTTGAACCTATCACAAATACGCCAATCGCCAATAGGCAACGTATAATGTGTGAAGTCATCATCTGAGCATTCTCACCTGATGCACTAAATACTACGATGGTAGAAAAAGACAAGATGAATATAAGGGCAGCAAAGAGCCACCCATCAACCTTCCACCCATCCTTAAAGCTAAAGTCAAAGAGCTTCCCGCTCTGATAGTTATTGTTCTTCATTATGGCGTAACGTTATTATTGTTATTATAGATGTATTTTTTAGCATAAAGGTTAGCTAACTTCTGAGCTAATGGTGCCGCGATTGATGCTCCGCCAACTCCATTCTCTACAAATACGGTAATGGCAATTTTAGGGTCTTTCATAGGCGCATAGCCAGACCAAACAGCATGGTCACGAAGATGCTCTGCGATTTCCGAATTCTCATAATCTATCTTACCCATAGTAGAGAAAACCTGAGACGTTCCTGTTTTACCAGCCATATCTACCTCAGATATACGACGAATTGCCCTACCAGTGCCTTTTTTGGAAAAAACGACATCTTCCATCCCCTGCTTCACCGCTTCTAAGTGCTTAGGCGTAATGTGGAACTCATTAAGGAGTGCGTGATCTTCCGATTTCACCATAGTCGGCTTATATAGCTTCCCACCATTAAGTAAAGCGACCATTGCGTTGTTTATCTGTATAGGGGTAGACATAAGGAAGCCCTGACCTATACCGACAGTTAACGTCTCACCACCATACCAAGGCTCTTTCTTAACTCTGCTCTTCCACTCTGAAGAAGGAAGTAAACCTTCACCTTCACCCTCTATGTTAATTCCCGACTTTGAGCCAAATCCGAATTCCGCTAAGGCGTCATGGATGTAGTCAATTCCCATAGAGTGAGCTAAACGATAAAAGTAAACATCACTTGATACAGCGATTGCATCAGCCATATTGACATGACCGTGCCCCTGACGCTTCCAATCTCGGAACCTATGACCACCCAATTCGAAATAAGGCCCACTCCATCTCACTGAGTCAGCCTCAATGAAGTCACCCTCTAAGGCGATTAATGACATAAAAGGCTTCATAACAGACGCTGGTGGATATTGACCACGAGCAACACGGTTAAATAGCGGCCTCTTAGATGAGTAAAATTCGTTTACTTCTTCCTGAGTCATAGAGTTCATAAACTTGTTAGGGTCAACATCAGGCATACTAAGAGCAGTCAGTACTTCACTAGAGGCGATGTCTTGTATGATTACAGCCCCCTTTTTACCTTCCATTAGCTTATGTGCTTCTATTTGGAGATCAGCATCCAGAGTCAGGTGCAAGGTTTCTCCCTTCACTGGCCTAGAAGCAATTTTTCTTTCTACCACTCTTCCTTTTGCATCCAGCGCTACCGTTTCTTTACCTATCACTCCGTAAAGCTGCTGGTTATACAGATCTTCAAGTCCCATTTTACCGACATAGTCGCTAGGGATTAGACTGTACCCTTCATCCTTAGCTTTCTTCACATCATTCGGGTCTACACGACTTACGTAGCCAAGAGGCGATAGGAAGGCTCCAGTATAGGGGTAGTTGCGAACTTTTTTAACTTGAATACTCGTGCCCTCTAGGTAGCCAATGTTTTCTAGAGCAACGAAGAGGTTAGATTGATTTAGATCTCTCAGTACTATGACTTTCTCATAAGAGAGTGAACGAAGAATTTTCTTTTGAATCTTCAACTGCTCCTCTTCAGGAATAGGAATGAACTTACTGAGCATATCGATGTAGTCATCCGCCGCTTTCTCCCTATTGTTTCGGTAAGAAGCCAAACGTTCTGGAATGACCACTAAGTCGTACATAGGTTTGGTTCCAGCTATAAGAACACCATTACGATCAACAACGTCTCCTCTCTCTGGTGAGGTGGATAGCTCTTTTATTGTGTTGTTTTTGGCGACTGCGTACTGTGCTTGATGTTCGTTAACTTGAAGGTCATAGACCTTATGTCCGATTCCAAGGAAGCACAGAAGCATTACGGCAGCGGACATTTTAGCTCTAGTATTTATTGTTTTTCTTTCGAGCTGTCTGCTTCTGATCTGCTGACCCTTTTTCATTTAAAAATGTTTCCGATTTATAATTGTTTAAATTTTGATAACTAAAGCCTAAAGCTCAGATCAGATATTTAAAAGGGCAAGAACTGAAATATGTTGATTATTTTCGTGGGCTGGTGGCTTTTTGAAACAAGAAACCCCCGAAACAAGTCGGGGGATAAATAGGCAGTTCTAGCGAAAAGCTAGACATATCGGAACAATTAGATTGATTTCAAATTTGGCTGTTTTGTTTTAGAAAGACCTTGACCAAGTTTCTCAATTCGATTGAGAGAGCGATCAGCGACGCGAACAAACGCCAAAGCTGCCTTAGATAATCCAATCTTAAATTTGTATTGTTGCATCAGCGCGAATTTAGTTACCTTAACTTTTACCAACTCGATAGTCTTAGGGTCATCAAGCTTGGTAACCTTCAAGAACTTCATAGTGACAGCGTCACCTTTATTTTTGCACATAGCCAGACGAGATAGCTCTTTAGTCCCTTCTTTATTTGTGTCAGCTTTAACCTTATCTTTAAGGTTATTGGATGATACAGGCTCTGCTGATTGAGCAGCTTGAGTATGCGATTGCTTTTGAGCAGTTTGCTTCTTAGCTTTCGCCTTTTTCGCTGCTGCCGCACCTGCCGCTGCCGCCTTTTGGGCATTTGGCTTAATCTTAGCTTCAGCCTTAATTTCTGCTTTAGCTTGTAACTCGGCCTCAATCGCTTGAAGCGCCTTCTTGTTTAAAAGAACTTCTACAGCTTTTAAACCTTTCGCATTAGAACCAGCTCTGAATGCTACTGGCTTTCCTACCAATTCATTGGGAGGTGTATGATGAAGTTCTTCTCGCAATGCTGCTGCATTGAAGTAAAGATCCTTCCCTGAGTTGGAGTCAGTAATAAAACCAAAGCCCTTTTCTGGGAAAAAACATTTAATAGTACCGCTAAATTTAGCCATGTTGCCTCTGTCTGCTGATCAATTATAAGCGCGGATGAGTAAGCCTACTCTTGCTCTATCACTATATTACCATGCAACGTGGCCTTGTAAAGGCAATCCTAGCCTAAGTGCTTGTTTTTAAGACACTCTAACCCGAACTTTGATTTTGATGCCATTAGTCTCTATATTACTACCACACAAAAGCAATCATAAATCAAAGAACAAGAATGAACTATTTCAAGATAATTAGAGCCGCCAGTTTCTTTTTAACACTAACCCTAGTCGCCTCCGCCGTTTTTAGAGCAGCGTATCTTGGTCATGTTGCAACATACCAAGACTTAACATTTTATATTTTGCTGATGATCTGGTTATGCACGGTTATTACCATAAATGAAGATGAAATCAGTACATCTGCGCTTTCAGTGAAGTGTGTTTCTGGCGGATTGTTCTTTATGTTGATTCCTGAATTGATTCCTTTCATTGATTCTTGTTTTGAATCTAACTTAGGCGGAATGAACCTTGTTTTAACTTCTGGTAAGCCTATGGATTTTTTAGCAAATTTAAGTACTTACAATTTTTATGCAGTCTTATATAGTGCGCAGGCGTGTATTTTGATGCTAACCCTCCTAATAGGCACCCTAAAAATAATGGGTATGAAAAAATACGCCCCTAAAAGAAAGGCAAAGAAGAAGAGATAATGGTTGTTAATCAACAAAAAAAAGCGAGCACGGATGGCTCACTTTTTTAACAACTAAATGTAAGTAGGAAAACTCTTACTTTTAGAGACCTTACCGTTTATATGTGATATCTACTTCGAAAATCGCAACTTGTTGCGTAAGTAAGGTTTCATTTGCTTCATTTAGGATACCGAATGTGCCAGAGCATTGTTCTTCTAGCCCTTGTAAGTCAGTGATTGCCGCTTGAATTAGTGGTAACTGTTCTTTTTGAAAAACTGAATAATTCTCGAATGCAACTTTAGCAATTAAGGCATGAGTGTCATTCTTACCATCAAAGAATTTATCAGAAAATGAAACATTTGCATCTTCATTAGCTGATAATTCAACTAATTGAGCTTTTCGGAAACCTTTAGCGAAATGCTCTTCCACTAAATTAAGCTCTAAGTTGCTGGTTATGTGATCATTTCCTGAGCTTGAGCTTTTAAATAAAATTGCCATGGTTTTTCCTTTTCCGTGTTACTTATCATTATGTGTTGATCATTATATTGGTCTGCACCCAAATTACAATACAAACCTCTCCCCCTTTTATGCAAAAAGTAACTAAGCGGTTAATTTACCGCCAAAAGTATTAAAATACCCACCATGCTCTCATCTCTATATTGCCGCAAGCCACAAAGCATGGACTTAAGTCACATTTTTACTCATATACATAAAGAACACCCTCTTAAACATTTGTTCAAAAAATACTATGATTCAAAGAAAATGAGTAGCAAGATAGCCACCATCTGTAAAGATGACGTTACCAGATTCATCAAAGATGAGTCAGAAAACATATCCATCATCCGCTCCCATATTGGGCTTATAAAAGAAGCTCGTTTTAGCTAGAAGCATTGTTAGCCTCTTTGATTTCGATGGCGCAGATGAGCCGCAGCCTAAAGAAATCTCCAAAATTAAAAGAGATATCTTTGAGAGATGTAAATTAGATCTCGGGGAGAGCATCGATGAGGCACACATCTCTTTAATAGAAGAAACCGAAGATTTAACTCATATTGAGAGTGAGATAATTGAGATCTTTAGCACGATGAATCCCACTCAAAAAAGAGACTTCTCAATCATGGTTGCTCTTAGATAAGGCGGTCAAGCTATTATCCAAGGCAACAAGATAATTGACCTACATAAGGTGGGAATACCAGTAACCTTCCATTGCCCAATCTGTCAAAATGACAGTGAAATAAAGCTAAGCATATTAGCTATATCTGAAGGCTATTCCGTAAAATCGGCTTGCAAGCATTGTAACCACATTGAAGCCCCTAGAAAGCCCTGCAAATGTGATTTCTGCAAAAAGAACTCAACGATATTCGATCTTGCCAAGCTTATTGAGGCTGACCTAATCAAAACAAAGAGCAAGGCAAACAAACGTCTTCAAATTGCAATAGACAAAGAAGAGCTTGTTCACAACGAGGTTGATTTACTCAACTTATTTGCTAAGTTCATGTCCCTTAGAAATTCCTTATCTGAGAACGCTAAACGTGTAGTTGAGAGTGTTATTTCATGCTACTCCATCACTGGAGAATTCGATCATAACACTTACCAATTTACCCAAAACATCGTTGGACAAGATAATGCTAGCGCTGTAGCTAGAGAACTTTACAAAGCAGGATTCTTTTTTAAGGTTGGTTTTGTTCCTAGAGCGAATGATCTCGGCATTCCCCCTTCATTCGGTATCAAGTCAAAATACACAGAATGTATGACTTTCGATAAGAATGGCATCCTAACCTTTAGTGATAACATTAAACCGACAACAGATGATGAAGACTCAGTATTGATTATCAACAAAGGTTTTCTAGACGACTTCTATGTACACTTTGAAGTTCAGCCTATTATGAGAAGCATATTTAAGGCCAACCACTTCATTCTTGAGCATGAAGTCCACGGAGGGATACTCAGCGCGAAAGACGCTGAAGACAAAATAGAGGAAGGCTCAATTCTTAAGAACAAGATCACAAGAGAAGCCTACCATAGAGAAAAGGAGTCTGGCGAGTACCCTCATATTTTTCCAGACATCCACATAGGAAGACTCATTGATCTTGAAGACCTTAGACGAATTATGATTGCCTCAACGTTGACTATTCTGGAAGGTTCGAGGCGAGCATCGTTTGCTACGATGATAGCTTCAACCCGCAAAAGATTTACCTCCACAAAACATCTCAAAGCATTGATGTTGTGAATAATTCAGTTGTCCCTATGTTGCAAACAAAAGGTATTGAAGTCGTAATGATATGATTGATAAGGCTACTATGGAGCCTTAATTGTCACCTATTTTAACAGGAAACTCTGCAATAGGATCATGAATACGATTGCCCACATAAAGGCCACATTCGATATTAACCTTGATAATTGCACTCACAGAGGTGTTGCCCTCTTCTGTTAAATCAACCACAAACACACCATCGCTATTTACAAAGTAGACGCCATACTCGGACACAAACTCTAAAGCTACGCCCTAAGCTCCCCCACTTCGTTTCCTTTCAACCCCAAGAAGTCGAAGACTTTTTCTATCACTTCGTTCAGTGTTGCATTGTCATGAAGCCCTAGAGACTCAAGTGCTACTTCTAGTATTTCCATTTTTTTATCACAAAAAATAGCAATTTAAGGACAGCAATTCAAATCTCATATTTGAATTTAAGGGTTTAAATAAGTACCGTTTATATAAATAACATTGAAGATATGCGTATAAATAAAGCCAAAAAAGGCTCAACAATGATTGAGATAATCATCGTAGGAGCCTTAATGGCTGCGGCTTCTGTTTTTGTTTTGTCGCAATACATCACTAACCGTGATTATAAAGCAGGCGTAAAGGAGGCAACACTTGCAAATGAGCTGCTCAATGAAGCACTCATGCTACATCCAGCTAACTCAATGATTAAGCCCTTCTTGTATCCGCTTAGCTCAAGTCAGGAAACTGACAGAAATGACGCAATAGTTAGAGAGGGCTTTGATTCAATTCCAAGTACCGACTTAAAGATTGTTCTAAATAAGTACTTCAAGCTCGAAATCAACGCGCATAAGAAGGCAATCACTTTTACCCCGAATGGTCAATTCCTCGTCCTCAGCACGGAAGTTACATCAAAAGACACATGCTCTGGCTTAATAAGCGACATCAGATCCACTTCATGGCAGCGTATTACTATCAATGGGACAACGGTGCAGATTCAGGGCGTTCAAGCTCAGGATTTGGCTTCTTTATGCTCTGATAATGCAACAGAGACATACAGTTATACGCTCCAATATTGCTACGAAACCGCTGCCCTTCCATGCACATAACATACTGACGATATTATTATGAATATTCTTACACTACAAGCGGCTGTATCTAGAGGGTTCAAACCAGCAGAATACAATGACGAAATGGCACTACAAGGAAAAGCACTCAGACTCGATTTCAGATCAAAAGGCAGAGGAAACTGGATCGACTGTTACTTCTCTTGCGCTAAAGGAGGGTCTGAAAAATACAAGCTCGCTGCATTTAAAGACGATGAAAATGAAACCTATACACCAGAGAGTTCAACCATAAACTTCGGTGCAGATAAGGTAAATGGAACCATCTTTGTTATCACGGCTGAAATGAAGTTTGATCGTTCGGTGTGGTCTAAAGCAATAAAGGTGATGTAGGAAATGACAAAAAAGTATCTCGCAATTATGTGCTCCTTTTTTATGATGGCGTTATCAGCTTGCTCAACCCCAACTGAGGCGACGACCCAGAATAAGCAAAAGGCACACAATGAAACCCTTGAGTCTTATAAGAATATCGAAAGCATAGTTGGGAAAGAAGCACTATATGCAGCACTGAACAGATACAATGAAATAACTCCCCCACCAAAAAGGTTGGTTGTAGTTGATTACACTAAACCCTCAGAGGAAGAAAGATTCTTTGTAATCAATATTGTAGATAGGGTTGTCGAGAACAAAACTCTCGTCTCCCATGCAGTGAACAGCGGTTACAGAAAGCCTTATTCATTTTCAAACCAACCCAACTCAAAGCAATCTTCGGTTGGCTTGTTTTACACCAATGAGTTGTATCATGGAAAAAATGGATTGTCTTTGAGGGTTGATGGGGCTGATGAAGGGGTCAATGACAACGTAAGGAAAAGGTTTATTGTCATTCATGGATCTGATTACGCCGAGAGAGAATTCTTTGAGCAACATGGGATGCTTGGTCGAAGCGAAGGTTGTTTTGCAATACCAATGTCAACCCACAAACAGATCTTGCCAAAGATCGCAAAACAAACCCCTATGTATGTTCATTACAAAAAATAAATCCGGTGGTGCCTAATACAGCACCACCCTTCTCACCTCCCTTTTCTGAAATTCAGAAAGGTCAATCTCTAGTAAATGTAGTTCTCTATCTCTATTACTTAAGCACTGCACCGTTACAACCTTCTCTTCTCTAGCCTTCACGATCAAATGGTCACTCCCAATAGAGCAAAACTTTGATTGCAAACTAGTCATATCAGTTACCTTTAGCTTTAACTCAATCTCGCGTTCCGAACTATTGCTTATTAACACACTACCACTTCCACCAGAAGCTATCTTAAGAAACATAGGGGTTACTGATATGCTTGATGATGCACTTTCTGATGAAAAATTAATTAAAATGAGCAATAAGACCACAAATATCTTCTTCATATTTATTCTTTATTAAAAAGTATACAAAATGGAAAGTGATATTAATTATTCATGTTGATATTTAATAGATGCAATCTTGCAAAAGAGACATTCCGTGGTAATATCATGACAATCTAAAAGTAACTAGTAAAAATTATGAGCCATAGCTTAATTGAAGAAGTAAAGTTAGGTGTACGCAACATCAAGGCGTTAGGCTACAGATATATTACCTATATCCCAAGACTTGAACCAGATGAGGTATCTCTTAGTGACTGTTTGATTTCTGGTAAAACGAAGAGAAAATCATCAGATATCAATGACTCAAATCCCGTTTGTAGAAGATTGTTCGACATCTTCTGCATTGATGGCGTTCTTCAAAGCGCCGAACAAATTAATATAAATCAAATAGGACTGAAGGTAACAAAACCGAACGCTGTTAATGATGCGTTCTTTAATGAAGGCTTCTTTATATTAAGCAAATAAGAATTTTGGTGGGAGCAATATGCAGAACCCGACTCCTTAAGTTTCCCAAAAACATTGACATACAATAAATGTGGTATGCAATAGTGGCATAACATACAGCTCTTTTGAAAAACATATCAAAAACCTTAATTAAGTAAGGAAAATTGACACAATGACTGACCAAAAAACACAAGCTCTGGAAGACACCCTTAAAAAAATCACTAACCTTCGTTCCGCTAGAGCAATGGGTAGAGAGTTATCGATTGAAATTCTTGTGCGAATCACAAACAACTTCTCTACAGTTCTTGAAGAAAGAAAGGTAGAAGACGAAGCTAAGCGACAAGAAGAAAAGTTGCGTACAGCTAAAATTGAAGAGTACCTTAAAAAATTAAAAGGTGAAGGCATTGATGTAACAGACTTAATTAGTTTTGCTCCGCAGGAAAAAGTCAAGCAAACCCGTCAATCCAAGCCAGCCAAGTACAAGTACACGAACGCTGATGGCGAAGAAAAAACTTGGACAGGCCAAGGCCGCACGCCTTCAGCCATCAAAGAGCAACTTGACCAAGGAAAGACATTAGAGGATTTCCTTATCAACAAAGCTTAAATACACCTAAGCGTAAAAGACTCCTTATGGAGTCTTTTTTTTACCCATTGATTTATCATCGCATAGTTTTTACGATCAATTAAAAATGCTAAGAAAGATAATCCTTTTCGCAGTTGCATCTTCGATCATGCTGACGCAAGCCGCCCACTCTTCCGATGAGTATAGTAATGGTGTTATAGAATATATTGAAACCACTATATATCCTGAGCCGATGAAGGTAAAAGCTGAGTACCTTGTCCATTCAATTTCAAGAATATTCTCAGAAGATTGGAGAAATAAAAAAGAAACATTTCTGTCCATATCCGATGACATAAGTATAAGTTTGAGCTGCTACATTCATGAGTCAGAGAAGGCAAGATTTGATAAAGACCTTAACTTAGTGGATGAGATTCAAACCTTAATGACAAGCTCACCAAGAAGAAAAAGTTTATACGAGGGCTTTATGAAAGCTGATATGCAGAGAGAACACTCAATGAAAGATGAGTCTATCTGCTCTGCATTAATCTAATCACTAAAGTAGTTTTTTTATGGTGTGCAACCTTGCCACAGGTGTCGAAACAAAAGAAATGGCAAGCAAGGTTACTCCAGAAAATAGCATAAACTTAAAATACCCAAACAAAACACCGATTAGACCTACTAACAAAAGAGTTAAAGAGACAAGAACTCTCCTAGCAAAGTGTTGATTGTGAGCAATCAGAACCTTGCAAAAATCGCTGTTTATTCCTGAATTCTCAATAGAACCCAGTGCGTATGGGGAAAGTAAGTCTTCTAAGGTGCCCTCAATAGCCTCCTCGAATGTCTCACCTTCCCTTAATTTGTGAAGAAGTACCTTACAGATGTAGGGGAACTCACCTTGCAAATTACTCAACCATCCGCTTGGGTTTGCATTAGGGTGATTAAGCCTCTGGCGGTTAAGTGCCACCACAAATTTTATTTGCTTAGATATTGAAAATCCAAGCCTCGCCTTGATGGAATTAAACATTTTAATTTAATGATAATTCTTTTAAAGTCCGCTTAGAAGGTCATGAAGAGACTCAACCATAGTTTCCGAACAAGATACGTCTGCAAGTTCTTCAAAAAGATATTCTTTTGAGCATTTGTATCCATTCAGAATAATGGAGTTGCCCGTTGTAGAGACAAAATCTTGATTAGGCATTCCTTGGTTAAGGTAATCGACTAGCTCTGAAGCATAATACTCAGGATCGGACTCAAAGTTGAGGCTAGATACACGAAAAGGGTCTTGAGCCTCGATCTCTAAGGAAAACTCTAGACCCCAATCTTCTTGATGAAACCCTGAAACTGCTAAATGTGACATGTTATACCTCTCATAAATTTGATTGCCGATTATAAATTTGTCCTTATTTTGCCATAATCTCTATATTGCCGCACTTAGATTTCGTCAAGATCTAGCTTTTTTTCTACGTTTTTTATGTGCTTAATTTCTGATGTAAGCAGCTTATTGAAGTTGTAAATAACTCCTCTCAACTGCTTAAGTTCGTTCTCAAGAACGAATAACCGATCTTCCACACTCAGCTCATGATTGACCCTACCGCCTAACCAGCCACCACTAACTGATATGACAGCAAATAAGAATGAGCCACGAGTGATAATAAAAGCTACTACCAAAAGAATTTTACTAACCGTGTGATGCGGGGTTAAATCACCATACCCAATTGTTGTAACGCTTACAAAAGTAAACCAGATACTATCCCACAAGGTTTTAATACCAGACTCTGGAACCTGAGCTTCAAAGAAAAAAATCGGCATAGCAAAAAAAAACGAAATAACATGCGCGGCTAAAACAACAAATGCTTGATTTCTAATTTTAGATATTTGCCTTTTTTTAATTTTCATAGAATTTTTTGAATTTATTCACAATATACTCTTAAATACTTAGAAAAAAAATGAACCTTTTCCTAACTACATTTGGTGTGGTATTCACATCTATGCTTTTTTCATTAGCAGAATCCAGCGTTGTTGGCTCCAATGAATTCAAAGTTAAAAACATGATTAAGCAAGAAGTTTCTGGCTCTAGTGATCTATTAAAGGTGATATCACAGAGAGGAAAGTATTTAACTTCAATAATTTTCATGAACACCATTGTAAACATTGGCGGTTCAATGTTAATTGGGTCTCTTGCCGCTAAGCATTTTCATGATTTTTATTACACAGCATTTATTATATCGGTAACTGTAGTGATGTTGTTTCTTTCAGAAATAAAACCAAAGGTATTTGCAGCAAGCCGACCTGAAAAGGTAGGTAAACTTATAGCTAAGCCGCTTATTTTTATCACTACGCTTATAAGCCCAATAATTTATTTAATTAATCTTTTGGTTGGAAGCAAATCAGAATCTAACAAACTTACAATCTGTGAACTAGACTACATGCTGAAGTCTGCGCACGACCTTGGTGTAATCAATAACAAAGAGGCAAATTTTATACAGAACTTGTTTTCTATAAGAGAAAGGAAGGCGTCTGAGCTGATAATTAAAGATTGCGAAATACAAACCGTTCCGATACACGAAACCCTTGAGTTTGCGAAGGAGTTAGCTCTAAGCAGCAACCTAAAAAGATTTATTGCTACAAATAAGCACAACCAACCTGTTGGCGTTGTTTTCAAGAGTGATATTCTTGCGAACTTAATATCTGGGGATGAAAAAATGAGTATCGCTGAAATCGTTCACCCTGTTCTGGTTTGCCAAGACGACAAATCAATGATGGAGCTACTAGAAAAATTATACAGAACCGATACTCATTTAGCGGTTGTAACTGATGAGGAAGGAGGAATGATAGGCGTTGTAACCCTATCAAACATCCAAGAGTCAATCTTGAGCGTTTAGAGTAAAACAGAGGGAATTAAGATGAATTCCCTCTGTTCACTCCCTTCTTTAGGTATGTCTTCGACAAACCCATCGAATTCTCGGGAGTATACAACACCGAAGTACGACACTTTTAATCCAGTTTCCCTCTGAACCATCTCAAGACCCCATTGAATATCGTAACCATCAACAGAACTTAAATCAGAAACCTTAATCTTATGGTTGGAGTTATTCCTATTTAGGTAAGAAAGCAATACTTCTAGAAAACTAGAAGCCAATTCTTCGTCACCAAGATCAGTTAATAAATCATTTACCTCTGAATAAAGAATTCCATTAAACTCATAGACATTTTCATCAGAGACTGAGAATTCTACTTCTTTGACAACCCTGTTCTTTAGCCTTACATACATAGAAATACCCTGTTAATCGAATAGCTCTGGCTCTAAATCGCTATAAGTGAAGCTTAATAAGCGAACACCTTCCTGACCATTAACTCTAGGGAAAAGCTCAGTCACCCAAGAGTTAGAAGAATCAAAGTAATCTATTAGACCTTCGAAGTTTAAATCACTTGACATCGAGATATTAAAGCAAGCATTTGCTAGTAACTTTAAAAAGCACTGAATAATGCCATCACCAGAAGCTCTCATAAATTCTGAATATTCGTGGTGATTAATCACATAGGCACTCAATTTTTCCATTGAGGTTTTTTCAAAATCAATTTCAGCACTTAGCTCAATATCATTCCAGAAATGCCTAACAGTATATGATTTAATATGCATGACTAAATTTGACCCTCTGTAATCAATTCTTTTATAGACTGCGAAATCACGGAATCAATATCCTTCTTAGATCGAATGTACTGCCAGTCTCTTAAAGACTGATTAAGTTCTATATCTGTTTTAACAGTAGCGACTTGCATCATTAAAGATATTTGATCAAAAGAATCCTGTAAGTTGCTTACTAGACCCTTAGCCCCTCGGACACCAGTATTCAAAATTAGTTCAGGGTCATCTAGTAACTCATCTAGGCTATACGCTGCGAGAACGGTAGAGGTTGATTTTTGCCCAAAACTCTTAACCCCAATTATGTTGTCAGCCTTATCACCCATCAATGTAAGCATATCTGTTATTTTATCAGGACTAACCCCTTTGGATTCGACAACAGTTTGCCAACCAAAGAGTACCTTTTCAGCACCTGAGTATTGCATGACATTTTCTTTATCAATTAAAACAAACAGATCTTTGTCTCTTGAAAAGACTGTGGTTTTTATCCCATGTGCAGAACACTTAGTTACAACTGCTCCGATTACATCATCAGCCTCTACATTTGGAACCTTAATAACTGTATACCCTAGATGATTGAGCGCCCTTTCTATAATTATCTTTTGAATCGTAATTTCAGGGTCTTCTGGATCTCTGTTTGCCTTGTACTCAGGGTAAATCTCGTGCCTGAAATTGCTTCCTCCGAAATCAAGAACAGCAAGCATATGAGTGAACTCGCCTCTTTTTCGAATGACAGCGTTTTGCTCTTTTATGAGCTGCAATATTGTATTTTTAACGCAATATATAGGTATATCTCCAATGTAATGGAGTGAGTTGTTTTTTGATGCGTCTTTTTGAGAGGTTTTAAATGTTCTGTAAATGTTTGATGAAAGATCTATAACACCAACATGCATGCTTTTTTTGATCACTATTAAGAACCTAGAGTAGCAAGATGGTGACAGTCTATTTTAAATAAGATCTCGTATCAATAGGTAAAAAAAAGAGTCATCAAATGATGACCCTTTCTTTAAGTGTTAGATGATTAGCCTGCAATCTTGAATTGGCTCATATGAGCACCTTTATCAAGTGCAGCCTGAATTACAGAAGGAGTTCGGCCTTGACCCGTCCATGTTTTCTCTTCACCTTGCTCATTCGTATATTTGTACTTTGCTGGTCGAGGTGCGCGTTTAGCTTTTTGTCGCTTTTGCTTAGTCTGGACTTCAGATTCTGGATTGAAACCAACTAATGTGCTATTTGCCGCGAAGTAAACAAGTTCTTCTAAAGTGACTTCTGAATCAGACAGAAGTGAAAGGATTTCCGCGCACTCATTGTTTTTGCGCTCAACTCTTTGCTCTTCAGCCTTAACAAACTCTTTTTTCTCGGTTAGAACGAGATTAAGCTTATCTAAAGCAGACTCAAGCTCTTCTGTGCTCATGCCTTTAGTAGCAGCACGAAGTGAGCGATCGTTAAGTAAAGTTTTAATATCTGTATTGTCAGTCATTTTTTATATCCGTTAATTAATTTTCATTAATATGTTTTATATCTTTATTTTGCCACAAAACACATACTTGTAAAGTCATAATTTGGAAAAAAGAGCCAATTGTAATGACAATTGACTCTTTTTTGCTTTATTTGGTTACTATTCAGCCTTCAGTTTTTTTCTCAACCAACTCTTTAGTAATCTCAAATTCTTCACATTGCTCTGATGGCGATTCAAATAAAAAATCTCTCAACACTTTATTAATTGTCCCATCCAAACCACGAGAACCAATCTTTTTCTCAAAAGCGTCATTTGCGATAGCCTCCACTGCATCATCACCAATAGTCAATGCAATCCCGTCGGCTTTGGCGAGCAACTGATGTGAGGTAAACATGCTTTTCTTTGAATCTGTTATGATTGCTTTCATAACATGCTTTGCTAACACGACTTTTGGGTTGTTTTTTTCTTTTCTGTTGCTTCTTTATCAATGATAAACCCAGCCTTGGTGCCACTCTGACATTCACCTTTTACGAGTTCTTCAATGCCTTCAAATGCTCCGCTGGTAATAAATAAGATATTTGATGTGTTAACAATATTGGTTGGATTACCAGACTGTTTTTTTCCACCTGTTGTGGAGATTCGAACGTCCGTTCCCTCTCTCAACTTAAGTAGAGCGCTTTGGACCCCTTCACCCGCTGGATCTCGGTTCAAACTAGCACTATCACAACGCTTGCGTAGCTTATCGATTTCATCGATAAAAACGATACCTTTTGATTCAGCTAAGGCAATGTCTCCACCGCATTTATCCACAAGACCCTGAATCATATCTTCTACGCTATCACCAACGTAACCAGCTTCCGTCAGTGTGGTTGCATCCTCTATGTGAATTGGAAGGTCTGTTAGCAAAGCGATAGTTTCAGCTAAAAATATTTTGCCAGTTCCTGTTGGCCCAATCAATAATAAATTGCTTTTTTTTTGCACCACTACCGAAGCCGTATTGATTTTGAATGACTCGTTTCTGGTGTTAGTAAATCGCTACCGAAAGCATTCTCTTTGCTAATCACATACTCATCTAGCTTTTCAACTAATTCTGCTGGCTTTGGAAGCTTTGAAACCTCTTCTACCACTTTATCCATACCATATTTTTCAGCTTTTACTTTAGTCTCTTCAAGCTTTAATTGATTTTGCTCTGACAGGAAGTTTTTACCTAAATCTAAACAATCCTCACAGATTAGTAGCTCGTCGCTGTATGCAACTTAATCCTTACCTTCACCGCATGCAGTGCACAGATTTTTTGCTTGCTTATCAGTCATTATTAAACCCTTATCTTAAGCAGACCCCCCAATACATGTGGCATTATAATGACAAAGGCTGTATGATAAATTCAAATTACTGAATTATTTACTGACTGATTTTGCACGAGTGGAGGTTAACGTGGCTGTTAAGTGTATTAAATTTTTTATTGAAACTTCCCAAGATATCCCAGAAGAAGTCACTATTGAGATGAAGGGCGTAACTGAAACCCTAAAAGTAGATAAATTCCTAACAAAACATTTAAGAACTAAAGATTTAGTATCTTCGTTGAGTAAGCTCGGATACAAGGTGAGCAAAGAAACAGATGAGTCAACCCTGTCAAAACTAGCAAGATACAGAGGAATTAACGATGTCTCTATTAATAAAGAAGAAATTTTCGTTATAAAAAACAAGACTTTAATAAAATATAAAAGTTTTAATCACCATGGTGCAAATATTGACAAAACGTAATCACGTCTCCATAATGCCATCCATGCGCAAATAACCGACTGTAAATCGTTATGAATGAACAAAAATCTAAGGCGCTTGCCGCTGCGCTAGGCCAGATTGAGAAACAATTTGGTAAAGGCTCCATCATGAAGCTTGGCGATGACCGAACTATGGATATCGAAACTATCTCAACTGGTTCGCTTACACTTGACTCGGCACTTGGTGCTGGAGGCTTACCAATGGGTCGAATTGTAGAAATCTTTGGCCCAGAATCAAGCGGTAAAACAACACTTACCCTTGAAGTAATTGCCGCTGCTCAAAAAGAAGGTAAAACGTGTGCATTTATCGATGCAGAACATGCCCTTGATCCTGTGTACGCAAAAAAGCTTGGTGTTGATATTGATAGCCTTCTTGTTGCTCAACCAGACACTGGCGAGCAAGCACTAGAGATTGTTGACTCACTTGCTCGCTCAGGCGCAATTGATGTTCTTGTGGTCGATTCAGTAGCAGCATTAACACCGAAGGCTGAGGTTGAAGGCGAGATGGGTGACAGTCACATGGGACTTCAAGCCAGAATGCTCAGTCAGGCAATGCGCAAGATTACGGGCAACTTAAAGTCCTCTAATTGTATGTGTATCTTCATCAACCAAATCCGTATGAAAATAGGGGTCATGTTTGGGAATCCCGAGACAACAACAGGCGGGAATGCACTTAAGTTCTATGCATCTGTTCGACTTGACATCCGCCGAACAGGCGCTATAAAGAGTGGCGATGAAGTAATCGGTAACGAAACTCGCGTTAAAGTAGTTAAGAACAAGATTGCTGCCCCATTCCGTGAGGCTAACTTTGCTATCCGTTATGGAGAAGGTATTGATACCGCCTCAGAAATTATTGATATCGGCGTTAAAGAAAAGGTAATTGACAAAACAGGCGCTTGGTACGGTTACAACGGCAATAAACTAGGTCAAGGTAAAGAAAACTCACGTAATTACCTACTAAAGACCCCTGAACTCCTTGAAGAAATCAAAGAGAAAATCAAGGGTCACAAGGTCGAAATTGATGACGCTATCCGTGATGAAGAACTAGCTAAATCAAAAGATGACGAACTAGAAGAAGAGTTCTAACTGGATCATACGTCAAAGAATACGAAGCGAAGTTTGGAAGAAAACCTTATGACATTGTAACTGTCGGTAATTATGCTACGACAGGAGCAAGCCGCCACCTTGAGGCTATAACAGACTTCGTGCCTTTGCTTGCGGAAAATGACAAAGATAAATGCATCGAATACATAAAGATTTGTGCTACAAAAAACTCAGTACGCATTCAAGAAACTTCTTCAGATGGTGACAAGCTAACCTTGCTAGATATCGAAGAACTTGAAGGAGCAAGAAGCGACAGTCATTACTATGCTTTTGGGGTAATTGACGCTTTACTTCAATACCAAGAGCAATTCGATCTTATAGAACTGCAAGCTGCCCTGAACCTAGAAAACCCGAAGGCTGCTCGATATTTGGTTGCTTTGTACTCGAACGAGTCAGAAGTTCCCTACAATAAACAGAAGTCAATATATCAAAAGGGGCAACATTGGAATCCAGCATCGTTAAGGAACTCCGTCAATGATTTTACATTTTTAACAACCTGCTTAAGTTAGTAGGTATTATTTAAGTAAGAATTATTCTAAATGTTGGAATATGTGTGATCTTACTTTTAAGAATGTGCGAATAATACACTTATATATTGACAATAATGTGGCATATAATTCTTTACATGAGAATGGATTGCAATATAATGCCCACCCTTTATAAAATTAATAATAGGGTATAAATAAATGCTCAACAGTCAATACACACAAGATGTAAATGGCGAAAAGGCTATGGTTCACGTTTCTGGCTTAATACCATGCGAAGGATTTTCTGGAGAGGCAGCCGCGATGCATCAGGAAGTTCTTTTAGATCTAACTAAGCCTTGGATGACCGAGCACCTATCTATGGGAAGATTTAAGCTTGATTCATTCGATGTCGAAGATTGCATCAACAACTCTCAATACCTTCCAAAGGATGGTGTGCTAGTTAAGTTAAGCTACCTTTGGTCAGGTGTTCTCGATGACGAGGAAATGCTCTGTCAAGCAATTCATGGCGGCGCTGAAGCTCACTATGTTTTTAGTGGGTATGTTTGGGTTCAAGATATGTTTGATCCTAATTCGCTAAACGCTGCTGTCTCTAGCTGGGCATTACTTCAGACTAATAAAATGAAGGTTATTTCAGGTGAGGTCAATCTTCTTGATGACGAAGATCTGATTGGGACGCAGAACTATGACGTCATCCTCAATAGAGTTAGAGCGTTTTATCACTGATATACTCTTTGTAGGCTGGCGGCTCTACTTTTTATGGGTGTTCCGCCAACCTACACGAATTGCACTTAATGCACTTCAAGACACAATAGTAATACCCTTATGCGGCAGTAAGTTGCTACACCCAACCCTTCAAGCTAATCTATACTTGAGGTAAAGATAAAGTTAATAAATAAATTTTGGATATTCAAACTCAATTGGAATAAAAATCTGCCTTAACTTCGTTTATCCAATCTTTAATGAATAAAGTTGAAACCATTAAGCTAACCCTACCAACCTTCTGGTCTGTTTCGACTAGCTTAAAATCCCATCCCCCCATAGCCACTATCACACCAACAAGTTCCTCCTTATTGTTATAAACCCCTCCTCCACTCATGCCAACCTGTATAGGGGCATCTATTACACTAAGTGTGCAGTCTTTAGAGTTCCATTGATTATCAATAAGAAAAAGATCTTGGAGAAACTTACCTTCTCCATACAAGGTTTTTAAGGGGTTCCATAGGTCTCGACCAAACGTTTTTAGCTCAGAATTTGGTGACGCCTTTCCTATCGGATGTATCGACTTGCCCCTATTATCACTCTTAATTATTGATATATCGCATGAAGGATGATGTGCCACTACGCTTGAGAAGTCATAGCTCGCTATATGCTTAGCTGTAATGCTTAGATTTTCAGTAATAGGGACGCTACTTCCTGCTCCACCAAACAAAAAAGGGATACCCATTACTTGTGAGTCAATTGTAATTTGTTCACCATGATATTCATTGAGAACACCATTGCTACAGCCTGCAATTAGAAGTGAGGCTATTATAGTTTCGGATTTCAATCTCATTTTTTTAATCTATTTATAACGAATTTATTTTGCAATGAAAATGCTTTTCTTTTAATTAAAGCCTGACTCTTATATAGTTATAGAAAAATAGATATTTAATGAATTCAGTTAAAGGAATTTTTAAACCAGCAGACTACTTTAGGGTTATTGCTAGCAAAGATGGTAAAACCCTTGTAGGTGAAATGCTTAAGAAGATAATTTTTATAATTTCATTCTTTTCAATCATCGCTTATCTATCAGTTTTAGGCTTTACCGAAAAAATGGGAATAATGGGAGAAGCAACCTTAGCTACAAAATCAGCTATAGACTCTGGATTATGGGCTTTTAGTACTTTTTTACTACATGGCCTGATTGCTGCTGTTGTCGCCAAGTTGTTCAGTGTCGATGAAAGAATTTCAGTCATTGTCACATGCTACTTTTGGTCACACTTATATGGCTGGATTGCAGGGTTTTTAATGTTTGCATTGACATTCTGCTTAGCCTTACTGATAACCGCAGACATACAATTCGCCATAATCTCTTCAGTAATACCTTTTATAATTGTCAAGGTTTGGTATTTAATGAAAGGGACAGAGATATCTATGCAGACTAGTAAAATAGAAAGTGTTGCCATCCTTATTCTTTCGTCAGTCCTACTATTCAGTTTAAACTGGTGCCTAAACGAAGCGACTTCGCATTACTTCAGCAAAGAGATGATGGATTTGTACATCGCATCTGGTGACCATAAAAGTGACTTCTAACCGCCTTATCAGGCGATGCTTCTTATTTCGTTA
>NZ_JAHKPM010000057.1 GCF_018860525.1 Vibrio hepatarius
CTAAGCGGAGAAGAGCCCTATAAGTATGGAAAATCACTTAATTGGGTACTCAGTCTTGATGGTGCGATCACCAAATGAAAAAGCGCAGTAGATAACGTTATTGCTATTGAGGGAAGGCGTTCAGAATATTTCACAAAGCAACAAAGCAACAAAGCACAATTAATTGAGAATAACCAACAATAATCGGATAAGTGTGTTACCTTAGATTTTCTCCCTCCTGCTTAGTTGGGACTTCTTTTCTTTATCGAACTCACACCTCGACACTCCTTAGTTGACCTTCTAAGCCTCACTACAAGGCTTTAATTATGTCAATTTCAACGAAAAAGTTAAAAAACATCTTCCAAATTTCTGAAATCGAAGATAATGGAATCAACAATACATCAATATATATCACTCCTGGGGTGCCACTTACTCAGGAAATGAAACCGATTACCCCCTCGGCGATTGTATATTGTGAAAGCAACTTTGGTAAAATTGATGGTAAGACAGCCAATGGATTGGTTAGACATTCACAAAATTACCGTATCCTATCTGTTATTGATAGTGAACTTTCAGGTTTAGATTCTGGAGAAGTTCTTGATAACAAAAAGAATGGCATACCTATCGTTGCGAATATCGAAGAAGCTATAATTCAAGCGGAAAGCATTCCCGACTATTTCATTTTTGGTATTGCTCCATCAAATGGGTTTTTATCTGATTTAGACAAAAGCATTATTTTAAATGCCATGTCTCTAAAAATGAATATCGTCAATGGGTTACATGAGTTCTTAACCGACGACTCTTTATTTTTGACCGCCTGTGAAGAAAATAATGTTCGAATTATAGATATTCGCAAACCAAAAAGTAAAGAAAAATTGCAAACATTCAGTGGTAAAATACACAATGTGGAGTGCCCAAGAATTGCTGTTCTGGGAACAGATTGTGCGCTAGGAAAACGAACCACTGCAACAATATTGGCTAATGAGTTAACTAAACAAGGCCTTAATGTTGTCATGATTGCCACCGGCCAAACTGGCATTATGCAAGGCGCACGATACTGCGTTGCACTGGATGCTGTCCCTTCCCAATTTTGCGCTGGTGAATTGGAATCTATTATTGTGCAGGCGTATGAAGAAGAGAACCCAGATATCATTATTATTGAAGGTCAAGGAGCTTTAAGTCACCCTGCCTATTCGACTAGTGCCTCTATCTTACGTGGCAGTTGTCCTACAGGAGTCATCTTACAACATGCCCCTAAACGCCGGCACCGTACTGATTATCCTCACTGGCCAACCCCTTCGATTGCATCAGAAATCAATCTTATTGAGACATTTTCAGATACTTCAGTGATCGGACTAACACTCAACCATGAAGGAATGTCTTTGGATGAGATACTTAGTACTATTGATAGCTATAGCACTGAATTTGGTATACCGGTTACTGACGCTTTATTGCAACCTACGGAACACCTTCTACAAATAGTAAGCTCAGCTTTTCCTGAAATAAAGAGTAAATTGGTAAAAAAAGGGTGAGGTACCCTAGGTTAGACATCGATTGTAGTAAAATTCATCACAATGCTAAGTCCCTTATTCATAAGCTTTCAAAGAAAAATATATCAGTTACGCCTGTAACAAAAGTATTCTTAGGTCATCCTGTAATAGTTCAAGTCCTACTCGATGCAGGCGCACCAATGGTGGCAGATTCAAGAGTCGAAAATATCCAGAAAATAACAGATTCTTGTATCCCTGTTTCCAAAATGTTGATACGCACGCCAATGTTGAGTCAAGTATCGAGCGTGATAAAGCATTGTGATATAAGCCTGAATTCTGAAATTAAAGTGATTCGGAAGCTTTCGAAAGTAGCTAAACAAAAAAATATCCATCATAAGATCATTATTATGGTTGAGCTTGGTGATCTCAGAGAAGGAGTAATGCCAAATCGTGTTATTGGCTTTATCCATCAAATCATATCCTTACCAAACATTATAATAAAAGGCATTGGTGCGAACCTAGCCTGTCGATATGGTGTCGCTCCCGACCATAAAAATATGGCGCTTCTTTCTGGCTTAGCAAATGAAATTGAAGAAAAATTTGGGCTACACCTTGATATCATTTCAGGGGGAAATTCTGCTTCAATTAATTGGGCGCTTCACCAAACTGGTGAAACTCGTGTAAACAACCTTCGTATAGGAGAAGCCATTTTTTTAGGTTGTGACCCTTTAGAACAAGAAAAAATAGAAGGCTTACATACGGATGCAATCTCTTTGACCGCTGAAGTGATTGAATCCAAAATTAAGCCAACTTTACCGTGGGGGAAGAGAGGTTCAAATGCTTTTGGTTATAAGGAAAACATTCAAGACAGAGGTACAGTATCACAGGCTATTCTTGCATTAGGCCGTCAAGATGTTTGTGTCACTGGACTTAAAGTGCCGAAAGAGATAAAGGTCATATCATCAACCAGCGATCATCTACTCCTTGAAACCTCAGGTAGGTCATTATTCGTAGGAGAAAAGATTTCATTTAATTTAGATTACAGCGCTCTTTTGGCCTCTATGTCATCATGTTATATCCATAAATACTTCAATACTTAGCTGAACGAACCACAGTCAACTTTAGTAACAATATCGAAATAGATGATTTAATTGAGCTTTGGGTTTCTTATCGATCACCACATTAGGCCAAAACCAAATTGAGAAATTTGAAACCCTTAACTTTACCTCTCTTGCTAAAATTTTAAATTAAATGGTGGTCAATCCAATGGATGTAAGCGAATACGAATTTTTTAATACCTTAAATGACGTATTTTTGCTGAAGTATGACCAACTCACTCCTTGGGAAAAAAACTTCATTACAAATTTAAACCATAAAGTCGTAACTAGACAACCCATCTCAAATAAACAAAAACAGCTTGTTTTGAAAATTTCCAATAAATTCGATAAATCAAAGAAACAAAGAATCTGTTAAGATTTTATTTCAACATGTGCGGAGTATTTCAGTTCAAGCTTGAAAATATCTTGCACGCATTAGGAAATCTTAGTCTAACTGAGATAGTAAGAAATGTTATGAGTAAGAACTCTAAGAAGAAAAGGGGCGTGCGACGTGAAGTCGTATGAAGCGCTGTTCACCGCTTAATGTGTGAACCATCTGTATCACCAGATGAACCTAGGACTCTGAATAAAGTAGCGAGTCTGACAATGTAACGAAGATTGGTCATGCACTAATCGGGATCTAAATCGTGAGAGGACGATCCTCCTGATAACCACAATTGGGTGAGTGCTAGGTAGTCAGTATGATGAACATAAGTGAACCTGCGTAAGGGGCGTTATCCTTGCAAACAGCGGAAGTGGTTAACACGCTGTAGCCAAAAGGCACGAGAGTTGGAAAGAGATTGCCCCATGCTCTTTCGTGATCGTTGAACTCTCCGCTCCATAGCAGGCATCTACCCTGACATTGCGCGACATACGGAACACGGTAAGCCTGTATCACTCCCTATGGGAAAGCCGATGTGGCCGATAGTGATGCAGGTATAGGAGGTTGGAAAAAGCGAAAGCTGCATTGTAACAATGCAGATACAGATCTTTATCTGGTCACGAAAGTGAGCCCACTTCCGACTGGTCTCCCGTTGCGAGATAATTTGAAGAACTTTATTCAAGGAGAAATGCAAATGATGATTTCAAAAGAAGTTAGTGCCTCTCCTTACAGCGCTCAATGGCAGTCAATCGACTGGAAATCCGTTGAGTCGCATGTATTCAAGCTTCAGATGCGTATCGCAAAGGCAACTAGAGAAGGTAAACACGGCAAAGCGAAAGCCTTGCAATGGATACTCTCTCATTCTCGCTCAGCAAAACTTCTTGCTGTTAAGCGGGTATCACAAAACAAAGGCAGTAAAACGCCAGGAATAGACGGTGTCATCTGGAACACGGATACGCGCCGTATGAAAGCAGTCAATCAATTGAGCAGAAAAGCTTATCAAGCCAAACCGCTCAAGCGCATCTACATCCCCAAGAAAAACGGTAAGCTCAGACCACTTGGTATCCCGTGCATGGTCGACAGAGCGCAGCAAGCGCTTCATCTTCTTGCACTAGAGCCAGTATCAGAAACACTTGCCGACCCTAACAGCTACGGTTTTAGACCAAGGCGAAGCACTGCTGACGCAATCGGCCAGTGTTTTATCTGCTTAAGTCAGAAACGGTCAGCACAATGGGTTCTTGAAGGTGATATCAAAGCCTGTTTCTACAAAATCGGGCATCAATGGCTGATGGACAATGTTGCCGTTGACAAGCGTATGTTGGGACAATGGCTAAAGTCTGGCTTTGTAGACAAAGGGCTATTTTACGACACCGATGAAGGTACGCCTCAAGGTGGAATTATATCCCCAACCTTGATGTTAATGACTCTTGCAGGACTTGAGCAACGCATAAAGTCTACTGCACTCAAAAAGGGTGCTAGAGCCAACTTTATTGGATACGCCGACGATTTCGTCGTCACCTGTGCTTCAAAGGAAGTGCTAGAGAACGATATCAAACCGTTGATTGCTGATTTCTTAGCAGAAAGAGGCTTAACACTCTCCGAAGAGAAAACGCACATTACTCATATCAACGATGGCTTTGACTTTCTTGGGTTCAACCATAGGAAGTACAAAGGGAAACTGCTCATTAAACCGAGTAAATCCAACACACTGCTGTTCTTGAGTAACTTGCGCAACCTCATCAAAAAGCACGCAACTATCCCAGTTAACGATTTAATCAAGTTGATAAATCCGAAACTCAGAGGCTGGTCGAATTACTATCGACACTGCGTGGCTAAACAGGTATTCGGATATGTGGGTCACAAGCTATTCCATACGTTATGGCACTGGGCTAAAAGGCGTCATCCAACAAAGTCTAAAACTTGGATCGCCCTAAAATACTTCATCAACCGAAAAGGCCAGTGGCAGTTTCACGGTTGGCAGAAGATCATGGATATGGATTGCCAGTTCAATCTCTTCCAAATAGCCAAAGTGCCAATAGAAAGGCATGTGAAAATCCGAAGTGCAGTGACACCATTTGACCCGCAATACCAAGAATACTTGGTTAAAAGGAAGTCCAAAAGGCTAACTCGTAACTCTTGGAACGAACCTGCTCCGACTGCTTTATAAGTTGCTGGGTATCATTTGATGCCTTTGTGGAGGCTTGAGCCTAGTGCAGTGAAAGTTGCACGCTGGGTTCTTAGGGAGACGGCACTTGGTAACAAGTGTCGTCCACCCGACATTTTCGTGTTTCATCCACAGTCAGTATTCCTCTGGACAAAAATGTTTCATTGGCTGTACTAAATTATTAAAACATGGATCACTCTTAGTATCGGAAATACACGCGTAGCTGCGCCAGAATTTCTTATCCACTACAAGAGAATATGGCTCTTCTCCGGTTAGGTG
>NZ_JAHKPM010000073.1 GCF_018860525.1 Vibrio hepatarius
ATTGCTGCAAAGCAATTGAATCATATTGCTTCAACCAATGATATTTTCGTGATTTCTTGGCAACGGAAAGTAATGGTTTTATGTCCTGTTTAGGATTCAGTGTGACACCATGCTTGCGGTACATATGAGACGTTAAATGTAGAGCTTTGTTATACGCAAAACGCACAGCACCAAACTGAGCAATTACAAACTCAGCTTGTTCTTGTGTTGGGTAAAGGCGTACTTTAGTGGCTCTTAATATTTTCAGTGCTCTTTTTTTGTAAAAACGGGCGTGGATTCACGCCCGATTCAAATTAATTGTCAGGACGTTTTCTACACAAAACACGCATTTAAATGGAACCGCGATCAAGATATAAAAGCGCTAAATTCCTTTATTTTCAATACTTTATTTATTTTATTCTCTATGGGCTTAACACGACATTTTTACCTGTATCTTTTTGATTAAACTATAAAGAAGTCATTTCTTATATTGAGTGACGACGTCTCAACCTTTAGATTTTAAGAAAATCACAACAAATAAGACGAAAGTAGAAGATGAAAAACTCACTAGATAAAACAGAACGATCTTTGTTTGAAGAGGTCGATGCTGAAATCCGTGAAAACACTGGAAAAGACATTGTCACTTACAAGAAAGAGACAGTTGCTCAAATCATACTTAGTTACCTAAAAGACAGCGGATACTCACGAGTTGAAATTGTCGGAATGGTTAACGGTTTTGTTGAACACTTCAAGTCTGCCCTAATGGAAGGCTCAACCATTGTGATCACAAAACATGGCCGTTTGGTTCCTAGAATCAAAGAAGGTGGACGCCCTGTGCGCGATCTCTCTAGAAATAGACAGATAGAGATGAAAACAACGGCGACAGCAACGTTTTCAAAAACCAAGAAAGCAATGCGTGGCAAAGTAACTTCTCGTGGCCTGACTCAGTCTTTCATGGAACAGTTTGAGGGTGATCGAAACAAGCAAATACTAGCTGGATATATTGCTTCTACATTCTTTGCATGTATAGCAAGGACAAAGAATGAGAATGTAAGAATGGAAGTCCGTGGGCTTGGTGTTTTCCGCAGCCAACGTATAAACGCTAGAACAGGAAGAAACCCAAAAACTGGCGAGAAGACTGATATCAAAGAAGCCGTATACCCAAGGTTCAGAATTAGTAAACCTTTCAGAGATGAGCTAGCAGAAGCCTTATCAAAGATTTATCCAGAATAGAAAGCTTCATTGATACGACTTAATAACCACCGCACAAGCGGTGGCCCATCTTTTTATTGCTTCTCATTGGCAATATATAGAAGGCGTCCATATATAAACCGAACGACCTCTTGGTCAAATTCAGATAGTGAAGATAAAAATTCAGGGGTTATTCTGGAAAACTTGCTTGCGAGTAACCATGTAGCCGCAGATTTATCATTGGGTTTCCTTCCCAGCACAAGCTTTTGCATCCAGCTAAATCTACTCCATTGCATTTTTGCCTGTTGTAGCATTTCCTCTACATCACGTACCGCTACAGCAATTGGCAGCCTATACAGACCTCTTTCAATAGCCTTATCTAGGAAATCAACATCATAGAACTTTGCCGCCTCCTTACTAAGACTGTTGTGCACAACCTTTGATAGGTTTCCAGATGAATCGTTCTCGTAATCCCCTTTCAGTGACTCAGTGAGCTTAACCACTTCATCGTAAGCATGTTTGTGCGTTTTGAAGTGCTGGATCTGTTGAATTTGTCTCAAAGTAAATGCCTTTTCTTAATTTAAGGTAAGTAAAGTGCGTATCATGCTGGGTATTCAAGCGGATTTGATTGAAATTTAACCGAACAGGTGTCTTATTTGAAAAAATAGCAAAAAAGAGATTGACCAAGAGCCTATGTGGCAATATAGTGACAGCCAAGGCTAGGGAGTTAAGCGAAACGGCTGGTTTAGGTCAGCAAGCCTCTGGTTTCCAAGTCTTATCACACGACTAGCGACGATTGTTTCATTCTAGAGTCGTGTATGCGAATTACGACCCAGTTTTGGGTTGTCTTGGTGAGGTGGCCGAGAGGCTGAAGGCGCTCCCCTGCTAAGGGAGTATACGGCTTAACCCGTATCGAGGGTTCGAATCCCTACTTCACCGCCATAACGCAGGATTTTATGCCAACATAAATCAGTAGGTTAGAGTAATCCCCTAATAAGGGAATGGCTGCAATAGGCTTCTTACTCTTTGAGACTGATTTGCACAGAGTGCAATAGCTGTTGGGATATCTTGACGGATTGAAATCAGCTAGGTGGTTAGCGTTAAGCTTAGGTTTAATCTAATCATCAGAGGGAGTGTGTGTGGTGCGCGTCAGCGCATTTTCTATACCTCTTAGCCTTTTTGGGTGTCCAGTCGAGGCAAGCAACATTGGAATATACTATTGTAAGAATGAAGTTACTATATATGTTCCCGTGAATGTGGACACAGCTACACCAAGGAAGTGCCTAGTTGCATGGCTGAAAGGTTATGTATTCCCCGAAAGGGAGCTAACGGAAGGATAACGGGATCTGAAAGTTGGCTAGGTGATGATTGAAACGAAGTCATGAGTGGACTCGATCAGAGCCTAGAACTGGTGTAGTAACAGGTTAGTTCTCGCTGAATCTTATACGGTGCGAGAGGCAAAGTTGGTGAAGCGTTTAACAGCGCGTGAAAGGAACGAATAGTATCACCAAAGTCTGTGCGAACCTTGCTGTAGCAGACAACACTTTAGATATGACTTGCCATTGAAAACAAGTTTTTAATTAGTAACAATTATATTGATTGCGATATAAAATTTGTTGGCAGAATATTATAGTGTTCATTATTATAGTGAATAGCATAATATGCCTCCATAGCTCAGCAGGAAAAGAGCAGTAACCTTCTAAGTTATTGGTCGGGAGTTCGAATCTCTCTGGGGGCGCCATATTTAAGCATATTACACTGCGGGTGTCGTATAATGGCTATTACCACAGCCTTCCAAGCTGTAGATGCGGGTTCGATTCCCGCTACCCGCTCCATATATAGAAAGGTCGGATTTATATCCGATCTTTTTTTTATTTAAGAAACTCATAATTTTCCAGTCACAAATTTGTTCTAAAAATTAAATTTTCTATACTTCCTTTATATTAAAAAATAAAAGAAGAAAAAAACGATAATTCTCAGCAAAACCGCTATGAGGAAAAAACAACTGAATGTTGCTCTATCTGCTGGTCAGGTTGATGACCTTCCTGCCCCAGTACAGAAGCACACAATCATTCCAAACAGACCTAAGCGTGTGAGAGATCACTAAAAGCAATATAGTAAGCCATTAGAAATGCAGGCTTTTTTCTTGTCATTTAATTTACCTTAGTGCATTATGCGTATAATAATCGCATACAAGAATGTAAAGAATGAAATTTTGGGTTTTGCCATTGCTAATTACGTTCACTCTCGCATACAACGATGGCGGAGAGCATGAATACTACTCTAAAACAGAAGACAACGCATGGTCAGCAGTCATTTCTTCCTACAAGTCATCTGATTTGACTCAAATTTTCACGAGACTTAGTGACCACTTTTCAAGCAATACATTCATCCATAAGCAAGAAATTGAAAAATCATTAATTGAGAAATAAAAGTCTGAATCCGTAAGAAGTGTCAATTTTGAGGCTTCTTTTATTGTCGAATGTCTATAACTCTTCCTTTAATTCAAAAAAAATTCAATTTTTTTCATATTAAGACTTGAAAGTGTCACCATATTGCCACTAACATAAAATCAAGCTTAAAACTCAATTAAATTAACAAAAGAACAAATATGAAAAAAACAATTCTTTCAGTAGCAGTAGGCATGGCTTCTTTCGGAGCATTCGCTGCACAAGGCGTCGTAGCACCAGCTCATGATACTGTAACTCAGTCAATCGAAAACGTAGATGTTTTCGGTAAACTGGGTGTTTCTTACGATGATTTCGACGCATCTGTTGCTAGTGGCGACGCTGATGACAAAGGCATCGACTACAAACGTAACACAGAGATCGGTCTACAGACTTCTGCTGACCTAAGCCACGGCCTTAAAGCTTCTGCTGTAGTTGTTGGTAACTTCGACAACGCAGACGAAGACTTCCGTCTTGATAAAGTTGAGATGGGTGTTGAACACGATCTAGCTACTCTACACTTTGGTAAGATCGATGACCGCTACGACCAAGCTACTGGTAAATTTGACCAGTTTAGCGAAGTCTTCAACGGTACTTACTTTGAAGGCTACAACTCAACTGGTAAAGTTGACGGTGTTGCTCTATCTGCAAGCCCACTTGCTGGCCTAGGTCTAGCACTACAACTAGGTGACGCTGAGATAGGTGATCTAGGTGATGACGTTGCTGTAACTGCAACTTACCACTTCGCTGGTATCGACATGGCTGGTGCTTACCGCAGTGTTGATAAAGGCGTAGCTACTAATGCTCTACAAGACGCAGAGGCATTCAAGCTAGGCGCTGGTTACGGCTTCTCTGGCCTGTACGCAGGTCTTGTGTACGAATCGGCTGAGCACTTCGACAAGTCTGAAGTAGAGACTATTGGTCTTTCTGCTTCTTACAAGTACGAGGCACTTACAGTTAAAGCTGGTTACCTAACTAACGAGTACACTATTGCTGATAACAGCAAGTTTGATGTAGATACACTGCGCTTCGCTGCACAGTACGATCTTCAAGAGAACGTAGAACTACACGCTGGTTACGCAAAAGTGGACAGCGACAATTCTGCCAGTGAAGAAGATCTATTCACTGCGGGTATGATTGTACGCTTCTAATGGCGAACCTATCGAAAAAGAGTCGGCTTTATGCCGACTTTTTTTATGACTACGATAAGCAAAAAAAAACGACACTTTCGTGTCGCCTTCAATTATAGAAAGTATGATTAACCAAATACCACAAACTTTAAACGTTTAAAGAGGGTCATTTTAGGCACCTTACCCTTCTCCTCTGTCTTAACCTCGATTTGTTTAGCAACCCCACAGTAGTCGCGCAAGATCTCAACCCCTTCGTTACTAAGCCTTGGTTCTCCACTATCGATATCCACGCTACCTACTGGACATTCATTAAAAAACAACTCTGCCTCAATATCACAGCTCATAGATTCCTGAAACCTTGTAATGTCTATAATCTTCTTTGAAACATCAATAATGTTCTTGCAAATCATGTTGAACTTCATTTCAGGGTTAACAGGAAGCACAAGGATAGAGCTATGTTTAGGGTCACCAAACACTTTACATTCGAAGCTAAACGACTTTATTCCGCAACCATTGTTGTCATCGATAGTGAATTTCATGACCAAATTAATTGGCGGATCGAAAAACCTAATAATAAATGGGTACATGTCTTGAGAAGGGTTCGGCAAGAATTGCTTGCCCTTCTTGATATCACCAATGTGGTATTCATCCAAGTACAAAACGTAGTCACAATTTGATCGCAAGTGAGTAGCTTCAAGGTCACACCATCTCTTAACTGATTTAATGAGTTTTCCGTAATTCTCAGCGTAGAGGTTCCACCTCCTAAAAGCCATATCTAAGTTAATATGGCAAAAACTTAGAAGTGACGAAGAGCCATTTCGCATAGGGAGTGTATTCATACAAACCTTAACGACAGGAGAAATGTTACCGTAACCCTCAAGGTCTCTCAAAAACTCTTCATCACGAACATGCATTCGCATATACTCAATCGTAGATTCTGGTATTTTGGCATTGATTGTCATATAGAGCTTTATAAGAGAGATAGCCTGACCTACAGAGTTACAAGCGTTCTCTGGATGAATAATCGTCTTTTCAAGGTACGATTTAGTTACCCTGCAATCATTTTGATCAAGGTCTTCCTGATTGGAAATTTTTACCTGTACTTGCTCTGGGAGATCTGAAAGTATTCTCTCTGGAAACTCTTTATACATTACTTTTACTTTTTAGTTGCTTTTAATATTTTAATCAGCGTCCAAGCCGATATAACCATGTAAAAGCCGAGTGCACCCCAGTTAGGAATTGCAGAAAACTCCTTAACTCCAAAAAAGAAGATAAAAAATTCTGATAGTGAGTGCCCAAGAGCGGTCAGGAAATACATCGCCGCCGAAATTTTGTAAATTGATTCTAATTCGTCCTGAATTGAGGTTCTTGCGAGTTGAAAGCTTGCTATTGAAAGCAAAAACAACAAAACTGAAAAACCTGCAAAAAAAGCTACATTTTTAGAAACCTCCCCTGCCTGATATAGAAAGGTTGAACCAAACACGACCACAAAAGCCATTACGCCACCGATAGCAGAGAAAACAACTCCTTTTGAGCGTAATGAATCTATATCTTCAAAAACATCAACTGATTTCATTATTAATATTTTTATATTAGTTATAACCATATTTGACTTAAAATTGAAGTTTTGGGCGTGTGAAAACTATAATTTTGTGGATAAAAGCTCTGTTGAAGTTATAATAAATCTGGACGAAGTTAGCCTGTATTCTTTCGGAACAAAAAAACTAGATTGTATAAAATTAGAGAAGTCTATGAATCATAATTATTTCAACAACCTTTCTGGTGAAGAGTTTCATCTTTTGCATTTAGGTAATTGGTCGGACAAAATACTTTCTGACGCAAACGAGCATCTTAAGGTTGATTTAATCGAAGAGTGTGAAGTTGAGTCAAAAATAAAAACAAATGATAATAACTCTATATTATGTGTTAAGTCTGATTTTGAAGGATCTATCTATAGGGATAGTGATAAAACACATGAGCTTTACTTGCTTGCAAAAAACTCAGGGAAAAGAGTTGTGATTCTTGGCTATCGTGGTTTTAGCGTGGTCAAGGAATTATAAATGTGGCCTTAAGAAAAGCCACCTTTATCCTATTCTATCTAGATTGCAGGTGCCTTAGTCGAACTGCTATCTAGGTTGCGTACTGGCTGAGCTTCAACGGTCTGCTTTTTAGAGGCAATGTTGGACTCAGCTTCAAGGTTTTCTTGCGAACCCTCCTGCTCATTCTGATATGTTCTATTTATACCATCAGAGGCATTTGTTAGTTCCCTTTTTGATTCTTCATCCATTTCAATAATTAACTCTTCAATTTCGACAGTTGAAAATTCACTCGACTTTATAAAATTCAATTGACTTCCAGTTGGCTCTACATCATTTTCTTTGTTCTCTAATGCATTCGAGGACTTTTCAACAATACGCCCTCGGCTCTCTTCATCTTGCACTAGAGCGAGTAATTTAACTGACAAATCTGAGTTGTCTGGGTTAATATCAAATTCATCCTCTAGGAATGAACAAATATTATCAAGATAAGGTCTCATGTTTTTATTTTAATTATAAAAATTAATAACTTTCACATCCATTAAAAGCATGACTTCATAAATTCAGAATAGTTATTTACTGCCTCATGAATGCGATCAATCTCAAACACTTGTTGCTCAATTTCCTCATCACTAAGGATTGAGAAAGCAAGAAGCAAGGCACTCATTTCGTTAACCCTGATTGACTCTTCAGCATACTTTCTAGTGCTTACAATGAGGTTTTTAATCTCTGTAAGTTCGCCAATAGATGTATTTAATGTATCTCTAATTGATTTTACATTCATTATTTAACTTTTCTTATTATGGTTAAGTAAAATTCAAAAATCCGAGTATTGCAATATGCCTCAATGTTAATAAATCATTAATGTGATTAACTCATTCACTATAGGCATTAACATAAAAAAGCCAGCAATGATGCTGGCTTAATCTTATGCTTATTACTATCCGAAGATTAAAGAAATTTCGCGGTCAGACGCTGATTGGCTATCAGAGCCATGAACAGAGTTTTCATCACGAGAATTTCCTTAAGGTTCCCTCTTGAGCACTCCTAGGATCTGTTTCTCCCATTAATTCCCTGTATCTTGCAATAGCATTGTCACAAAGCAATATCTCATTTTGCTTTGGCGGTAAATCGTTGCTTCGGGAGCGCGCTTTACTCTCTGAATAATCTGATATTTCAGAATGGAAAGCGAGATGGTTTGATGCGCGTCATGACGATATTGTTTTAGTTGGTAGCTCAGACGAGACTCGCGGCAACCAGAACTGCCAAGCAGTGCCTCAAGGCGATGATTTGCTTGTCGCTCATCTTCGTCTTCCGCCTGCAATTGAGGCCATTCATGGCACTCACCTAGCCATACCATTTAACCTTCATTATTATCGCGATGAAGTTTTCTCGGCGTTAATTAATGGCGGATCACCGCTGACTTACCGATTTAAGAAAAAGTCGGGAACTTGGTATGTGTATATCAATTTCCGCTTTAGCAAGAAAGAGACGGTAACGTGGCGCTCACAAGGTGCGCTGGGTGTTGATTTACATGCAGATCACCTTGCGGCTACCTTTATTAGCCACGATGGTAATTATCATGGTTCATGGACTTTCCCTTTACCGTTGCGTGGAAAAAACGACTGAGCAACGTTCCGACATTATTGGTCGGGCGGTTCGGGATTGTGCAGATCTTGCTCTGAGACATGGTGTGCCGATTGTTATTGAAGAGCTAGATTTTTCGAAAAAAAACGCGCACTAGATAAATCCTTCCCGAATCAGGCAAGAATGCTGTCAGCACTTGCTTACGGAAAAATAAAACAGTTCTTCACCGCTCGGTGCGCGAGAGAAGGCATTGAGTTAATCAAAATCAATCCTGCTTATACCTCTCAACTTGGAGAGTTAAAGTATCAGGATAGGTTTGGTCTGACTCGCCACCATGCAGCAGCAATGGTTATTGCTAGACGAGGATTAGGACTCAAAGAATCCTCACCAAAAACAGTATTTCAATTCAATAATGGGTCAGTTCGTCTTCATCGATCACAAGACTTGATGGTCGGTGGGCGAGATAAACAGCGCAAAACTATTATTGATATGATTAAACGGGCTATGAAGGCGCGTGACGGGTATGTGCTTGATGATGAGAATGTACTAACAACACTTGTTGATAACCACATCTCATCAAAGAGACTCAGCACTATGCTGAATCGTCATGCTCAGAAAGGGAAAAGTAGTGCCTACCTGCCCATCCTGATCAAACTGCGTATCGAGCAGGATCTAACTAAGACATTTGCCGAGACCACTGAGTTTAGTGGAGGAACAAGAACAGCGATAAGGCTTGCCGACCTGAACAATATCCCTGTATTTAATCTATGCGTAAAAGCTGACGCTCGAAGATTATATGGCATGGTACTTGAAGCAAAGAAATATCACCATATTCCATTTCATCTTCCTGAATTCGAAGAGTTAGAGCCATACATGTATAAATAAAAACGGGCGTGAGTTTATTTAAAGGAATTGATTAATACCTTTTTTCCGTCATTATATTACTACCTATTCTAAATACTTAACGGTAAATATTAATGATGACAACTTTCTCTCTCGTAATTGGCGGTATCGTACTTCTAGCGATAATGCTTGGTGTCCGTATTGTCCCTCAAAAACAGGAATACATTGTTGAGCGATTGGGTAAATACCACACAACTCTTTCTGCTGGTCTGAACGTAATTATCCCTATCGTAGATCGTGTAGCGTACAAAGTTTCGCTCAAAGAGCAAACAATTCCAGTACCAAGCCAAGAAGCTATCACTAAAGATAACATCTCTGTTTCTGTGGGCGGTAACGTCTACCTAACAATCACTGATTCCGTAAAAGCTAGCTACAACGTAGATAACTGGGAGTTTGCAGTAACTCAGCTTTCGCAAACTGTTATGCGTTCGGCAATCGGCGGTATTGAGCTAGACGAAACATTCAGCAACCGAGGCGTGCTCAATGCAAAAATCGTAGAATCTATATCTGAACACTCTGCAAAATGGGGTGTATCAGTATCAATGTATGAACTTGATGAGGTTGAGCCACCGCAATCTGTAAAAGAAGCGATGGAGCGCCAAATGAAAAGTGAACGTGAGAAGCGAAGCGCGATTTTAGAAGCGCAAGGTAAACGTGAATCAAATATCTTGGTTGCTGAGGGTGAAAAGCAAGCTGCTGTTCTTGATGCCGAAGGTCGAAAAGAGTCTCAAATTCTTGCCGCTCAAGCCCTTAAAGAAGAAAAAATGCTTCATGCACAAGGTGAGTCAGAGGCATTGATTAAACTTGCCGAAGGTCAGGCTAAGTCTCTAAACAAAGTTGCCGAAGCTCTTAATAAGTATGGCGGTCATCAAGCAATGCAGTTTGAGCTAGCTAAAGGTGCAATTGACGCTAAGAAGTTCCTTGCGAAAGAAAGCACAGTAATGTTGCTGTCTGATAAGCAAGCAGACCCTTCCGAGACAGTAGCTCAAGCTATGGCAGTAACAACAGCACTAGGCCAAGATAAGTAAATATGTCTGAATTATTTTCCAGTAGTGGTAATATAATGATGCTGATCGGGGCTGTCCTGATCGGCATAGAGATGTTAACTGGTTGTGCTACAGCTCTATTCTTGCTGGTTTTAGGTTTGATTTTTTCTGTAACTGGGGTGGTAATTGAGTTTACTGGGATTAGCAGTTTTCCAATGATTGTTGCATTCATTGCCTCACTGGCAACTGCTGCTTTCTTTTTCCTTAAGATCTGGGGAAAGAATAACAGAAAATCAAACGAAAACCTTGATGGTAATGTCTATGAAGGTGAAACGTTTGTTGCAGATAAAGCAATTCCATCAGGTGGCACCGCTGAAGTGAATGTTTTTGGCATTTCTTGGCAATGTAGCATCGAAAACAGTCAAGCACAGATTGAGGCTGGCGATGAGGTAGTTATCGTCAAAGCTGACGTCGGAAGACTTATTGTTCGAAAATCCAGTTAATGCTTCCAAAAGCTGCCAAATGGCAGCTTTTTTCAACTTATAGGTAAATAAATTGAAAGAAACGCTAACCCAAAGATACGCAAAGTGGGAACATAATCCAGAAACGGACGGTAGGCTCTTTCTGATCAGCATCACTAGCAACTAAATACACCCAATTAAAAAGTTTCAAAAGGAAAACAGTAACCCCCAACAAATAACACAGCAAATACAATCCATTCCAGAGGAAAAATCTCTAGGTTTATTGAGGGAGGGTACGTGTCATTTTTTACTTTGTAGTAGTTTGTGGTTTGGTAAAACGGGTTTCCCTTATCAGTGTAGGGCGATTCAGGCAAATGCAAGCCGCTTGAGGTGTCCAGTATGCCTTCAGGAACAACTTTAATTATCGATTCAGTTGGAACAATATTCTTGATGAGATCAATTGCTGCTGCACTGT
>NZ_JAHKPM010000002.1 GCF_018860525.1 Vibrio hepatarius
AGCGGAGAAGAGCCCTTTTTGTAATACTAAACTCCTGATCAGGAGACCTCTTTCACTCTGTTACTACATCTTGAAAGTAACAACTGCTGCCCACTCATTGAATCCAATATATATGTAAACAAGCTGGTCGGTTAAACGCTGATCAGAGTATTCAAATACATAGTTGCTTGCATCCATTGATACCTAAAACGTAGAACCGTCTCAATTTCTGGTTTTTTTCTTTAAAAATTATCCAATTAGCTAGCGAAACATCTATCTGTGTATTTTACTTAAAATAGTGCAACCACGATTCACTGATGAGAAAAATGGCTAACAAAAAAAACGTCGAAGCAAACAAGAAAAATACAGAAATCAAAAATAAGAAAAGTAACGAGCTAGAACAAAAGAAACCAACCAAAAAAAAGAAGCTCAGACTGCATTCACACCTAAAAGTTAATATCCCGCTTTTTCAATCACTCATGATGATACTGCCATCATTGGCTAAACACGCAGCTGCCGAGGATGTAGACAATTCCGGTGATAACGCAGATCAAGTAGCCGCAAATAACGTGACAGCAAAAGATTCCAGCGACCACCATGGAAAAACGGACTCATCAGCGGTTACTCATCAAGAGGCTCAAACGAGCGACAGCGACGTAAACTCTACCTTAAGTGCAAGCCACGCTCCCCATGGCTCGAGCTCTCACTTGTTTCCTTCTCATCATTTATCGACGCTTTCTCACCCGCAAGTCTATTACATTCCTTCGGTATCGATGCCGACTATCTCATCAGGAAGTAACGGTCAGCCGACTCATTCGAATGCGCCTACAACGACCGCTTTACCCGTCACCTTCATGTCAGAAGTCATAAAAGGTACCTACGGAGAGCTTCATGTTGATGCAAATGGTCAATACACGTTTGTATTAAACCCAAAATCGCCTCAATACATACTGTTGAATCAGCACCAACAAGGTACTGATCATTTCTTGTTGCATCTATCTAACGGCTCGAGCGTCATTGTTCAAGTTCCGGTCACGGGTAAGCAAGACACGCCAAGTATTTCTGGAGACTTAAAAGGTGTCGTCACAGAAGATCACAATATTGATTCACAAGGCTTGTTACATGCGAACGGTAAAATTGATGTCATAGACCCTGATCAAAATGAAAGTTCGGTTACGCCGGAAGTTATCTCTGGGAAGTATGGTTCATTAACTATCGATTCTGATGGACACTGGCAGTATCAAGTTGATAACTCTCTTTCTAACGTTCAAGCGCTAACCGGGGCGACTTCACTGCATGAAAGTTTCACAATTCACACCAAAGATGGCACACCGCAAACGATCGATATGACGATCGGCGGGAACGACGACAATGCCGTGATTACAGGCGTGGATGCTGGCACGGTAACTGAAGATTTAACAACGCAAGTCCAAGGACAGCTTTCGGTAACGGACTCTGATCTTGGAGAAGACCACTTTCAAGCCTCACAAGTAACTAGCAATTTCGGCACGCTCAGCATCACCAAAGACGGTGCGTGGACATACAATTTAGACAACAATAACTCTGTAGTTCAAGGACTTGGCCAAGGTTCGACTGCGACAGACATAGTCACTGTTTACTCAGCCGACGGCACAGCGCATCAAGTTATGGTTACGATCAATGGGACTAACGACAAAGCAGTTATTGGTGGAACAGACTCAGGAACTGTCACCGAAGAGTCTCAATTGCAAACATCCGGTACGTTGACTGTCACTGACGTAGATACTGGCGAAGCACACTTCTCCGACACAGATATCGTAGGCAACTTGGGGACTCTACATCTGACCGACTCAGGTGCTTGGACTTACAATCTCGATAACACAAATCCTACAGTTCAAGCGTTAGGCGCAAATAAAACAGCCACTGATACTATTACTGTCCATTCTGCTGACGGCACGCCGCATCAAGTTACGATTACGATAAATGGCACCAATGATACTGCTGTGATTGGTGGCACCAACTCAGATGCGGTAACCGAAGAATCTCAATTGCAAACATCCGGTACGTTGACTGTCACTGATGTAGATACTGGCGAAGCACACTTCTCAAACACAGATGTTGCAGGCAGCTTAGGGACTCTACATCTGACCGATTCTGGTGCTTGGACTTACGACCTCGATAACACAAATCCTACAGTTCAAGCGTTAGGAAAAGGAGCAACCGCCACCGATACTATTACCGTTCATTCTGCTGATGGGACGTCACATCAAGTAACGATCACAGTGAATGGCACCAATGATGCTGCGGTGATAATGGGGACATCGACAGGCGATGTCCATGAAGGACACACTTTTACCGCGCCAGACGGCAGTATGACTGGCGGTTATGTTGATGACCGTTCACCTGATCATCAGCACGGAAACATAGGGAAATTGTGGAACGATGAAATCCATACCGATGGCCACCTATCGGTAGTGGATGCTGATGCAGGTGAAAGCTATGCCCAAACAGGCACTTATTACGGCACTCATGGTCGTGTCATACTTCAAACTAACGGGGACTGGACCTACTATGCTTCCATCGGCCAAGATGCAACCGGCAGAGCTATTGATCATCTGGGTAAAGGGGAATCACTAACCGATACTGTCACCGTTAAATCTGCAGATGGCACCACACACGATATCGTTGTCACCATTCATGGCGATAACGACAGCCCATACTATTCTTCAGAAGTGCAGCTCAACAGCGGAAAAGAAGATCTTGCCCAAACCCTCACTGCAACTGAGCTATTGGCAAACACCATAGATGTAGATACCAATGACATAGGCAAGTTGACGATTACGAACCTTCATGCCGATCATGGTTCTATTCAAGATAATCAAGACGGTACCTTCACTTTCACGCCAACCAAAGACTACAACGGCCAAGTCCATTTCACTTATGACGTGACAGATGCGCATGGAGGTGTCACTGCAACAGGCGCGAATTTACACTTACAAGCAACTGGCGATGCTGCGACTATTACTGGAATTGATCAAGGGAATGTGACAGAAGATCGTGGCTATATTGATACACAATATAATCTTCATTTTGATGGAAAGTTAGATATTGTTGACCCCGACCAAGGTGAAGCTCAGTTTGATATTCAAAGAGGCCACACCTATCACGGAATTGGCTATGATACAAAAATGGGTGGGTGGGTACTTTTACAACAAGATGGTACTTATACTTATACAATTGATAATCGTAAACCAGAAATTCAAAATCTTGGGTCAACAGAGACTCTTGTCGATAAGGTGACAATCCACAGTGTCGATGGAACAAGTCATGAAATTCAGATCACAATCCACGGTACAAATGATGACCCTAAGGTTTCTTCGGTAACAACTCTTCCTGCAGGAGCTGAAGATACAGATGTCGTTCTACACGCTTCTGATTTACTCGCCAACGCTACAGACATCGACCACAATGATGCAGGGCAACTCTCAGTGGCCAACCTCACCGCCGACCATGGCAAAATCACCGATAATCATGACGGTACTTTTACCTTTCATCCTGCCCTAGATTACAATGGGAAAGTCTCTTTTAGCTATAATGTAAAAGATGCACATGCTGGCAGTACAGCGACTTCAGCGAGTATGACGTTAGCACCAACCAGTGATGCAGCGGTTATTACAGGCTCCGGTTCTGGGGTTAAAGAGGATATCAATGTGGATATCTCCAGTGGGCATCTCCTTGGAGCTTCTGGTGTGTTCCATGTTGTTGACCCTGATGGTCCTGCACAGTCGCAATTCCCAGATGTGCTCTATGGTGGTATTTATCAAGGGTCTCATGGTGGAGATCTTCAGGTGAATAGTAATGGTAACTATTACTACCATATAAGTAATTATTTAGTACAACATCTCTCAGAGGGTGAAACACTCAAAGAGGAGTATACCATTCACAGCGTTGATGGAACTCAACACAAAGTGGAGTTTACCGTTGAGGGGACCAATGATAAACCAGTCCTCTCTACCCAATCACAATCGGTAACTGAAGGTGGAACCCTTTTATCTGGTCAGATGCATGCCACGGATGTGGATACAAAAGACACGCATACATTCACTATTGATAAACCTGTAGATGGTTTAACCTTTAACAATGATGGTAGTTACACTTTTGACCCCTCCCATGCAAGTTATCAAAACTTGGGAGCAAACAATGACCAAGTTATACATGTTCAGGTAAAAGTGGATGACCATAATGGTGGTACGGATACGAAGACTCTAACGTTAGTTGTACACGGAACGAATGACGGTGCAACAATTGGCGGACAAGACACCTTTACTGTTCAAGAGGATCATAACCTTACCCTAAACTCCGGTAATACGATCATATACAACGGCCAATTGACCATTACTGACGCCGATGCTGGAGAAGATCATTTTGATGGGAATCTTCATCAAAACCAACAAACAGGCACATGGGATACCGGATATACGACACAGGAAGGTGGAAAGCTCATTCTTCAATCCAATGGTTCATATCGCTATGAGATTGATAATAGCCTCGCAAAGATTCAATCTCTCGGTAGTAATGAAACGTTAATTGATACTGTTACTGTGCGTTCTGCTGATGGTACGCCTCATCAAATTCAAGTCACTATCCAAGGTGACAATGATGCTCCCGTTGTTAGCTCCGCAGTTACACTTGCGGCTGGTACTGAAGATACAGATGTCGTTCTACACGTTTCTGATTTACTCGCCAACGCTACAGACATCGACCACAATGATGCAGGGCAACTCTCGGTGGCCAATCTCACCGCCGACCATGGCAAAATCACCGATAATCATGACGGAACCTTCACCTTTCACCCTAACCAAGATTACAACGGCAAGGTCTCCTTTACCTATGATGTACTGGATAAACATGGTGGAAGTGTCGCCACAACAGCCTCAATCACTCTGGCTCCCACCCGTGATTCTGCTGTGATTTCGGGCAATGATACCGGAACGATTATTGAAGATCATAATGTCGGGCACAGCTCAGCTCAAAAAATTGCAATATCAGGCTCTTTGTCTGTAACTGATCCTGACACAGGCGAAGATCATTTCCGGTTTAACCAATTTGGTGAGAAAGCGATACATGACCCCTTTGGTGGAGATCTAAGAATAACTCCAGCTGGAAGTTGGGGGTATGAGGTTTCAAACAGTCGCTTGCAATCATTAGCTGAAGGTGAAGTAGAAAAGGTTGTATATCGTGTTTATTCTGCAGACTACACTGCCCACGATATAACCATAACGGTGACAGGCACCAATGATCAACCAACCATCACTGCGACGACACTTGCACATGGCACTGAAGATACACATTACCAAATGCAAGCGAGTCAGTTTGGGTTCACCGATATCGACACTGGCGATACGCTACATTCAGTAGCGATTACCGATCTACCATCAGCAACACAAGGTAAGTTTTTACTTGATGGACACGATATTACAACGGGACAACAGATCCCTACAGCTGACATCAGTAAACTTCAGTTCGTTCCTACACAAGATTTTAATGGCGATGTTCAGTTTAAATATACAGTTAACGATGGGCATGTTGACTCACAAGAGGCTACTAACACTCTTCATATTGATCCTATAGCCGATGCCGCAACATTTACCGGTGACTCCGGCAGCATAAGTGAAGATACAAACATTCACCACAACTTGAATACCACCGGGTCAGCAACCATTCCAGATGCCCTTTTTTGTCATGGGCACCTGATTGTTTCTGACGCTGATGGTCATGGCGAAGCTGCATTAGATCTTAAGGGGCAACAGAAAATATCTCTGGATGGAACCTATGGTCATTTCGACATCACTAGCAGTGGGAGATGGGTTTATAAAGCAGACAACGATAGTGTGCCTATTCAAGACTTAGACAATGGACAAACACTCACAGATAGCATTGAAGTCACATCAAAAGACGGTACCAAGCATTCAATAACCGTCACGATTAATGGGACCACCGATGATCCAGTTCTACACAGCCTCAGTGATTCTGGTGTTCAACATAGTAGTCCAGTTGAAGGGAATCTACTTACTGGCTCTGGGACGGATCAAGGATTGAGTGGTGCAGCAACAGACACCGATTCCAACGCACATCTGGTGTTGCAAGATATTCAAATAAAAGACCCGGTGTCAGGTTATGTCGCGGTAAGGCCGGGGCAACCACATACTATGGCCGGTATCGGTACACTCGCGATCGAAGCGAATGGTCATTATACCTTCACCCCGGAAGCTGGCTTTACAGGTAAAGTGCCAAGTATGGTTTATCGCGTCGGCGATGATGGCGGTAACCCAATAGGAGATTCTTCTCAAAACTCTCTCTCTATTGAAGTCACCCCTCCTCTACAACATGCGCCAACGGTGACAGGGCAAACCGTTTCTACAAATGAAGACATCACCAGAACCTTTACAACCAGTGAATTTGGTTACAGTGATCAAGATGGCGATGCGTTACAGTTCGTGACTATTAGCAGCATACCGAGTCATGGATTATTACTTCTAAACGGTAACGCCGTAACCGCCAACCAGCAAATCAGCAAGGCTGACATAGACGCAGGCCATTTAACTTTCACGCCGATCAATAATGAAAACGGCGCCAACTATGCGCAATTTACATTTACTGCGAATGATGGCCATAAAAATTCGGCAAACGCAACGATGGTAGTGGATGTCAATGCAGTCAATGATGCACCTATCGTTGGATCGAGTTTTATTAGTTCTTTAGAAGATAAGCCTCATGCGTTCACCACCGCAGACTTTAAATATTCTGATATTGATGGAGATGCGTTAAACCACATCACGATTACCAATGTCGCCCATGGCGTGTTATCGCTGAATGGCACCACAGTGAATGTTGGTGATGACGTCAGCGCCTCCGACGTTTCATCACTCATCTTCACCCCAACTCACAACTACTTTAGTTCTGGTGTCAGCGGATTAGGGGCGGTGCAATTTACCGCAAACGATGGTCATCTTGATTCAAAAGAAGGGTCAATACTCATCAATATAGCGAGTGTCGCTGACCCTGCAACATTCAGTGGAGACTCCACAGGAGTGGTCAAAGAAGACATAACACTTCAAGCTTCAGGTACGTTGACGGCGAGTGATCCTGATGGAACAGCTGGGTTTACCGCGGTACAGGGTGGAGCTGGAATAGCCGGAAGCAAAGGCTATGGGCACGCTCATATCGATGTAAATGGTCACTGGACTTACGACCTTGACAACAACCATCCTATAGTTCAACAGCTTGGCGAAGGTCAGACAGACACTGAAACCATCACGGTTCAATCTGCAGATGGTACGCACCATGATATCGTGGTTACCATTACCGGCACCAACGACGCACCGATTCTCGGCGTTAACCAAACATCATCAACAGCAGGTACATTAACAGAGACTGATGTAGATGTTACTGACTCTCATACCTTCTCTATTGTCAGTTCAACAGGGCAATTCGGTTCATTGTCGGTAGATCCAGACACTGGTGACTACATCTACACACCAAATACGTCTATCACAGGGATGAGTTATAACTCTGCCACCAACTCCTATCATGGTGTGGATGTGTTCGAAGTAAAAGTGAGCGACGGCCATACTGAGGATTCGAAATTCATCACCTTTGATGCCTCGGGACATGTCACCATGTCACCAACGGGTGGCCTAGTCATATCAACCACAGTGCCTCAACAACCTACAGTTACAACGACACTACCAACCTTGCTAATGGTCACCAACGTAGCGTCAACGAACTCAGTGACTCTGGATCTTGCATCAACAAGCGATTCTGGTTCATCAAACACTGACAACCAGACCAATGCCACTACCCCAACGATTACTGGGCACACTGATATTCCATTCTCGAAAGTCACGATTTACGATGGTTCCACACCCGTTGGACACGCGGTATCTGATGCCTCTGGCCAATATAGTGTTGCGGTAAGCAGCTTATCGGAGGGCGTTCATAATCTATCCGCCAAAGCATTGGCTCCTTCGTCAGTGCTACCGGCTACCTCTTCGCTTCTTTCCGTCCATATAGATACACAAGTTCACATCGGTATTCAAACAGACCCAATTACCGCCGACAATGTGATTAATGCTCAAGAATCCAACAGCTCCATTGACATCAGCGGATCCGTTTCTGGCGATTTTAATGCAGGCGACATTGTGACTTTAGATGTAAATGGGACACAGCATACTGGCGTGGTCGATGCAAAAGGACACTATTCAATTGCCGTACCTGGCAGTGAACTCATTGCCGATGCTGACCAAAAAATAGAGGCATCAGTAGAGGTGACAGATAGCGCAGGTAATAGCGCTCATGCCACTGCAGATGTTACTTACCAAGTCGATACACAGGTTAGCGTTCCTACGATTACCTTTGAAAACGCAGGGGCAGACAACTTATACAGCAAAGCTGAAATCGCCCGAGGGCAGGCAAACACGATCACAGCAACCGTTACGCCTCCTAGTGATGCCAAAATCGGTGAGCATCTTGTCGTTAACGGTCAGGATCATGTACTAGATGCTCGTACTCTACAGCACGGAATACAAATTGAAGTTCATCCCGGTTCTAATGTACAAGCAACAATGACTGACGAACACGGTAATACCGCAGGTAGCCAAGGTTTCGCTGCAAGCGCTATTCCTGAACCTATCATTGTCAGACCACCATCGGGAAGCCACCAAGTATCTGGCACGCTTGGGGTTCCACCACTATTACCATCGTTAACTCCGGTACCAACAGCACAAAGCGGTTGGCGAATCCATTTACCTAACGGACAGTATGTCACTAGTCATCATGGCCAATACGGGACATTAACTATTGATCCTCAGACTGGTCATTTACATTATCAAGAGCAAGCCCAAGTTCACACGGGCCCTCATGGCAGCGCTTCTGGTATAGGTCAACATGAAGATAAATTTGAAGTGGCATTGCAAGGGACAAATCAAGATGAAGTTGTCGCCCATGTGAATATCCAGATACTCAGTCATGGGCCTGGACATAGTGGAAAGCTGACAGTTGGAACTGAAGTGGTTGATATGACAATCACACCTTTAGTCCATACATCGCACCCTGCTCCACCGCCACCGCCTCCTGTTCAACATGACGAGCCAGACATGGCTTCACAAGCCGACTTTACGGTCACACTAAGCGATGATAGTAATCTAGATTTAACCCAGCAGACCCATCAAGAACCCGATGAGAAAACCAGCCACCATGGTGCAGCAGCTTATCTGGATGCATTGGGCATTAAACCCGATGCGACATCGACAACGGTTCACGATCAACCTGCGGATATGGATATCGTACTTGCACAAGTCGACCAACAAGATGCAACAACACATGACCAAGCGCACTTGGATATGTCAGACGCGTTGGAACACCATGACGCGAACATCAACCATAACCAAGATGATGAGCACCACCACCACAACGATATCGATAGGTTACCGGACATAGATCCTAACTCATAACTTCAAGTGTAAGGTGCCTAGTGCTAGTAACTTACCGCTTAAACTCTAGGCAAACACAATCGGGAGCATTAATTGCTCCCGATTGTTTCTCTCTAAAGAACATAGAAACTTGAAAAAACGACAATCAAAAAGGGAGCACATAATGTGCTCCCTTTTTATTATTTGCTGTTGTTATTCGTTTACTCTCAGCGACTCTTTATAACGATTACCTTTCACCAAATGCGACACTCACGTTCGTGTAAATGGGCTTCCATAGGTATTGGAAAACGGACTTCTCACCGGTTGTAATATCAACCTCTCCCGTCATACCTGGCAAGATAGAAAAGCTCTCCGGATTATCACGGAAATAGGGAACATCCACCGAGACGACGACTTCATAATAGATCTCGCCACGTTCGCTTTGACTTGTGGTCGGTGAAATACTCTCAACCGCTCCTTTTAGCGCCCCAAAGCGGCTGTAATCAAACGCATCAATCTTGATTCGAGTCGGCTGCCCTACACTCACAAAACCAATATCTCTTGGCGACAAACGAGCTTTAAAGTCGGCTTTCCCACCAACAGGAACAATTTCAACCACTGTCCCACCCGGCTGAATAACACCACCGTTTTGCGTGCTTGGCAGGCTTTGCACCAAACCTTGTAGCGGCGACACTAACATGGTGTTGGTCAATTTAGCTTGGCTTGAACGAACTCTGGCATTCAGTGCTGATAAGTCAGCTACGGCTTTAGAGCGATCGTCGCTCACTTTAGCTTTTGCTTCCGCAAAAAGCTGCTTAATTTTTTGTTCAGTGCTGTCTGCTTGCTTGATTAACACAGCTTTCTTACCACGAGCTTCTTCGATTTTTTGTTCGATACTGGCCAGTTTTTGTCGCATTTCAAGCACACGTAAACGTGAAATATTACCCGATTTATAACCCTTCTCCAGTATGTTCAACTCTTGTTTGGTTGCATTCAACTCTTTCTCGTAGCTAGGTAATGACTTTTCTACGCTACGAAGCTGCTCTGCAATTTGTTCGTTCTCTTTCTCAAGTACCACACGTTTTTGGAAATAAAGGGCTTTTTGCGCATTCAGCTGCGCTTTTTGTTGGCTGACGATCTCTGGGTAATCGACCTCGAACTCAGCAAGATTAGGCTCACGTTGCTCAAGCAGCGCATTCATACGTTCCACACTGGCTAAAAGCGACACTTGTTGAGACTTTAACTCTTCAAGGGCGGTACGTTGGAAAGTGGCATCAAACTCAACAAGCGGCTGACCTTTCTCAACCAACTGGCCTTCTTTAACGAGAATTTGCTTTAACTTACCGCCAATCGCGCTTTGTAATACTTGCTTCTCGCCTTCTGGAATCACAGCGCCTTTGGCTTTGGCGATTTCATCAACTTGAGTGACTACAGACCAAGTGGCAAAAGCAATAACACATATGGCAACCGACCATGTGGCCAGCGCCAATGTACGAGCCGTATTTTGTGATTCAACAAGTTCACCGTAGCACTTGCCCTTCTCGATAGCTTGTTTAGTCATTAGCGACTCCTTGTTTAGACTCTGATTGTTCTTGTCGGGCTGCATTTTGTTGAGCAGACGCCTCTTGAGTTGACGGCTGTAGCTCTTGAGATAACGGTTGCTCAGATAAATGCGGTTCTTGAAAAGCTTGAGGCTCTGAAGGCTGTTCCTGCTTCGAAGACTGCTCCGGCTCTAATGGACCGGCATAAACCACAGCACCTTCGTTTAACACCACGACTTTATCGGCAAGCTTGATTAAATCCGGATCGTGAGAGGTGTAAATCACTGTTGCTTTTCCTTTTTTCGATTGCACAAACTCACCAAATAAACGCTTAGCGTTTGGATGAGCATCAGGTACAGGGTTATCCATTAAGAACATTGGGTAATCATAAACTAGCGCTTTTGCGTCAATGAGGATCTGCGCGACACTGCCAGACAACATGTCAAAAAGGCTATCCGGTTGAATACTACTGATGGAGGTGTATAGCCGACCAGATAATGTCTCGAACCAACGCTTTCCGCCCACCATTTCAATCGCAGAGATCATTTTCTGATCTTCAACTTTATGGCCGTCGTTTAGCCACTCTCGAATACTCAGTGTGAGCAAATCAGGATAAGCCGCTCGAATAAAACACCAGTGACGATATAGCTGCGGATCGTATTGAACAAGGTTAACGCCTTCAAGCTCGACCATGCCGTTTTGGATAGGATGTAAGCCAGACAACACTTCGATCAATGTTGATTTACCGCTCCCAGAAGGGCCAGTAATCGCGACAATTTCACCCGCTTCAATATCAAAACTCACACCATTCAAGGCGGGACGACTCTGCTTAGGATAACGCAGTGTTACTTGGTCTAATTTCAAGTTAGGCGCTACTGTCGGCAGCGGGTGATGTTGGTAACTGAATTCACGCTCAGACGGCTGGGACAAAATACGGTTCACTTGCAATTTGGATTGATTAAAGCTATTGAAACGCATCGCGCTGTTTGCCAACACCTGAGCAGGACCCGTCACCTTAGATATCAACATCATTGAAGCAATCAAACCACCGGGGGTCATCACTTGTTCAAAAATGAGCCCTATCCCTAATCCCATCACAGCTAATGTCGAAGCAACACCAATGAAATAGTAAATCGAGGTGTAACGACTCTGGAGAACCGATTGATTAAAAGTCACTGTAGAAGCAAGGAGATTGGCCTTTTTGAAGCGTTGAATCCAGTGCTCTGAGAATCCGGCACTGCGAATAAAGGCGAGTTTGGATGACAGCTCATTGGTCATGTTTTGACGATTCGTACCTGCTACCGTTGATTGCATTGAACGCTTGCTGCTAGAGCGTATCGAACGCTTAGCTAATAGGTAATAAAGAACCAAAGAAACGATAGGAACCAGTACTAACCACCCACCTAACACACCTATCGCAAGTACAAAAATTAGAATGAATGGTAAATCAAACAACGCATTACCTAATGGCCCCGATAACACACCTGAAATACGCTCCGACAACATCACTTGATTTTGTTGACTGGAAGACGCAGTTTGCTGGTTTTGAGCATAACTATTTCGAAGCAGACGCTGTACGAGAGATTGAGAGATCTCCCGACTCACTCGGTTCGAAACTGAAACAAACACTCGGCTACGCAATGTTCTCAACCAACCCATCATCACAAACAACAACGCCGCACCAATAGCGATACCTTGCAGCTCATGCCCTGCATCACCACCAATCACATGGTCATAAATCGACATAGTGATGAAAGGAACGGCAAGCGCAAATAAGTTAGTGATAAAACTGACTAACACCAATTTAGGTATAATGGGGCGAAACGCATGTAACCTTTCACCAACCCAATAAGGAGAAGCCTTCTCTAATGGTGGGCCTTCGATAACGATGCAAAACTGCGGGTCATCGGTGATGTCGTCATTGGCGTTAAAAGAAACAAATTGTTTGGATTCTAAATGACCAGATACCAGCTCATTTTCATCAGGCACCAGTAAGACCAATTTATGCTCGCCAACTTCATCTAGGTTGGCAACCAAGTGATAGGGCAATGCAAGCCTGTCGAACAGGGCAAACATATCGTCTATTGATTCAATGCCATTTTCATCGACCCATTGATGTGCGAACAACTGGATATTCGCATTAACTTCCAATTGTTTAAGGACAGAAAGGCTTTCATTTTCTAAATGATTCATCACCTCTTGTCGACCGCTGGTATCTGCACGGTTGTTCGTACTTGAAGGGTTACCAATATCTAAACGATTCATACGATAGCCTCCTGGTTGTTCTCGCTTTCGACCGCAGTAGCTCGACTTTCCACTGTAATGATTCGATTAGCTAATTCGCGAAGTTTAGAATGGTTGCTCACCATCAGTATCGTCCGTCCTGCCGTCACTTCTTCTTCCAACACCTTAGCTAGATTTCCAAGGGCATCTAAATCAAGTGAGGAATCTGGCCTTTCTAACATGATAATGGGTTTATCACTTGCCAGTTGAGTCGCGATATTGAGCATTTTCACGTTGCCCATACTCAGCAGAGACGCACTCGTATGGCCAATTTGTGTTTCTAACCCATCAGGTAAACGATTAATTTCTTTGGTTAAACCCAAACGCTTCGCATAGTCACTGGCGCTTTGCGTTTTCTCAGGATCAAACCCACATAAGTTGTCGAGAATAGTACCTGACACCAATTGCCCTTTAACGCCACAGTAGGCCGCAATATTGGTTATAGATGCGATTGAAACGGTAGCTCCGTTAATGGAGCACTCACCCGTTTTCAGATCATCAATACCTGCAATCGACGACAAGAAATGACTGTTGGTGTGGCGGTCCTCACTCTCTAACAATACCAACTCACCTTTATTCAGTGTGATATCCGCATGAGCGAGTTCACCGTACCTTTCAACGGTCACTTGCTTAATTTCCAACGTCTCAAAGTCAAATAAAGGGAGCTCAGGTTGCTCAAAATCTGAAGACTCAGATAGTGACAAGTCACTCAACTTTTCTATTGCCTGATTGGCACTGTGCATTGAATTAAGCTTGATTTGAACGCCAACTAGAGCGCTTAATGGCGCAACCGCTCTGCCCGATAAGATAGAACATGCCGCTAACCCACCTGTGCTTAACTGACCATCCAACACCCATAAGCTGCCAGTAATCACGAGTAAAACTGACGTCGCTAATGCTGCAAGCTGAATACACTCTTGGGCGAAGGCATTCTGTTCCTCTTCTCTCGCTTTAGACTGAGAACGAACATTATTGAGGGATTTAAACTGATTGAAGATTCGAGACTCAACTGCCTGGCGTTTGATTCCCTGAATGGTTTGGCTCAGCAAAATTAAAAACGCTTTTCGCTCCTGCTCATCTTGGGAAGATACTTCACTTAGGCTTTTAACGCGAATAGAAGATAACCAGACAATTCCAAGAGTAATCAGCCAAACTGCCAAAGGTATCGCCACTAACTCACCGCCGATGTAAGCCACCAAGCCCAAGAAGATCAATGCAAAAGGTAAATCAATAAAGCCTGCGATCACCCCACCGGAATACCAATCTTTAACTTTGGATACTGAGCTGAGCCCTTCTTCTACGCCACCAACACCTAAATGACGAAGATGACCCGATGAAGCCTTAGTCACCCTTTCAACCAAGGTTTGATAGGTCGCTTTCTCGGTGTTACTGGCCGCGGCAGACAAAAGCCAAGTTCGTACAAACCGGATTAGCGCTTCCATAGCGACAGCCAACGTCGCACCCGCTAATAAGAGAGTGGCAGTTCCATAACTCTGGTTAGGTAAGATACGATCGTAAATTTGTAAAACTGTTAACGGAACAGCGAGAGAGAGAAGATTAACTAGCAAAGAAGGCAGTAGAACTTTCCCCACCACCCCTTTGTTTTTCATTGAACTTGCGGGCATACATAATCCTTATCCATCAATATGAAACAATATTGATATAGGCTACTAAGTTATGCAAGATAAGGGGCTGATTTAATTTAATTTTAAGACATTGCTGAAATTTTTTCATTTCAAGTAAACCTTACAACCACAATCGCACTTTATCACTAATTAAGTTACAACGAGAAACATCTAACTTTAGCTAGTTTTATTCAAATCAAGATTTTCAATATTGAAGCTTTTTTTAGACTTGAAAATGTATGTTTCATTCATATTAGCGGATTATGAATGAGCTTTTATACTAAATGATATTGGGACATTTTCGATTTAGAAAGTATCTTTCCCCACAAGAGGCCACCAATGGCTTCTATGCAGTGAGGTGAGAACCTACTCTACTGATGCCATCACTGTTTGTGTGCGAACTCCCACATCAAATTCTCAGCTTTTAAGCCATTAGTGGTAAACTCAATCCACGCCCATAATTCAATGTAGACACCATGAAAGATTGTAACCAATGCGGTAAATGCTGCATCAAATATGGAGATGGTGATTTAGCAGCCACACAAGAAGAGATCGATCTATGGGAGCTATTTAACCCTGATATCTTTGAATATGTGAAAGATGGCAAGATTTGGTTCGACCCAGACACAAAAGAACAACTAAATCGTTGTCCATTTTTAGAGTTAGCTCGCAAGTCAAAACCAAATGAAAAAGATAAATACACATGCAGTATTTACCTCGACAGGCCCGAAGACTGTCGCCACTACCCTAGCCTTATCAATGAAATGGTTCGGGACGAATGTGAAATGATCGAGGTCGTAGACCTAGAAAACCTCAACAAAGCACAAAAGCAGTTAGATAAGCTGATGAGCTCAAGCCGACCATCGAGCTATTCCTAGAGTGGGTTTAAGTAATTGCATTTAACACTTTCATAAGGTGAGAATGACACAATAGCTAAACCTCTACAAAGCACCTAAACACACTTTCATGCCAAATACGGTCTATTTGATGGCTCTGTAAATTAATAATGGCTATTGTATTCATACAGTTAGAAAAGTCGTATCTTTGCAAATTCACAGTCAATAATTAAGACCTTTGACATTCACCTGAAATTTGAATCAGTACTATGAGGCAACATCATATAACCAAAGAATAATATATAGTTATGGATTAACTTATGAGGCTCCAAAATTTATCAGCAGCAGTACTAACTACCCTCACCATGTCAGGGTGTGGTGGAGAAGGTTCATCGGCAGGGAATAATGAGAATTCTAGCCAGCAATCCAACCTGACTGCTATACAGCCTAAAACTAAGCAACTCACAGGCAACGTGCTCTTTGCCATAGAAGGGCTGATTGAAAAAGGAGGGGTAGTATCTAACTATTCATCAATCGCTGTTAAACCAATCCTTCCTGCATTCAAAGACGGAGATACCCAAAAGGTTGCTATAACTATCCCGGTTCCAACAATCATCATAGATAATGACAGTCGTTTCGTGAATGACTGGCACTGTTATCAAGCAGTTGGATTAAGCTCACAAAGAAAAAACCAACAACTACTTGTTGATGGTGTTTTTTCTGAATATAGATACGATATGGTAACTAACTCCTGCTCTAATGAACATTTAGCGACCTATGTATTTAACAATGCCGTGTTCGACAGCTCTTTAACGTTTGAAACCCTTGGAAGCGTTGTATCCAGAAATCAGCAGGGTTCTGAGCAAACGTTGCCCACCTATCAATTTATCTCATTGGCGCAAGCTGATCAGTCGCAAGCAAGTTTCGGTAACGCTTGGGAGCAGATGCAGAGACCCAAAATTGCCGCTGCTCTACAACAAGCTGGCGCTTCAATATTTCAGGTAGACGCCTCATCTGGAAAGGTTAAATTGGATTTAAGCCAGATAAATACGGACGTAATTGTAGACTTTGCATCATTGGATAAGAGCCAAATACTCAGTGGTTCAATTTGGGGAATGCCAGGTCAAGGCATCGCTGATGAGAGATGGTGTCGAATCGTCAACATCCCCGATGACTCAAGTCGTAATAGTATCAAGTATCAGTCAGTCATTGCGACTAATTGTGCAAGATCTACCCCGCGATATTGCGATATGTCTAAGTCATCTGCTGCTGGCATTTATCCGGCAGTCTCACCCATTGCTTGGGATGAAGCCACTGCCAATAATGCTCAATTAAACTCAAATGAACAACATCGAACAAACAAACAAGATCATTTTATTGCTAACAGTGCAGCTCAAAATTCATTTGTTCTTGCTTTTTACACAGCTGTTAGCCCTATCTTCGGTTATACCAATCCGAGAAGTGACGGCCAAGTTAATAACGCTGGTCTTAATAGTTGGGTAGGTCACGCAGGTCACTGTCAAAACGTGATGGGTCATCGCCGTACAAAAATGGGGATAGGATTCAGGGTAGACAGGTCAAAACCATCAAAGATGTCATATTGGACTCAAGATTTTAACTAAAAACGCTTGAAATCATTCTTGTTGTTTAGATGCATAAAGTATAAATTTTTGATTAATTTTCTATCCTCTGAACAGAGAAAAACAAAGCCCGCTTTTAAAAGCGGGCTTTGTTTATCGTATTACCTTACATTTATCAGGCTTGAGCTGATGAAGAGCACACTTTTTTGGTCGCTTTATCAAACTCTACGATTGAATAGTCTTCACTTTTTGTTGCTACGGAGTTTTGATACCCGTCATAAGAACACTCTCCAATATCATTTCTCGGGCATATAGAAACCTGATTTTTGTCAATCATTTCTATTCCGCAGTTCGGGCAATATTTATACATGGCGCTCTCCTGACGTTGTCTATCTTGTACATACAAGCAAAAATCCTGCTTTTAAAACTCTAACTGCTTTTGACTATCAAACCAGTCATAGCATACTCAGGTTTGCAATTTTTGACACCTGATTACACTATTCACTGTATTTTATAGTGGTTTTACAACACAAATATGACATTCAGCACAGATTAATTTTGTGCTGCAAAATTTGATTCGGGCTTACTATAAAGTGTACTGGCTATATACGCAATGATTCCAAGGTTAATTACAAGTAACGTAATACAAACTCCCCCTGGACGATGAATAACGGCATAAATCTCAAATGGCACATAAACTGCGCAACTAACCAGCGCTAGCCACTCAGTCCAACGAAGTCCATTCCACAAACCATAAGCCTCTATCCACCTAACGAAGGTGTATAAAGCAGCTACCGCCATAAGCAAGTTCATATTTAACTGGGGAATTCGCTTCGACAAATCAATAATCATCTCTGATATAGGATGAACAGGATTTAAATGAAAATGCTGAACCAACAGCTCAGCTAATTGCCGCAAATCATTACTCGGAAAAAAATATATTCCTAAGACAACAGCAAAAGAAAGAAAGCCTTTTAACGCTTCTAAAATAGCAATGACCTTCAAACCTGATTTTGTTCCAACCTGCATAACGCTCATACCTCATACATCTTTGAGCATAACGTCAATGACAGTATCATGACGATTTAATCTTAAGTGAAAACTGTGTCAAATCTTCGCAAGAATATAATTATTAATAATGCTTTTAATAAAATAATTACGATTTTATATATTTGGTTTTAAATCAGCCAGCCGAGAATGAATACTATCTCTTACTCCTTCTAGCCATGCATATCGCTTGGTATATAATCGACGCTTGTTTTTGTTCAGGCTGCTAGGATCTTTGCGAACTGGCTCTAATGGAATATCGTACAGGTATTTTGTTACCTGACTACCGCCATATTCGGCCCAAAGCTCGCCGTATTGATAGCTGATACTTGAACGCTTTGAACCAATATATCTCAAAGCTTGGTAAACATGTCCTCTATTGGTAATACCATAAATAGAACCAATCCCCCACTCCTTTGCCAACATAAGAAGAATTTCAAGCATTAATGCTTTGGGTCTCAAGCCATGCATTCCTTTTGTGAGAGACTTAATAATATCACCACGATCAGTAATACAATCACTAGGCCCCTGCAATGCTCCAATATGAATTTCATGCTTTGGCGTAGTAGAGATATTGAAAGCGAGAGTAAACAAATCACGCTGACTTTGGTCAACCAATTTTAAAGCTAAAGAACCTTCCCTCTCCGGTCCTGAACATAATATGATCGAACAGTCGAGTATACTAAGTAAACGCCAGCCATCATTGGTGTAAAAACGCGCCATATCAGCACCATACATCTGACATAGTGCATGGAAGTGCTCATGAATTTTTATGGCTCTCTGATGTGGACGCCAGTTTAAACAAACATAAGGTTTAAGAGGCTTCTCAAGAATTCTAGGGTTTTGTTCTCTTATCGGCTGAAACTCTGGTTGCTCAAACAATTTCTGTAGGCTCTGTAACACCGAGGGCTTAAACATAGACCACATACAAAAGCGTGCATTATAACGTAGCTTTTTTGCGCCCCGAATATCTGGGTATACGCTCTTAGCCACTTTAGGTAAAGACTGAATAAAATGAATGTAATTGATAAACATAGCGACACTTTGACTAAACGGGGCACAAGGCAAGAAGCCTGACCAAGTGGTCAGGCTAAAAACTAGGAGGTAAAAACATTAAAAGCTGTAAGAAACAGCCGCTCCAACCAACCACTGATTTGCACTATCTACGATAGGTGAGTCAGCAATTTCGTCACCAAGACGTGTGTAACTCGTCGTTTGAGTCAACTGCCAATTGTCACTGAGTGGCAAAATAACTTTGTAGCCGACGTCGTAAGATACATCGCTATTCCCTTTGTAAGCGTTGCGTTTTTGTGTCGCTTCTTTGTCTTGTACACCGAAGTAATAATCAACATAGTCTTTACTTTGGTATGAAATACCCACAAACGGAACAAAGTCTGCTTTGCCGATAGTCAAAGGTAAGAAGTACTTCACCCCAGTTAGGTAACCGCCATATGTATCTACTACATCATGTTGATAATAAGTTGAGATGGTGCCTTGAGTTAGGTGGAAATCAGCATTAATACCAACATCTAAGCTAAGGCGGCGTTTATCCATACCTTTTAGGAAATCTGAAGTATCTTTGTCGTACATAAGACCAGAGGTACCCAAGTAACCACTTAGATTGAACACATCGCTATTGTTACCAAGAAAACGGTAGTTAACACTTTGCAACGTAACATTAAGATCTTCTCCTTGATATCCAAAGTTAGCAAGTGGAGATACGTTATATTTTTGACCTTTGTATAAATCTGTCATACCCGCAGCGCCAAGCTCAGCAACCCAACTATTTTCTTTGGAATAAATATTACCATTACGAATATAGGCGTCATTGGCATACGCAGTGTTAGCTACTGTTAATGCTGCAATTATTAGAGTAAGCTTTTTCAATATTTTGTCCTCGTGTTACTTATTGTGAACACTGTACAAAACTATTAGATTTATAAATATGACGACTTTGTCGCACAAGTGTCACGAATTGTCCGGCAAAACTGACAAACAAGGGATCCGTAAAGTGAACTTAGCTCCTCCTAGAGAGCTCACGCCAACCTGAGAACTCCCTCCATGGCGATCAGTAATAAGCTTTACGATTGCCAGTCCAAGGCCAAATCCAGCATTTGATTTATTTCTGGAAGGGTCAACACTGTAAAATGGATCAAAAATAGCATTCCAATGTTCCACCGGAATACCAGGGCCATCATCTTCTACAACAATTAGAACATCACCCATATCCCGAAGGGCAGACACTCGAATTTTCCGATTCACATAACGCAAAGCATTAGAGATAAGGTTGCTAATAGCTCGTTTGATAAGTGCAGAATCTATTTCAGCCACTATAGAATCGGGGATATCAAGCTCAATAATATTGTAATGGTTACTCGGAAGTTTACTAACCAATCCTTTTACATACGTCAGCAATTCAATAGATTCAATATTTAAAACGGTTTCTGGTCTCTCAACTTTTGCAAAATAGAGCAATTCATCAGCCATTTGTTCCATTTCCTCCGTATCTTCTATGATACTGGCTATCTTGTCATGCTGTACCTGGGTTAGATTTTCATCCTGTAGTATCTCAGCTTGCCACTGAATCCGGAAAATAGGTGTTCTTAAATCATGAGCAATTGAGTTCGTTAAGGAACGGTTACTTGTAATAAGATCTGAAATCTTATCAGCCATGTAATTAAAGCTGTCATTTAAAGAGCCAACCCGATGACGGCTTCCTGTCGGAGCTCGTGAGTTAAAATCGCCTTGAGCAAATTTTACTGTAACTTCTTCAAGTACCCTAACTCGACGACTTAGAAACCAGATAAGCCCAGAGGTATAAATGAAAAAGCCGACGATAATAAACCCCCAAAGCAAGTCATCATCAAAAGCGATTGCTCGGCGCAAACTAGACTCAACATCCGGCTTTATTCTATATACGATATCTGGGGAAGAAAGCATAAACCAAAATTCACGCTCATCATCGTAAAAAGTAAACAGGTGGGTCCTTTCATGATTAAAGTACTCTTTTACAGCAGAGGGCACATTTGATAAGGGAAAGACTTTTAGCGTTTTTGCCGTCTGATTAGTGAAGTCTCGCAGAATTCCTAATGCTTCCTTTTCTCCTTGAGTCTCAGAAATAGACATTAGAATTTCTCTGAATGCCGCTCCTTCAAGATCCTCAAGAACATAGTCGTAATCGGTATTAATCTGATAAACGAGAACTTCATACGCCATGAGACTGAGCGTAAATAGTAACAGTAGCCCAGCAAAAGCTTCTATGTAGAACCGGCGCATAACACTCTATCCTCAAGTTTACCAACTGTCAGGTACAAACAAATACCCTTTGCCTCTTACAGTTATAATGCGTTTAGGTGTCGCTGAACTATCGCCCAGTTTCTTGCGCAAACTAACCACTTTATTATCAATGGTACGATCTAAACCATCGTACTCAATACCTCTTAAGTTCTTGGTTAAGACATCACGAGATAACACTTGATCTGGAAAACTTGCCAATAACCAAAGCAAATCAAAATCACTATCTGGCATGTTGACTTGTTCACCATTCAGTAAGCACACTTTACGGGCTCGATTCAGGCTTAGTTCACCATAGCTTAAAGTGTTTACTGTGGTTGATTCACCTTCATAAGAAAGCTCATTATTTATCGCTCGCCTCATGAGCATTCTTATCCTAGCAAGTAATACTCGTGGCTTAATGGGTTTGCTGACAAAGTCATCGGCCCCAATTTCTAGTGCCGCGACATGATCAAAATCATCATCGCTGGCGGTTAATATTAGCACCTGACCAAAGTACTTAGATCTTATTTGCCGACAAATCGTCAAGCCATCAGTTCCGGGCAACATAAGGTCAAGTAATAAGATTTTAGGCTGTTGCTCGACAATAGCATCAACGGCACTATTTCCATCTTCGAATGTCGTGACATCAAAATCATGCTTTACGAAATATTCAGCAAGCATTGAACGTAGTTTTGCGTCATCTTCAACGATAAATAAGGATTGTAAAGGGCTCATCTACCATTCAGCCAAAGTTCTTAGTTTGAAGTGACCTAATAGTAGCGTAAACACTGACAAAATACTGTATAAATAATGCGCACGCCCTTTATATTTTGAACACTATACAATTGAAACAATATTTATCATTGGCATAATTATCAACTATGCTTGTGGTTCACAAAATCATGGCAGCTGTATCGCCAATTGAATGTCTAAAATCACTTTATTTTAGATGAACAGTAATGCGAGATTTGTTATTATCCGTTCGACTAGTTAAAGGGGTTAGAAATGAACCGTAAGAAAAAAATCAACCAAATCTTAAAAGCGAAGCAAAAGAAGAGGAATTCTAAGTTACACAAAAGTAACCAGCCTCGCTATATATCAAAAGCAGAGCGTGCTGAGGCTGAAACTCAAGCTTCAGATACTTGCGAAAGTACTACCATCACCCCTAATCTAGACTGCTCTGAGTAACAGATCTCTTTCTATAGGGATATAGTTGTCACATGCGTCAATTAGTGATTGTGCACTAAGCCCAGGGACTGCAAACACATCTACTTTAGTAGCAAATCTTTGTTGTACCCTTTGCACTAAGACTTCAAAGTCACCATCCCCAGACAAAAGTATCACTCGATCAACTTGACTTGCTACTTCATAAATATCTAGTGCAATACCGACATCCCAATCACCTTTAGAACTACCATCCCGCCTTTGGATGAACGGTTTCAGTTTAACGTTGAAGCCAATACCACGGAGAATATGGTGAAATTGCCTTTGCTTGGGATCCTGAGAAGAAATAGCATAAGCATTGGCCTCTACTACATTTCGCCCTTGAGTTGCAATGTACCAGAACTGGTTATAATCAAAGTTCGCTTGGTATTTATCTCTCGTCGTATAGTAAATATTCTGAACATCAACAAAAATTGCCACTTTCTCCACTAGATCCTCCGTAAACCTACTTCGTGAAATTTTTCCAAAGCTTACCATTGCTTCAAAGCTAAAGGCGAGCATAAAAGAGAAACATATCAAGATTATTATTAACGTGAAGCAAATTCCAATACAGAACAAATCCATTATCGAATTGAGTTAGATCTATGACTGTGATAAATCAAGAAACTTCTGTGAATAAAATAACTTATATTCATAAAATCGTAAAAAACACTGTTATAAAGTCATACAGAGTTAGAAATGTGTGATACTGGTTCAACATCAAGCTTGATTCCCCATACGAAAAGCATACTATTATTCGATATTCATATAAATGCACATTATTACAAGGCTAATTTAATGGAGCTTGATATATTTAACCCTTCTAGGCACGTACGCCGTGCAGTCTTGTTTTGGCTGAGTACTTTACTAGGCTCTCTTTCCCTTACAGGTATTACAATCAATGGATTTTTAGATGGTTACCCTCAGGTGGCAATAGCACAGTCCTTTTTTTGCTGCTTCTCTTGCTATGTAGCATTTAGGAGCTATAACAGTAATACTTCACTACTATTATCAAACTGTTATATTTATTCTTTTATAACTTTAATTTCTTTTAATACTTTTGTTTATACCATTGATAATGGAGTATTAGTCTGGAGTTTTCTCTACCCCGTTTTGTCTTACCTTATTTTAGGTAAAAGGTATGGTGTGATCGCTACTATGGTCGGTTATATCATACAATTGAGTTTGATTATCGATAAGTGCATAGTGGAGAGTGATGAAATAAGATGGGAATTGCCACTCAACTTTGCTACCGCCTACCTAAGTGTTTGGTTAGCCAGCCACGTACTAGAAGTGAAAAGAAAAACCTCAGAGGCTTCACTGGGTCAGCTTGCTTCTCGTGATGCTTTAACTAGCGTATATAACAGGCATGCATTAGTTCATAATTTTGAACGTTATCGGCAAGAAAGTAAGCAACTACCTCTATCACTCTTAGTATTAGATCTTGATTACTTTAAGCAAGTCAATGATATGTATGGCCATGATGTAGGAGATAAAGTGCTCATACAAACCGCAGCTTTAGTCGACCGATTATGTGACGAGCACCTAGTATACAGAATTGGCGGTGAAGAATTTTGCATTGCATTGCACAACACCGACATTCATGATGCTCTCATCAAAGCTGAGGAAATTAGGGCCGCTATCGAAAGCTATAAATTTAATACAAGTGAGCAGCCAATTTCTTTAACAGCAAGTATTGGTATTTATCAGTGTGATTTATTTAATGGCCTAGATAGTGTGCTTAGAAATGCTGACAAAGAACTCTACAAAGCGAAAAAGAATGGTCGAAATCAAGTTATGGTGTGTTATCAACAAGAACAAGCCTTAGCCAATAGTTCTTAAACAAAATCTTCTTCATCAAATATAACATTGTAGTTTTCCGTATAAGTACATTGAGGCTGCCGACTGCAGGTAAAAAAGCGCCGCCCCTTAAACTCCCCTTGAGAGGCAGTTTTTATCACCATAGGGCTTCCGCAACGCTTACAAAATCGAACCTCCTTATCTGGCTCAATCAAATCAATATGTGTGGCGAGTAGACGCCTCAGGCGACTAACTTGATAACTATGCTTGACTGAAGTACCAATAAGTGGAATACCAGAAGATTTACAAACATGCATAAGCAGTTTTTGCCGCTCAGTCTTACCTTTATCAAGCTCTCTTCCATCATCTAACTCTATGGCAACACGAACTTGTAAAGTTCTAGGATCACACACAACATAATCGAAATAGCTCTTAGAGATCCGGTTATTGGCTATGAACCACTGCTTCTTATTGGTTTCCATAGGCGCCAACACGCTCGTCATATTAACCTTAGACATCACAACACCATGCTGCCCTACGGCACTTAACAAAGCATTATAAAACGCAGTCTCTTGCATATTGAGTAAAGCGCCTTTCTTCTTAAAATGACTGTCTTTTAACTCATCTTGTTTTGCATAACGTTTTTGAACGAAGAAAAAGAACAGAACAAGTAAAGCAACAATAATAAAAACACTTTCCATAATCCGTTATAATCACTCTAGCTAGTCGGAGAAATATATTGTACCTTCTTGAATTTATACGCTAACTTAGTGGATAAGTCAGGTTTTTATAAGAATTCAACATTATTTGTGGGAGCTAGCTTGAGGTAAGCTAAGTTTTATGGTCACTCTTTGCTCTGGCTTGATTTGTTCAAAAGTATGCTGCCAATGCTTTTTGATAAGTTCAGCCATTAACCCCGTTTTTCGGGCCTCTTTTAGAGCTTTTTCTATAGCAGGATGATAGCTCGCTGCTGATTTAGAAAGATAAAAATAAAAGTCTTTTTCGTAGACGAGCATTAAATGCTGCTCGATTGAGAGATGAGGATTTTGCTTTGCTTCTCCAAGTATCTCCGTCATTCCCCTTGGAAAATAATTAACCGCACCATTTGCAGTTAACTTAGAATACAAAGATCTCCACTCTCCATCTTCCAAATAAACCGGCAATTGATTGGTTTTCCACACATCTACGTCATACCAATTCACACCAAGCCCTGCCACCAACCCTGATTTCTGAAAATCCTCTAGGCTGTTTATTTCACTAAACTTATGTTTAAGGCTGCTAGGGATAAGTAGAATTCGTTTACCTATCATTCCATCGGTAAGTGGCACTTTTACTGGGATGTATTTTTGATTTCTTTCTTCTGTACCAATCAACCAAATCAACGAAAGCTGACCACTTTCAACCATTTTTATTGCACGCTTTTGTGGTATATGCTCTTTAGGAATATCAATTGTGACAGCGTAACCAGAATTCACCAAGGCAGTATATAATAGCTCGTGATAAAATCGGTGTCCCCCATCTTGTTATGAAGGTAATATGAGAGTCATATTATCTTGTGCATACAACGGCAAACACATTATGCAAAGCAGGATTGCTAGCAAACGCATATTTCAATTCCTTAAAGAAAAAAAATTCTATCAACGATATTTATCAATAATTTCTTGGTACTTAGACACCCCCGCCTCACCATTAGTACTCTTCATTTGATCAATACCAAGCTGTAACTGCTCTATCAACTTATCATCTACTTTCTTGTTAAAAGCATAATAGAGTTCCCCATCGCTAAGGACGAATACCGGCTCATAGTCATCCGTTTTATAGCCTTTTTTCTTTAACCACCATTTAGATACGTTTTCTTCATAAGCCCATATATCGATACGCTCTTTCGCAAGTTGGTCAGCCAAATCCTCAGGTAATGTAGCTTCATGCATACCGTCTCTGGGAACACCAAGTTCAAGCATCAGTTGCTCACCAACGTCATCTCGTATCACCCCAATTCGGTATTTAACAAAATCAAGTGCCGCTTGGATTTTAATACCACGTGATTTTTTCGCCATCGCAACAATGCGTGTATTACTAAGCGGGCCCACCCACTTAAATAAATGTTCACGTAACCTTGTCCGTGTGGTGGAGAACAGGACTGCATCAGATTTAATCAATGTAGTACGATAAGCCCTTGCCCATGGCTGGACCTCAATATCTTCCAACTTAATATCGATTTCCTGAGACTTTGCAGCCGCAATAAGCAAATCAATGGAGATACCCTTTTTTTTTCCATCTTGGGTATAATTGTATGGCGGGTATTCTTCGGTAAGAAAACGCAGCTCATTCAGCTCCGCCGCAACCGTTGAAAAAGGGAATAGCATGGTTATTAAGAATCTAAACAATTTCATATCGACCATCATTCATTAATGATTATGTATATCAATAAACTGTAGAGTCGTATGTATCATTCGTCTAGGTTGGAAACACTCGTAAAGTATTAATTTTGTAAAATTATCAACTAAGGTGTAAGCATGTTAACAGCTCTTGAAAATAACAGAAAACGTTAAAAATGATAGGTAGTAAAGGGCCTTACAGCCCTTATTAAGCTTACATAACAATTATTTCATTAAGGAGATCCGTAAGATCATTACCGACTATATTACCATGATTAATATTAAGACCACTGAGTTGATCTGCAACATTCTCCAGCTTAATGGACTGATACTGGCCACTATCTCTATGAATAGTCAACTCAATATTATTATCTATAGCATTGGCTGATATATCAGGAAGAAGGTCATCCATCGTTTCCCCTGCGGTAAGCAGATCAGAGATATCGATTTTATCTTCAGAAACATGGAAGTCTGTAATAACATCCGTGCCCCCATCAAGTTCATTATCTCGCCAAACAAATTGGTCATGACCTGCACCGCCAGACAATATGTCACTGCCTAGACCACCGATCAAAATATCATCGCCTTCTCCTCCGAGAAGAATATCATTTCCAGAACCACCGTCTAGTATATCATTTCCACCTTGACCATAGAGAACATCATTACCACTTCCTCCTGAAAGAATATCGTTCTGGTCTCCATCACGTGAAACATCAAATTCGGTATAATGTTGTCGAACAAAATTACTTACTTCTTCAGCAGATACATCTACTAATGGGCTTCTAGTCTCAGCAGCAACGTATTTCTGAAGTGCAGAAACGCCTTGTCCATCTATGTTATCAAAATTGATAAGATCTCCGAATAATATATCGTCACCATGTCCTCCAAGAATCTGATCTTCACCTTGCTCTAAAGCGATCTCCTGACCAAGAACTGTCTCCGCTAATTGATCAACGTTTATATTTGATACTACTGCACCATCCGTATCGTACTGCGATAGAGTCGCAGCATTTATTCCATTACCGATACCGATTGCTTCAATCGAAGAAACCAGTGCCAATAATTGGTACATATGGCGGGTCTGAATAGTTATTGAATTACTATCACTGTATCTAAGGCCGTTTGAATTGGTAATATTACCTAAACCAGCACCTGTCAAAGGAGACTTAACCATTCCTGTATCAGAAATGATTTCTTGCCCTTTGTAAGTTACAGATGATCCAAGAATATAATCAGGAGGTAATATATCTTCTAGTGTTACTAAATTTTTAGTTGACGTATCAAAGTCTAAAACAAGCTCATCAAATTGACTTTCACCAATTTTACTCCTTTGAATATAGTTAGGGTTTCCATCGGTGATAAAATAGGTGATGTTCTCAGCCTGACTATTGGTGCTTGCATCGAACCACTCAATAGTCGCATCAAAGCTCGCTTCATAGTTTGTGAAACCGCTACCTGAATCTTCAATATCACTTAGTTGAGCAACGAAGTCTTCACGTGCAGTTGGCGAATTCAAATCAACCGATATAATTACACCTGTGCTTGTTGAAAACTCAGTTAGGAGTATATTTACCTTGCCTGCGTTAGGGCCAGAATTGACTGTACTGTGTAATTGATCGAATACCTCTAGTATTTCAGATTTTGCTTGACCAACTGTATTTCGCATACTGCCAGAGGTATCGAGCACAAACGCAATATTATAGTCTTGGCCTGCGATAATCTGAATACCCTGAACATCACCAACAATGACTTCATGATCATCATTACCGGTAATAACATCATTACCATGAGATCCTGACTCAAACTCATAAGTTATAAATGAAGGTAATACCGTAAGATTAACTACTTTACTTACCGACTCTGTATTTGCGGGTACATTATCCTGAGCCGAGACAATAAATTCGAGCGGGTAAACTCCATCATTAGATACATACACTTCTAGCTCAGTTAGATCATCACTCCATGCTGAAAGGTCAGTACTGTTTTTCCCATCAACTGTGGCTACAACAGTCATAGAGTTGCCATTGCCATCACGAATTATCGTATCTTCAGGCAGCCCGTTTAAAATAAGAGAAAGCGTTTCTGAACCATCACTATCACTTAAACTGACTAAAATATCGCTCAGAGGTATATAGCTATTTTCAAATCCAATGTTATCTGCTTTTTCTAGCCTAATATCATCTAGTAATGCACCATAACTATTTGAAGAGGTCTCTGACTCAAAAACAACTTTATAGTCGCCGTCAGACGATGTTTGGAAATTTATGTTCTCGGTTTGCCAATTAATACTTTGTTGGTCGGTGTATTCAAACAGTACTTCACGATGACCACTCTCATCTTCAAGGAAAACTGTCATTGGTGAGTCATTGACCCTACGAGCAACAACATCAAATGAGAGCGTATAAAATTGCCCAGCCTCAGCGTTAAACTGAGTAAACACTTGGTCATCGCCATTACGCCCTTCTAGCTCGTATATATGATTAGTCTTATCTAAAACACCACCGCGGTAAACCGTTTCTTTACCAACTTCATTGTAATTATTGCTATTATCAGTACCCCATGTACCTTCAACACCATCAGCTTGGGTCAACTCGCTAGACGTAACATTCCCACGCCATGAACTATTACCCAATTCGATAGAATCAAAATCTTGCTGTGAGATGACTTCCGCGTCGGATACAGTAATAGTTGGTATGTCTGTAACCGCATCAACTTGAACATTTATTGTATGTTCTTCTATAAGTTCATTGGAAGAAGTGTATCCATTCACATTAACTATGAAGTTATCATCACTGTCATTGGGTGGTGTTATAGTGAGTTGTGACAACTGCTGCGAAGTTAATCTTGCCTCTCCATTGTTAATAGGGACAAGATCATTACCTGACTTTAAAACTACACCCTGTGGTAAGTTATTGAGTACAACGCCAGTTACCGAGCTACCCTGCGGAACCGTAACATTTAGTGTAATATCGCCATCTTCTATACCAACAGAATTCTGCTCTACTATTAAATCAGCGACTTTACTAACAGTAATAGTCGTTGTTGCAGTCTCTGAACTTTGACCATATGAGTCTGTCACATAAACATCTATTTCTCGCACTGTTTCATCAGGGTTTTCGCTAATATTTTCATATTTAATCCCTTCAAGGAAAGCCTCAAACTCTGCGGCAGAAACGCCACCGGAAACATTACTAGTAATGAGTAAACTCAACCCTGTTGCAGTATTAGTTTGATTTACACTGAAACCAGACATAGCTGACCACGTAAGTTGGTCACCCTCATAAACTTTATTTAATAAAACGTGCATAGACTGAATCGAGTCTTTATCATCGAAGATATCAGCATCAGTATCCACAATAGAAACTGCTCCATCCCCCTCAACAAAATCAGTACTATAGTCAATGTTGGTATCTTGCTTGGCAATTTTGATAACAAGATCGTCATAATCATTGTCATCATGTGCGTGATCGACTTGGTCATCAAAATTGATGATGGTATCGCCATTATCGTTCACAGACGTTCTCATTAGTGACGCTTCATCATGGCTTAGCAATACCTTGGTATTAGGTTGAATATTGCCGTTGATAATCAACCTGCCATCAGTATCAACCTCAAAACTTGCCCCTAGCGTTACGCTATCAACCAAGCCCGCTCCATCGGCAATGAGGAAATATTCAACGTTATCTAAGCTACCTAGGGTAACAAGGACTGGTTCAAAACTACTTTGGCGAGAGTCATGAGAATCTGACATTAAAATTTGGAGTTGTTGTGTCTCTGAGTCAGGATCGTAAACGTAATAGCCAAATACATTTCGATAGCCAGCATCTTCACTGACAAATTCAATTTGATATTGGCTACCATCTAAATCAATTACTGGTTTTTCGTTGTCCTCAATTGTTGCTTTGGCACTTACTTGATTTGATTGATAATCCGTTTTCGCAACAAGTAAAAACGTCTCGTTATTCTCTGAAACTTCATCATCGACAGTTTTAACAGCCACTGAGAAATCCGTTTCACCCGCAGGTAAATCAAACTCAAACAATCCGTTGAGAATAGGGAGTGTTTGGGCTTGCTGTGGATCACCGTAGGTTACAGTAACGAGACGACCATCATAATCCTCAGGTGATGAGGCCTTTCTTTCTTTTAGCTCTAATATAACATGTGTATCTGTGTTACTTTCACTAGACAAAGTGACATTAAAGATAGCATCATTACCTTCAGCGACAGTTACATCACTGACACTTTCAATAATTGGGCGATCATCATCTGAGCCAACACTGCCATCATCAACTATCGTCGAAATACTTGAGGCTGAGCCTTCGGCGCCATCCACACCCGTCACAGTAAGTTCGAATCGCTCTGGCCCTTCATATACCGGCTGTGCGTTATCATCCATTGTTTGGACGGTTACGCGAACCTGAGTCACTCCTGCGGGCAGAATAACATCGCCATTGGGGGCAATCGATATGGCTTGCCAACTTTCACCATTTTGATAAGCCGCTTCCATCACACTGATATCCGCGCTATCGGTATCCAAATGAGCCAAGGACACATTCACTGTGACCGCTTCCGCTGTATTTTTACTTAATGAAACCGTAAACTCTGCCGCAGAGCCTTCACTAATACTGCCTCCTTCTGAGACAGATACCTGTGGGATATCCGCATTTTCAATCGTACCGGTCGCTTGCTGCCCACCAAGTGTCAATGTGTACGCTTCGGTGTGTTCATACGTACCATCAAGTACCGTAGGGATCACTACAGAGAAAGCATTAACACCAACCGGAACCACCACCTGTTGAGCCGCCGCATCATAGGTGACACCATGAGTGAACATCACGTTGCTCAAATCAACATCCGTATTATCTGCACTGTCAGATCCAGGTTGACCAAACGTCACACTGTATCGCGTTTCTTGCAGCACACCCTCGTCTAAGCTCACCTGATAAACAAGATCTTCCCCTTCAATGACCGAGTCTTCAAACATCGAGATGGAATTGACCGCCACATCTTGGGGCAATGGATTGACCACCATCGAAACCGTCGCCTCGGCGTACCCGCCTTTATCATCAGTAATCACATAATCAAAGCTTGTATCGCCAACAAAGTCATCGTCTAAATCTATATACACAATGCCGTTTTCAATCCGTGCATCCGCATGGTTGACTTCTGACAAATGGGTAATACGAATATTATCACCATTAGGGTCGACATCATTACCCAATAGCGCTGTCAACGGTATCTCAACAACATCGCCTTGATTAGCAGCATAAGCCCCCTCACCTGACGCTTTAAAACCCGTTAAGAAATAATCTGAAGCATCACTGCCGCGAGCGGGAATATGAGTAAAATCTATCGCCTCAAAGACAACACTATCAAAAGCAACCCCGCCTAAGTCCTGCTCATCGAAATGGTAAGAGCCTCGATTATTGCTTTCATTCGCCACAAAGGTTCCGCTGGCCACTGGGTTATCGCCTAAATAAGCGACCCATTTACCCTGCTCATGGTTACCACTACCACCTTCATCTTTATACAAGTTCGAGATCGCAAAACTGAATTCTGTGGCGGGTTTATCGAGCGAGACTTTTAACTGCTCTGACTCACCCTCCTCTCGATTGTATTGGATTTGAGCACCTGGACCACCATTTTCATCGCCTGACACACCGCGTTTTACACCACTTTGCGTAATCGACTTATCTTGACCTTGGTAACTGGCACTGACGCTAACCCCGTCATGAGACCATGAGTCCAAATTGAATGTCCCTAATGCCACATCAAACGCCACAGGATCATCCGTTGCGACAGGGGCATCGTTACTCTCAACCAAGGTGACGCTGTTCTCATCGCTGTAATTATTGTCACTATCAACGGCACGATACTCGAACGTATCGTTAGACGACGCCTCCAAATAGCGCAGCTCCCAATTTCCAGGTCCATCGGTTGTCACTATCAGTGCATCGATTTGCCGTCCTTCCGGAGCATCAATTGTCGCAATATGGAATAAGTTTGAATTACCCGACGTCTCTTTAGTCACAGGGACTTCAATAAGAGAGCCATCGTCAAGTCTCGCCTGTATGACTGCTGCCGTTTCTTTATTATGTCCTTCTTCAAACCAGCCTCCCAACCCATCCAAGCCCACTTCAACCGAAGTGGATGGTCGGTCACTGAAATCGAGGGTGATGGTCTCACCTTGCTGTATACCACCATCATTACCCACACCCAGTCCATAACCTATGTGGTTAGCGTCACCAAAGTATTGAGTAAACGACTGACCCGATGAGGTGATGGTGATCGTATCACCATTTTCAAATTGCATAACACGCTGGGCACTATTGCCTTGAACGGGCTCACCCCAATTGAGGAAGTCGCTCTGGCTGGTTGCCCCATCCATACCTTCAGGCGCTTGCTTAACGCCGAGTACAAATCCTGTAGACTCAGTGTCATTAGCGTATCGAATGAGATTAGGATCAGCGAAGACCGTCCCTTGATGAATCACTTCGCCATTGGCCGAAAATGTGGTGAGATCGCCCGTATTTATAAGCTGATTATCATAATAAAGCTGTCCTGACTGAGGCAGCTCAGTGATCACCACACCCAATGGGGTATGAGTTGAGTCGTCTTCACTATCAGAGATATGATCTTGAGCAGCATCATTGCTGTTAAAGAAGATGCCTGCATTGCCGCTTGGATCCAATGTGACAGTAAAGTCTTCCGCTTGAGGTGGATTATCAGCAAAATCTAAAATCGTTGCACTAGCACTGGTCGAGGTTGGCGCTAATACCGTCCCGTTACCAGCGCTGACCGACAGGCTGAAGCTTTCATCACCTTCATAGACACTGTCTTGCTCGGTAACCACTTTTACATTCACAGAATCAGAGCCCGCCGGAACAACAATCTCGCCAGAGTCAGGGACATCCTGCCAAGTCCCATCCGTGGTTTGATATTGATAAGCAGACAAATCTTGCGATGAGGTATCACCAGCATTCAACGCTAAGACGAAAGACACCGCGGAAGTGGCCGTATTGGAGAGCTGGACAGTAAAATTCGCGGTATCACCTTCGGCCACATCACCACCACCAACAATGGATACCTGAGGGCGATCCGAATCGTCGGTAATAGTACCGGTACCTGAATCAGTTAGATTAAAACTGTCACCGCCCACCGTTGCGCTGGCATTGGCGCTTAATGTGAAGGTTTCTGACCCTTCAAAAATACTGTCGTCTTGAGTTTGAACCGACACCTGAATATCGGTCGCATTACCAGCAATGGTATAACTGCCATCATTGTTGGCCGCCGCCGAAT